>NZ_BDGB01000057.1 GCF_002157585.1 Lentilactobacillus parakefiri
GAATAGATTCTTAGTGTTGCACTTGATTTGACAATTGAGGCTTTTGTTTTATATTAAAATAGTACATATTTTTGAGAAAACGGGTGAAATTATGAAACGATACAGAACTTACCGGCTGAGCCTCGGCTGGCAGATTCTGATTGGTCTATTACTTGGTGTTTTTTTTGGTGTGATTTTTTACAAGAATAATACCGCAATAACGGCCATGCAGAATATTGGAACCATGTTTATTAACCTGATTCAAATGATTGTTTTACCAATTGTCGTTTCATGTTTAACAGTTGGAATTGCTAGTATGGGTGATATTAAGAAACTTGGCCGAGTTGGTCTAAAGACGATCATCTACTTTGAGTTAATGACGACGATCGCCATCGCACTTGGAATGATTGTCGCAAACGTCTTGCACCCTGGGACACTGATTGATATTCACTCGCTACATGGATCTGATATTAGTCAATATATGGCGACCGCGAAGACCGCGCAGCATACCGGTATCTGGGGGACTTTGCTTGGAATTATCCCCACCAACATCTTTAAGTCCTTGGCAAACGGTGACATGATGCCAGTGATCTTCTTCTCAGTTTTCTTTGGTTTAGGAATTGCGGCCATTGGCGAGAAGGGACAGATTCTAATCGACGGCTTAAACGCTGTGGCCGAAGTCATGTTTAAAGTGACTAATTGGGTTATGCATGCTGCTCCCATTGGAGTTTGTGCCTTGATTGGGGTTGCATTGGCTGAAATGGGGATTGGTGCCTTAATTCCACTAGGTTATTTTGTGGCAATTGCCTACGTCACAATGGCGGCGTTTATCCTCATTATTATGGGAATCGTTGCCAAGATCTTCGGCTTTAGCATTTTTGACCTGTTACTAGTTATCAAAGATGAGATTGTTCTGGCATTTTCGACCGCTAGTTCTGAAGCCGTTTTGCCGAAGATGATTGAGAAGATGGACAAATTTGGGAGTAGTCAGGGAATCGTTTCGTTTGTCATTCCCACCGGCTATACCTTTAATTTGGATGGATCGGCAATCTATCAATCGATTGCTGCCTTGTTCCTTGCCCAGGCTTATCATATTAATCTCTCGATTGGCCAACAGATCACTTTATTAGTCGTCCTAATGATTACTTCTAAAGGAATGGCCGGGGTGCCAGGTGCCTCATTTGTTGTATTGCTGGCTACCATTTCGACGATTGGCGTACCGGTTACTGGGCTCACTTTTATTGCCGGAATTGACCGAATTGTGGATATGGGGCGGACTGCCGTGAACGTGGTGGGGAACTCACTCGCTACCGTCGTGATTGGTAAATCTGAAAAAGAATTTGATGAAGAGAAATCTAAAAAATACATTGCTTCATTTAAAAAGAAAAAACCGGTTGAAGAAGCTGGATAGATAGTAAAAGGGCCGAGGCAAAATGAACCATTTTGCTCCGACCCTTTTGTATTTGAATGACAAATTAAAAGCCGCCAACGATTTTACGTTGACGGCTTTATAATGTTATTGGTCGATAAGATAGCAGTCATCTGTCAAGAATCAGTTTCCACCGGATTCTTGGAGGTTTGGCCCTCATAATTACTATTATTATCGCTTTATGTGTGGCAATTTAACACGATTAATTATTTCTCCCCAATTAGTTTCCTAAAAGGTGAAGCGTTTTTCGACCATGAGTAGTCGACCGATCAAAAGTACGCCAGTACCAAAGTGTTCGAGACCACCGAGAAATTGCATTAACCGAATTCCCAAAAGTTGACTTATCTAAACAAACGAAGTCGGGAAATTTCTTGTGATGCGTTTAGCTGTAAAGCTAGTAAGCAAGAAACAAAAAGTTTAGATTCGTCAAACAATTATTCAATTCGGGAAGATCGGTTATCACAACTTCTCATCAACGATAAAGTCGGAAGAGAGTTATCACAACCGGGCTTCCCTTGGTAGACTGATGCTTCGTCGCTCCTGGGTCTATAAATTCTGCTGTCATAACTCTCACCTCTTCAAAGTTTTATTTGGTAACAAAAAGTGTCCAGCCGCTAACGACTGCACACACTTAGACACTTGTCGCCAGTCGTTAAGCTTTAGCACTATGTGATGTAGTTAAAATTAACAGCTACGTTAGTCCAAGCCTTACTTTGACTGGGACAGCTGACTCATTGGCGTTTTTCGACGTTTCTGAGCAGTAGCATTTTCCACATAGGAGCCTCACCTAACAGCTTTATTCATTTTTCATTCCATAAGTTATCATATCACGTCACCCAATCATCCGCAACAATTAGGCTTACATATCCATTCCAGGAATGTTAAGGTCTTCAACCTTGACGCCACGCTCTTTAGCAAAAGCATTCATCAAAGTATCCATATCCATTAATTGATATTTCTTTGGATGATCAGGATCATAGACTTCAAACTGCGCCATCATGCCGCCGTCTTCATGCTCGATAATGTGGCAATGGTTCATGAAAACACCTAAATGGTTGAACCAGACTTTTAAGCGAACGGTTTCACCCGGATTGACACCGACCGTATCTTTCAGGCCGTTTTCATTTGGATATGGTGCGTGGCCATTTCGGGAAACAACTCTGAACTGAGTACCGTGCATGTGATAAGGGTGGACCATTCCGTTACTCATATCGTTGGTATTACTGATGTCCCAATATTCAACGTTGCCGAGCTTTTGCTTATCGTCGATCCGCTGCATGTCAAATTTCTTCCCGTTCATCATGACTTCTTCGTCCATTCCAGACATGACGACCTTGTGGACCGGAGCGCCAGGAGTCACATCTGGATCTGGAATATCGACTAGGTGATCGGGCAAGGTGGTATTGTCATGCGCAAATTCATGAATTCTAAAACGCATGATTGGGACATCATCACAGAATAACGTGACTTCATCGCCAGGCTTGTATTGACCAAAGTCAACGATCACTTCTGCTCGCTCAGCACAAGTGAGCATCAGGTGGGTAAAATCGACGGGTTCAGGGAGAATCCCACCGTCTGAAGCGATTTGAGTAAATTTCAAATTATCACTAAAATGAAGCCGCCATTCACGGCGATTAGCACCATCTAGGAAGCGCAATCTGAGCCGCTGTGTGGTTACATCAAAGTATGGATTAATGGTACCATTGATCATCGCAGTTGGCCCCTGCACGCCGTCAGGGTCATAGTCGGCCGTGTAGTCCCACTGATTGTCCTCGTGGAAGCGACGGTCTTGTAAAATCACTGGAATATCGTCAACGCCATAATTTCTGGGGAATGGCAGTTTGCTTTCGACATCATCTTTCACAACGACTGCGGTTGCTAAGCCTTTCCAAACGTGCTGAGCTGTGGATGGACATGGATGGGCGTGGAGCCACAAAGTTGCGGCGGGCTGATCACACTTGAATTCAATTTGGGTGCTCTTTCCCGGATAAACCGGCGCGTGACAGCCACCATCAGTAATGGGGCCAGGTACATTTAAACCGTGCCAATGAAACGTAGTTAACTCCGGCAGCTCATTTTTTAAGGTAATATGAATCATTTTGCCTTTTTTAAACAAAATCGTTTTACCAAGCAGGTCAGTATTATAACCCCAAGTCTTGGTCTTCTTACCAGGCATTAACTGCACCTCGCCCGTTTGAGCGATAACCGTGTAATACATGTCGGACTCAGTCTCTTTATCCGGTTGCAGCAATTCCGGAATCTTAAGTGGCTGTTGTGGTGTGGTGGGTTCCTCCAGGGGAACGAAGCCACCATCATGGGTATTATAAGCTGGTTCGTCAAAGAAATAATCTGTGTAAACTTTTCGATCTGACATTTTATCCGCATCCTTTGTTTGTATTGGATTCAACTTAATAATACTACTAAATTAGACGTAAATACAGGATTTGTGGCATAATGGAAATACAAGAGGAGGTGTCACTGTGGCAGATGTAATATCTTTCGACAAGTTAGATGAGACAGCAACCAACAAAGCAGTGGAAGACTTTATCGATTTTTACCTTCGATGGTTCAAGAAAAATGACTTGGAAATTTTGGCTGAGTATAAAGTGGATTATTACCTAGCCGATATTAACCATTATATTTTCGAAAACAAGTCCTTCACTCCTGAACAGATGAGAAAAGATTTACTGGAACAACGCGGCAAGGACCTTAAACACGTGATTTCAGTGATCAACCCGGCGTATGATCAAAATGGGAGCTTGAAAGCCGGTTCTTGGGATCAATGGTATCAAGAAAAATTCCAAAAAGTTCCCGATCGCGACTAGGCTTTTGAATATACATTCAATTGTGAATTTGCTATTATTGAGCTATACAGAGTAGTGGGGAGGGATTTTCATGGCTAAAGGAAAGACCGAAAAATCAAAGAAAAAGCAAAGCACCAAGAAGTTGCAATACAAGACCGACGTTGACGTCCATCAAATGGTGATCAACAAATCAGTCATGTCTTTGAAGGTACCGACGATTCTTGCTCAAAAGCAGGCCCAGGGGTTGTTAACCAAAGCCATTGACGATGGAGTTACCCCTTACTACCTCAAGCAAGAAACGATTGAACGATTAGGTGGTATTAGCCACCATGAATAGAAGGTGGTGCAGCAGGGCAATTAGCTCTAGTGCATCAGCAAGAAAAGAAAGATGAGTCCGGATTTGGACCATCTTTTTTACTAATTGCATGAAAATCTGTGCGTTATCCACTAAGAGTGGAGTTGTGTGATCCTGATTTGAGGTGAGAACACAACTGAACGAATTTCACTAGGCCTAGAAATCATGTCTAGTCATAAAAGAGCCAGTGCCACGAGACGTCTAGTAATCTCATGGGACTGGCTCTTTAATTGTGGTAGAAAAGTGTCGCAGGTTTTCCCCGCGTAAATCTATGGAACATTTAATCGAAGAAGTGATCTCACAAGTTGTGCTTTGGCGCCATTTTGTCAGCATGAACCTTATATGGGTCTCTGTTGAGTAATTTTTCGTCCGATGCGACTGCAATCGCGGTTGTTGTATCTCCAACCACGTTGAGGACCGTTCGAAACATTCCTGAGAACCAATCGATGCCGGCTAAAATGGCAATTCTTTGCAATGGCAGTCCCAAAGTTGGGACAACAATTGTCAAGGCTACCAGGCCGCCACCGGGAACAACCACTGTTCCCAGGCAAGCAATGACCGATAGTAAGACAATTTTAACCATTGACATTGGTGAAACGGACATTCCATACAGTTGGGTAAGCGTTAGGCATGACAATGATAAATACATTGCCAGCCCGTTGCTATTTAACGCCATTCCCAATGGTAGAACCAGTTGGCTGATTGATTTTTCAACCCCCAACCGGCTTTCAGCGTCTTCCATTTCAATTGGTAATGAAATGGCCGAAGAAGTTGTTGTAAATGCAACCAAAATGATTCTTGAAAAGCCACGGACCAATCCGCGCAGCGGCACTTTGGCGTACCAGCTGATAAAGCCAAACAGGACAATCAAGAAAGCTACCGACCCGAGCCCAAATGCCGTGAGGAATTTGAGTAGGGGTAGAATCACTTTAATCCCGCTGGTTGCGGTAACCCAGGCCATCAGAGCAGCAATCCCAATCGGGGCAAGCTTCATCACCAGCATCACCAGCTTGACAGTTAGCTGGTTTATCTGTTTGACGAAACGCAAGACTTGATTGAATTTGCCGTCAGTATTGGCACGGTTTAAAACAATTCCGAACAAAATCGCAAAAATAATGACCTGAATGACATTCCCTTTGGCGAGGGCATCAAAGATATTTGTTGGGAAGAAATCCAAGACAGTTTGGCTAAAATTAGTTCCCGCCTTGGCAACCGTTGCCGACGTGCTGACTGAAGCCAGCTTAATGCCACTGCCCGGATTGACTGCGTAACCAATTGCCAAGCCGAGGACTGCTGCAATCAACGTTGTGATCAGGAACCACATGGCAGTTTTACCACCCAATCTTCCCAGTTGATCGGATTTTAGACTACCAAGTGCTTCGATGACCGCCCCGAAAATGAGCAGGACGACGACCATTTGAATCAGGCGAAGAAAAATATTTCCTAATAATTGAACGCCGGCAATTTTTGGACCAAATGCCAATCCAAGAAGTGCCCCGCCAATCATCCCAATTCCAATTTGTGCAGTGATACTAATGTGTCTCACAATATTTCCCCCAGACTTAATAGGCTTGTTGGTGGAGGCTTGCTGCTAATAATTCGACGCCATGAAGTAAATCGGCTTCACTCGTATTTTCTTCTGGCGCGTGACTGATGCCATTGATGCTTGGCACAAAAATCATCGTTGTTCGGGTCACCTTAGCCATGATTTGACTGTCGTGGCCGGCACCCGAAGCAAGTTGAACTGATTTGAAGCCCAAGTGATCGACGAGCTGTTGATTATTTTCGAGTAATTGATCATCTAAATGGGTGACATTGCTTTCAGCCCAACGGTTCACTGAGCTTGATATCTTGGCGTGCGACGGTGTTTCAACAATTTGATGAATGAGGTGTTCGAATTGATCCAATACGGCTTCATCGTTGTTTCGGCAGTCAATGGTAAACGTGACCAGGCCGGGGATGACGTTAGACGTGTTGGGCGAAACGTGCATTTCCCCAACCGTGAAGGTCAAATCCGACTTCAACTGGCTAGCCGCATTTCGAAGCGCAACGATGAGGTCAACTGCTCGTTGGAGCGCATCGGCACGGTCATTCATTGGTGTCGTCCCCGCGTGATTGGCAATTCCCCTGACGGTGACGGTATATCGGCGCTGACCGACAATCGCGGTGACTAAGCCGATTTGAAGACCACCATCAATTAGTCGGGGACCTTGTTCGATATGCAGTTCGGTAAAGCTAGTGGGCAAATCGGGTAATTCATGGCGAACTCCTGGCAGTTTCAACTCAGCGACGGCATGTTTTCTAGCGTCGTCAAATTGGATGCCGGCAGGATCCTTCATGGTCAAATCGACACGTTGTCCAGTGTAGTGTTTCGAACCGGTAAAGGTGTCTGGAAAACGGCTGCCTTCTTCCTCATTAAATGAGATTAAGCGAAGGGTCTTTTTCGGGCGACCGAATTTTGCAACGAGGTTCTCAATTGCCTGAAGACCACCGAGAACGCCATATAAACCGTCATATTTTCCCCTTGGGCAACCGTATCAATATGCGAGCCGGTCGCAATGACAGTTTTGGATGTAGTAGTTCCCGACATGTCCAGATAAGCAGTGCCAAAATCGTCAACACTCACTTGAAACCCAAGCTCAAACCCCCACTTGATAACTTGTCTTTGCGCTTCAACCCAGGTCGGTGAATACACTAGCCGGTTTTGACCAACCTCATTTGTCTTAAATTGGTTAATTGTATCCAAGCGATGAGCTAACTGTGTTAATTGGGTTGTTGTCATATGACCGCCCCTATTTCACCGCGCTGACACCAGTAAGTGGCGATGAGGCGACCGCACCGTGTTCGATGACCCGGCCTGGTTTTGCCAGGTAGGCTTTGCGGCCGGCTTCAACCGCCAGCTTAAAGGCCTCAGCGATTAGGAGAATGTTGCCGGCAGTCGCCATTGACGTGTTGGCCATGACAGCTGCGGCACCCATTTCCATCGCTTCGGCTGCTTGACTTGGTCGGCCGATTCCGGCGTCAACAATGATTGGTACGTTAATTTCATCGATTAGGATTTGGATGAGATCTTTTGTTGACAGGCCTTTGTTGGTCCCAATTGGGGCGCCTAAAGGCATCACGGTTGCAGCACCGGCGTCCACTAACTGGTGAGCAATGTTCAAATCAGGCAGCATGTACGGCATGACGATGAAGCCTTCATTAGCCAGAACCTCGGTTGCCTTGAGGGTTTCATAGTTATCCGGCATCAAATATTTCTTGTCGGGAACCACTTCCAGCTTGATAAAATCGCTGCCGCTGAGTTCGCGGGCAATTCGAGCTGTTCTGATTGCTTCTTCCGCGTTAGTCGATCCTGAGGTGTTAGGCAAGATTGTGATCCCTTCAGGAATGTAGTTTAAGATATTTTCCTTACCGGTCTTGTTGCGACGAAGTGCCATCGTGATGATTTGGGCTTTCGCATTATGAATGGCTGAATCAATCAAATCGTATGAATATTTTCCTGAACCTAAAATAAATCGAGAGGTGAAGGCGTGTCCGCCAATCATTAACTCATCTTTTTCGTTTGTCATGAATAAATCCTCCTCAGATTTCTGTATCTCCTAAAATTAGCCGGGTAATCATGTTGGCTTCGTGGCCGGCGGCAATCATAACCCGGGGGGCCATCAGACCTTCAGCACCCATAGATTCACCGTCCCCCGCGATGTACAAATTTTCGCGGGGATGCTTGGTGACAATGGTGTTGGAGCTGTGGATTCCCGCCATCCCGGTACCCATCACAATCGGCTTATCGGGATAGAACTCGGATGCGGCATCCAGCAGCATGGCCTTTGCAGCCGGATTATCAAATGCTTCGGTGATGATGTCTGCGTCCGCAAATAATTCCTTTACGTTGTCATGAGTCACTTTCACCTGGTGAATTTTAATTTCGATAAATGGGTTGAACTCCTGCAGATTCTGCTTCAAAGCAACCACTTTTGGCATGTCTACTTGGCTGAGCTTAAACTGCTGGCGATTGAGATTGCTTAACTCAACTGTGTCAAAATCAATCAAGGTGAGGTGGCCGACACCAATTCGGGTCAGAGCAATTGCCCAAGCCGTTGACGCTGCCGGAGTCCATTTGGGTCAAAGTGATTTGCCAGTGGACATTGCTCGTCGGATATTAGGGCCAAAGAAGATTATTGGGGCAACGGCTAAGACTTTGAAGCAGGCCAAAATTGCAGAAGAAATGGGCGCCGACTATTTGGGAACGGGCGCCATTTTCCCAACAATGACTCACGTTAAGACGGTTCATACTTCGGTGGAGACCCTTGGTAAGATCAAGCTATCGGTGGATATTCCCGTGTATGCAATTGGCGGCTTGAAGGCTGATAACGTCGAGGCGATTGACGGCGCGCACGTTGACGGGGTGGCAGTGGTTTCTGCAATTATGAAGGCTGCCGATCCAGCGAGTGCTACTCGGGAGTTGCGGGATGCGGTTGAAGAAGCGATTGGTTAGGTTGGTGATGATTTGAGGATATTTACTCAACCAATTAGAAAAAGGCAGAAAAAAGGAAGTGGTCAGATTGACGCTTCCCTTTTCTGTCAGTATGGAATTTTCAGATAAAGTCGTTGGCGATATATCTATTAATAATCTTTGACAATCATAATGGCAAAATACAGTCGTGCAATAAGTGCATTCAAGTGAAACGCAATAACCAGGGAATCACGAAAAAAGTCTCTCAGCAGTTGCCGAGAGACTTTTTATAATACATCATTTTTTTAATTTATAATCACTCAGATATTTAATCAGTCGAACAGTAACATCTTGTCGGTTATCCAAAATACGAAGGACATTGATTGCTGGCTGCGTACCATCAACTTCATACAAGACTGTGTTCTTGGGAGTTCTAAGATAGTAAACTTCAGGCAAATCAATTCCTTCGGCGATAGTTTCTACTGGTTTGCCAGCTTTTGAAAAATCACTCAAATTGTCAAGCTGGTCAAACAGCTTTGATAATATTTTATCGCTGACAGATCTGTCGAATTGATTATCCAAGTAAGTGGTGATTGACTTTAGATCATTTACGGCATCGTCATAAAGGTTTAAAGAATAAGTCATCGGTTCCTGATTTCCTTTTCAACATCTTCTAGTGAATGCAAGGAGCCTTTACGTGCATGTTCAACAATCTGGACTAACTCATCAGCTACTTGACTTTGTTCGAACTTCTCGAACTCATCAATATCAACAATCGCGTACTTACCATAGCCATTTTTAGTCAGAATGACCGGATTCTCGGGGGTTACTTCTTCTAAAAGCTTATTGTACGACCGTAGCTCAGAAATGGGCTTGATGTTTCTAATACCGAGATTGGTTGTTTTCATATCTCCACCTCCTGATGCAAGTATACAGACCATGCTGCAAATTTACAACGGAGGATGCTTCGAACTTCTTGAGGCAATTTCCCCAGCTATTTTCGTTGCAATTTCCCCCAAACTACTATAACCTATTATCATACTTACAAAAAGTAAGCAACGGGAGGAAAAAGCATGAGCATGGTTGATGTAGATAAATTACAATTTGGCCTCGAAACGTTTGGCGATATCGTTCGGGGAGAAGACGGCGAGCTGTTGACGGCTGGCCAATCCATTCGCCAAATCGTGAAGGAGGGTGAGTTGGCCGACAAGTTGGGTGTCGATGTCTTTGGGA
Source organism: Lentilactobacillus parakefiri (assembly GCF_002157585.1). Lineage (GTDB taxonomy): Bacteria > Bacillota > Bacilli > Lactobacillales > Lactobacillaceae > Lentilactobacillus > Lentilactobacillus parakefiri. The sequence continues at coordinate 10,254 of NZ_BDGB01000057.1, forward strand.
TTGGTGAGCATCATCGTCCCGATTACAGTGTCTCGAGCCCCGAAATTGTCTTAGGCGCACTTGCCTCGGTGACTGACCGCATTAAGTTGGCGACTGCTGTCACTGTGTTAAGCTCGGATGATCCAGTGCGGGTCTATGAACGATTCGCCACTCTTATCTCAAGGCCGTGCCCAAGTGATGCTTGGACGGGGATCCTTCACCGAATCATTCCCACTCTTTGGCTATGATTTGACCGACTATGATGATTTATTCAATGAAAAATTAGAGATGTACAGCCAACTGATTAAAGAAAAGCCGATTACCTGGGATGGCAAGTTTACCCAATCCTTGAAGAATCAGGATGTCTATCCCAAGACCGATTATAACGGCATTGAAACTTACATCGGTATTGGCGGCTTACCCGAATCAATTATTCGGACCGCCCGGTATGGTTACAAGGTTATCTTGGCAATTATCGGCGGCCAGGCGGATCGGTTTGTGCCGTATCTGAATTTGTACAAGAAGGCTGCCGAAAAATACAATATGCCGGTTCAACCCGTTGCCGTTCACTCCCATGGCTTTATTGCCGACGACGAGGACGAAGCCGTTGAAGTGGCTTGGAAGAACATTAAAGCCAATTTCGACCGCATTGGCTTGACCCGCGGTTGGGCACCGATGAGCCGGGAACAGTTTGACGGCGAAACCAAGGTTGGGTCATTTTACGTGGGCAATCCGGAGCACGTCGCTCAACGGATGGCCCGCACCATTAACCTGATGAACCTCGGTCGCTTCGACTTGGTCTACGGAGCCGGAAACCAAACGGCTGCGCAGCGTGAACGCATGATTGAGCTATACGCAACTAAGGTGATTCCACGCGTTAAAGAAATTTTGTCCGAGGAGGGCTAGTCATGGCTGAAATTAAAAATGTGGGCATCTTGGGTGCTGGCAAAGTGGGCATTGTTTTAGCTCAGTTAGCATTAAAAGCTGGTTATCACGTGCGGATTTCCGGATCAGGATCGGTTGAGAAAATTGCCATGACTATCGAAACTTTGGTGCCAGGGGCAGTTCCAGCAACTAACCAGGGTGTCGTTGCTAAAAGTGATTTGATTATCTTGGCGATTCCGTTGAGTCGGTATAAAAACATTAAACCGAAGCTGCTGAAGGGTAAATTAGTGATTGACGCCATGAATTACTGGTGGGAAACTGACGGGATTCGAGAAGAAGTTTTGGATCCTTCATCAACCTCCAGTGAACAGGTTCAGCAGTATTTTAATAAGAGCACCGTGGTGAAAACTTTTAATCACATGGGCTATCACAATTTACAGGAAGAGGCCAAGCCAGCTGGGGCGGAGAATCGCAAAGCGTTATTTGTAGCTGGTGACAACAAAGCCGCTGTCGATCAAGTTGCCCAATTTGTGGACACCATGGGCTTTGACACCGTCGTGCACTACAACATCGCCGACGGCATCATGACGGAACCCGGCAGTGAATTGTTTGGTGCCAGTCTAACCAAGGTGGATTTGCAGAACGTGATTGATCATTTTGACGAAACTGAATTTGGCAAGAAGATTCAGGCTGGCGAACAAGGATAGTGCTTAATCAAGTCTTTAATTAATATGGGTCAAGTAGGGGGGAATTCTCACTATTTGGTCTTTTTAGGTGGTTGTATGATGATATTCACTGTATGGGGATATATAAAGTTGGAAGTTGACACTATTCAAACTGAGATTCTCAATAAGAAGAGTTATTGACGTGAAGATTACACAAAGGATAACTAAGAACATCATCAATCAAATTAACGATGAAACTATGGCAAAATTACCACTGATACTCGGCTTAGTTACTTTACTTTCGTTCATTTCAGACTAGGCTGCCTTTGAGGACAGCTCCGACAACCCTGACCCCCAACCACATAAGCCAAAAAAATCATGGATGAACAAGAATCGTTCATCCATGATTTTTCTGACTTATGTTCCGGGGTCAACCCGGGTTTCGTCGCTCACTATTGTTCTTCATACCAGATGTAGATTAGTAGCAGTGTTCTCAACTTCTAGCTAGTGGAAACGTGCTATTTAAGCCAGCTTTCTCCGCTTAGTCCAATAACGACCCTTAACGCAAAAGCAGCGTTAAGGGTCGTTATTAAACTAATGCTCAAAAGCTAACCGGCTTAAAGGGCACTCTATTGTTCTTCATACCAAGTATAATGGAAACTCCCTGGGCGGTCGACACGTTCGTACGTGTGGGCACCGAAGTAGTCACGTTGTGCTTGCAGCAAGTTTGCTGGGACCACTTCTGAACGATATGAATCGTAGTATGAGACAGCGGCTGCTAATGATGGTACTGGGACGCCAGCCTTAGTTGCCAGTGCGACAACGTCACGTGCTGATTCCTGGTACTTCTTGGCAATATCCGTGAAGTATGGATCCAGCAGTAAGTTTTGCAAATCTGGGTTCTTGTCATAGGCATCAGTAATGTTTTGAAGGAAGCGGGCACGAATAATGCAACCGGCTCTCCAAATCTTAGCCATTTCGCCTAACTTGATATCCCACTTATATTGTTCTGAAGCGGCCTTTAATTGGGCAAAGCCTTGGGCGTAACTCATAACTTTACCGAAGTAGAGGGCTTCACGAACCTTTTCAACGATTTCTTTCTTGTCAAAGTCAACCTTGCCTTCTGGCTTAGGCAAAACTTTGGAAGCTGCAACACGTTCGTTCTTGATCATTGAAATGTAACGGGCGTAGACGGCTTCGGTGATCACTGACTGGTCAACTCCGACTTCAAGGGCATCTTGTGAACTCCACTTACCAGTTCCTTTGTTAGCACCTCGGTCAAGGATCATATCAACGATTGGCTTGGTCTTGTCATCGCCAAGATCGTCTTTGTGGGTTAAAATATCAGCGGTAATTTCGATTAAGTAGCTGTCGAGTTCGCCCTTGTTCCAATCTTTGAAGATGTCAGCCAATTCATCAACTGAGTAGCCGGCAAGGTTTCTTAAAATGTTATAACTTTCATCGATTAACTCTTCGTCACCATATTCAATTCCGTTATGAACCATCTTGACGTAGTGTCCAGCACCATTTGGTCCAATATAGGTCACACAAGGTTCACCGTCAGCAGGTGCTTTGGCAGCAATTTGCTTGAGAATTGGCTCTACCAAATCATAAGCTTCTTTTTGGCCACCTGGCATTAATGAAGGGCCTTGGAGCGCACCAAGTTCACCGCCGGAGACACCCATGCCGATAAAGTTGATTCCTGATTTATCGAGACGGGCATTACGGGCCATTGTATCGTGGAAGTTAGTGTTACCACCATCGATCAAGACATCGCCTTTATCGAGGAGTGGCAGTAATTCATCAATAACGGCGTCGGTTGGTTTGCCAGCCTTAACCATTAAAATAATTCGACGAGGGGTTTCAAGTGAGTTAACAAAATCTTCAATCTTGTAACTTGGAACGAGTTTCTTGTCGCCATGATCCTTGATAACTGCTTCAGTCTTGGAGCCGGTTCTGTTGAAAATGCCAACAGTGTAACCGCGGCTTTCAATGTTAAGGGCCAAGTTCTTGCCCATAACAGCCATTCCAACAACACCAATGTTTGCTTTTTGATCAGCCATTTCAAAACCATCCTTTTCTATATAAGAATTACTACACAATTAGTGTACCATCTCACAAATAGAAAGTGAAACAAAAACGCGTTAGAACAGTATGCCGAATTTGTTAGATGAGAGATTGTGAAAATGAAAAGTTGTTTTTCGGGAAACGCTTACAAAAATCAAAATAACTGCTCTATAGGTGCTTGGATAATTTACGCGGTTAATTGTTAAGAAAAATAGTTGGTGGATTTTCAGATAAATGGTAAAAATTTACATGAAATAAATATGTGGCGCATCCAATATTTAAAATGACGATCGTATAATTACATAAATGCAAAATAAAGCGTATTCTGAATACAGGGAGCTGACACTATAAATCAGTATAATTAACACGCTTTCCACACGCCAAGCGAGTAATGTGACTTCTATCATTCATACATAGGCGTATTCTAGGATGGAGCGAAGTTACACCTTCGGAACTGAGAATTCCATAATTCGCATCATTATTTAAGATTCATGAAAAAATGGGGGCAAATAAGATGAAAACGAAACACACAGCTATGTATGCCCTAATTGTAGTTGCTGTTATAGTGATTATTTTGATTGCTTTCGGCTTGTTTTACTATTATGGGCAACCATCGGTATCGTTTCGCTAAACACTTCTTTGGATACAAACTTTAAGCGCGTTAGTGAATGTCTATGCGCAGAATAATCGTAAGTAGGAAAAAATCAGAGACGTTATTTAAATTGGCGTTTCTGATTTTTTGGTGTTTCGGGAGCTGTGTTTGGAGCTGATCAGCCGTAAACTTTTAAATTAAAAAAGGATCATCTGACCAGAGTAATTGTAAGGGAGAATTTTCAAATAAAAAAACTGACCGAAAACAATTTTGTCTTCGATCAGCTTAAACAATCATTAATTACTTATTTAATTTGTATACCCACTCACGGTGATCCCGGGCAAGCAATTCATCAGCTGAAACTGGGCCCATTGATCCTGGAATGTAGTTAGGGAACATTGGTTGCTGAATATCCCAAACTCGACGGATTTGATCAACAAACTTCCATGCACTGGCAACTTCAGGCCAGCTGGCGAAGTTAGTACCGTCGCCCTTCAAAACGTCGTGGATTAAACGTTCGTATGGCTGTGGCGTTTCTCTGGTTCGCTTTGAATCTTCAAGGTATTGCAGTTGAACGGGTTCAGTGTGGAATCCTTGTTCGGAGTTCTTGGCGTTAACCATCAATGAGAAGCCTTGGTTTGGTTCGATAAAGATCGTCAAGACGTTGGCACTCAATGGTGCACTGCCACTTTGTGGGAAGGCGAAGATGTCAACTAGCGGCTTCTTGAAGACAACGTCAACCCGGGTAAACTTATCAGCAAGTTTCTTACCAGTTCTGATATAGAACGGTGTGCCCGACCAACGGTAGTTATCGAATAATAACTTACCGGCAACAAAGGTTTCAGTGTTGGAATCCTTTGGAACACCATCTTCTTCACGGTATTCTTTGTCGTTACCAACCGCAGCGTATTGACCGCGGACAAAGTTGCTTGATGCTTCAGCAACATTGTATACCCGCAGGCTACGTAAGGCCTTAACTTTTTCAGCACGGATATCGGTATCTTTAAACGCAACCGGTTGTTCCATGGCAAGCAAACTCACAATCTGCATAATGTGATTTTGAACCATGTCACGAAGGGCACCGGAGTTATCGTAGTAGCCGGCACGTTCTTCAACACCCAGCTTTTCAGCAAGGGTGACTTGAATGTTATCAATGTAACGGTTGTTCCAGAGGGCTTCGAAAATGGTGTTACCGAAACGAATGGCTTCGATATTTTGGATCATTTCCTTACCCAGGTAATGGTCAATTCGGAAGATCTGGTCTTCTTCAAAGGCATTGCTTAAGTCGTCATTTAATTGCTTAGCTGATTCGAAGTCACGGCCAAATGGTTTTTCGATTACCAGACGGTTAAAGCCGTTTCCTTCTGAGAGAAGGTGTTGGGCCTTAAGGTTCTTAGCAACGGTTCCGAAGAAGTTGGGTGCCATTGAAATGTAGAACACGCGGTTGCCGTTCAATTCATACTTCTTGTCGAGCTCGTTGGCTTTGTTTTTCAATACAGAGTAGTGTTCGAGATCAGTCACATCATGGGTTACAAAGTAGAAATGGCTGGCAAAATCAGCAATTTGTTTTTTATTAGTCGATTCTTTGGAAACGGATTTGATCACCATTTCGCGGTATTTTTCATCATCGAACTTGTAACGGGAAGTTCCGATCACAGCAAAGTGATCACGAATATTTCCCTTCTCGAAAAGCTTTAACATTGCGGGATAAAGTTTACGAGTGGCAAGGTCACCAGTCGCTCCGAAGAGCATAATCAAAGAACGTCTTTCAGTTGGCAAAATGTTCACTCCTATCAGAATATTAACTAAGTAATTTGGTATATGTCTATACCAGTTCCCCAACATTATATAACACATGTGACCCCAACAAAAGCGAATTGTCAATGTAAATGAATAAAATTTACAAGCAGATCCTTTTCATAATCAGTCGGCTCAATTGTATGACTAATCAGTGACGGATTTCTTAAGAAAAGGATAAATGAAGGCCGACTTGACGGCTTTTTTTGCCCATATCCCTTATAATGAATCATGCAAAATAAAGATTAGGGAGCAATATCAAATGAAGAAATTTAAGTTTATCGCGTTCTTTGCTGTCCTCGCATCATTGTTGATCGGGTTCAGTGTCAGCGCTTCTGCAAGTTCTCCGTCACTTAAAGTCAATAATATCTACACGACCTCAAAGGCAGTTAGCGGAACTGCTACCAAAGGGGTTTCGATTATTGTTCGAAACACTAACAAGACAACCATTGCCAGCACGACAGCTGACAGCTCAACTGGGAAATTCAGTGCTGAACTGCATACCAGTATCAAAGCCAACCAGAAACTTTATGTCTATGCCCGGAAGTCATCAACTTCATACTTCTATCGAATTATGACCGTTAAGACCCCCAAGACTTCGACGGCAACGACGACTAATTCAAGTTCCAAATCAACCAGCAGCAAGATCACCATTTCAGAACCGACTGGTCGTTGGCAATCAGGTAATAACAATGGCTATAGCGTTGTTACCAACTTCAGCCAAAAGGGTGGTTTGAACCAGGGCTTGTATAAGAATGGCAAGTACCAAAAGAAGCTGATTAACTTCGCCAACTACAAAGTCGCCACTTATTCAAAGACCTTCTGGGGCATTACTTACCGTGAACGCGGCAGCAAGACTTACCACAAGTTCTACTTGCGATTTACTGACAACACCCATTTCCTCATTGTCAACAAAGCTAACCATGCCATCAAGGTTCAATATGGCAACACACCGCTTCATTACTATAAATTTGCTTTAGTTAAATAATTTAACCGTCTATTTCATCAGGGGCTGGGACATAACTGCTTGTAAGTTATGTCTCAGTCCCTTTTGAGTTCTACTGTTACTTAACTTAAACGTGGAATGAGAGGCTGATCCCGGCCATTTAAGCCAAGAATCAAGTCATTCCAGGAGCAGGAATAACTCGATTCTTTGCTTAAATTCTGGGATCAAAACGCCTCTCATTCCACGCTGCCTATGCTATGATAGCTATAACCCAAAGGTTTGGAGGCATTAATGATGAATGAAGATGAAAGAATGCTTGCTGGTAAGCTGAGCAATCCTCGTGACCCTGAATTGCGATCTCGCCAGCGGTTGGCGCATCGATTAGCCAAACGATACAATGACACCTTTGATGATGAAGCTGAGAAACGGGCTGAGTTGTTGAAAAAACTGCTGCCAAATTCATCTGAGCGAATCTATCTGCAAGGACCAATTTTCGTTGATTATGGCACTCACATCAAGATTGGCGATCATTTCTACGGTAATACCAACATCACTTTTTTGGATACTGGCATGATTACCATTGGCGAAAACGTCTTATTTGGCCCTAATATCAGTCTGGTCACACCGATGCATCCATTGCGTTACCAGGACCGGAATTTTGCAGCCAAGAATGATCTGCCTGGTAAGGAATACAGCAAGCCAATTACGATTGAAGATAACTGTTGGTTAGCCAGCAATGTCACTGTGATCGGCGGGGTTACGATCGGTAACGGGTCAGTGATTGGGGCTGGCAGTGTGGTGACCCGAGATATTCCGGCCAATTCCTTGGCAGTCGGCAACCCCTGCCGCGTGCTCAGACAGATTACCGATCAAGACGATATTCGACTGAAAAAGGACTTATTTTAAATATTCTTTCGTAATAAATACAGTTTCTGCCGTTAATATGCGAAAATGGATGTAGAAGATTTTGTGGTCAAAACGAGTGTAAGAGGGGACTGAGCAATTGATAAAACAACGAAGTGAAATTAGATTTAATTCTGTCATTGTGTATTCATTGATTCTAAATGCTGGGGCGGCCTTCATGTGGCCCCTGGTGACGGTGTATCTGCATAACTACCTACATAAGTCGTTAACGTTAGCCGGAATGGTTCTACTGGCAATGTCGTGTTGTATGATGCTGGGGAATTATCTCGGCGGTTATCTGTTTGATCGCTGGTCTCCCTACAAAGCAACGATTATCGGTTCGCTGATTTCAACAACCGCTATCTTTACGCTGGTCTTCTTCCACGGCTGGCCGATGTTTGGAATCATGCTGCTATTCGTTGGCTTCGGGGACGGTGCCTGTCTGACACTGTTGAACTCGTATGCGGCCAGCATTAAGACCCGTTCTACTCGTGATATTTTTAATATCTTGTATATTGGCCAAAATGTTGGGATTGTGATTGGTACTTTGATGGTTGGTTTCCTACTGAAGCACGGCGTTACACTGGTGTTTACCGTTACCTCGGCTTTCTATGCGGCACTGGTCCTTATCACGATTTTTGAATTCAACGTTCATGTTGATCGACGAGCACCAGGGAAACCGGTCAAGCCTGGCGCTCCGGTTGAAACTAAAGTTGGCGGCATGATTCTCGCAATTTGTGGGGTAGTCCTGTCAGTGTACCTGGCGTACGCCCTATGGGAAAGCGTCCTTCCTGTCCACATGACGAGTCTGCACATTCCCTTTGAAAACTACAGCTTATTGTGGACCTTGAATGGGTTGATGATTGTCATCGGCCAGCCGTTTGTGAACCGAATTGGAACACACTTCAAGCTCAGTACCCAGACCTATGTCGGGGTGGCAATCTTTGCGGCATCGTTCATCTGGCTGATCTTTGCCCGTGATTATACCGCTTTTGTCTTGGTGATGATTGTCACGACGATTGGTGAAATGATTGGTTTTCCCGGCATCCCAGCCTGGATTGACAGTCTGTCGACACCTCAGCAGCGGGGGAAATTCCAAGGATTATACAATCTGTTTATGTCATGCGGACGGGCGGTTGGACCACTGATTGGTGGGATTGTACTGGACTTTGCGTCATATAAAGAATTATTTTTACTAGCCGCTGGCTTGATTATTGTCTTTGTGGTTATCTTATGGGCCATGAACCGACGTCAATCTCAACGAAAACCAGTCTAATGCAAATCAAAAAGTGATTGATCATGACTTTGCGGGTATTACCCAAAAGTCCGATCAATCACTTTATTTAGTTGGTTGTTTATTAGTCAAATCGTAGGACATGTGGCTGTGGTGCTAATAGGTCACTTCTGGATGGTCACGGTCAACGTACTGGGTTTGAGTGGTGGCCCCCAGGTACTTCTCGATGTTGGTAGTCAATTCATTCATCGCCTTCTCGTGGTTGTCACGCCATTCAGGTATTAAGCATTCGGAATAAATTAAGATATCGGTCGAGTCGTCAGTCGTCTCAACCCGTTTGGCATCACGCCAGGCCCAACAACGGCTGGTGACGCCGGCATCATCTCGGTAGATCACCTCACCGGCAAGTGCCGGATCAGGTTCATCCTCACCAATTGCTGTGAAGGGCTCACCGCCATCAGCCACCGTTAGCTGCATGTTACCCTGGATTTTGTTGCGATCAAGGGCACCAATTGGAAATCCGGTTCTCAGTGAAACAGCATTATAGACATCCACAAGCGGATCGATACTGCGAACGGGATTCCCCTTTTTGGCTCGTTTCAATAAATTTTCAACAGCGAATCGGGCCCCTTTTTTGGTCTTAAACTTTCGAAAGGCTTCCCGCCATTCATAAATTAACGGATTTGCACTGATGGGTTCGTCAGGAATTAAATCAGCCACGCTTGCATTGGCTTCTTCAAGCATTTTGGGCGGGACTTGGCCTTTGTCGTGATTATCTAAGTGATGAACCGTAATCACAGCAATTTTCACATCCGGAAAGATTTTCCAAAAACTTGGTTGAACTTTAAACTGAGCCATTTATGATCACCTCAAACAAAAATGATTCTTACAAAGACAATTAACTTTGTGCCAGCAGTTTGTAAATCCGTTCAACATCGCGGCCGGTCCCACGGAGTTCGTAGTCGGCCAGAAATGGTTTATTGAATTGCGAGGCGTAACGCTTAGCAGTCAAACAGTACTGCTCATTAAAATTCTTATTGCCGCTGCCGACAATTCCGTGACACAATTTGGCGTTATCACCGTAAGCAATGTATTCGCCCAAAGCGTTGGTCATCAACTCTTTGACGCCGTTATCAATGCCGTTGCCACCATCTAAATAGGTTGGTACAAAGGCGAAAAACGGGTCGGTTTCGTCAGCGAAGTCAGTTTGTTCACTGATTTCTTTTGACAGGACCAATGGGTTGGTAGGATCCTGGTCGTGCATCCCGGTGGCATAACTGGTCAGATTTTTAACGAATGAACGGGTATTTCCCTCGATTGAAATGAATAAAATTTTTATTGGGCTCACAGTGGACCTCCTCATATAATCATAAAATGATCTTGGAACAATTTGTTCGTTATTCTAACTCTAACGATTGTGTTACCCGTTGGCAACCACAATTTCATTAACCCTTGCCATGCTTCGGTTTGTGTGGCGTTTTCTCTGGCAAGAATCGGCCAAAGATACCAAATCCAAGCAAGATGATGAATGCCAGCCAACTGATGCCTGATACCAGCTTGCCAAGATTAATACCCGGTGTTGTATAGTCCAGTCTAATCTGATGTTGACCAGCTGGCAGGTTGGCACCGACGAAGCCTTTATTGACGACGAAAGTCTTTTCGGGCTTGCCATCGATGGTTAACTTCCAGCCGGTTGAGTACGGAATAGAAGTGACCATCGTGCCGGATTGTGGGTTATCAGTTGTGCCGCTGACGTGATTGCCGTTGACTTTCAAATTGGCAGGCTTGGTCTGCTTGAGCTTTTGCATCTGAGCATCGTAAGTCTTGTTGAACGGCATGGCAACGAGTTTGGCGGATTTGAACTTAATGTTTTTAACCTGATTGAAGTTCAAATCAATGTTCTTGCGTTGGTGAGTCGAGTAACCCAGGTTAAGGACGATATTGCTGATTTGGCGGTAATTGGAAAGGTTATTGTTGTCGTATTGGCTATAGCCGTTTTGATGATCTTTAGCAAAGGCATTGAAAATATAACCGCCAAAGGTTGGCTTTAGAATGCTGTGACGATATTCATCCATTTTGCCCATCCGTGAATAGAGTTTGTTGTCAAAGAGGAACTTATTTGCCATCCACTGCCTGTGTTCGGCGGGAGTACCGTCTGTTTGTTTGATGCCGGAGAGAACTAGGAATAACTCGGTATTCTTGGTGGCTTTAGGGTTCTTGACCTTCAATGTATAGTCGATTGGATTGCCAACGACGTCTGAGGTCATTTCTTTTAACCCATCAAGATTTTTATAATGGTTGGTTTCAATGATCGACCGATTGGTTGCCAAGAGATCCTTTGTCTTCTGCAGGTTCGCACCCAGGCTGACTTGTTCATGCGGTTGATCGACCAGCTTATCCGAGTTGGCTTTATTCATAATGCCTAATCGGTACTTGGTGAGTTGGCGGCCATTGTAGATAATCTTAGCCGTATCCATTTTGACGGTATAGTCAATGTTTTTCTTTGGTGACTGATAGTTGAGGGGATGAGTATTGTATTTCGAATTGTTCACCACGGCTCCTTGCGTCATGACCCGTTCACGGTCGACAGCGCCCATTTTGTTATAGGTACTGGGGGAAACGGTGTTAAATTGCGTATAAACCAATGGGAGTGCGTTGTTGGACTTGTAAATGGTGGTTCCATACATATTTTCAATTGCTTGGACAGCATCCGTCCGCACTTTGGCAGGAAAGACTTTAATTTGACCATTCTTATCACGAACCGGCTTGTAGCCATAGGGCATGACCGGTGGATTCTTGGTGTTCGCTTTGGCAAACATGTACTTGACGCCCAGCAGGTTGTTAAAGGCGGTTCGATAATCCCCTTGGGCAATCGGCGTATTCATCGAAAATTGACTGTTACCCACCGACTGTGAGAATTTGCCCAAATAACCATTCTGCAGGGTCAAATAGACTGAGGTGTCATTTAAGCCACTGTTGATTGGAAAATCAGTATTGGTATTTGAATAATTGGCCAAGTTTTGAATGTGAGTATTGTAATGGTATCGGGGATTCATTGAGACTCTGAAGAATCCGGGAAGCTTTTGCAAATATTTCTGAGCACCACTGAAGTAATCGTTGCTAAACCGGGTTGCCAGACCGCGGTTCAGCTGCTGCAGCGCTAATTTACTGGAATGCGGGCTGTAGATCCCGATGATGTTTGCCGATAAGTTCAGCATAAAGACCGTGGAAACCAGGATGATTTTAGTCGATCGTTTCCAGTCGAAGACGATGCTTCCCAGCACCACAATGACCGTTAACAGCAAGAAACCGTAAACGATGAAATCATGGGGTTGAAGATTCATTAAGAAGCCGCCAAATGCCCAGACTAAGACAATTAGGCCAATTGAAGCCCAGCCGAACCAGGCGATGTCCTGTTTAGTGAAATCACTGACATGTTCAATAAAGACCATCGTGGAAAAGCCAAATAGGATGTTCACCAAGAAGGCCCAGCGGTTAGAAGGCGTTGAGACAGCGTTCATAATCGCTCCGACAGCTGGCAACAGGATACCGATAAACATGGTAATCAAAGCAACATTTTGCCACAGATAACGTTTAAAGTGCCTCAGCATGTATACCAAGCCAAGAAACGACAGCCCAGAGATACCGATGACCAGCCAAAAATTCATCGCCCGGCCAGTCGGCAGGATTGCCCCAGGAATATCCAAGTAATACTGGAGCGGAAAGAAAGTCATCCCATTGGCAAAATTATCATTAAGTCGAGTGGAGCCCATTGCCAAAATGATGGTTGGAAAAAAGACGATTGCTGCCATTCCAAGTCCAATCACTGCTGAAAGAACCAACTTAGCGAATGATTTGAGTGGCGTAAAATCAGGCCGTTTTCTGAGGCTTAACATTCTAAGAATGACGTAGGCAATTGAACCAAACCCAAGGATCCAGGCAAAGTAGAAATTGCTTAGAAAGACCAAGAAAAATGCAAATATCAATGGCAGCCACGACTTGTTATGTAAAACCCGGTCGATGCCGTAGCAAAGAAGTGGGAAGAAGATCAGTGGCAGGATGAAGAATGGATGGTGCAAAGCAGTTGCCAAAGCATAACCGTTAAAGGCATAGGCGATTGACCCGATGATGCGACTAGACTTCTTAAATTGATAAGATGACCCCCACAGCATAAAGCTCAAGCCGGAGAAATACATTCGCAAGAATACCAGTAAGGCAAAAACATTTTCAATCTGACTCTTTGGAAACAGTGCGATCAGGTAATTGAATGGGTCGCCGATCACATAGTAGGAAAGATTAGTCAGCTGATCAGATCCCAAGCTGATATTCCATGCCCAATGGGTAAAGCCACCACTTGGGTTGTGTAAAAATGACAGAATCATGTGCCTAAGCTGCACTAAAATGGGGTAGTGCTGGGCCATTCCGTCCAGTTCCCAAATCATTGATCGACCTGTTAAGAATAAGCAACCGACTAAAACACAGATCAGCACGGTAAACAGTACCGTATATGTGATCCAAGCGGGTGTTTTTTGCCATAGCTTTTTCACTTGTTAGATCCCCCTTAAACGTTAAGATGTCTAAATCGTCTCTAAATATGTAAAAAGACTGTTCGCAAAACAATTGTCTTGTCACAGTCTTATTGAAATTTCAAAAATTAATTATCTGCATGATCTTGATCATCGTCAGGCTTTGGTAATACCTTGTGCTTGGTGACTTCGAACCAGTTAATAAACGAGTTTTCATAGTCAACAATCTTGAAGTCGAAGTTCTCAAATGAGATCACATCACCGGCCTTGATATCGGGGTAATTATCTAGGAAGTACCCAGCCAAAGTAACGGCGTCTGAATTGGTGAACTCTGGGAAGTCGGCATCAAAGTAGCGCTCAAAGTCATGGGTGGTTAACTTTCCATTGACTTGATAAGTGCCGTTTGGCTGCTTGAAGATATAATCGGTAATTGATGGATCGATTTCATCTCGGACCGTTCCAAACAGCTCTTCGTAAATATCCTTATCAGTAATGATACCTGAAGTGCCACCATACTCGTCAACCACGACCACGATTGGTGTTCGTTTCTGGATCATTTGGTGGAGGACATCAGTAATCGGCGTCATTTCCGGCGTCGTTGAAATGTCTCTGAGCAACCGGTCAATCTTGATGGTGGGATCCACTTGGGACTGACGGATCAGGTCATAGTTATAGACATAACCCAAAATCTTATCTTTATCACCATTGGCAACTACCGGGATTCGACTGAACTTCTGCTGTAGATAGACCTGCACAGCCTCTTTAACGGTTGTCGTAATGTCGATGACCACCAGTTGTGTTCGATCGATTATGATATCTTTGGCAACTTTGTCGTTCAGCTGAAAGGCCCGCTGCATGTACAGGTAATCGTTCTGCTTGAGGGCACCGCTCTTAACGGCGTTTCGTGACAAATTCAAAATTTCAGCTTGTGAGAATGACTCGTCATTTTCATTAGCCACTTTCAAACCAAGTATCTTGACAATCCCGTTGGCTGAAATGTTGAGTAACCAGACGAACGGGTAAAAGATAACGTGAAAATAGTGCAGTGGCGTACTGATAAATGACAGTACCTGCATTGGCATGTCGATACTAATATTTTTGGGAACAATTTCAGTTAACACAACTTCCAAATAAGTTAAGATAATGATGCCGAGCACAGCCCCCACAGCGTGAGCAGCGGTCGGATCGATTGGCGAGTTGTGGATTTCCATCACATCAACCAAAATCGTGACCACAAATGATTCACCCAGATAACCTAGGATAATTCCAGCCAAGCTGACACCAACTTGGGTGGTTGAAAGATATTCGTTCAGGTTGGTAACCATGTGAATTTCACGGTTGAGCTTCTTTAACCCCTTGGCTTTTTCGCCCTTTGCTTCTTCTAGATTTTTCTTAAGTTCTTCCAAGGCACTTGCCCGAGTCTGAACCAGGGCAAATTCACTTGCCACAAAGAAAGCAGCGAAGAAAAACGTTACTATAACAATGATTAGATTAGTCAGTATCTGGCTATCGTCCAAAATTCAATTCCTCATTTCAAAAATGATATATTCAAATTAGATCAATCTGTAACCTACAGATTATATCTA
This sequence comes from Lentilactobacillus parakefiri, assembly GCF_002157585.1. Lineage (GTDB taxonomy): Bacteria > Bacillota > Bacilli > Lactobacillales > Lactobacillaceae > Lentilactobacillus > Lentilactobacillus parakefiri. Next base: position 25,434 of record NZ_BDGB01000057.1, read on the forward strand.
ATTATACGCCCCCACAAGGTATTTTTTAAAGTGTTTGGAATATTATTGGCGGAAATGGTCGTTTTTCTTAACTATTGGTTTCAATCAGTGCTAGCATTAAGGTAGATCAAAATAAAGGGGATGTTATCATGGCTGAAAAAGTAAAGGAAAGTGCTGCTGAAAAGAAAGCCGATGCCGAAGAACGAGATAATGATAAAGACCTCAAATACACCGACGAACAAGTTAAAAAAGCAGTTGATCTGATTAACGATCAGGGATATGTGACCAAGAAGGATATTCCAGAAATGGATGACGATGACTGGTCAAAGGGATTCGCTGACAAGATCGATGCTGCATTTAAAGACAGCGATAAGGATCCTTACATCTATTATGAGAAGTTTGATTATGCCGGTGGTGAAATCGACACGATCATTTGGAACATGGATGTAATTAAGACGCGTGACGATGCATTGAAGAAGTTGGCTGATGTAATGGGGCAAAAGATTGTCCGTTAACTTTTCAATTGAATCGCTTGGTGAATTTAACAATCCAGTTACGATTGCGGATTTCACTAAACCTAATCGGATTGATTTCGATTCCCTGGAAGTGGGGATGAGAGTCAATCCTTTTTTTATTTAAGTTGTTCAATTGACACACGCGTGATATCATGATGATATCAAAATTGAAACAATATCTATGGGGATGGTTAGGTATGGGAGAAGTGTCTAACGAAAAGCGGTTCCTGCTGAGGCTCGATCAGGATCTATATAATCAGATTGCCGCTGAAGCAGTCGAGAAGAACCAGAGTGTGAATGCGTATATCGTCAGCGTGTTGAAAGCTGCTGAAGACAACACCAACTTTGAGCATCGCCAGTTTATCGGCCACGTCATCTCCGGTAAGGATATTTATATCGACAGCGGGCTGGTTTCAGTGTCAGGCATTTATTATCGTTATCTGATTGATGATAATTCCAAGGTAGATAAGCACGCTAACTATACCGTGATTGAAGCAAACGGCAACATTTTAACATTACGAAAAATTAAGGAGTGACCAGCATGCCATTAGGAATCAAGATAGTCCCACAAAATAACCAGGGGTTGGTGGAAACGTTTAGTAAGTATCATCGAAGCGTTTCTTCAGGATTTCATTTCTATTTGCCATTTGTTCAACGCATTCGGACTGTGAGTTTGGCAATGGAACCCAAATCACTGCCCAACTACTCAATTATTACCAAGGATAACGCTGATGTTTCAGCGAGCCTAACCCTGAACTACCACGTGACCGACGCCGTTAAATATCAATATGAGAATACCGATTCCGTCGAATCAATGGCCCAATTGGTCCGTGGGCACCTTCGAGATATTATTGGCCGAATGGATTTGAATGAGGCACTGGGATCTACAGCCAAGATTAATCAGGAACTGGCTGTTGCAATTGGCGACTTGACCAACACCTATGGGATTAACGTTGATCGTATTAACATTGATGAACTGACACCATCCACGGCGATCCAAGAAGCCATGGACAAACAGCTGACGGCCGATCGTGAACGGGTGGCGGCAATTGCCAAGGCCGAAGGAGAGGCTAAATCGATTGAATTGACCACCAAAGCGAAAAATGATGCCCTCAAAGCAACTGCTAAGGCGCAGGCTGAGGCCACCAGAACCCGAGCAGACGCCGAGAAATATCGGATTGACACTGTGCAGGCCGGTTTGTCATCCGCGGATGAGAAGTATTTCCAAAATCAATCAATTAATGCCTTTAGTGAGTTGGCTAATTCACCGACAAATACGGTTGTTGTCTCAGACAACCAAATTGGCCAGTTGGGGCAGCTTCCAGTGGCTGGCAAGCTCTTGAAAAAGGGTGCCGATGATTAATTGCTGATTTTAGCAAAATAATATTGGATGGCAGAAGAGGCCGAAACACAAGCGCAATGCTTATGCTTCGGCCTCTTCCATGACTTGTTCCTGATATTAGAATGCCATCATCAGGGCAAATACCACCGGAATGGTCGCCAAACTCAAAATGGTTGACAGACTCATTAGTGCAACTGCCGGGCTGGTATCCCCGTATGCCTGCAGGGTGAACAAAACAACCAAACCAGCTGTTGGGCAGGCGGCCATCAGCACGGTCGTATCCAAGGCAACACCGGAAACCGTGAGTGCCTGCAAAATGAACATCGCTACGATTGGGAATAATAGATTTCGAAAGAAGATCGCCAACCATAAGTGCCAATCGATTAACTGGCGGCTGAGACGAATATTTCCCAAGCTGTTACCAATCACGATCATTGATAACGGCGTGTTAATCGAACTAACATAGTGAATCACCCGATCGACTGGTGTTGGCAGCCGAAAGGACAGTAAGAAAATAATCAGACCGATAAAGATCGCAATGATGTTGGGATTGATAATGATCTCGCGAAAATTCTGCCAGTGGTCGGGATGTTTCTTAGATGTTTTAAAGAGGGAAACGCCATGCGTCCAGCTAAAAATGTTAAAACCGGCAAGTGAAGCAACTGCAAAGAAGACCCCAGCGTTCCCAAACAACGCAGAGGTTAGGGGAATTCCCATAAAGCCGGCATTGGAATAGATACTGCCATATTTGGTAATTCGTTGTAGGTTGATGTTACTGATGCGGCCGAAGGAAAATTTGGCGACGATGATTTCTACTATGTAAAAGAAAAAGATGCCGATACATACCAGCATCAGTTGCTTCATCCGAGCGGCTGAATAGGCTTGTTCAAATGCCCCAATAATCAGGCAGGGTGAAACAATGTATAGCAGGATATTGGTGAGATCATTGGAAGTCTGGGTATGCATGAACCCGACTTTGTTGATGAGGACACCGATTAACATAAGGACAAACATTAATATAATTTGACTTGTCAATTGACCAAGGGCCATGCCATCACTTCCTCACTAAGATTTAGACACTTATTGTAATGACTGTCGGTATGCAGCTTCCTGGGCCTCCCATTCAGCTTTATCAGCAGCGGTGATTGGCCGGATGACTTGGCAGGGATTCCCAACGGCCACCGAATTAGCAGGAATATCGTGAGTCACGACTGATCCGGAACCAATCACGACATTATTGCCGATGGTGACACCGGGATTAACCGTGGCATTACCGCCGATCCAGACATCGTCACCGATGGTGATCGGTTTGGCAAATCCGAGCCATTTATTGCGGACACCGGCATCAATTGGGTGGCCGGCAGCAAATAAGTTAACTCGAGGGCCAAGCAAGACCCGATTGCCAATGGTAATCTTGCCGGAATCCAGGAAGACGGCGTTGGTATTGCAGTAGACATCATCGCCAACGCGAATATTTTTGCCAAAGTCGCAGAAAAATGGCGGCTCGAAGTAGACGTTGCTGCCGGATTGACCCAGCAGTTGCTTGAAGCGTTTCTGAACGTCGGTGCCCTCTTCGGCAAAATTAATTTGATGAAGCAAATGATCTTTTTTAGCGTACTTCTTGGCTAAGTCTTTACCGTAAACGTTATAAAGTTTACCGGCCAACATCCGTTGTTCTTCTGTGGGCATGGTGAATGCGTCCCTTTTTTTGAGCCATCAATTAATATTGGTGACCAAGTTCATAGACCAGCTCGGGCTCGTTGCCAGTCCGCTGGTTCTTGTTCATAACATCAATCATGCTCATTTCGTCTGGGCTGAGTTCAAAATCCAGTTCAGTGTTTTCTTTAATCCTTGCTGATGACTTTGACTTTGGAATAATGGAGATTCCTCTCTGAAGGTCCCACCTTAAAATGATTTGGGCCAGCGTTTTACCATGATGTTGTGCCATCTTAAGCAGCATTGGATTATCCAAGACGACGCCTCTTCCCAAGGGACTCCAAGCCTGGGTCACAATTGACATCTTTTTGTCGAAATCAATCAAAGGCTGCTGGGTTAGATAAGGGTGGGTTTCAATTTGGTTGACCACCGGCATTTCATTAGCCTGGGTCTTCAGCAATTCCAACTGAGAACGGGTGAAATTGCTGACACCAATGGATCGGGCCTTACCTTGTTTCTTCAATTCTTCCATTGCTTCCCAAGTTTCAAAGAAGTGGTCGGCGACCGGCCAGTGAATCAATAGGAGATCAACGTAGTCAGTTCCCAGCTGCTGCAGTGAAAAGTCAGTACTATTGATGGTTAAATCGTGGCCCTGGTTCATTTCCATAACCTTATCAGTAATGAAGACATCTTTTCTTCTAGCTACTTTTTTGATGGCGTCACCCAGCTGTTTTTCGTTTCGGTAGAGCTGCGCGGTATCAAACAGTCGATAGCCGCTGTCATAAGCCGTCGCAATTGTTTGATCCATCAATTCAGGATTGTCGATTTTGTAGGTGCCGAAACCGAGCTTTGGTATTTGATGGCCATCAGCTAATTGATAGGTGCTTTTATCTGGTTGAAACATGTTTTCTCCCCCTTGTGTGTTAGTTAGACTCATTTTAGCATACCCGCCGGCCAATGTTTGGCAACGTTTCGGCGTGAAAATCATAAAAATCCCATAAACTTAATTCGAAGTGTCCAAATAAATGTGATTTTCGCCGGTAATTTTGTACAATTGTGTTAAAGCGAGGTGTTAAGCGATGGCAGATGGTGATAGGCAAAAGGTTGATCCCGAAATCGGATTGAGTGAGTCTCAAGTTCAACAGCTGATTAAAGAGGGTCATCAAAATACGGGTGAACAATCACTGACCCGAAGTGTTTCAGACATCCTGCGGGACAATACGTTTACGCTATTCAACTTAATTAACGTGGTTTTGGGCGCCCTGGTGTTTTACACCGGCAGTTACAAAAATCTGCTGTTTCTGGGAATTGCCGTCTTTAACACCGCAATTGGCATTATTCAAGAAATCCGTTCTAAGCGCCAAGTTGATAAAATGGTGTTATTGGCCGAAGGAAAAATTAACGTCATCAGAAATGGTGAGGAGATGCAGATCCATTCGGATGATCTTGTTCTGGGTGACATCATTCAGCTTGGTCGCGGCGACCAGATTCCGGTCGATGGCATTGCCGTCCGGTCGCGGGGAATCGAAGTTGATGAATCCCCGATTACCGGTGAGTCGGTGACCATTTCTAAAAATATCGGTGATCCACTGACTTCCGGTACGTACCTGGTCGGCGGCTCTGGCAAAATGCAGGTAACAACCGTTGGTGCGGACACCTTTGTTAACCATTTGTCCAACGAAGCCAAGCAAGGTGAAGACACGTCCAGCATCCTGTTGAACACGATTAACCGGATTATCAAAGTGTTAACTTACGTCATTATTCCTTTGGGGATCATTTTGTTTGTCGCCAAATTATACGGCGGTACCGGCATTAATCGTGCCATTTTGGGCTCCGCCGCTGCGATGATTGGGATGATTCCAGAAGGCCTGGTATTGTTAACCTCAATGACGCTGGCAGTTTCAGCGATGCATTTGGCGCGCAAGAAAACCTTGGTGCGAGATCTGCCAGCCATCGAAACCTTGGCGCGGGTCGACGTGATTTGTTTGGACAAAACTGGGACGATTACCAGTGGCGATTTGAAATTTGTTGAAGCAATTCCAATGATGAAGGGTGTTTCCGCGGCGGAAGTTGAAAAAGTGGCTGCCGGTATTACTTATGGCACCGGGGATGCGAATGAAACTGCCAATGCCATTAAGGATGCGGTTGATGATCCCGAATTAAAGACCGAAAAGATTGTGCCATTCTCCTCAGATCGAAAATGGAGTGGGGTCGGGTTTAGTGACGGTCACGACTACGTTTTCGGAGCACCACAGTTCATTTTTGAACAGTTGGATAAGCAGGTTCAAAATGTGATTACGCGAAATGCCCAAAAAGGTTACCGAGTGCTGGCAGTTGCCCAAGTTGATGACTTGGATCCACGAAAGCCGCTTGAAGCCCCTAAGCTGATTGGGCTGGTATTGATTTCCGATGTCATTCGCCCCAACGCTGCTAACACGTTCCAATATTTTCATAATCAGGATGTGCGGATCAAGGTGATTTCCGGGGATGACCCGACCACCGTTTCAACAATTGCCCAACAGGCCGGCATACAAGATGCCGCCAATCGTATTGATATGACCACGGTTAAAGATGAGGATGACTTTGGAAAAATTGCCGCCCAAAATACCGTCTTTGGTCGGGTAACCCCTGATCAAAAGAAGCGGTTGATTGCCGGCCTTCAGTCTCAAAAGCACACCGTTGCCATGACTGGAGACGGGGTTAACGATCTGTTGGCTCTGCGGCAGGCTGACTGTGGCATTGCCATGGCGTCTGGAAGCGAAAGTACAAAGAGTATTGCTGACTTTGTACTGATTAATTCTAATTTTGATGCCATGATTGATGTCTTGAAGGAAGGTCGCCGGGTTATCAATAACATTGAACGGGTTGCCTCAATGTATCTGATTAAGACCATGTACTCAGTGGCGCTATCATTTATCCTCGTTTTCTTTGTCATGGGATATCCATTTGAGCCAATTCAGTTAACCCCGATTACTTCGTTAATGGTGGGAATTCCATCCTTCTTCCTGGCTTTAGAGCCCAACTTTAATAAAATTACAAATCAGTTTATGAAGCAGGTGCTGATTATCTCGACACCAGCGGCGATTTGCGTTGTCGGCTACGTGATGTTGATTGAAGTGATTGGCCAGCTGTTTGGCTTGAAATATGAGTTCACGTCGACGTTGTGTGTCTTACTCACCGGGGCAATCTGTTGGTTAGCACTGGTGATGGTATCACGACCACTGAATCGCCTGAAGATTGGTCTGGATGTACTAGTATTGGTTGCCTTTTTGACAATCATCATTTTCTTCAACAATCTCTTCTCACTGGTATCCTTCTTTAACAAAGACATCTGGCTGTATGCTATTCCACTGATTGCGACGGCTTATCCGCTCTACATGTTTATGCAGGGTGTCATCGCAACGGTCATCGATAAGCGGGAGAAGCGACGGCTGCGGAAACAGGCGGAAACTAAATAGGATATGATGGAGACTGGGACATAACCCTTTTTGTTTTTGTAATGGCGACTTTGAACACCACTTTTATCTTGCAAAAAGCTGCAACAAACGGTAGATCCCAGTCTCTTTTTTATAAATTAGATCATCTGGTGTTGAATACTAGATAACGTGGTATAATGAATTTAAAGGAGTGATAGCATGGTATACGATGAAGAACAGTACGAGCAGTGGGAACAAAAGCTCAAGCAGGTGGACCTGCCGTTGTGGGCAGATTTACCGAAATTTGAATTGTACATGGATCAACTCGTGGCGCTGGTGAACGAAACGCTGGGACCAATCGGAATTGATAAAGTCACTCCCGCGATGATCAATAACTACGTCAAAAATAAAGCGATTATGGCACCGGTCAAGCGAAAGTATCAGACAATGCAGGTGGCTGACTTGATTCTGATCAGTTTATTAAAACCAGCGTTTTCTTTAGAAACAATTCGTCATGGAATCGATCAGGTGACCGCCAATATTTATCCCCAGCAGGCATACGACACATTTATTAAACGACTTTTGTTCTCGTTCAAGAATATGGACAGCCACAACAGTCGGGCATTGGAAGAAAAAAACCTAAATGATAAATTAATGCAGGTGGCAGTCAATGTCATTATCGACAGAATTCAATCCGAGAAGCTTTTGTCGATTATTCAGAAGCCACTGACCAAAGTGACTAAATAGCCAAAGTCGTGAAATCATTCACATATAAATAATGGAACCGCTTTCATAGAAAAAGGACTTGTTGAACAAGTCCTTTTTCTTTTGAATCTTGTTATATCAGCTTGCAAGCACTTACAAAAAATAAATTGTGATTTTTTGAACAAAACTGTTTACATTTGAAAAAATTGTGATATGATTAATCTTGTGAAATTGATAACAAAGCACAAACAACCAACAAACTCTTCATTGGAGGAAAAACAATGATTGATAATAAAGTAAAAGAAACTAATGCAGCTAAGACAACCAATGTTGACACTGTCATTAATGGCTTAGTATCAAAAGCTCAAAAAGCCCTTGAAATTATGGATTCGTTTGACCAAGAAAAAGTTGACCACATTACTCACCAAATGGTAATGGCCGGCCAAGACAAGCATATGGATCTGGCACTCATGGCCTATGAAGAAACTGGCCGTGGGGTTGCTGAAGATAAAGCGATCAAGAATATGTATGCTACTGAAGAAGTTTGGCACAGCATTCGCGACCACAAAACAGTTGGGGTCATCAAAGACGACAAAGAACGTCAATTGATTACCGTTGCTGAACCTCTGGGTGTTCTGGCCGGAATTACACCAGTTACCAACCCAACTTCAACCACCTTATTCAAATCAATTATTTCGATGAAGACGCGTAACCCAATCATCTTCAGTTTCCATCCCCAAGCATTGAAGTCATCAATTGCCGCTGCCAAAATTGTTCGTGACGCAGCGATTGCTGCCGGCGCTCCTGAAGGCTGCATTCAATGGATTGAAGAACCAAGTATCGAAGCTACAACCAAGTTAATTAACCACCCAGGTGTCGCAAGTACCCTCGCAACTGGTGGCCCAGGCATGGTTAAAGCTGCTTATTCAACTGGTAAGCCTGCTTTGGGTGTTGGTCCTGGTAACGGTCCGGTCTACATCGAGAAGACGGCTAACATCTTGCGTGCCGTTAACGACTTGGTTCTCTCAAAGACCTTTGATAACGGAATGATTTGTGCCACTGAAAACAGTGCGGTTATCGATAGTGATATCTACGCTGAAGTTAAGAAGGAATTAGTTAAGAACGGCGTGTTCTTTGTTGAAAAGAAGGACCAGGATAAGTTGGCTGAAGCAATGTTCAATCCTAAGACTCACGGCGTTAAGGGACCCATTGCAGGTAAGTCGGCTAAGGGAATTGCTAAATTAGCAGGAATCAAAGTTCCCGACAACACTAAAGTCTTGGCTGCTGAAATTACTGGCGTTGGTCCTAAGTACCCACTGTCAGCTGAAAAACTCAGTCCAGTTATCAGTGTATACAAAGCCAAGAACCATGAAGACGGCTTCAAGATTTGTGACGAATTACTTCACTTCGGTGGGATGGGTCATACTGCCGGCATCCAAACTTTGGACGACGACTTGGCCTTGGAATTTGGTAAGCAGATGAAGGCAGCCCGAGTTCTGGTTAACACACCAGGCGGTTTCGGTGGTATCGGTAATCTTTACAACGAAATGACACCGTCACTGACTTTAGGTACCGGTTCATGGGGAGCTAACTCAATTTCTCATAACGTTACCGACTATGATCTTTTGAACATCAAAACTATCGCAAAGAGACGAAATAATATGCAATGGATTAAGTTACCTCGGGTTTACTTTGAAAAGACTTCAGTTCGTTACCTCATGGATATGCCTGGTATTAACAAGGTCTTCATCGTTACCAGCCCTGAAATGGTTGAATTTGGCTACGTTGACAAGGTGCTTGATGAATTGAAACGTCGACCAAACCCAATCGAATACTCACTGTTCTCAGGCGTTGAACCTGACCCAACAACGGATACAGTTGAAAAAGGTGTTCGTCAGATGAACGCATTCAAACCTGACACAATCATCGCCTTGGGTGGTGGTTCACCATTGGATGCTGCCAAGAACATGTGGTTATTCTACGAGGATCCTAAGACCAGCTTCTTCGGTGCTAAGCAGAAGTTCATTGATATCAGAAAGCGGGCATACCGTTTCAACAAGCCGAAGAAGGCGCAAATGATTGCCATCCCAACGACTTCAGGTACTGGTTCAGAAGTAACGCCATTCGCTGTTATCACTGACTCAAAGACCCACGTTAAGTACCCATTGGCTGATTATGCGTTGACCCCTGATGTTGCAATTGTTGACCCACAATTTGTGGAAACTGTCCCAAAGGGTAACATTGCCGCTTCTGGGTTGGATACCTTATGCCACGGAATTGAATCATTTGTTTCAACCATGGCATCCGATTACACCCGACCATTGTCACTGCAGGCTATCAAGTTGGTATTTGACAACTTGGCAGACTCGTACAACGGTAACATGCACGCCAAGGAAGAAATGCATAACGCTGCAACCTTAGCCGGGATGGCATTTGGTAACGCGTTCCTGGGAATCAACCATTCAATCGCCCACAAACTGGGTGGCGAATTCGGCTTAACCCACGGAATTGCCATTGCCATCACAATGCCACACGTGATTCGCTACAATGCCAAATTACCAGAAAAGATCGCCGTATGGCCTAAGTACGAGTACTTCCGTGCTAACAAGGACTACGCAGAAATTGCCAGATACGTTGGGATCCAAGGCAAGAACGACGATGAATTAATCGAAGGATTAGTTCAAAGAATTATCAAGTTGGCTCATGAAGTAGGCGTTACCTTAAGCTTGAAGGCTTGGGGCGTTGATAAGGCGAAGTTCGATGCAGCAGTTGACCGTCTCGCAGTATTAGCATACGAAGACCAATGCACGACTGCTAACCCTAAGGAACCTTTGATTGCCGATTTGAAGCAATTGATGATTGATGATTATGAGGGGACGAATGTGGAGAAGTAGTGAGCGGAACAAACCGTTTAGCGGCATCTAACTAAGAGAAGGACCCCAGTTGCGCGATTATTCGGGTTCTTCGTCAACTGTTGTTGGTGAACAAAATATTGGAGTTCTAATCACTTGGTGATTAGAGCTCTTTTTGTATGAACTCGAAAAGCAAACAGTACTCTGAGCCGGAATCTGAAGAAGTTTCGGTAACCAAATCCAGTTCGTTTAATGACTTTAATCTTATTATTGGAACCCTCTAAAGGCCCGTTGGTGTAGTGGTGAGTAAAAGTGTTGCCAATTTCATCACGATGAACTGCCAAGGTTTGGAGGACTGCCAACATTTCTTCCGAGCAGCCTTGCAGGTGGTGAAAGGCTTGATTATAGTTGGGCCAGTCACGGGTTTTGATGGTTTCACGTAACTGATTCATCACAGCGTATGTTTGCTTGAGCTCGGGATCAATGCCTAATAAAGCATCAACCACATCAGTGGCAGTCGCCAGATACGAGAAGTTCGTCCATTTACGGAAGACCTCGTAGTTGAGGTGACTTGCCGGAGTTAATAACAATTTCCAGTAACGCTTTAAGGCACGATACTCGCGTGAAGAAGTCGCCAGGGTTTTCATAAGCCGCACCCGCGTCTTATTAAAGGCGCGGTTTAAAGCATTAACTAGGTGGAAGGGATCAATGACGACAATGGCATTAGGGAAAATTCGAC
>NZ_BDGB01000058.1 GCF_002157585.1 Lentilactobacillus parakefiri
GCGAATGCTTGTCGAGTTGCTTTAAACATTGAGTGCGAATGGTATCCATCGTCCGGCCCATTAATTGAATAATGTGGAACCGATCAATAATGAGTTCGGCGTTAGGGAATAGTTCGTGCACGAATGCCTGATAGGAGGCGTTCATGTCCATGATGACGCGTTGAACCGCGGCCCGTTCTGCGGTGCTGTACTGACTAAGAAAGAACTGTTTGATGGTTCTATTAAGGCGGTC
>NZ_BDGB01000059.1 GCF_002157585.1 Lentilactobacillus parakefiri
CTCACGAGTACCGAACACCTGAATGTTTGTGTCTGTAATTCCCCGTAATTTAAGTGTATTATCTAGTTGAGACATCTATTCCTACCCCGCTTATCTTGAGTTTCGTCGCTTAAAGCATAGCACTAGGGAGGCTTAGATGCCTTTTTTTGTTATCAAAAAGGGCCTAGTACTTTTGGAATGGAAATACTTTCCAACACCAAAAATTCTAGACCCTTTTATGTTTCAGGTTCATTTGAAATTAATTTTACATTTTATGATTAATACGTTAAAATAACAATGTTATGCAATTATGAAATTGTAAAAAATTCTTTTGGTCTCGGAGGAAAAAAGATGTCTGCAAAATGGGAAAAGAAAGGTACCAATGATGGCGAATTAACATTCGAAATCGGTACAGATTCAATCAAATCAGGATTAGATCGTGCATTTAAAAAGAATAAGAACAGCATTCGTGTCCCTGGCTTCCGTAAGGGAAAGGTTCCTCGTCAAATTTTCACTAAGATGTACGGTGAGGAAGCATTGTACGAAGATGCTCTCAACATTCTCTTACCTGATGAATACGAAAAAGCCGTTGAAGACGCTAAGATTGAACCAGTTGATCAACCTAAGATTAACGTTGAGTCAATGGAAAAGGGTAAGCCGTGGGTGATCAAAGCCAACGTCACTGTTAAGCCAGAAGTTAAACTTGGCGACTACCAAGGACTCAGTGTGCCTAAACAGAATACCCGTGTCTATCAAAAAGACGTTGACGCTGAATTGGAAAAGAAGCGTGAAAGCCAAGCAGAGTTGGTTCTTAAAGAGGACAAGGCTGCTGAAAAAGGTGACACTGTTGTCATCGACTTTGAAGGAACTGTTGACGGCAAGCCATTTGAAGGTGGCAGTGCTGAAAACCATTCTCTTGAGTTGGGTTCAAACTCATTTATTCCAGGTTTTGAAGATCAATTAATTGGTCACAAAGCTGGTGACGAAGTTGAAGTGAAGGTTACCTTCCCTAAGGACTACCAAGCTAAGGATTTAGCTAACAAAGACGCTATTTTTACAACCAAAATTCATGAAGTCAAAACGAAGGAATTGCCTAAATTAGACAATGACTTTGCCAAGGACGTTGACGAAGACGTTGATAGTCTTGATGAATTAAAGGAAAAGATCAAGGAAGACCTTAAGTCCCAGAAGAAGTCTGAAGCTCGTGATGCCATTGAAGATGCTGCAATCAGTGAAGCAACTGATAATGCTGAAGTTAAAGATATTCCACAAGCGATGATCGATGAAGATATTCAACGCCAAATGGATCAATATCTTGCAGGCATGCAACAACAAGGCATCAATCAGGATATGTACTTCCAGTTGACTGGAACTAAGCCTGAAGATCTTAAGAAGCAATTTGCTGACGGTGCCGAGAAGCGGGTTAAGACTAACTTGGTTCTTGAAGCAATTGTTGCCAAAGAGAAGATCGAGCCATCAGAAGACGATGTTAAGGCTGAGGTTAAAAATCTCGCTAAACAATACGGCATGAAGGAAGATGCTGTTCGCAGTGCATTGACTGACGACATGTTGAAGCATGATATCGCAATCAAGCAAGCAATTGACATGATTGTTGACTCATCAAAACAAGACGCCAAAGCAAAATCAACTGAAAAGGATTCTACCGAAGCCAGTTCAGAAAAATAGCTTTTTGCTTAATTAAAAGACCCGTTACTTTGACGGGTCTTTTTTTAGGGATAAAGCCGATTAATTGCAATTTGTATGTGGTATGGTAAAGTTACTCTTAGTTGATTACTGCTAATTGTATTTAAAGTCCATCTTGGATGGAGGAGTGAATAATTTGTTTGAAGATAATGAATCAAGCGGGCCTATTACTTGCTCGTTTTGTGGCAAAACACAGGATCAAGTGAAGAAAATCGTTGCTGGTCCCGGCGTTTATATTTGTAATGAATGTATTGATTTATGTAAAGAAATCATCGATGAGGAATTAGCACCTGAAAAATCATCAGGTGATTTACTCAAAGTTTTGACCCCAGCACAAATTTTGGATAAGTTAAATGAGTTTGTGATCGGTCAAGAAAACGCCAAGCGGACCCTTTCCGTTGCCGTATATAATCATTACAAACGGGTCAACGAAATGATTAGTGAACCTGATGATGACTTGGAACTCCAAAAGAGTAACATTTGTATCATTGGACCAACTGGTTCAGGTAAGACTTATCTGGCGCAAACCATGGCTAAAATTTTGAATGTTCCATTTGCAATTGCCGATGCGACGACACTGACTGAAGCAGGGTATGTTGGCGAAGACGTGGAAAACATTTTGCTGAAGCTCCTGCAGAACGCCGATTATGACGTTGAGCGGGCTGAACATGGCATTATCTACATTGACGAAATTGATAAAATTGCGAAAAAATCAGAAAATGTGTCGATTACTCGTGATGTTTCTGGTGAGGGTGTTCAACAAGCCTTATTGAAGATTCTTGAAGGAACAATTGCCAACGTTCCGCCTCAGGGTGGTCGTAAGCATCCTCAACAAGAATTTATTCAAATTGATACGACTAACATCTTGTTTATTGTTGGTGGTGCTTTTGATGGCATTGAAGGAATCGTCAAAAGCCGACTTGGAGATAAGACAATTGGTTTTGGGACTAACTCTGATGAGGCTGCCAATGTTGATGCCAAAAACATCATGCAATCAGTTATTCCTGAAGACTTATTGAAGTTTGGTTTGATCCCAGAATTCATCGGTCGCCTGCCAATCTTGACCGCTTTGGATAAACTTGACGAGCAGGATCTTGTCCGTATTTTGACCGAGCCTAAGAATGCACTGGTTAAGCAGTACAAGAAGTTAATTGAACTGGATGGTGCCGAGCTTGAGTTTGCACCCGGTGCACTGGAGAAGATGGCTCAACTTGCGATTGCCCGTGATACCGGTGCTCGTGGCCTTCGTTCAATTATCGAAGGCGTCATGCGTGACATCATGTTTGACCTACCAAGTCGAAACGATGTCTCTAAAGTTATCATTACGCCAGAGACTGTAACGGATCACAAAGAACCAGAATTAATCTTAAAACAAGCATCGTAATTCCTAGAAATCTGATGTAAACTTTAGATAGCTTATGTCAGATTTCTTTTTTATTAACACATTTTGTTCATTGAAGGAGTGGTTTCATGGAAGTTCACAACGTCGACCTTACGATTAGTGCTGTCGCAGAAAAGCAATACCCAAATACTCAGTTTCCAGAAATAGCGTTGGTAGGTCGGTCAAATGTGGGTAAATCTTCCTTGACCAATGTGCTAATCAATCGCAATAAATTTGCCCGCACATCGAGTCAGCCCGGAAAAACACAAACACTCAATTTCTACAACATTGAAGACAAACTGTATTTCGTGGATGTTCCGGGGTACGGTTATGCGAAAGCATCAAAGGCCAGTCGTGAAAAATGGGGCCGCATGATTGAAACTTATTTGACCAAGCGAGAACAGTTGCGCGGTGTGATTACCTTGGTTGACGGCCGTCACGCCCCAACTGATGATGTGTCGATGCACAACTGGTTAAAGTATTACAATATCCCAATGTTAACAGTTGCAACCAAAATGGATAAAATCTCGGGTGGCAAATGGAATAAGCAGGAATCGTTAATCAAAAAAACGTTGCAGTTGGATGATAATGAGCCGCTGATTTTATTCTCCGCTTTGACAAAAACAGGTAAAAACGAGATTTGGCGTTGGATTGAGGGGAGAATGAAACGATGAATTTTGATGACTATCAAAAGGCAGCCAATCGGACACTGATGGGTAACGAGCAGGTGTTGACGAACTGTGCGCTGGGGTTGACCGGAGAATCCGGTGAAGTCGCCGATTTGATTCGGAAATACACTTTTCAAAGTAAGAAGCTTGATCACGATGAATTAGTTAAGGAACTCGGAGACGTTTTATGGTACCTGTCCCAAATCTCGGAGTGGGCAGATATCCCATTTGATGAGGTTGCGACTGACAACATTAAACGACTTGAAAAGCGGTATCCAGCGCAGTCAGATGGCGTCAACCAAGTAAACATTTAAAGATCAATTATTCGGCAGTCATTGCTTGATGGCTGCTTTTTTTGAACCATTTTTTGGCAAAGAAACGCATCGTTTGCATATTTGACATAATATTTTCAATAAAAGTGAATAAAACACAAAAACAGTTGCATTAAATGAATATTGGTGTTAATCTCAATACATTGAATTTTTTAGAAGATAAGAGGGAATAGATATGTCAGAAAATAATAAAGTGATTTTAGCGTATTCCGGTGGTCTTGATACCTCCGTTGCCATTGCCTGGTTAAAAGACAAGGGCTACGACGTTGTGGCTTGCTGCATTAATGTTGGCGAAGGAAAAGACCTTGATTTTATCAAACAAAAGGCACTCAACGTCGGGGCCATTAAGGCCTATGTCATCGATGCACTCGATGAATTTGCGGATAACTATGCTGCTGTGGCTTTGAAGGCTAATGCCATGTACGAAGGCTCATACCCATTGATTTCAGCCCTGTCACGTCCTTTAATTTCAAAAACATTGGTTCAAATTGCCCATCAAGAGCATGCGGTTGCAGTTGCCCACGGTTGTACCGGTAAAGGAAATGACCAAGTGCGTTTTGAAGTTGCCATTCATGGCCTTGACCCTCAGCTTGAAGTGTTGAGCCCGGTTCGTGACTGGCACTGGTCACGTGAACAGGAGATTGAATACGCCAAGGATCACAATATTCCAATCCCAATCGACTTGGACTCGCCATACTCAATTGATGCCAACATTTGGGGCCGTGCGAATGAAGCTGGTATTTTGGAAGACCCATGGCAAAGTGCCCCTGAAGATGCATTTGCAATTACCAATCCGATTGAAAAGACTCCGGATACCCCCACTGAAGTTGAAATTAGTTTTGAAAAGGGGATTCCCACTGAGTTAAACGGCAAGAAAATGAAATTTGCCGATATTATCCAAGAACTCAATGAAACTGCCGGTGAAAACGGTGTTGGCCGAATCGACCATATTGAAAACCGTTTGGTTGGCATCAAGTCTCGTGAAGTGTATGAAGCCCCCGCTGCAACGGTCCTGTTAAAAGCTCATAAGGAGTTGGAGGATTTAACCTTCGAACGTGACTTGGCTCATTTCAAGCCAACTGTTGAAAAACAATTGAGTGAACTCGTATATAATGCCCTGTGGTTCTCACCATTGATGGATTCTATTCAGGCATTCATTGATAAGTCACAAGAGGTTGTCAACGGCGTGATTGAACTCCAATTGTTCAAGGGTAACGTGATGGTTCTTGGTCGAAAATCAGATTCCTCACTTTATGACAAGGATTTGGCAACTTATACCTCTTCTGATTCCTTTGATCAAGAAGCTGCTAAGGGCTTCATTAAGCTTTGGGGTCTCCCAACTCAGGTTTATCAACAAGTCGCCCTCAAAAATAAGAATGCACAGTTTGTTCAAGCCGTTACCAAGTCCCAATTAAAGGATAAGGTTACTGTTCACGATCAAAATTCTGCACACACGGGAGCGAAGAAATAAATGAGTACTAAGAAACTATGGGGCGGCCGGTTTCAGGAACAGGCAGCAGCATGGGTTGACCAATTTGGGGCCTCAATTTCGTTTGACCAATTAATGGCCGATGAGGATATTGAGGGTTCACTTGCCCATGTGAAAATGCTTGGGCATACCAAGATTTTGCCAATGGCGGATGTGGACCAAATTGTGACTGGCCTAAATGGACTGCGTGATGATCTTCACGCCGGCAAGCTGCATTTTACCGTCGAAAATGAAGATATTCATATGAATATCGAGTCTTTATTAACCGATCGAATCGGGCCGGTTGCTGGTAAATTGCATACTGCCCGTTCCCGAAATGATCAGGTGGCGACCGACTTTCATTTGTATTTGAAGAATCGACTGCCTCAAGTCATCGATGAAATCACCGTTTTGCAGAAAGCCCTTGTCGAAATGGCAGAGAAAAATGTCGAGACCATTATGCCGGGTTACACGCATTTGCAACATGCCCAACCGATTTCATATGGCCATTATCTAATGGCTTATTATCAGATGTTGAAGCGTGATAAGGAACGATTTACGTTTAATATGAAACATACGGACATCATGCCCCTGGGTGCGGCAGCACTTGCTGGGACGACTTTTCCAATTGATCGTGAGTATACGGCCAAAGAATTGGATTTTGGACAAATTTATCCAAATTCTCTAGACGCCGTTTCTGACCGTGACTTTGCCCTGGAATTTTTGAGCAACAGTTCAATTTTGATGATGCACCTGTCCCGTTTCTGTGAAGAAATCAGTATGTGGGTTAGCCACGAGTTCAAGTATCTTGAATTAAGTGATGCTTATACCACTGGCAGCTCGATCATGCCGCAAAAGAAGAATCCGGATATGGCGGAGCTCATCCGCGGGAAATCCGGCCGGGTGTATGGCCACTTAATTGGATTGCTATCAACTATGAAATCCTTGCCGTTAGCCTATAATAAGGATCTTCAAGAAGACAAGGAAGGCACTTTTGATACGGTTAAAACGTTATTACCTTCTTTAAAGGTGTTCAATGGGATGTTGAAGACCGCCAAACCCAATGTTGAGCGAATGAAGCAGGCCACCGAGAATGATTTTTCCAATGCCACCGAACTTGCTGATTATTTGGCTGCTAAAGGGATTCCATTCCGAGAAGCCCACGGGATTGTTGGTAAACTGGTTTTAAAGGGCATAGAAGCCCACCAGAACCTCCAAGACATGTCCTTAGAGGAATTACAGTCAGCTTCACCTAAAATCGAAGAGGACGTCTATCACGACCTTAAATCAGAAATTGCTGTTGAACGCCGTCATTCATTCGGAGGAACCGGCTTTGACCAAGTCCGTTTACAGATTAAAACAGCTAAACAGGAACTTGGCGAATAGTAGTTGAGATGGTTATTCTCTGACAAATTAAAGAGGCTGGGACATAAGTCCCGCCGATAAATAAACTGAGCCGCATTTTCCGGTTCTTCGTCAACTGTTGTTGGTGAACAAAATATTGGAGTTCTAATCACTTGGTGATTAGAGCTCTTTTTGTATGAACTCGAAAAGCAAACAGTACTCTGGGCCGGA
>NZ_BDGB01000060.1:0-17968 GCF_002157585.1 Lentilactobacillus parakefiri
CCTGTGATACCAAGGGATCAGTCTGTCTTCATACTTTCAAGTTTCAGTTAAATAATACAATAAATGGACTGTTTCTCCCGATTATCGTTGGAAGAGCAGTCCATTCTTTTAAGATACTTTAAGCTGATTTAAATACAAACTTCCCAGGATCCCACATTCGCGAATGACCAATTCGATCCCCGTTATAGTGGAAATTGACGTAAGGCGCCGGGTCATCCGGCTGAACCTCCCCGCCAATCATAAGCAACTGTGCTTGAATAAAACTTTGAGCTTGGTTGCCAACGAATGTTTTGGTCTTCTTGTTTAACTGGTTAAATTGATCGTTAACTTCAATAATGAATCCGCGCTGCTTGTCGTAGACGATGCCACCCACAACCAATGACCAGGTGTAAGCTTGAGTTCCTTTATTGGCTTCTTGCTGGTCTTGAATGAGTTCATCATCTAAACTCTGGTTTAACTCCTGACGTTTTGAGGCAGACAAATTGGCATATGGATCTTTATCAGGGGCATCTGATTCCGAATCCTCGCTTGGGTTGGATGATTGATCAGATGCATTTGAATCCAAGTTAGGTTCTGGCTCTTCTGGGCTAGCAGATTGCTTGGTTGCTGTGGTTTTTGCTTCATCCTTTTGGGTATTAGAATTAATGACGACAATTCCGCAGTCCAGACAAATTAGGATTAAGAAAATAATGCCCAAATGTTTCCAGCTATAGGGTACAGGCTTATCCTGCTGATGTTTCTGAAACAAGATAATTGCAGCAATCATTAGGGCAACAAAACTAGTTCCTATTGCAAGTCCGAGAATAGTTAAAATGACTTCCATGCTTCAACCTCCATTTTATTTGATGATAGAAAGTGCTTTTGAGTGTCTATAGAAATAAGTACGCAAAAAATTAGAGGAGTTCTGGAAAAATTGTCCTATGTAAAAATTTAACTTCCTCTCACTACACCCCACCCCAACAACCGTGTTACAATCATTCTGTTGAACAGAAGCCATTTTTAAAGATAGGGATTGCGTAATAATTAATTCAAAAACCAAAGGATGATGAATGATGACAATCAAGAAAATCATAACGACAGGTTTACTGGCGGCCTCAGGAGCTTTCGTACTCGGCATTTCCACCACTCAGCCGATCAACGTCAACGCAGCAGCTACTACTTCAACCACCAAGGCGAATACCACCCGCTACAACGCTCAGATCACGGTTCCCCAATCAATGTCCAGCGGCTACCAAATCTACTCCAACGTCCCTGGCGTGAAGAACACCACCGGCACCCCGACCACGACGGTCGACAGCAGCAAGTACAACAACCAATATGTCCGGGTGCTCCAAACGCAAAGGGCCAAGTCAACTACATACGCACAAATCCGCTATAACGGTAAAATTCTGGGCTGGATGAATGTCAACGGCCTCAAACAAGTCTCATTTGCTAGCATCGCCAAGGCAACAATGACCCAGTACAACGGGATTGGCACTGGCATCGTTTCTCATAACAAGAGTCTGACGCCGACGACTTTGAAAAACGGATACGCCAACATGCTGCACAGCACGCAGAATGCTTCCGACGGCTCGGTATTATATCCACTGGCCTCACTGCAAAACGGCATGACGGCAGCCATTGTTCAGCAGCTGATCAACTCGAAAAAGTTGACCCCAACCACGACTCTGAGCAAGTATTACCCACAAGTCGCTCACAGCAAGGCCATCACCATTCAGCAGCTGCTCACGATGACTTCCGGCATCAAGGGAACCATCAAGGCGCCGGACGATTTGGTCACCGAAGATCAGGCTTACACTAATGCGATTAAAGCCTTGACGTCCACCAACAAGCATCCTTACGCCTATAGCGACATCAATTATGTGCTGCTGGCAGGCATCATTTCCAAGGTCACTGGTAAATCCTACACACAGAACCTGCAGTCACGAATTTTGACTAAATTAGGGATGAAGAATACCGTTGTCGTTAATGAGACCCAGCCCAGCATTAGCGGCATTATGGCGGTCAGCTATAACAGCTCAAGCAACGGCGACTATCTGAATTCCCAAGCCGTTTCCTATCCACTGCTGTCAGCTTTGCCAGGTGCCGGCAACGTTTTGACGACGCCAAGTGACTATTACAAATTTGTCTTGGGGCTGCAAAATGGTAAAGTGTTGCCCGCTAAGAGTTACAGCAAGCTCACCAGTTATGGCACCAAGTATTCTGGCGGAATGTACGTTGACCAAAAGGGCGTTAAGTACAACAATGGCTTATACGCCGGCACCGGTTTCAACACCGGCTACTATGCTTCTGACGGCAATCAGCACGTTACGGTGATCTTCTTGAACCAGTCACCGCTGAAGAACAATCTGAAGCCAGCCACTTTCTTTAACAAGCTGAATACGGTGGCAACTTACTATTAAACAAATCAAGCAAAATGGCCTTTGAAGAACTGCTTAAATTGAGCAATAATCTTCAAAGGCTTTTTTGCGTGCATTTTGTCATATTCAACTTGAGGTGGATATATCACGCAATAACAAAAGGTTTAAGTTTTATTTATCGAAGTTATACCTAATTAATCAGTAAAAGTTAAAGGAAAACTCAAGAAGCTTAAACATCACTTAAACGCACCCAAATTGACTACAGAATAATTGTAATTTTCCCAAAAATGGTCATAATAGACTTAATTAAATGTTACGGGGACTTTACAACTACATTTCGGTAAAGAGGGGGTGGGCGTATGAAATGGAAGCGCGCGTACACATACATAATCATCATTTTTCTGGTAATTGGTGGCGTCATTGGCGGGGCAATATACTGGCGATCTACTAATCATGAATTTCAAGTTCAGAGGGCGGCGAAGGTTGATAATGCCAAGAAGCGAGCTGCGGCAGAGAGTTCCGATCAGCAACGAAAGCATGTCAGTGATGAGCGCAAGGTTCCACCAAAAGCACAGGGAAGAACGCCTAAGGAAACCAAACAAATTACCCATTACCTTAAGCTGAATCATTTTGTCGGGTCGGCTTTGGTCGTCAAAAACAACCGGGTCGTCTATCGTGGCAGTTTGGGTTACGCCGATTATGCGTCAAGGCGAGCCAATACTAATCAATCCGAATACCAAATTTTATCGATTCAAAAATCTTTGACGGCGGCGATGGTCATGAAGTTGATTCAGGATAGAAAATTGTCACTGAACACAAGGTTGGCGACTTACTATCCGACAATTAAGAATGCTCAAAACATTACCATTCGCCAAATGCTGGATATGGATTCCGGTCTGACAATGGCGGAAGGTGGCGCGGGGCTGCCGCTGAATGAGAAGCGCGTCGTGAACTATGCGGTTCACCACGTCGTTACCAGGTCAAAGAATTATCGCGATTGGTATCAGCCGGTTAATTTTGTTTTATTAGCTGGGATTATTTCAAAAATAACTCACAAATCTTACGTATATGAATTTAAGAAGCTGTTTATCAAGCCGCTTCATTTGAAAGGGACTGGCTTCGTTCAAAATTGGCGAACCAGACCCCACCGGACAATCGGCTATCATTGGTTAAAGTCCACGCAGCTCAATCAAAATTACGACCGCCCTTATCATGAAGCTCAATCGTCAATGCGAAACGAACTGGGAACCGGCCAGGTCTTTATGACGGCCCTAGACCTTTTCAAAGCGGAGTCACAACTGTTAAAAGGGAAGATTATCTCTCAAAATAATGTCGACGTGCTGCATGTTGCGGGGACTAATTCCGGTTATGGCGGCGGTATTTACAACGAGCCTAACGGAATCCGTTCACACGGAATTGGTTATGGTTACGAGTCGTCGCTGTTTCTCACCCGTGACGGCAAATCGGGGGTAGTACTGTTAAGCAACGACTACCGGCCGGACAATCCAATTCAAGATTTAGCCATCCAGCTCTTTAGCACCTTGGCAACTTAACCAAATTTAAACGTCACTTTGATTTGAAAGTGCTTTCAAGTGCCTTATGATATGGGTGCAATTGGCGTGACGAATTAAGAATGGGGGGATCTTCAATGACATTTCGGCAGTGGCTAAGTAAGCCGGTGGTCCGATTCATTTTAACGACACTTGTCTATTTTTCGATCATGTTGGTTCTATTTTACCTTTATGATTACAGCGGCATTAATCAGGCAAAATTCATCTATAACGACTTTTAAAGGGGGAACGGATAATGGTTGAAAATTTAATTGAAACAATTGATTCATACGCAAAAACGCAGCCCGACAAAGTTGTCTACGCGTACAACGGGGAAAATCATACTTATGCAGAACTAAAGGCCTATTCTGATGCCTTGGCTGCCCACATTGATACGATGGCGTTACCATTGAATGCCCCAATTATTGTCTTCGGCGGCAAGACATTTTCGATGATTGCCTCATTTTTAGCGGTGGTCAAATCAGGCCACTCCTATATTCCAATCGATATTAATTCACCTAAAGAACGGCTGACAATGATTAATGACATTGCCAAGCCGGTGGCGGTGATCGCAACTGAACCGCTCCCAGAAAAATTGGCGGGGATTCCAGAAATAGACCAGGATCAACTCGATAAGATTTGCTTGGAAAAAGTCGATTATTCGCTGACCCATCCCATTAATGGTGACCAAACATACTACATTATTTTTACCTCGGGGACGACTGGCGTACCTAAGGGTGTTGAAATCAGTTACCGGAACCTGGCCAGCTTCGTTGATTGGATGGTTGGTCCTGAATTCAATTTGCCAGATGATTTGCAGATGCTCCAGCAGCCGGCGTATTCCTTTGACCTGTCGGTAATGAGCCTCTATCCAGCCTTGTACAAGGGTGGGACGCTGCATGTTCTGTCCAAAAAGACCACCGACAACTTCATTGTCCTCTTCACTGCGTTACGGACAATGCCGATCAATACTTGGGTCTCGACGCCGTCGTTTGCAGATATTTGCTTACTTGAATCGACTTTTGACCACGATCACTATCCAAAGATTGCCAATTTTCTGTTCTGTGGTGAAGAATTGACTCATAAGACCGCCGCTGCGCTGAAGAAACGCTTCCCGGATGCCCATATTTTCAATACTTATGGGCCAACGGAATCGACGGTGGCGATTACTAAGATTGAAATTACCGATGATATTTTAAATACTTATGAACGATTACCGATTGGCTATTTGAAGCCGGGGATGCACGCTCGGGTTGCGGATGAAAACGGCGATTATGTTCAAGATGACCAAAAAGGCGAGCTGATTATTTATGGCGAGAACGTTTCGAAGGGCTATATCAACAATCCCGAGAAAAACGCCAAAGCATTCTTTGAACTTGACGGCCAGCAGGCTTATCGGACCGGGGATGTTGTCACGATGGCTGCCGATGGACTATTAAGATACTTTGGCCGCAAAGACTTTCAGGTCAAGCTGAACGGTTTTCGAATTGAACTGGAAGACGTTTCAGCGATTGTCAGCAAGGAAGAGCACGTCAAACAGGCCGTGGTGGTGCCAAAATATAACACCCAGCACACGGTTTCAATGTTGATTGCTTACGTAGTTCCAACTGCAAATGACTTTCAGAACAACCTGGAATTAACTGCTGCCATCAAAAAGAACTTGTCCCAGGATATGATGGCTTACATGATTCCACAAAAGATTGTTTATCAAAAATCACTACCGTTGAGCTCTAACGGGAAGGTCGACATCAAGGCGGTGATTCAAGAGGTTAACTCACAATGAGATGGTACATTCCATACGGCAACCCAACCTACTTTATTTGGCTCGCGTTAGCCATTATCCCGTTAATGATTGGGCTGCTGTATGGGCACCGGTTTCGCGGTTACCAGACGATTATTTCCCTCTTCTTCTTAATTTTGACCTTTGGCGGGCACAATTGGAAAACCGGGATTTCGCTGATTGGGTATTTGGTATATCAGCTGGTTTTAGTCTGGCTGTACTCAACGTACCGGCAGCGAAAGGAGACGACCAATAAAGGCTGGGTCTTCGTGATGGCGGTGATCTTGGCGATCGTGCCATTAGTGATCGTTAAGGTTACGCCGCTATTTGATGCCGGCCGCCAGTCGATCATTGGTTTCATGGGCATTTCCTACATTACCTTTAAGGTGGTTCAGACCATTATGGAAACTCGTGATGGGATGATTAAGGAATTTCACCCGGTCTTGTTCGGCCAGTTCCTGTTGTTCTTCCCGACCATTTCCTCGGGGCCAATCGATCGCTACCGGCGATTTGAGGCTGACTACGCGAAGGTGCCAGCTCAAAGTGATTATTTAGATATGATTCAAAAGGGCGTCCGATATATTTTTCAGGGATTTGTTTACAAGTTCGTTTTGGCCTACTACTTTGGAACGATTTTGATGCCGCAAATTCAAATGCGGGCAATGATGGCTCACGGATTTTCCTGGAATATCATCGCTTATATGTATGCTTATAGCATGGACCTGTTCTTTGACTTTGCTGGCTATAGTTTATTTGCCGTCGGAATCAGTTATCTGATGGGCATTAAGACGCCGATGAACTTCAACCAGCCGTTCAAATCTAAGAACATCAAGGACTTCTGGAATCGTTGGCACATGACCCTGTCGTTTTGGTTCCGTGATTATATCTTCATGCGACTAGTTTTCTTCTGCATGAAGCACCATATTTTCAAGTCACGGACGACCACTGCCAACGTCTGTTACGTGATCAACATGCTGATCATGGGATTCTGGCACGGCGAGACGTGGTACTACATTACTTATGGTCTCTACCACGGCTTTGCGATGGTGATCAACGATACCTGGCTGAGGTTCAAGAAGAAGCATCAAAAGCACATCCCACATAATAAATTCACGGAATTATTCGCCATCTTCTTGACGTTTAACGTTGTCTGCTTCAGTTTCTTAATTTTCTCAGGATTTTTGAACACGTTGTTTTTTGCACCTAAACCATTTTAACGAAGGAGTTGTTCATGATGGATGATAAACAAACAGTATTAGATATTTTAAAAGACTTAACTGGTGAAGATTTTTCGGATAATTTGGATGAGGATCTGTATTCAAGTGCACTGCTAGACTCAATGGGGACGGTCCAATTGCTGCTGGACCTCCAAGATAAATTAGGGGTTCAGGCTCCGGTATCGGAATTTGATCGAAATGAGTGGAACACCCCGGCCAAAATTATTGCGAAAGTTGAAGCATCCAAATGAGTGTTAAAAAGCGGCTCTTCATGATATTTGGGCCGATTTTTGCAGCGGCACTATTGATGCTGGCGCTCTTCTTGTCACCACTCTGGTCGGGGTTCAGTCACGTTAATCCCAAGGTGGATCAAAATGCCGCCTCGTCTTTGTCGCCACAAGTTCTAAAAGGCCAGTTGATTAAAAGTAATGCACTTGAAAATGGGTACGTGCCATTCTTTGGTTCATCCGAGTGGTCACGGTTTGACCCGTTCCACCCATCCGTTCTGGCATCTAAGTACCATCGAAGCTACCGCCCGTTTCTTCTAGGAGCCCGCGGCAGCCAGTCGCTGACTCACTTCTTTGTGATGCAGTCGATTAATCCGGAATTAAAGAACAAGAAGGCGATCGTCTTTGTGTCTCCCCAGTGGTTTACACCTAAGGGAGAAGACCCCAACGCCTTTTCGTTCTATTACTCGACGCTGCAAACCACCAACTGGATTAAGCAGCAGAATGGTTCAAAAATGGATCGCTATGCCGCTTACCGCTTGCTCCAGATGCCTTCGGGGAACTCTGATAAGATCCTCGCTGGCGCGCTGGCCCGGATTGCGGCAGGTCTGAAACCAACATCCTTGCAGATGTTATACGTCAACTTGCGGAACCGGATTTTGCTGAATGAAGATCAGATTTTCTCACGATACCGAATTCCGTTTAATAACGAAGAAACAATTGCCAAGAACCGCAAATTATTGCCGGCAACCTATAACTACCCGAAGTTAGATAAGCTGGCTGGTCAAATTGGCGCGGAAAAGACCAACTCAAACGATTTTCAAATTTCCAATCGATTCTGGAATCACCGCTTGAAGCCCCACGTTAAGGAACTCAAGGGATTTCAATCTGAGATGAGTTTTCTTCGATCACCCGAATACGGTGATTTTCAATTGCTGCTGAACCAATTTGCCAACGACCACACAAAGGTCCTATTTATCATTCCGCCGATTAATGCGAAGTGGCAGAAATATACCGGCTTATCAGCTCAAATGATGGCTCGGTTTGACAAAAAGATTCACTTTCAATTACAATCACAGGGATTCAACCACATTGATGATTTGAGTCATGACGGCAACGTTCCTTACTTTATGACCGATACCATTCACCCCGGTTGGCGGGGCTGGCTGAAGATGGATCAGGCAATTCGGCCGTTTTTGACGCAAAAGGTGAAGGCGCCACACTATAAAGTGGATAATTATTTCTACTCCAAGCAGTGGCAGAATGATAATGGAAGTGACGGAAGTTTTGAATATTAAGTTAAGTGCCAGGACCACGCTGTTATTTATGGTCGGGTTACTGATGGTCGGAATTGGTGCGGCGCATGAGAAAACTTATGCGGCGTACAATTCCGTGCTTCAAACCAGCAACAAGCATTACGATGCCCAGATTGTCAACCAGACCACGCCGACTAAGGGATACAATCTCTATACTGACGGGCCATACTATACCAGTTCCAGCACACGGACGGCAGATGACAATGGCTATCATTATAACAACAACTTTGTTCGCGTCATGCAGACCAAGCAGACTAAAACCGGCACCTATGCCAAGTTGCGGTATTTTAACAAGATGTTGGGCTGGATGAATGTTCACGGCATTAAGTCGGTGAGTTTTAATACCATTGCCAACAGCATGATGAAGCAGTACAACGTCATGGGCACTGCGGTATTAGCATCTGCCGGCGCAACTAATACGGCGACTGTTAGTAACGGCTTAGCGAACGTTACCAAGAATGTTCTAAATGCCGGTGACGGTTCGGTCGTCTATCCACTGGCTTCGCTGCAAAAAGCGATGACCGGCGCCATTGTGCAGCAGTTGATTAGCGCTGGCCAGCTCTCGGCGACAACGCCGCTTAGCAAGTATTATCCGGCAGTCCCATATAGTCAGTCGATCACGGTTGGCGAACTGTTGTCAATGACGTCTGGAATTGATAATACCGACGTGACCCCAAGCAGTCAGTTAACTGAAAATCAAGCGTACGCCAGCATGGTCAAACGGCTGAAGTCAACTGGACAGAATACTTATAATTACAGTGATGCTAATTTTGTCTTGCTTGCCGGCATTATTGCCAAGGTAACCGGACAAAGCTATACCCAAAACTTGAAAACCCGAATTTTCAACAAGGTTGGCATGAAGAATACGTTCGTCATTAACAGCAAGCAGCCAGCAACAAAGGCAACCATTGCGACTGGCTACACCTATGATGGTAAGAATAACTATCAAGATGCTGACACCGCATCGTTAGCTAGACTGTCCGCTATTCCTGGCGCGGGGAATTTGTTAAGCACACCGAATGATTTTTATAAATTCATTCAGGGCTTACAAAATGGTCAGATCCTAACTGCCAGTCAATTCCAACAGTTAACCAGTTATGGCAGTTATTATTCTGGCGGGCTATACGTCACTAAAAGCGGCTATAAGTACAATAATGGTTCACTTGGCGGCTCCAGCTTCCACACGAGTTATTATGCTAGAAATGATAATTACCACATGGCAATCGTCTTTATGAACCAGTATCCATTGGCTGGCAGCAGCAGCGCCAAGGCGTTTACCCAGAAGATGTATGATGTGGCGACATATTACTGAGAGTGACGAGACGCAGGTAGCTCCGGAACATAAGCTACAAAATAGCAAAAGATGGTAAGTGCTGATCAAGGCAGTTACCATTTTTTAATACATAGGATGGTATTATCTTGAATAAGCCAAGAGCGACATATTTTAAAGCTTTAAGATATAATGTACTCAGAAAATTGTCCGCTCATCAGACTTTGAAGAGGTAGAGCCTGTGAAAAAAACAGAATTAAATCAACCATTAAAAGTCTATAAACAGGGGGAATTGACTGTAATTACGTTACCACAATCTTTTGATATCCCTATTGGTCAGGAGTTTTACGCGACTAAGCAAGATAGTGGGGCAATCGTCTTAACCCCCCAAGTTGAAGACTACTTCACTTCAGATAAGTACAATTTTAGGCAATCTGAAAGTTATCGACCTGAAGGAAAAGAATGGCGTTGTTAGATTACCCCCATGTCAAATCAAGCAAAATAAAAGTCAGGCAAAATTGCCTGGCTTTTACTATGTCATCAAGGATGATGATTATTTTGCTTGGCCATAAACCTGAAGTTCATCAATCCCAGCTGCATTATTGGCAGGAGTGTTGGTTCCATAGAGGTTGAATCCGGAAACGACGACTTTCACATATCTGGCACTACCGGTAACGGGATCGCTTGTAAACCCAATATTTTGATTATTGGATCCATTCGCCGCTAATTGCCACGTTCGGTTGTTGGTGCTGGTGTAGATCTTATAGATTGGGTAGTAACTGGTATTGCCGCCGTTATTAAATGAAATATCTGCCCGCGACAGCTTTGCAGCTTTTTGCAAATCAACGGTATAGCTGAATGGAACTTTGACGTTATGCCCGTCACTGGTCATTGGTTTGAAATAACCGCTGCCCTGAGTAAATACACCGTCGTTGGCATTACTCAAGGAGAAGTTGGCATCAGAACTTTGGGTGGCATCCGTACTTGCTGGCTTGCCTTGAGATAACAACGGTGCCTGATTTTGAATAATTCGGTTGGTGGCCGTATTTAATTTCCAGTTTGGATTATATTGCAAGCTCATCGATGGGTGGTTGGCATTCTGCTGATTAATTGTCAGCGGCAGCCAAACGTAAGTCGATGATCCCAGTGCATTGGCGTCCCAGCGGTCTCCAAGATACAAATATTCGGGTGCCTTTTGACTGCCAACCTGCATGATATTAGTGGATTGACTATAAAAGGCGGTATTATTTCCAAGCAGTTGCGGTGATGAAGAGGTCGGCTTTTTCCAGCTGTCAGGATCAGCGATATTGGTCGTGTAAGAATAGGCAGCTTGATTTGGATACCAGCCGGTTTGACTCGATGTAATCAGGAAGTAGTATTTTCCGGAATGAATCATGGCTGGGGCTTCACGATAGTTATCGAAGAGCGTGTAGGGTTTCATCGAGGTGGTATCGACATCGGTAAAGTCCGAATTCAGCTTGAAAATCATCATATTTTTGCCGCCAGAAGTGATCAAGTAGGCATCATTTCCGTCCTGATACAACGTAAAGTCACGCGATGGGTAGCCCCAAACACTTGGATTGCTATTCATATCATCTGGTGTTGCATTATTCATCACAGAACCGTTTTGATCTTCAACTTGGCGAGTGCCGTCCGTTAAAGTTCTAATTCGCCAGTTGTGGTGAGTTGCATCAGATCCTGGCCGCCAGTGACCTTTGAAACTATAATTTCCGGCGACTGAGCGGCTGGTCGCAACACAGATTTGGCTGCTGGAGTAGTTACTCTGATCTTCCCAGTGACCCCAAATCACGTATTGATGCGTTTTTTGGCTATAAAGAAGTTTGGGCCGTTCGATTTTATTGCCTAGTAGGCTCTTGTTCGTTAACGAAGGGGCAATGACGGTCTTGCGGTAGGTCCAATTTAACAAATCGTGGGACGAATAGAGATTAATTCCGTTGAAGCTAAACTTGTTATGACTTTTGTCTTCGCCGACCCAATAGTAAATTGGGTTGCCGTGCTTGTCCGTTTGTTTCAGAAAACCGCCGCCATGGGCCTGAATCGGTGCGCCTTGGGTATCCCGCCAAGTTTTCCCTACCGGTACAGCGGTGTAGTGAGTCTTTTCTTTCTTAACCAGGTTGTTGTTTTCCATTGAGGAAGACAATAAGAGATCGACGGTATCCAACTGAGTTTGGCTGGCAGGGTCATCGTTAACGACTGACTTGGCCATTTTCAGTGATCGAATAACTCGATCCTGGCTTAATTGAGCGTATTGGTGAATGGTTGGCTGCAGCTTTTCTGCTCGACGAATATCTTGAGTCAGATTTTTTCGACTGACGGTGATTCCTGTCGGCGATCCAGTTGTCTGATTTTGTGCATATGTGACCTTTGAGTTGCCGGCGTTGACAGTGATCCCCAGCATCAAGCCCAGACTTCCAACCAATAGCGTGTTTAATAATAGCTTATGATTCATGATGGTACCCTCCATTTTTACTATAAAATAGGAAAATATAAATATATTACTAAAATATAGTTTAAAACAGGGCGAAAAAATCTGCAAGCGTTTTCAAAAAATGGTGAACTATTTCACTAGATCTAATCTGGAATTAAAACCCAGACAAAAAAAGGACCCAACTGAGTCCCATCATTCATATCATGCTCCACCTACCACTCAATGGCCTCAACCGGTTTAGGATGGGCATTCAACTGATCCATCTTTAACTTGGCCGTCACCAATCTCGATGATGTGATCGGCCATTGGCTTGATCATCCCGTTATGAGTGACGATGATGACGTTTTTATCCGTCTTGTGACTAAAATCTTGGAGCAGTTTCAAGATGCTTTTACCGGTTTTATAATCCAGAGCGCCGGTTGGCTCATCACAGAGCAAGAGGTCGGGGTTCTTCGCGATCGCCCGTGCAATGGCGACTCGCTGCTGTTCGCCGCCGGATAACTGAGCTGGAAAATTATTCAGCCGATTTTTAAGGCCGACGTCTTCCATAACGGTCCGGACATCGAGTGAATCAGGTGAGATCTGGGATGCCAGCTCGACGTTCTCTAACGCCGTCAAGTTGGGGATCAGGTTGTAAAATTGAAAGACAAAGCCAACTGATAGCCGCCGGTAAGTAGTCAGCTGTTTGGGCGAGTCGTCGGCAATGTTCTTGGCATTAATGATGACGTCTCCCTTGGTCGGCGTATCCATGCCGCCTAAAATATTTAATAGGGTTGATTTGCCAGCCCCGGAAGCACCAACGATAATCGTCAGCTCTCCCTTTTGAACTTCAAAGTTAATATCATCGTTGGCACGGACAACTTGTTCGCCGCTGCCGTAAATTTTAGAAACGTGCTTGACCTCGATGTATGCCATTGCTGCCCTCCGTGATTGCTGTTTAGGATTATGATACTTTTACGGGCGGAGAAAAGCAAACTGGGTAAGAAGCACCAATTCCTGAATAAAGCGTCATTTTAATTGCTTGTGGACAATAGCTGATAATCCACAACTTTACAAAGAACGCCAAAAATGCCGCTAAAGTTTGAAGCTTACTTTTGCAGCATTTATCGAAATCAAATATAAAAGATAAGCTTACTTCTTCAGTCGCCCAACAACTTCCTTCAGCGATTCCTCAAACGTTGGCAGTGGATGTCCCAACGCTTCCGGCAAGTCGCCCGAGGTCTCCTCCAGATCACCGTTGCGAATTAAACGCTGCATGCCGACAATTCCGGCGGCTGCTTGGGGGCTAAAGCCGGTCGCAACTAAGCGTTTTCGATATTCATCATCAGATAATGATAGGACTTCGAAGTCATTGCCAGTGACGACTTTCAGAGCACGAGCTAAATCTGCGTAGTCGTGTTGTGGCCCGCTGAATTCATAGGTTGTTTTCGGATCGTCACTCAACAAGACCCTAGCGGCCGCTTCGGCATATTCGCGTTCCAGCGCCCAGCCGACTTTGCCATCGCCGGCTGAATAGACGAACGGCTGATTATTGGCAGCGGCGGGAATCTGCTGACGCTCGTTTTCTAAGTACCAGTTATTTCGTAAAAATGAATAGCCAATCCCGGACTGGCGGATGGCCTGTTCGGTATTTTTATGGTCAACGGCCAGCGGCGATTTGGCCGTATCAGCGTGAGGGAAGCTGGTGTAAGCAATAAAGCGAACGCCGGCTTTTTTGGCGGCATTGATCACATTTTGGTGCTGCTGGATTCGACTGACCGCTTGACCTGGAATTGATGAAATTAGCAGCAGCTTATCAACGCCAGCCAGCTACTTTTCCAGCACCTCCTGTGAATCGTATGACCCGGGTCTAGCCTCAATTCCTGGCAACAGCTTTTCGGCCTTGTCCAGGTTTCTGGCGAGGGCGATAATATCTCGATTATCAATGTTTTCAGCCAGTACCTTGATGACTATCTGACCAAATTTTCCGGTTGCACCTGTCACTGCATATTTCATTTTGTTTTCCCCTTCCAACCGTTATTTTGATGACTATTATCTTATTAAATTGATACTACCAAGGATTGAAGACGCATACAAGAATTTGAACTTTAGGAATTTTTCATCAATTTTGGCGGATTCCTGAAAAAGTTTTCAACTTCCGATATACTGAAATGAGGTTGAACTTCGGAGGAAATTAAGATGTTTAAAATATGGTACAAAATCGGCCAGGTTCTTGCTGTTTTTGGCGGTGGGATGCTTGGCGGACTCGGTCGGTATGGCGTGGATCAATGGCTAAGTGGGGTGAATTCATTAGCCGGGACGATGACGGTTAATTTACTCGGTTGCTTTTTGTTAACCTTCACCATCTATGGATTGGATTTGAATCTCGATCTGCCTGAATGGGAAATATTAGGAATCGGAACCGGCTTGGTGGGGGCTTTCACAACCTTTTCAACGTTTGCACTGCACTTCGTCGAAAACATCGTGCAACATCCCGTTGGCGCAGTTATCTTTTTAATCGTTAACTTGGTCGGCGGGTTTGCCTGTGTCTTTCTGGGCTATCTGGCCACTGTTCAATTGGAACGGAGGCGGCGAGGATGACCTGGATCTGGGTAGCCCTGGGTGCGGGGATTGGTGCTGTTTGTCGCTATGAATTGACGGTGTTGGGTAAAATCATATCCCCCAAACTGCCATTTTCGACCTTTTTCATCAACATTGCCGGCTCACTATTGGCGGGCTTTTTAACCGGCTGCCAAGTCCAAGGCAGCTGGTCCCTATTTCTATTGACGGGGCTTTGCGGCGGATTTACGACCTTTTCCACGTTTTCAGTTGATACTTTTGTGTTGATTCGCAACCGGCAGTATCTGGCTGCTGGATTGTATTGGTGTGGGACGGTGGTTTTGGGGATGGTGGCAGTTGGCGCTGGCCTGTGGCTGGGAACTTTGACTGTCTAAGTTAGCTCGATCATTAGCCTAAATATAAAGGGAGTGATTCTCATTCGGAAAATAATTTGGCAAAATAGTTTGCAAATCATCATCGGTGCATTTGTATACGCCGTTGCAATTAACGATTTTTTAATCCCTCATCAAATTGGTGAAGGCGGTGTGACTGGACTGACAACCGTGGGGTATTATGCACTCAATATTCCGCCGGCGGTTACAAACTTTGTGTTAAACGGCTTACTAATGTTAGTGGGGTTTCGATTTCTTGATAAGAAAACAATTTGGTATTCGTTGTGGGCGGTTTTATGGATTTTGCTATTTTTGAAATTACCATGGAAGGGGAAAATTATGGACGCACAAGTTGAACAACCAAAGAAGCATTTTAAGCTGAAAATGCCTGGTGCCTTTGTCGTTTTGTTCATTTTGACAATTGTTGCTGTGGCGGCAACCTGGATGGTTCCTGCGGGTAGTTATTCGAAATTATCATATACTAATTCATCCCTGCAGGTGACCGATCCACACGGGCACGTCAAGACGGTTCCAAGTACCCAGCAGGAGCTCGACAAGCTGGGCGTCAAGATCAATATCAAACAGTTTACAGATGGTGGGATTACTGCGCCGGTTTCAATCCCAAACACCTATCAGCGATTAAAGCAGCGGCCGGCTAGTATTGCCGCGGTGCCAACCAGCATGGTTAAGGGAACCATTGAGGCGGTTGACATTATGGTCTTCATCTTGGTTCTAGGTGGCCTAATTGGTGTTGTCAAAGCCAGTGGCGCCTTTGAATCAGGACTGCTGGCATTAACCAAGAAGACGAAGGGTCACGAGTTTTTACTGATTTTCTTTGTGGCCATTTTGATGGTCCTTGGCGGGACGCTTTGTGGGATTGAAGAAGAGGCGGTCGCCTTTTACCCAATTCTGGTCCCGATTTTCATTGCGATGGGGTACGATTCGATCGTCTCCGTGGGCGCAATCTTTCTGGCGAGTTCGATTGGAACCTGTTTTTCAACCATCAACCCGTTTTCAGTTGTGATTGCGTCCAATGCCGCCGGAATCGACTTCACTCAGGGTCTCACCGAGCGGATTATCGGCTGTATCGTCGCCGCCGGCTTTGTGATTACCTACCTGCACTGGTACAGTAAGAAGGTCAAGGCGGATCCGAAGTTCTCGTACTCCTATGATGATCGTGAAGAATTTAACAGCATGTGGGAGATCGCGCCAACTGGCGAAGATGGTAAGTCTAAATTCACCACTCGGAAGAAATTAATCCTGATCTTATTTGTTGTGACCTTCCCGTTGATGGTCTGGGGCGTGATGTCTCAAGGCTGGTGGTTCCCAACGATGGCTGCATCTTTCCTGTCATTTGCCATTATCATCATGTTCCTGACGGCGACTGGTAAAAATGGCCTTGGTGAAACCGGGGTGGTAGATGCCTTTGTTAAGGGGGCTTCCAGCTTGGTGGGTGTTTCACTGATCATTGGGTTGGCACGGGGCATTAACCTCGTACTTAACAATGGAAAAATTTCAGACACCATGCTTCAATACTCCTCAACCTTGGTGGCTCACATGAGCGGCCCAATGTTTATTGTGGTGATGCTGCTGATTTTCTTCCTGCTGGGATTTATTGTCCCGTCTTTCTCTGGATTAGCTGTACTTTCGATGCCGATTCTGGCGCCGTTAGCCGACACCGTGCATATCCCTCGTTACGTTGTGGTTACTGCCTACCAGTTCGGTCAGTACGCAATGTTATTCCTGGCCCCAACCGGATTAGTAATGGCGACGCTGCAAATGCTGAACATGAAGTATTCCCACTGGCTCCGATTTGTTTGGCCGGTGGTGGTGTTCGTCCTACTCTTTGGTGGCGGATTGCTGGTAACCGAAGTTTTGATTAATTAATAGTCGTACTACAAACTAACAGTGCCTCCCTGTCTGTCTTGATGGGGAGGCACTGTGCTAATTAGTTTGATATTGTTTAATCTTTCTGTACTCTTCACCTTTATGGTCGATTGTATTTCGAAGATCGATATCATTTTGAAGTCGAAGAAAGTACCCATCAGAAACACCAAAAAATCTTCCTAATCGAACAGAGGTGTCGACCGTTATCTCTCTTCTGTCATGTAAAATATCTTGAATTCGTGAGGTTGGAACATTGATATGCTTTGCTAAAGAGTAAGCCGAAAGATTAAGGGGCTCCATAAACTCGTTATCTAATATTTCACTCATTTTTGGTGTTGGTAACTTTTCCATATTTTTCTCCTTCATTGTTGTTTGTGATAATCGACAATTTCGACATGGGTAAAATCATTGGTGTTCTCAATTGAGAAGCATATGCGGTATTGGTTGTTAATCCGAACACTCTGCTGTCCTTCACGATTTCCAACCAAGCGTTCCAAGTGATTAGCTGGTGGATCCCTTAGGTCATTAATATTAGCGGCAGCGTCGATCATTAGCAATTTGCGTAACGCCACTTTTTGAATGGATAATGGTAACTTCTTGGAGAATATTTGATGGTATACCTTCTCGGTTTCTTTATCTGCAAAACTTTTAATCATCATTTCATACAACTTATTTTTGAAGGTATTATACCTTCATTAAATGTACATGTAAAGCATGTAGACTGTTGTCTTTCTAATTATCGAACAACTTCCAACAAATCCAACCATAAACCAGCTATAATAATTATTAATCTGCGCGAGACACATTCATGAGGAGGTTCATCATGGGCAAATATATTATCAATTCAAAGCTCCGAAAAGTTGGGGCTCAAGTCGATACGAAAACGGGCATTCATCAATTTATCGTCGATGAACCAATTGCCGGCCATGGAACGGATGCCGGTCCCAATCCGGTGCAATACCTATTGTCGGCAGTAGGCAGC
>NZ_BDGB01000060.1:18103-36171 GCF_002157585.1 Lentilactobacillus parakefiri
CGGTGGTCAAAGACTGTACGGTCCATGAGACATTAAAGTACGCGGTTCCGATTGAGTTGCAATTCGTTTAGGAGGGATACCATGCAGAAGTTTCGAAGGGTGTCGTTAAGTATTGGGGTAGTTATGATTGCGGTATTTCTGGCAGCTTGCGGGAAGCAGTCTTCTCAAAAGGCTCAAAACAAGTCGATTACCTTGATGCAGACGTCTGATTTGACGTCACTAGATAACACCAATCAGGCCATGATGCCGGAGTTCAACACCTTAACCAACATCTCTGAGGGCCTATATCGGCTTAACAGCAAGGACCAACCGGTACCAGCAATGGCCACCAAGATCGTCAAACCAACCGATAACGGCAAAAAGTACATTTTCCACATTCGGTCGAATGCCAAGTGGAGCAATGGCGATCCTGTGAAAGCTGAAGATTTTGAATATTCATGGAAACGGTCTTTGAACCCGGCGAACAATCCGGTTTATACCTACGTCTTTAGCGGGATCAAGAACGCCGATGCAATTATTAATCACAAAAAATCGTACAAAACCCTCGGGATTAAGGCAACCGGCA
The DNA here is from genome assembly GCF_002157585.1 of Lentilactobacillus parakefiri. Taxonomy (GTDB): domain Bacteria; phylum Bacillota; class Bacilli; order Lactobacillales; family Lactobacillaceae; genus Lentilactobacillus; species Lentilactobacillus parakefiri. The sequence continues at coordinate 18,669 of NZ_BDGB01000060.1, forward strand.
ATAAGACGCTTGAGATCACTTTGGGTCATCCAATGGCTTATTTTAACAAGTTAGTCGCAATGCCGGTTTTCATGCCCCAGGATAAATCGTTTGTCCAAAAGGTTGGTGTCAAGAAATATGGGACCAATGCCAGCCATACCGTTTCCAATGGTGCTTTTAAGATCACCCAATGGACGGGAACTAACGACTCTTATCGGTTAGTAAAGAACCCTTATTATTGGGATAAGCAGGCCGTTAAGCTGGACCAAATCAATTATAAGACGGTGAAGGATTCTAATACTGCTCACAACTTATTTGAGGACGGCAAGTTGGATGACGCCACGATTTCTGGGGTCACTGCAAAGTCGCTGCAAAGTCGCTGCAGAAGAATAAGGACTTGAAGCGGGTGCCAAAAGCGTGGACCTACTATCTGCAGGTTAACCAGCGGGGCCGACCATTAGCTAATCAAAAGCTGAGAGAAGCCATTTCATTAGCGATCAATCGACAGGAGCTGACGAGTAAAGTTTTGGCAGATGGTTCGATGCCGGCTAGCAGCTTTGTCAGTCCAGGAACGGCGGTTGACCCGACGAGTGGTCAGGATTTCAGCAAGGAGACCAGCTTTAGCACGGCGCCCAAGATTCATAAAGCCAGAAGCTTGCTGGCAGCCGGTAAAAAGGAAGCCGGCATTTCTGGCGACTTAAAACTGTCGATTGTGGGTGATGATCAAGACGTGACCAAGAATGTGGCTCAGTATCTTCAGGGACAGTTGGCAGCCAAACTGCCGGGAGTCAAGGTCAGCATTGCCAACATTCCTGACAAGGCACAGCAAGCAAGACGAAGTGAAGGCAAATTTGACCTCGCTCAGTGGTACTGGTTAGCCGATTTCGGCGATCCAATCAATTATTTGGGCATTTTGACCACCAACAATACCATGAATCCAGGTAAATTTAGCGATGCAACCTATGATTCATTGATTGAAAGGGCTAAAACAGCTGATAATCAAACTGATTTCTGGAACTATCTCAGACAGGCTGAGAAGCGGTTAATGAATCAGAACGGCATCATTCCGTTGTACTACGTGAGGGAAAGTCATTTGGTTAATCCAAAACTCAGTGGGGTTGAATATCATGTTGCTGGGTTCCCGGATTATACGCGGGCGACGATTGGTAAATAGATCGCTTTAAGATATGTACTAAAATTTAAACCTAAAAATGGTGTTTATTATGACAAACGAAATCAACAGGACAAAAGTCACAAAATGGGGAAACGGTCACGGCGTTTTTCTAAGTTAAAAGGCGTTAAGGGCTGGTAACATCAAAGAAGGGCAAAGTTTGAAAATTATCACAGTTGAGTATGATGGCAAAAGTATTTTGGCGCTTGAGTCAGAAACTGAACCAACGCTGCAAGAAAAGTATGCAAATTATAAGGGAACGCCCGCTTCTTATCGGAAACCAGATGATTTAAATGCTTGGTCAAATCGTCGACCAACTGGTAAGGAGTTGTGGTAGTAATGGTTGAATTTAACAATAAATGCTATGCGGGGATCGGTTTCCGTTATACTTACCTCCCCAAATCCTCTTGACATGTAGTGGAATTGAACCGATCAACAAAATAAATGGGTACTCAAAAAATAGAAGCATCAACCGTCACAGCATTAAGCCGATGAGTTGATGCTTCTACTTTTTAAAATCAATTATTTTTCCCAGTGGCACAGTCGGTACCCATGATGACGGGCCCAGTGTTGAGTGACGTGGCGTTTATAGCCGGCGTTACTCAGGCCGCGGCAATTCTTTGAATAATGATATCGTTTGCCGTGATTTGGTGCGATCCAGACATAGGTTGTTCTGGCTGACACTTCTTGGGGTGGAATTGAAATTAAGCTGCCACCCATCGTGAACACTGCAACAACTGTTAAAGTTGCTTTTTTAAGCTTTAACATTAGCTTCCCCCGAAATATAAAATATGTGAATAATGGCACAAACATGATTTTATCATAGATTATCACGCATTAATATCACGATGTTAATATTTCTATAAGGAATTCCGTTAGTTGTCCTGCATAATTTCACCAATCCGTTTCTGCAATTCAGGCACAACATCCTTCAAGAACCAGGGATGGAGCTTCATCCAGCCATAGTTCAGTGGTGAGGGATGGACCAGAGGAAAATATTCGGGCAAATAGTCATCAAAATTACGAACGGTTTCAGTCAGGTTTTTCTGACACTGCTTTCCCAAATAATATTTTTGGGCATATTGGCCAATCAATAATGTTAGTTTGATATTGGGCATTTGCGCTAATAGGGGCCCATGCCACTTTTCGGCAAATCCCTTTCTAGGTGGCAGATCACCATGAGGGCCCTTTCCTGGATAATAAAAGTCTAACGGCATAACCGCAATTTTCCCGGAGCGATAAAATTCGGTCTTGTTTAGTCCCATCCATGAACGCAAGCGATCACCACTGGGGTCATCCCAAAAGACCATTGAAGCCTGGGCTTTTCGACTTGGTGCCTGGCTGATAATCAGAATTTCAGCCTCTGGATCAACGTGGTACAGTGGCAGGATGCCCTTTTCTGTAAACGGCTGGTTTTGGGGGTCCTGCTTAATTTGGTCAAACAGCTGGGTTGCTTTATCCATTTTAGTACGCTTCCAATCATTGTTCAGTCACCATCATTTTGAACCAGTCAGGGGAATTTTGGAAGTCCTGATTTGATTATCGTCGCAAAAACCACTTGCATTTCCCCAGATCAATGATAATATGAATGTTAAATTAAAACATTAAGCGATGATGAGAAGAGTAACAGGACAGCTTTGGTAAAGAGAGCCGCGTGAGGTGAGAGGCGGTCGAAGTTAATCCTGTGAAGATGAGCTCAGAGCATTAGGCACGTGCAAGCGATGCCTACGTGAAGACACGTTATGATCTCAGACTTAATTAGCCTCAACGGTTAACGAGTTGTTAAGATGACCAACTGTGAAATTGGCCATAAATCTGGGTGGCACCACGTGTTTACGTCCCTGCAGTATTAACTGTAGGGGCGTTTTTTTGTCCTCACACTGATCATCAAAGGAGGAAGAGCATGTTAGCAGCAGACAAAATTCAAGTGAATAAAGATGGTACCAGGCGCGGTCTTTCCAACCTAGCCGTTCAAATGATCGCCTTTGGTGGATCGATCGGCACCGGCCTATTCTTAGGGGCTGGCAGTACGATTCACCGCACCGGTCCATCGATCATTTTGGTTTATTTGGTCATTGGAATCTTTTTCTTTTTGATGATGAGAGCAATTGGCGAAATGATGTATGCCGATCCTGAACAGCACACGTTTGTGTCATTTATCGGGAAATACGTTAATCAACGGCTGGGAAAGTTCGCTGCCTGGAGTTACTGGCTCGAATTAATTTTAGCGGGAATGGCCGAGTTGACGGCAATTTCGACCTATGTCAAATATTGGTTTCCTAACGTCCCGGCACCGCTTATTCAAGTTTTATTCTTAGTCATTTTAAGTGGCGTGAATCTTGCGATGGTGAGTTCATTTGGCAAATCAGAAACCTTTTTGTCCGGTATCAAGGTCATCGCGATCCTGGCACTGATTGTGATCGGGATTTACCTGGTCTTCTCACATCACGAAAACCCGGCCGGCACCCATGCTTCATGGACGAATATTACCTCTGGTTTCACGATGTTTCCAAACGGCATTCATCAATTTATCATGGCCTTCCCAATGGCCTTCTTTGCTTTTCAGGGGATGGAATTTGTCGGCATCACAACCGCAGAAACCAAGAACCCACGGCGGGTATTACCCAAAGCAGTTAACCAAATTATTGGCAGAATTTTGCTTTTTTACATTGGCTCATTAGTGATTATCATGGCAATCACTTCATGGAAGACGTTGAATCCTAATCAAAGTCCATTTGTCCAAATTTTCAACTTAGCCGGAATTCCCGGCGCCTCTGCCGTGATCAACTTGGTGGTGATCGCCGCGGCAATGTCGACTTTGAACAGTGCAATTTTTTCCACTGGCCGACATTTATACCAACTGGCGCAGGAATCCGGTGCCAAGGAAATGAAGCCATTCCAAAGAGTCTCCAAGAGCGGTATCCCGATTGTCAGCGTTCTTTTCTCTGCGGGGATGATGCTTTTGGCACCCGTTATCAGTTCCTTCAATTCCCTTGGGGCCGCCTTTTCATTCATTGCCTCCGTGTCCAGTGATATTTACATTCTGGTGTGCATGCTGACGATGGTGGCCCACTGGAAGTACCGCCATTCTAAGGACTTCCGGTCGGATGGCTTCAAAATGCCTCAATATCGTTGGTCCAATCCGCTCACAATCGCCTTTTTTATTGCGATTTTTGCCAGCCTGTTCTTCAGTTCTGATTCCCTATTACCGGCAGTGGGTGCGGTGATTTGGGCGCTAGTCTTTTATGCGGTTCTGCGGCGACGGAATGTTGTCAGCATTGACGTTGAGGATAACAGCGACTGATTTTAAATAGACCACCGATTCGACTTCCTGTATGATGGACTTAACACACAAGGAGGATGAAATCGTGAAAAATGTTTACTTTGACCATGACGGTAACGTCGATGATTTGGTGTCGTTGTTACTCTTGCTTCAGATGTCCGAAGTCAATTTAATTGGTGTTGGGGTGATTGACGCTGATGGCTACATTGAGGGATCGGTCCCAGCCTCGCGAAAGATTATCACCCGATTTGGTAAGGGTGCTCAGGTGTCAGTTGCCGCTTCCAATTCTCGCCCGGTCCACCAGTTTCCTAAAGAGTGGCGATTGAGCTCGTTTTCCTTCGATGCCTTTCCATTGCTTAACGAACATGGGGAGCCAACGACGCCATTAGCTGAAAAGCCGGCTCACTTGGACATGATTGACAAGTTAAAACAGGCTGATGGTAAAACGGACTTAGTCATGACTGGGCCATTGACTGACTTGGCCAGGGCACTTGAAGTTGATCCAACCATTGTCAATCACATTGAACGGCTCTATTGGATGGGTGGTACGATGCGAACCGAAGGCAATGTCTTGGAACCCAAGCATGACGGCACCGCAGAATGGAACGCCTATTGGGATCCGAAAGCCGTCAAGACAGTCTTTGACGCTGATATTGATATCCAAATGGTCGGTTTGGAAAGTACCAACCAAGTGCCGCTAAACGCTGACGTCCAGCAGTATTGGGCCAGCCTGCGCCGCTACCCAATGATGGATCTGATTGGGCAAGGTTATGCCTTGGTATCATCTTATGAAGCTAATTCGACTTATTACTTGTGGGACGTTTTAACGGCAGTTGCCAGCCAGTATCCAGAGCTGATTGAATCCAAAGACATCCGTGGCGATGTGCTGACAACCGGTGCTGATGCTGGGCGAACCTTTGAAACTAACCAGGGCCGACCGATTAATTTGGTCACCGAGGTCCATGGCAAAGCTTTCTTTGATAAAATTGATGAGTTGTTGACTCAGTCTGAATAATTCTTATCGTACTAAAACAAAGCCCTGGGAAGTGAGTTTCCCAGGGCTTTGTTAGTTAACGGATCGATGGTGAGTGGTAATGTTACACGTGAAACAATCAGAAACGCATCTAGCTCACTTATTCAGTAAATTTTCAGGATAAGGAACCACCGTAAGAGCTGCCCAAATCATACGACTTACCGTTTCAAACGAGACGTCTGCTTCAGTATATAAACCATTTTGCAGATTTTCGGTATGCTTTTCGATGACGCTGAAAAGCACTGTCATGCTCAAACTCCGATCAATTTGGCGCAAAACACCTGAATTAATCCCAGCAGTGAAGAGTTCTGCCATGGGATTTTTGGGACCAACTAGTTGGGCTAAGTAATCTGCAGCATCCTTTGAGAGTAATTTGATCTGTTCCAACACATACAAACTGTGGGGATTTTGGAGTGAGAAGTCATACATGGACTTCAGATACATAAAACACCTGGTTAAGATATCCTCGTTGGGATCTAAAACCAGCTTCATTCCCGCTGTCTGTCCCAAACGTGAAATCTCTCGCAGATAAACACCATCCAGTAGTGCGCGTTTATCCTTAAAGTATAGGTAAATGTTGGATTGGGAAATGCCCACTTTGTTAGCAACTTTGGTGGTTGAAATTGCGGCCGCACCATCGGCAATGATAATCTCAACGGTTGCGTCTAATATTTTCTTTTCTTTAGTTAGATCTTTTTTCTTCATATTTATAGATTACTTGAAAATCAAGCGTATTTCAACGTTGACAAAAGATAACTCTATCTTTTATACTGAACGTATAAAAGATAGAGTTATCTTTAAAGGAGGATTCAACAATGAAATTTACATTATTAGGATCACTTGGAAATATTGGTCGAATTATTGCGCCGGCATTAGTTAAGGCGGGCCATGATGTTACCGTGATTAGTTCCAATACGAAGCGGGCTGACCAAATTCGCCAAATTGGTGCTCAACCGGCAATTGGCACCATGACTGACAGCGACTTTTTGGCGGATCAGTTTAGAGGCGCGGATGCAGTCTATTTAATGGTCGCAGCGGCTTCCAGCGGGTTCCTTATTTGAGGATACCGAAAGACAGGGGAAAGTCTTTGCAGAAGCCATTAAGCGTTCCGGAGTAAAAAATGTCGTTGATCTAAGTAGTATCGGTGCTGACAACCCCCAAGCGGGTGCGCTTTGCTTTATGCTTATCATTTAATTGAGGACCAGCAGCGAGAGCTTAATGGCGTAAATGTTGCCTTTGTCCGACCGGTTGGGTTCTACAGTAATCTGTACGCGAACTTGCCCACCATTAAGGCTGACCACGCCATTTATTCAAACATTCCGGCAACGGTCGTCCGTCGCTGGGTCGCACCCCAGGATATTGCGGCAGTTGTTTTGAATCTGCTTCAACACGTGCCAGCAGGGAAGTCCGTTCACTATGTCTACAGTGATGCCTTTTCAGCTGATCAATTCATTGAAGCACTTCAGAAGACACTGTCGATGCCGGACCTTCACTTTGTGTCAATTACCGATAATCAGGCTGAGCAGGCAATGGTTGCTAATGGTGCTCCTAAAGAACTTGCAGAGCTTTTTACTCAGATGAGTAAATTAGAGCGAACTCCAGAAAAATTGTATGCTGATTTAACCAGTGACCAGACAACAATTGGAAAGGTTAAGCTAGCCGAGTTTGCAAAAACATTTGCGACGGCTTATCAAAATCAGGGCGACCATCATTCCCATACGTTAATTGACCGGTGATTAAAGCCAAGCTTGATCAAACCCATTAATTTAACAACTAGTATTGATACAAATATGAGGCTGAGATAAAAGATTATTCTTCCATCTCAGCCTCTAACTTATCATGCCTAAATTAACTTTCATTTTCATTGTCCCTTAGTAACAGAATTCCAAAATAATCGGTTGTTTTCACTGGTTTGCAAGTTGCCTGCATCTTCAAATTTCTTGGCAAACACCCGTTCAAATAACTTTTTGAGAGTCTTCTTCATATTACATGTCCTCCTTATTATTTTACTCGGAACCAATAAAAGGTGTTCTATCAGGGATTGATTGTTCGAATCAGGCACTTTTCTTAGTTCCATCTTTAGTATAGGGCGTAAAATATTACATTTGAAATTTTTTGCTCACAAGATGACCCGTAAACGGCCTTTAAAATAAATTGAGTCCGCTTACATTCCTTGTGTCTGTGGCTATGAAAGAAAGTTAAACTTTTTTTAAGGCTTTAATAGTTTGTCATATTTTTGCAACATACAACAAAGGCCACCCCCCGATTGATCGGTGAGGTGGCCGTTATTATAATTGGAACCGACTTTTCTGATAATTAAGTACGAATTATACCCGCCATTTCCACGCGGTGACAATTTCCATAATGGCCATCACGACCAGGGCTGCCCCAAAGAACTGCAGCAGAACCAAGACCGTTCCAAACGGGTTGAAGGCTAATAAGACGCCCACTAGGATGAGGAGAATACCAAATAGAACGAATGGCATGGGGGAAACATTGACGTACTGACGGTGATTCAACGCATCAATCACTTTGGAGATCCCACTGACAATTAACATGACGCCTAAAATAAATGGTAAGAATGCTAACAGCGGTTTTGCCAAAATCCAGACAATCACGGCAATTACCACCTGGGTAATGCCAATGGCAAAGCTGTAATCGACCACCTCGCCCCTTGAACGTTGGCGCCAGGCAGAGAGCAGGTTAATGAGCCCAAAGACAATAATGAAAGCTGCTAAAACGTTAATGGCTAAGTTCAAGGTTTCGTGAGGCTCAAATAAAAATAGCAGTCCAAAAATAATGTAAGCCAGACTTTTCAGCCAGACGTAGTTTCTAATTTGCTGCATAAATGAATACATAACCATTCCCCCAAATATTGATATTAACTATATAATACGAGTAATAGTTAAAAAACAACAGGATTTAGAGGTGCCCAATGAAATATCCAAATAGCCATCTAGCGAGATTCATCGACCGACCGAATCGATTTATTGCCCATTGCCAACTCATAGAAACTGGCGAGGTGGTGGTTGCCCACGTTAAAAATACCGGTCGAACCACCATCCTCCAGCCGGGAGTGACAACTTCTTTGGTATATACCGACAATCCCAGCCGCAAGACCCACTATGATTTAGTAGCAGCCAAGAAATATGATCGTGACTGGATTAATATTGATTCTCAGGCACCCAACAAGCTGGTAAAAGCCGGCTTAACGACTAATGACATTCAGCTGCCTGAGATCGAGTCCATTGAAAGGGTCAGGCCCGAGGTGACTTATTTAGATTCCAGACTAGACTTTGCCGGGACTGACATTGCCAACCGGCCGTTTTTCTTGGAGGTTAAGGGTGTCACGCTTGCCAATCAGGGAATTGCCGCGTTTCCGGATGCACCAACCACCCGGGGATTAAAACACGTCAAGACATTGGAGAAGGCTGCCGAACATGGTTATTTAGCTTATTTGCTATTTGTCATCCAAATGAAAAATATCAAAGTCGTCACCATTGACCGGGAGATTTTTGAAGCCTTGGCAGTGGCAATCGATCACGCTCAGAAAGTGGGTGTCCACGTTCTTGCTTATGACTGTAAGGTAACCGCGGATCGTTTTATGTTAGATCAGCCGGTGAAATTTGATTTGAATCAGGCCTTTGTCAGTGATGGTCTGCCGTCTTCAATTGGGAGTCAACAAAGGGACGGCCATTAACAGTCAACGCCCCTTGAAACTATTCACAAGCGTGTTATGATAATACCGCATTGGTGCGAGTGCTGCATCGTTGATCGCACATACTTGATTTATTTGGAAGGAAGCTATTTATACAATAATGGTAAGTAAAACATTGATCTTCGGCCATCGAGGCTATCCCCATATGTTCCCCGAAAATTCGTTAAAGGGCTTTGCATACGCGATTGACCACGGCATCGACGGACTAGAATTTGATGTCCATTTGACTAAGGATAACGTTCCGGTGATTATGCATGACGAAAAAATTGATCGAACGACTGACGGGACTGGTGAGATTCGTTCCTATACTTTGGAACAGCTGCGTCAGTTCCATTTGAGTGACGGCGAAACGGTCCCGATGCTCAAGGAATTATTGGAATTGGCAAATCAAAAGCCAGTTCATTTGAACTTGGAATTTAAAACAAACGAAATCCACTATAAGCATGTCGAACAGATTGTGTTGGAGATGGTCAAGCAATATGAGCTGGTTTACCCAGTGATTTACTCATCATTTAACCTGGATTCACTCAAGATCGCCTATCAAATCGATCCGACGCAACAATATTGCTTCTTGTCGGAGCACGATATTCAAAATCCGCGCGAATTAATGGCCAAGGAGCACTTGGTTGGGTTACATTTAAGCCATTACGTACCAATGAGACACGTTAAGGAACGGATTTGGACGGTTGATGATCCAAAGGTGCAGAAGCATTTATTTGGATTGAACGTTGCTGGCATCTTTACGAATAACTTTGAAGGTGCTGAGAAGATTAAGGCTAATAGTTTGGCTTAAGTATTGAAAATAGAGCATTCTCAGCCGTGCCTGGGCACGGTTGGGAATGCTTTTTTAGATGCCTAATTTGCTTTTTAACGCTTTGGTGGTGAGACCGGAAACATTAATGTGGTTTTCTTTGGCCAGGTCGTTCAGATATTTTGGTACAGTAATCGTTCTACGAATCGTTTTTGAGCTTGCTTCAAGCAATTTTTTCATATCAACAGTTACATAGATAAGTTTTTGATGGGGATTTAGTTGCCATTTCGTTGGGTCTTGAGGAGCCGGATATTCGTGCTGGTCTTCAAGCATGGTGCCAATTGCATCCTCAGCCCAGTATGCCACATCGGCCAGTGAGTCTCCTTGTGTCACCATCCCAGGAATGTTGGGGGAAGTTGCAACAAAATAATGGCCATCGTCATCATTAAATTCTTCGACAATTATTAGATAAATCAATCTTTTTTCCATCATTTCGAGCATGCCATTACCGTTTCTGAAGGCCAGCCTGTTTTCGGATGGCCATCTCGGTTCCCCGTTTTAGTTCGCCGGTATGGATGGAGTCAGTGTTTGACCAGCGGCACACTACATTCACCTCACTTTATATGTTCATTATACAGATTGCGAAATCATTTGCAGGCATTGTGATTATTGACTTTTGAAATGAACCATATGAGAAAATATGTCTATCTAATTAATCGAAAATATAGTCAACAGCGGAAACTAACGCAAACCTCAGCTGGTTAAGTTTGCGTTACTTGTTGATGCAACTAACCGGTTCCCCAAGAACGATGGACATTTGAAGTTGGAATTTGTATATTAAGGTCAGCGAGTTGGAATTAGAAGGGAGCTACGTAAGAATGCAAATCGGAAAGGTGCTTTTGCAGCAACGAACTCAACATCATTGGTCACAAGCAGAATTGGCAGCTAAGTTGAATATTTCCCGTCAATCAATTTCCAAGTGGGAGCAAGACGTTAGCTTACCAAGTTTTGCAAATGTTGTGGTGATTAGCAACTTATTTAAAATTTCGTTAGATGATTTAATTAAAGGAGATGATGAGTTAATGGATAAATTGATGAAGAACCAGAAGATGAGTAAGGTATCTAAAATTGTCTTGTGGGCGTTTGGAATTGCCATTGTTAGTTATGGAATCCTGATGTTTGCAGGTGTTGGGGTTCAAAGCGTCCAAGCTTGGATTCAGGTTCCTGCATTTATTGCATTTGTTGGACTACTATTTACCATTAACTGGCGTCAGTTCAATCGATCACTATCAAAATCTACCGTAATCTTAGGAGTTGTTTTACTGGCACTTCTAATTGTTCCGGAAATATATGGATTTGTTCATGGTTTTGCGGATGGGATGGTTTCTATGAACAAGGGATTTTGGGAAGACTATGGGAACGGGCCTAAATAGCGAAAAGAAGTTGTGGATGGTGATAATCTGTTTATCACCTCATCACAACTTCTTTATTTTTTTGCTGTAATTATATACGAGTTCATCCAAGGACCCGACCACCAGCCATTGAAGCCGGCTTGTTTAATCGATACGTTGGATAAGCCTTGCTGCTTCAGTAATTGAACATATTGGGATCCCTTGTGCTCAGTATCGACGATCATTAGTGTTCCACAAGGTTTCAATACCCGACAAGCTTCTACCAGTGCAATTTTTCGATCACTGGTGGGTTTGATGTTATGAAAAGCAAAGCTCGAAACCACGTAATCGTAAGTATTGTTTTCGAACGGAAGGCTTACCATATTTGCCGTAATCAAGCTGGTGCGATCTTGGACATGATTCGTTTGAAGATTTTTTTGGGTGTTGGTCTCAGTATTGTTGGATTGATCGCGACTTCGCCAAAGATCAATACCATCAGCGTGCCCCCGTGCTGTTAACCGCTTGGCAAACGCGATCAACACCGCACCATGACCACAGCCGAGATCTAAAACCTTTTCATCACCATTCAACTTTTGCTACCAAATGAGTGTCTGCCAGATTTTGAATTTTCCACGCACCGAGGTGTGGATGTGGATAGCCCCTGCGATGATCATAAACATGCCATACGAGTATGACCAGGGACTGCTATGCGTCAGGTAGAGACTAATGATTGAGATGAGTCCGCCCAAAATGAACAAAATTAGGACAAGTGGGGCGTCTAAGCCATATTTAAGATGCATTATCAGTACTCCCTATTCTTGATACTGCATTATATCATAATTACCTTTGCCTTATACAAAACCAAAATCAAATATTTACATACAATATCATTTTTTTACTGCTAATTTACATTAACGAAACGGGCAATTTACATTGAACCCTCACAATAATCCTTGTAGTGAAATAAAAGATTTTGAGGTGAGATAATTGTCAATTACTTTAAGAAACGTCCGTAAAGACTACGACGCACAGACCGAGGTGCTCAAGGATATCTCAGTGAAGGTGGAGACAGGCGAATTCTTCGTCATTGTCGGGCCCTCCGGCTGCGGTAAAAGTACACTGCTGAGAATGATCGCCGGCTTGACACCAATTACGGCGGGCGAGGTTAGTATCGATGACAAGGTTGTCAATGATTTGCCACCCAAGGCACGGAAATTAACGATGGTTTTTCAAAATTATGCCCTGTTCCCATTCATGAATGTCCGCGATAACGTTGCGTTTGGGTTGAAAGCTCGAAAGATGGATCAAGCAGACATTAAGCAGCGGGTTGATGAAGCATTGAAAATGGTCAGCCTAACCGAACTCGCAAACCGCAAACCACAAACCACGCGAGTTATCGGGGGGGTCAACGGCAGCGGGTGGCGTTAGCTCGAGCGGTTGCCAGTGATGCCAAGATTTGCTTGATGGATGAACCATTATCTAACTTGGATGCGCAACTCAGAATTAAGATGCGTCAAGAAATATACGCGCTCCAACGTAAACTCGGTTTGACACTGATTTATGTCACCCATGATCAGGTTGAAGCGATGACGATGGCTGACCACATTATGGTGTTGAATGATCAACACGTGCAACAGATTGGCACCCCTAGTGAAATTTATCAAAACCCTGCCAATGACTTTGTGGCGAAGTTCTTCGGCACACCACAGATTAATATTTTGAGTGCCAAGCGTTCACAAGGTAATAGCCACATCTTAAATGTTTCCTCGGACCTGGAAATCGCTTTGGATGAGGAAGTGCCTGATGAAAACGTCAAAATTGGCATCCGCCCCGATGATATGAAGGTTGAATCGACTGAGAGCATTGACGCCAACGCCACCGTGAAGAACACAGAATTTCTTGGTGATGAGACGATTATCTACGCAACCTTGAACAGTGGCGAAGACATTCACGTGGTCGTTCCCGGACAAGTTAATTACCGAATTTTCCAGCCAATCAAAGTTTCCGCTGACGCCAATTTAATGTTTTTTGATACGGATGGTAAACGGATGAACCTATCAAAGGAGGCCTATGTTCATGCTTAAATCTCCGGCACAAAGTACCCCGACAAGTCCACTTTCAGTTGATAAGACGAAAAGCAAACTTGCAGAACAGGAAACCAAGTTTACATTAAATGCGAAGGACAAGTATTTTGCCTGGGCGTTTCTGGGACCGTCACTCTTGATTCTAGGTGTTTTCATCTTCTACCCAATGATCAAGACGTTGTATTTGAGCTTATTTCTCACCAACACCGTTGGCAAAACGACGGTGTTCGTTGGGCTTTCCAATTACATGAACCTGCTGACTTCGGCTGACTATCTTTCCAGCTTAGGGGTTACGCTATTTTACGTTTTCGCAGTCACCATCATTACAATCGCGCTTGGATTAATCCTCGCAAACCTGGCCAGCAAACGGCTGCCGGGAATTGGCCTTTTTCGAACACTATTTTCGGCAACCATGGGCGTTTCGGTTTCCGTTGCCGCTATTTTCTGGCTATTTATTTTTAACCCATCGACCGGGTTCCTGTCTCTGGTCAGCACCTGGATGCATTTACCACAAATCCCCTGGCTGACGGATCCGACCGCTGCTATGTGGGCAGTCATCATCACCACGGTTTGGATGAACCTGGGCTTCACCTTCCTGATTCTTTTAGGGGCAATGTCGGCTGTTCCAACAACCTTGTACGAAGCTGCCAACATTGAAGGAGCCTCATCCAGGTTCCAATTCTTCCACATTACGATTCCATCGATTTCACCAACCCTATTCTTCGTGTCCCTTATTACCTTGATCGAATCATTTAAGAGCTTTGGCTTGATTGACCTGATGACCAAGGGTGGCCCCACCAATGCGACTAACATGCTGGTTTATCGAATTTACAAGGATGCGTTTTACAGTGGCAATTACGCTCAGGCAAGTGCTGAATCCATCATTTTGACGATTATTATTGCCTTGTTCACGCTCCTACAATTTAAAGTTTTGGAAAAGCGGGTGAATTACTAATGGATCTTGTGACAAAACCAAAATTGTCCCGACGGATTTGGGACTACGCGTTATTAACAATTCTCGCAGTGATTGTGCTGGCACCGTTTCTGATTGGTTTGTGGACCAGCTTTCTGCCAACCATGCAGATTGCCCAAGGGAACTTTTTGAGCACCAAGGTTTCCTTTCAGAATTATATTGACGCCTTCACGCAAACCCCAATCCTGAGATACTTGGGAAATAGTTTGGTGATTTCAACGGCAACCATGGTTGCCCAACTCATCTTTTGTTCGATGAGTGCCTACGCCTTTGTCTTCCTGAAATTTAGAGGCCGGAAATTTCTCTTTGGGCTGTTTTTAGCCACGATGATGCTGCCATTTGAAGCAGAAATCATTCCCAACTTTCAGACGGTTAAAGCAATGGGTCTGCTCAACAGTTACTCTGTGATGGTCATTCCGTTTTTGACATCCGCCTTTGGAGTCTTCATGCTCCGTCAGTCATTTATGCAGATGCCGGCTGAACTGAAGGAAGCTGCCGATATTGAGGGGTTGGGCCACTTCCAGTTCTATTGGAAAATGGTACTGCCCTATAATCGAATCCCACTGATGACCTTAGGCGCATACAGCTTCTTAGGTGCCTGGAATCAATATCTGTGGCCGATGCTGACCACCTTTAGTAATGATTTTCGCCCCGTTCAAAACGGTCTGCGGCAGCTTCAGTCAGAAGAAACTTTCAATGACTGGGGCATGATCCAGGCCACCGCGGCAATCGTTGTGATTCCAACGCTGATTGTGCTGTTTATTGGGCAGCATTACTTCAAATCCGGTGTGAATGAAGGTGCGGTTAAATAATGAAAAAAGTCACAGTATTTCTCAAAACCTACGCCCTACCGATCTTTGCGATTGTTGCAATTGTCTTGGGAATCGCATTTGTGAATGGTTCTAAAAATGCCACCAGTGCCAAGGCTGGCAGGACTCCCGTTGTTTTCTGGCACGAAATGGGTGGCCCAGCAGAAGTAGCCTTGGATAAAATGGTCGATGATTTTAACAAATCCCAAAACAAGTATGAAGTCATTCCTCAATATCAAGGGGCTTATGACGAAGCGGTTCAAAAGATTATTCAGAGTCATGGCACCAGTGCCTCACCGGCATTGTTTCAGTCATTTGATATTTCAACCGCTCAGATAATGCACAGTAAGTACATCACGCCGGTTCAAAAGTTCATTGACCAGGATAACTATGATGTAAGCGACATTTCACCGGTTGCCCGCTCGTTTTATTCCAACAAGGGCCAGCAGTTGGCAATGCCGTTTAACACCTCGCAACCGGTTCTTTACTACAACGCTTCTCTTTTCAAGAAGTATGGCGTCACCCCACCAGCTAAGTCACCTAGTTATAGCGATGTGACTCGGGCTGCCAAAGCCCTTTATGAAAATTCTCATCATAAAGTCAAAGGGATGACGATGGAAATCTATGGTTGGTTGATGGAAGAGGCGCTTGC
Source organism: Lentilactobacillus parakefiri (assembly GCF_002157585.1). Classification (GTDB taxonomy): domain Bacteria; phylum Bacillota; class Bacilli; order Lactobacillales; family Lactobacillaceae; genus Lentilactobacillus; species Lentilactobacillus parakefiri. Next base: position 34,513 of record NZ_BDGB01000060.1, read on the forward strand.
AAATGCCCACACTTCATTGATTAACAATGGCGATGGTCATTCCGGCAATCCAACCAAGATTGATTTGAATAATCCAACCACCAAGAAGTTCCTCACTTGGATCAGAACCAACATCAAGTCTGGCGATTTCGTCAACTATGGTTCTGGCGCCAGTGCTGAAACGAATGAAATTGCCGCATTCCTGGCAAATAAATTAGGCATCTTCGTTCAATCATCCGCCTACATTGGTCAGTTAACGACCGGTACCAAGAACAAATTAGGTATTTCCTATTTTCCACATCCAGATGGTGTCAAAGCCAACGGGGTTGGAATTGGTGGCGCGGCGCTTTGGATCTCTAATGACAAACCCGCAAAGACACAACGGGGTGCCTGGGAATTCATTAAGTTTGCGGAAACCGCCAAGAATCAGGCCAACTGGCAAAAAGCAACAGGGTATTTGGCTTTGAACAAAAATTCTCAAAAGACTAAGGTCTTACAGGATATCTACCAAAAGATTCCGGCAGCCAAAGTTCCAGGCGAACAGTTGGCCAGCGCCAAGCCGAATAATACCAATTCTGGTATTTTGATGGAAGGCATGCAATTGACCCGTGAATTAGAAGAGACGGCTATGGAGGGTGTCTATAATGGGCAAGCTATCAATAGTGCCTTGAACACGGCTAATAAAGCCATGAATGCCAATTTGAAGACGACTAACAAAGCAGACGGCAGGTAGTTTTTGTGCGGCTTCCATTAAGGTTCACGATTGAATCTTAAAGGGAAGTGATTAAGAGAGTGGAAGAATTGAAAGGAAGTTACCCATCTTGAGTAATAAAACATTAATTTTCGGTCATCGCGGTTACCCATTCAAATTTCCAGAAAATTCATTAAAGGGATTCCAATACGCCATTGATCATGGGATTGACGGGCTGGAGTTTGACGTTCACCTGACAAAAGACAATGTGCCGGTGATTATGCATGATGAAAAGATTGATCGAACGACTGACGGGAAGGGATTAATTCACGATTATACCCTGAAGGAACTTCAAGAGTTCCACATGCGGGATGGCGAAACAATTCCGACGTTGAAGGATCTCCTGGCGTTAGCAGTTCATCGTCCCGTTCATTTGAATCTGGAATTTAAGACCAACAAGATTCACTATCCAAAGATTGAACAAATTGTGCTGGATTTGGTTAAACAATACGATTTGATGTATCCGGTAATCTACTCCTCATTTAACCTGGATTCTCTCAAAACCGCTTATCGGATTGATCAAAACCAGCAGTATTGCCTGTTATCGGATCATATCATTAAAAATCCAAAGTCGCTGATTGTTAGAGAACATTTGGCGGGGCTGCATCTTAGCCATTACCAGCCATTAGCTAACGTTGATGAACGAATTTGGACTGTCGATGATCCGCGGACGCAGGAAAAATTATTGTCGGATCACGTTGCCGGTATTATTACTGATAATTTTGAACAGGCTGTCAGAATTAAGAACCGCGCGGTTGCAATCTAGTCTTAGTGTAGAAAAAGAGGCTGGGACAAAAGTCCTAGTTAACGCAAAAAAGCTTCGGAAATTTTTCCGAGGCTTTTTTGCATTTTATGTAGCACAGAGAATTCAACTCTGCTATTCTTAAATCGACAAAAACCCAAGGATAGGAGTGAATCTCTATGTACAA
>NZ_BDGB01000061.1:0-5062 GCF_002157585.1 Lentilactobacillus parakefiri
GTTGGATCACCAACAAATTGAAATGGTGCAAGCCCGTTTGAAACAACAGACAACACGGTTTGATCAATATAAGCAAGACCAAATTAAGGACTATCAGGCCATTAATTACCACCCGACTAGCCCCCAAAATTACCTGATGAATATTTTGGACGAAGCCTTAATAACCATTTTATATGCGAAGAACACGGACTATCTAAGAAAGCAGCAACTACGTGGCTTAAAGGAGACCGAGTGGGCAATGACGAAAAAGCAACGGCAACACCAAACTCGAAACCGGCATGAAGATGGGGGCATGCACTTGTAATTTAAATGTAAAATAAAAAAGCTATCAGCCCGAGCGCTTAATCAGTCATATCAAAGCTTGCAACAACAAGTTCAGCAAGCAAGGAACCCACAACAAAAATCAGAACTAAAAAATAAACTAAATGATATACACCATGAAATCAGTAATCGAACACAAAAACAGCTGCAAGCATTTACTGAAGAAAATTCATCAATCAAACAACCCAAATCCGAATTTGATCAAAGTTTAAAGCGTTAGCCAGTTTTTAAAGGTCATGCTATAATATAAACAGAAAAAGGAAGTCCCGCCGAAAACAGGACTTCCCGCGCAAGCCGCTTCAAAGGCGGTGGCATTAGTTAACTAAACGATAATGTCGTCCCGTAACTCGCCAAAGTTATGATCGGTGCGGCTTTTTTATTTGTGGTGCTTGTCGATATAGCTGAGTAGCGCGATTAAAAACGTGCCAAACAGCAACATCAACGAGAGTGTCTGGAAGACGCTCATTGACTGTGCAACCTTCCTGAAGATTATTCCATGTTCCCATGGGCCTCACCTCACAAGGGAAAAGACAGCCACCGCCCTTAAAACATTCTAAGCTTTATAGTGAATCGATTATCCGACGGGATAGTTGATTCACTATTTTAGTTTTGTTCTAAACTTTAAATAGTGGTGAAACTATATGCCGTAAGAAGTTTAGACGCTTGACGTCGTCCTTAAAACAGGCAGTTTTACTTAGTAATTAGTATTCTCTTCGAAGAATGTCGACACTTGATGTCCAGTTTAGAAAATTAGAAATAATTACCTTAGTAAATACGTTCCAACCACTAACAGCTATTTAGGAGGGTTTAAAAATGAGCATTGTCTTTGGCATAGATGTAAGTAGTCGTGATTCCAGTGTTTGTGTACTTCAGAGTGGCGCCACACGAGAATATAAGATCACTAACGATACTATCGGCTTTAAAACTCTGTTGATAGATCTAAAAGAATACGCCGAACATCCACAAATCATCTTAGAAGCAACTGGAGTTTATTCACGCAGAATTACTAGATTTTTAGATGAATACGATTATGATTATGTTCTTCTTAATCCTTTAAAGGCTAAGAAAATTAATCAGGGCTTACGTCGCAATAAAACCGATCGCAATGATGCTTACCATTTGGCACTAGCTCAAGATCGAAATCAGCATCAACCTAATCGAAAAGAGCCTGAGGTTTATCATCAATTGCAGTCTTTAAGTCGGGCTTATGAGGAATTAACTCACGATATTATTTCTTCCAAGAATCGACTTCATAAATATTTACAGTTAACTTTTCCAGAATTAGAAACCATTTTCAATAACTCTAGAGGTGTTAATTACTGGTATTTAGTTGAGCTCTTTCCGCACTGCCAAGATGTTAGAAACCTTGAAGTATCAACCATCGCTAAGCAAATTAAAGATTTTAAAGGTTATGGTATTAACCGTGCTCAAAAACTAGCTATTAAACTTAAGCATCTCGCGGATTTAGCTTATCCAGCAGTTGATCAAGACGACCCGGAGCGTGATGAAGTGGTTTATTACGCCAATAGATTATTACGGCTTACAGCTGATCGCGAGCGGAGATCAGAGGCAATGATTAAATTAGCTAAGACTTTGCCTAATCGCGATCTAGAAATCTTAATGAGCATTCCTGGTATCGCTGAAATAACTGCTGTCCGAATTCTAGCCGAATTAGGCGACATTAGAAGATTCAGTAATCCAAACAAGATAAATGCTTTTGTTGGTATTGATCCAGGTAGATATCAATCAGGGGAAAAAGATTCTAATTTAAGGATCTCTAAGCACGGCAATGCCGTTGCGCGGAAGATTCTTTATCGTGCAATTGGACAAATCGATCTAGCGGCTAAGACTAGTCCATGTCATATAGCAGATTACTATGAACGGAAAAAACAATTTTCTCAAACGAAGGGGTTCAAGAAAATTGCCATTGCTTCAATCCATAAACTGCTTAGAACGGTCTATGTTTTGATTATCACTGATCAAATGTATGATTACAACGTAGCCAACAATAATCAAAAAGACTTTTGTCGCAATTAATTGATCAGGTTCATTATAGCCTAAGTTAACTTCAAAGAAGTAATTTCTTTGAAGCCTTTTGTGATGCTCCTAATTTAGAAATAAAACGCCTCAATTAAAGCAATAATGCCAAATATGTCAGAAGTTAAAACTTTAGAGTCCTAATATACTTGACTTTACGTAGAAAACTTTTTGCTCAATCCATTATACAGGGAAATTAAAAATCAACCAAGAGCAATAAAACTGCTCTTGACAGCAAAGGAAAGCTACAACACTAGCAAGGTCAGCAAGCAAGGCTAATAATACTGCTGCAATGGGAAATAACAAGCGTCCAGTAGGGCGGTCCAAGAGCGGGCGCAAACCCTACCAGACAGTACGATTATAAAAGTAAAGAAGGTCATAAAATCAGCTACTAGAGGGAAAACTATGGTAAAAGACAAATAAGATGGTGAAATGATGACTATAAAGTCAAGTCAGATAAATAGGTAGTTGAGCATATAAATTGCTTTTGACGCTTTAATTACTTATAATAAGTGCAATAACAAATGACTAGTAAAAGGCGGGTAAAACAATGGATAAATTTAAAAATATTATTATTGGATTTGGTAAGGCGGGTAAGACATTAGCTAAGTACTTGGCGCAGCATGATGAGACCGTGCTTCTGATTGAACGGTCAAAACAAATGTACGGAGGAACTTGCATCAATGTTGGCTGCCTACCATCTAAAAATTTAATTTTTAATGGCCAACGTGGCGTGGACTTCACTACAGCAGTTAATAAGCGTGGTGAGATGACTAGACAGTTGCGAAACAAAAACTATCACATGGTGGCTGATGAGCCACTAGCAACGGTTTGGGATGGGTCAGCCCGTTTTATCGACAATTATGTTTTGGCAGTCGTAATGAGTGATGGAACGACTAAGAAGGTGAGAGGTGAACGTATCTTTATTAATACTGGAGCAGTTCCAAATTGGCCATCAATCCCAGGGTTAGAATTTAGTCAGCGGATTTTTACGTCTAAAGAAGCTATGGAATTGGAAAAACAACCGAAACGACTAGCAATTATTGGTGGCGGTTATATTGGCCTTGAATTTGCTGGAATGTTTAATTCCTTTGGTACGCATGTAACGATTTTCGACCAACATACCAGATTGTTAGAGCGCGAAGATCCTGATATTGCGACCGAGGTCGTAGCAGATCTGACTGACGCAGGGATCGAGATTAAACCGGCGACTCAACTAACTCAAGTAAAAGATAATGGTGAGAAGGTTACATTATATTATCAACAAGGTGATCAAAGTAACACTGCGAAATTTGATGCGGTATTGGTTGCAGTCGGTCGACGGCCTAATATAAATAGTTTAGGGCTAGAAAATACCGATATTGCTTTAACCAGTCGTGGTGCTATTCAGGTCGATGATCATTTAAGGACCACAGTACAAAACGTTTGGGCTTTGGGCGACGTTAATGGCGGTCCTATGTTCACTTATGTCTCATTGGATGATTTTCGTATTATTGTAGATCAATTGTTTGATAAGGGGGATCGCTCAACGGCCGATCGAATGGTGATACCGGCTGCTTCGTTCCTAAATCCACCACTGGCTAACGTCGGCTTAAATGAACGTCAAGCTAAGAGTGCAGGTTATGATTTACAAACCTTCAAGCTATCAGTCAAGGCGATTCCAAAGGCCCGTGTCTTGGAGGATCAACGCGGGCTTTATAAGGTAATCGTTGATCAAAAAACACACCTTATTTTAGGGGCAACATTGTATGCCGCTGAGGCTCATGAAACCATCAATCTAATTGCATTGGCAATGAAGGCCAAATTACCTTACGAAAGATTACGCGACATGATCTATACTCATCCAACAATGTCTGAAGCCTTGAATGATCTTTTTAAGACCCCGGTTGTGAAAAGCCAACGCCCTAGAAACAGAAAGCCGACTAGTTAATCGAGGAAACAATCAAGAAATCACCGTTAAAATTATTACGCAATGTGATTAACAATGCCCTTAATCTAAAGGACCGGGTTTACCAGATCTTTGAGCATTGTGATCTACCTTTACACAATAACCACGATGAGCAACAGATCCACTCTACCACGCTGGTGCGAAAGAATAAGTCTGTTCACAAAACCAACGGCAGGCGCAAAGGCTAATACGATCTGGTTTGGTATTGTACAAATGGAAAAATTAAATAAACTGGACGTCTTTAAGTATTTTTAACCATTACTAACGGTTTACACGCAACGTAGCACGCCAGATATTGAGGCTTATTTACCGGGGGCTCCAGAAATTCAGGCCACGTGTCGTGTTTAATAGAGAAACCAAAGCGGGCGACTAACGCAGAAAACTGCGTTGGTCGCCCGCTATTTTTGTTTGAACCCAGGGATCTGAGATACCATCAATGGTTAAGATTCAACCCGGTTCGTTGTGGAGTGCTTACGATCATTCAATCATGATCAAATAGTAAATCTACTTATAACTGCTAAACCTAAACTTAGCAATAACGTCACTAGTCCAATTAACATCATACCCATTGATGATCCATCACCTGTTTGAGGTAATTTACCTGTTTTTTCGTAGGTTTTACCTTGAGTGTAAGCCTTTGGTGTTACCTTATTCCCATTATTAGGAACTTGAGGTTTCTTAGGCGTTGTCGGCTTATTAGGAACCTGGGGCTTCGGCGTTGTCGGCTTATTAGGAACCTGGGGCTTCGGCGTTGTC
>NZ_BDGB01000061.1:5333-6395 GCF_002157585.1 Lentilactobacillus parakefiri
ATTTTCCGTTACCGTGTAGGTGATCTTCTTACCATTAGCATAAGCGGGTAAGTTGTCGAAACTGTACTGCCAGTTATCACTGGCACTAACTTTCTTGCTTTGAACTTGTTTACCATTAGACAACAAGTTTACCGTGATTGAACTTGGGCGGATTCCATCTTGATTGTTGTTATCCTTCCAAGTCTTGGTTCCAGATACCTTGACGGTGGCAGGAGTGTGGTTGTTAGTTACGTTGTAACCATCAACAGTACTGGTGTACCCAGCATCTGCATTTTCCGTTACCGTGTAGGTGATCTTCTTACCATTAGCATCAGCGGGTAAGTTGTCGAAACTGTACTGCCAGTTATCACTGGCACTAACTTTCTTGCTTTGAACTTGTTTACCATTAGACAACAAGTTTACCGTGATTGAACTTGGACGGACTCCATCTTGATTGTTGTTATCCTTCCAAGTCTTTGTCCCGCTAATAGTGGTTGTGGTATCTGCATTACCTCCACCACCATTAATTGGTGAATATACGTCGATAGTTTGCTTCTCGATATTAGATCCTGCCAAATTACCATTATTTTTATAATGTCCTGAGATTCCATTATTAGTAATCTTAGTTTTATAATCGATAACGACCTGGTTTGATATATCACCTAGAGTAGTTGTAAAACCTGAAGTACCATTTTCAATGGTAGAACTAGATGGATAAGTAGATAATATATTAAAGTTACTACCATCAGAGTGAGGGTTAACTTTGTATACCGAAACAGATCCTGGAACTAATGCCTGATTATCATCGACCCGGTCAGTATAAACTGCCTGATTAATAGTTTTACCTGCATAATTAATCCGAACACGCCAATGAATAATATATGGATTATTAGTGTCATACCAACCCCATTTATTAAGAACCTCATTAGGATCTGGTTCGTTAGATGGCTCTACATGAATATTGGTAGATCCTGACGTACCCCAATTTACCGAAACTAGCTTATTTTTTTCTATCTTATTGGCGTTCTTATTGGCGTTCTTATTGGCGTTCTTATTGGCGTTCCAGTTTACCCATAATTTAAA
>NZ_BDGB01000061.1:6791-10837 GCF_002157585.1 Lentilactobacillus parakefiri
ATCTGCTGTTCTTCATGTTGATTAATAACAGACCCAGAACCCGTACCGTTCTGAGTAATATTTGTCTTGCTATCAGCATATACGGTCATACCATTATTAGATGATATCCATATTAACCCTAATAACGAAAATAAGACTAGTCCCATCATAAATAAAAGTCGACGATGCCTAGATTTATTACTCATACTCTTGCCTCCTTCTTTGTTTTCTATGCGCAATACTAAAGATTATCACATGCTCTTATATTACCATATTTTTATAGGAAAGTTCACACTAACTTCACCAACCGTCAATAGTGATATCACTAGTGTTAGCGTAGTTATCAAATATATGTTCCCGATGACATAACAAAGGCGCTGTATCGACAGTGAAAAAGCCGGCACAGCGCCTTTTGTTATATTCAAACTCTGGTCTCCTCTATAGGATTTTTCATTTTCATATTCATACCTGTCTAACAGTACGAACTACCAAGAGAACATATTATCTAAAATAGTATTATCTATACTTCATAAAACGGCCACTAGGGTATACCCTAGTGGTCTTTTTTATTTCTGTGCTATAATAGGAATTACAAGTGTTCATTAGAACTGTCCAAAAGGAGAATTGGAAATGGCTAAAATCGGTTATGCGCGTGTGAGTTCCAAGGAGCAACATTTAGATCGGCAGTTAGCGGCTTTAAAAGAGGTTGATAAACTATTTACGGATAAATTAAGTGGAGCTAACACTAATCGGCCAGAACTGCAAAAAATGCTGGCCTATATCCGTGAAGGTGATATTGTCCTGGTCACTGAATTAGATCGCTTGGGCCGAAACAACCAGGACTTAACTAAAATCATGAACACCATTCAAAATAAAGGCGCCACCCTAGATGTGTTAAATTTGCCGTCCATGACAGGGATTGCGGATCCTAACTTACGTCAACTGATGACCAACCTCATTATTGAACTGTATAAGTATCAGGCTGAAAGTGAGCGTAAGCGGATTATTGAGCGTCAACAACAAGGGATTTCTCTGGCCAAGCAGCAGGGCAAATATCATGGACGCAAACCCCAATACACCCAAGACGACCCCCGCTTGCAACATGCTTTTAAACTGTATCAGGCAGGCATGAGTGATGTAGATGTTGCCCGTAATACCGGCATTAAACGAACGACCTTTATCAGGTATCGAAAGAAATACAAGATTAAACGAAAATGACTAACAAAGCGGTACTTTTTGTAATGCAACTTAATTTAGTTGCATTTTTTGTGATTCTGTTTATTTACAAAAAGCATGTAATGTGGTATTTTATATATACACAATATAATGCAAATAAAGGAGAATGCTTTATGGACATTTTTAGCTTAGATTTAGGAAACAAACAGACCAAATTAAAAAGCAGCAAAGCTGAATATGTACTGCCTTCAAGATATTTAAACCAAGCAGACATGCCGATGTCAGTTGGCAATTCTACAATGAATAATGACCTACACACTTATTCAGTCCCTTTTAGCGACGATAAGTACGTATGGGGTCGAGATATTGACCGACTTCACCTTGACGAATATTTAGCAGATACAATCATGTATGGTGCTCGATACAATAGTGAAGCATTTAAATTACTAGCCAATTTTGCGCTGGGATTACTAGCAAGTGATTTCAAAGCGGCTAAAGATCAAGTTTTAGAAGTAGTCGTCACTGCTGGACTTCCAACTGGAGATTACGCTGACCAAGGACAATTAAAAGCTTTATTAAAAGTCCTAGAGGGCCAACATCAAGTTACTATTGACGATAAAATTGTGACGGTAAGAGTTCGTAAAGTCTATATTTTGCCCCAACCAATCGGCACCTTATATAACGAATTACTAGACGATGAAGGCTTTATCCAGAACAAAGATCTATTAGACGAAAAAGTCGGCATTGTTGACGTAGGTGGTGGAACAATACTGATTGATACGATTTTAAACTTTGAGCTAAGTGGCAAAAATCGCCATCAATTTAATACCGGCGTAAATGATCTATATGAAGCCATTGCCAACGGGATTAATGGTGATACTAGCCTTTATCAATTAGAAAAAGATTTACGAAAGGGAAACCAGCAACATCATTGGAGCTACCGATTTTCTAAAAATCGTCAAGATGATATTACTGATTTGGTTTGCAAGGAAATTGACCGGTTTACCCGGCGCTTAGTTGCTAATGTAACTTCAACGTTAAAGAACCTTAATAGTATTGATACTTTGTTCTTTACCGGTGGTGGAGCCAATTTGCTTAACCAAAAAATCTTGAATACTACTTTCACTAACGCAGTTATTGTTAAAAATACAGAAGTTGCTAATGTTAACGGCTTTTATAAGTACGGATTAAGTCAACAAGCTCAAAACGAAGGGAGCAAGTAATCATGGGAAAAGTTAAAACCTTGAACGTCCGACTAAATCCCGAGAAAATTGTCGACAAAGAAATCCTTGATTACTTTGATAAATCATTAATTCCTAAAACCACACTTGTTAAAACCGCTTTAATTCACGAAATTGAACGGTTAAAAGCTCAAGGTGATCCTTATGTTAAAGATGAATTAAAAGCTCCAGAAGCACCTAAAAATAGCACAGAATCACCATCTGATTCCAAAGAACGCTTGCAAGAAGGATTTAATGCCTTTTCAGACAATGATATTTAGAAAGAGGGCCTTGTTATGGGAATTCCAATCAAAAGCTGGCAAAATATACAAAACCAAATAAAGTTGCCGCTAGGTAAGCGCTATGCTAGACTAAGATTAATTTAACAACCGAATAAAGAGATCAAGCTAAACATAAAAATCCCCGATTCACGAGGAATCAGGGATTTTGGGTTTAGCAAGTAGCTATAGGACAGCTACTTAGATTCAGTCGATTTTCACCGGCAAGTTAAAATCGACTGAACATTGTTCTTAATTTGTAAGTTAATTATACCGCAAACCAGTCCCCGAGGACAAGTTAAGGATAGTTAAAAACAAATTGAAGTCAATGGACTAAGTAGCTAACTGAAGCTATTTAGTCCATTTTTGTTGTTAGAAATTAAAAAAAGTTGCCGACTGGGCAACTCACAAACAGACACATGCTGATAAATTACAAAGTTCTCACAACCAATGAATGCTTTGTAATTCAGTTAGAGCATATCAGATTTGTATTTTAAAACAAGTCAGATGTTTTAGCAACTCTCTTTTGAGCCAGCATGGGTCGGACATAGAAAGGGAGTTTTTATAATGGATCAATCAAACTTCAACTTTACAAATGCTAAAAGGGCCTATGAAGTAAAGTTCTACGCTTTGCCGCAGATCTTACTCCAAGGGGAAAAATATAAGGATCTTAGCGATAGTGCCATTTTACTTTATTCGGTGTTACGCGATCGTCTAAGTTACTCACTAAGCAATAATTGGGTTGACGAAAATAACAACGTATATTTCATATACACAAACAATGAACTAAAAGATTTACGAAACTGGTCAAATAATAAAATCAATAAGATTAAACACGAATTAATGGACGCAAACCTTTTGTATCAAAAACATATGGGTTTTAATCCAAGATCAGGCAAAAACGAACCAAATAGATTATATTTGGCAGATTTGGAAGTAACAGCAAAAGACGTTTATATTAAGCGAGAACCAGAAAAATCGTTTGAATCCCTTGATACAAGCGGACTTCTCAAAAAGAGAAACCCGCATGATACCGTTGAATCCCTTGATACAAGCGGACTTCTCAAAAAGAGAAACCCGCATGATACCGTCTCTTACACGTCTGAATCCCTTGGTACAAGCGGACTTCTCAAAAAGAGACAAGATCTAGACTATACTAATAATTTAGATACTAATAGATACCATATAGATACTCAAAAGTTAGACTTTTCCACAGCTTATTTCTCATCAGCAGAACTAGAAAAGCAAAATCGTGATCTAGTCAAACATGCCAAAGACTTCTTAACTTATGAAACTAATGGGTTACCAATTTTCTTGGAACCAGAGGCCATTCAACTACTGAGTTTTTGGTGCCGTACGCCTCAACAAATGCACCACTTTATCCGTATCATTT
>NZ_BDGB01000062.1 GCF_002157585.1 Lentilactobacillus parakefiri
CTTGAGTGCAGATCCATGATGGTTGATAAGTAACACCAGCCATTACGCTTCGTTTGAATATAGGTCATATCAGCGGTCCATTTTTGATTTAAACCAGTGGTCGAGAAATCCTGCTTAAGCAAGTTGGGACGCTGTTCAACCTTGGTTTTGGAAGCCGAAGCCGCTTTCCATTTATTGACGGTAACGGAGTGGATATCCAGTTCCTTCATGAGCCGGGAAATCCGTCTTGGGCTGCACCGACGCTGCAGTGGTTGAAGTTCCAGATTCAATTCATGGTGGATCTTCATAACACCGTATCGCTGCTTAAATTCCGCAAAGATCCGCAGAATCCGTTGTTTCAAGTCCGCATCTTCGGCCCGGCGTTTTGAAGGTTTGGGGGATCGATAACGATA
>NZ_BDGB01000063.1 GCF_002157585.1 Lentilactobacillus parakefiri
GCTTAAACGGTCCAGCAAAATTTACTATCAATATCGCGGACGGCAATATTCAGTTAAAGCATTATACAAGCGACTGCAGGCCTCAAAATATCAACCCAAGCAAGCTTATCAATACAGCTGCTTTGTCGAAGCGCACGTCGGGAACCAAAAATTCAAGCTTCGCTTGGTATTTGTGGCTAATCGGGCCCGTCAAGATGACTACCTAGTACTGGCAACGACTCAGTTAGGCCTTCAGCCACAAGAGATCATTCAACTATACGCCCGAAGATGGCAAATTGAGAATTACTTTAAAGTTGCC
>NZ_BDGB01000064.1:0-426 GCF_002157585.1 Lentilactobacillus parakefiri
GCTGGGTCATGAACCAACGGTGCATGAGTTGGAAAACCAAGCAATTTATGAGTATATCAAACAGTTGGAAGAAACTAATCATTACATCTTTGGCGTTAATCGCCTGGTCACTTATATTAATCAAGAAACGTCTTATCAGGTTGGCCCCACTCGGGTTCGTAACATCATGCATCGAGGTAATATTAAAGCTTCAATTCGGGTTGCCAAGCATGATCGCCAAGCTGAAAAGAAAGAATTTGTTTTGGCCAATAAACTTCTCACCGCGGATGCTGGTCATGATTTCCATCCAAGTCACCCGAACGAAGTTTGGGTGACCGACTGCAGTGAATTACCCTATGGCGTTAACGGGACAGCTAGGCTCCGTTTGAGTGCCATTAAAGACTTGTATGATCACAGCATTGTTTCTTGGAAAGTCGCCTCGACAGA
>NZ_BDGB01000064.1:518-64642 GCF_002157585.1 Lentilactobacillus parakefiri
AACCGCTGATCTGGTTACTGATACCTTCAAAGCTGCCATTAAGAATAATCATGGTGTCAAGCCAGGGTTGATTCACAGCGACCAGGGATCAAGCTATACATCCGGACGCTATAATACTGCATTGGCTGGAATGGGCATCGTCCATAGTATGTCGCGGCCAGGAACTCCAGGGGATAACAGCCCAATGGAAAGCTTCTGGAGTCACATCAAGACGGAATTTTTTGCCTTCGAACAACCGTTATCTGAGATCGAGATGATCACTTTAATTCAAAAGTGCATTAACTGGTACAACAACGAACGACGACAAGAAACACTCAACGGCATGACCCCAGTGGAATACCGGAATCATACCGTTGAAGAAACTGCATAACAGTTTTAATTATTTAATTGTCTACTTGACCCGGGGTAGCTCCGCGGTTGCCTTTCGTTGTTTATTACCTAGATGCAGATCGGACTAATAGGTCAATGAATGCTTAATTCATTTGTTTTTCGATATTTGCTAACGTCATTTCTGAGGTATCAGCAAAATGGATGTCAGCAGCCTTCAAGATGGTCTGATCACCAATCCCAATTGAGGTTTCGCCAGCAGCGTTGATGGATTCAACACCGGCCGCGGCATCTTCAACACCGATACATTGCTCTGGCTTGAGGTCAATCAATTCAGCTCCCTTTAAATAAATTTCGGGATCCGGCTTGCCTTTGCTCAAAGTCTTTGGGTCGACAATCTTTGGGAAATAATCAGTTAAATTCAGCTTTTGCAACACTTTAGGCGCATTTTTGGACGCTGAAGCTAACGATAGTAAATAGCCGCCATTTTTGATTTCATCCAAGAATGCTTTAATGCCAGGTAAGATATTGTCAGGGGTCATTTGGTCAACTAATTTTAAGTAGTTGGTATTTTTTTCGGTGGCCAAATCGACCTTTTGATCGTCTGTGTACTTGTCTTGAAGATTACCGGCCTTCAAAATCATTTCCAGTGAATCCATTCGACTAATACCTTTCAAGCCGTCTTCGAGTTCTTTAGACCATGGGGCACCAACTTTATCGGCTACCTGATGCCAAGCCTGACTGTGAAAGATGGAAGTATCGGTAATCACACCATCTAGATCAAATACGAAACCCTTAATATCTGAAAATTTTGCCATTTTCATTCACTCCTCATTATTTGTAGGTAATTGTGGTCTTTTTATTTTTAGTCAGTGAATAAGCTTTTTTGGCAACACTGACGTGTGTATCAGCATCCGCTTTTACATCAATCCGGTGGTGACCAATAACGAAGCTATAATTGATTCCCTGGTAAGTTTCGTTAAATGATATTCTATTCCAAGTCGTTGGCAGGTGAGGATTGATGGTCACCTCATCCGTATCGAAACGAACACCACCATAGCATTTCGTTTCAATTTGGAGGGTCGCACCCATCACACCCAAGTGAATTCCTTCGGCAGTGGTGCCACCTTGAATATCGTAGTAATCGGAGAATAGGGCAGTTGAGAATAATTGCCATGATTGGTCCATGTTGCCGTCAATTTCATCTAGAACAGAATAGACAATTCTGGAAAGGGTGGATCCGTGGGTCGTTCGATCAAGGTAGAATCGCAAGTTGCTGGTAAAGAAGTTGGCTGGCAGTTTATAACCTAACCGGTTGATGACTTCTTGAACTTCGTCAAATGGTAATTCGTAGTAAGCCATTAAGGTATCCGCCTGCTTGGCAACCTGGTAGGCATCAGGCGACTTGCCTTCGCCCTTTAGCAGCCGATCAATTCTGGAAATATCGCCGTACTTCTTTCGATAGGAATCAAAATTAAGTTTAGACAAATTGAAGTAACCTGAGAACTGACCGATAATGCCTTCTTCGTTAATATCCAATCGTAGTTTATGATCGATATCGTTCATTTTTGCGAGAATGGTATTGTCAAAGCCGGCTTTTTCACTCGCTTTCTTTAAAGCATCGCTATTCACCTGTGATACCAGCGTATTGACTTTATCAAACAACCAGGAAACCATGATGTTGGTGTAGGCGTTGTTGGTTAAGCCATGATCGTTGGAGTTTGGATACTCTTCATGAAATTCGTCAGGACCCATGACGTGGTGAATATCGTAACGGTCGGCTGATTTGTCATAATCAGTCATGCTGACCCAGAATTTAGAAATAGATAGGAGCATCTCCAACCCGTATTGATCCATAAATTCCTTGTCGCCGGTGATGTGGACATAATTGATAATGTCATAGGCAACTGAAATTGAAACGTGTCGCTGCAAGCGGCTATTATCCGGATCCCATTCGCCACTGACTGGATTTAAATGAACAAATTGGGACTGCTCATCACCAGCCATTCCAGACTGCCAAGGGTACATCGCACCTTGCTTGTCTTCTGAAGCGGCGTATTTTCTAGCCGCCGTTAAACGATTGTAACGGTAGAGCAGGCATTGCTTAGCGATCGCGGGGTAATGAATCGCATAGAATGGCAGATCAAAGGTAACGTCCCAAAAAATGTGACCCCGGTAGGCCTCACCGTGCAACCCTCGAGCACCAACAGATGCATCTAATTTGCCGGATGCCAGTGCGGCCCCGGTCACTAGCATGTGGAAAATATTAACTCTGGTCAACTTTTGGCTGGTTAAATCGTTATCAATCATGATATCTGACTTCTGCCAGACGTTACGCCAGAATTTTTCACTATCATTTAACGTGTCCTCAAATGATGAGGCATCAAGTTCTTTTTGCGCATCAGCCTCCAAATGATCGTTTTGATCTTGTGAGGTGAACACGGTGACGTTTTTCTCAAATTCATAGGTTTTGCCTGGCTCAACGTCAATGCTCAATGCCTGCTGAACTTTGCTTTCTTCAGTGGTGGTATCGATGAGTTTTTTTGTGTCGAAATCTTGACTGCTGAGTTTGGAGTTAATGACGAATTGAACGTGAGAAGTCTTGGTTTGACCAGTCATTGATACTTGATTGTCATGAGCTGCCATGCCAATGACGTCGATATGGTGCTGATCGAAGTCTTGGTAACGCTCAACATTGCCATTAATCACGTTGCCGTCAATGCCAGCATATATTTGTAGACTACCCGAGAAATTAATGGGTTTTAATTCATATTTGATTGCGTAACGATGCCACTGATCCATGTTAGCGGCTTTTGTTGCGCGAACTTGAATAATATGGCCGGTTGAAAGTTGAATGTGCAGGGTGGTTGTCAATGTGCCGGTCTTAAGGTTCAAGCTTCGATAAATATCTTGAATGTCTGCTTTTTTGATTGTAAATGGCAGCTGATGATCGACACCAAAACTGATGTACTGGGCATTCGGCAGGTTAACCAAGTCTTCGTTAACAACGTTACGGTCATTAATTTTGGTGGTAAGTTGGTTGTAGACACCAGCAACGTACATGCCGGGATAATTATCCTGGTCAGCGTGAGACTCAACATACGCCCCCCGCAAACCAAAGTACCCATTACCAATTGTCAGCATCGCTTCTTGGCCGTAGTTACGTTTACCGGCATACTCACCATAGTAATCCAGGTGCCACTTGAGGTATTCTTCCTTATCGGCAATGGCTTTTTGCAAGCCAACTTCTTTGATCTTTTGCAGATTTACAACCGGAATATTCATCATGTTGGCAATTGCCAGGCCAATATCAATCTTTTGGTGATTAATACCAATAATCGTATCGGAAAATTCATAGTTTAACGAATTTTCAATGATGGCTGCGTCAATTGGCAGGCCAGTGAGTGCCGCTTTGATATTTTCAAGATTATCGCCAATTGAAAATTTGGGGTTATATGTGATCATAAACTTTCGAAACGGCGGTTTGTTGGAATCTTCTGAATAGTTTAATTCCATGACCCCATCGCGGGCCCTAATAGCAAACGTTCTCATAACAAAACCTCTTCTCAATTTTTTGGAAATTAATTAATTCTTCACACTTTTAATTCTAGCCCAGACATCGTGCAATCGCAATGAATTACCGCTTTGGAATGGATCAGGCAGTCGCTTTGGACATTATTGTTTAGTTTTTAACAAGTCTCTAATCTCTGAAAGTAGTACTTCTTTGTTATCGATGACCGGTTTGGTTGGTTCACGTTTAATCACCTTATTAATGAGTTTGATTAAAATGAAAACAACAAAGGCAACAATGATAAAATTAATCAGCGAATTGATGAAGGCCCCGTACTTGAACGTGGCATTACCAACTTTGAAAACCAAATTTGATAAATCGATTTTCCCTAGGAAGATTCCGATTAATGGATTGATCAGATTATTGGTGAGTGACGTCACAATTCCAGTGAAGGCACCGCCGATGATAACACCAACTGCCAGATCGATGACGTTTCCTCTGGCGATAAAAGTTTTAAATTCTTTGAGCATTGTTTTTCTCCTTTCAAGCATTTCATTTCTGTGATGTATTTATTATATCGGCTTTAAATGCTTTAAGCCAAACTGTAACTTTACTAATTCAAGCGTGAACTCGGCCAACAAAGTATGATAGTATGAAATAAGAAATTTTACAGGAGAATTCATTTGAAGAAGTCTAAATTATTCTTAATCGTTGGCGCAGTCATATTTGTGTTGGCAGTCGCATTTTTCATCACGAAGTCATGGCATTTGTCAGTGCTGTCTTTTGCACTGGTTTGGCTAATTGCAATCATTGTCATTCGGGTAATTTTGACGCCATTGGTCGTGGTGCTTGTCCGCCAGCGTGAAGCTGATGAGAACCGTCACGATAAATCATAATGCATGAAGGGGATTACATGAAGAAGAACTGGCTCGAGAAGATTGTTATAACCGCAGGATTTACCTTGCTTGCTGTCGGTGGCTTTACGGTCACCGCTGGACAAGTGTCGGCTCGCACAACCAACGTTGCTGATTCCAAACAGCAGTTGGTTGATGTTGTGCTGCGGCCGAAAAGTCAGTCGGCTCTCCACCGATTTGTCTACAATACGGTGACACCCACTTCTTCAAACTACCGTCAATTTATCTCGCCCAACACATTTGCCAAACGGTTTAGTCAAAGCCCCAAGCAAATCAAGGCTTTACAAACCTATCTCAGACAGCATCATTTAAAAGCTGAGACTTATAAAGGCAGCTTAATTATGGTGGTTAAAGGATCAACCAAAAATATTGAAAAAGCTTTTAAAGTCAATTTGGTGAACGTTAATAATGGTGAAGTTACCTATCAAAAGGCCAGCCGAAATCCTCAATTACCAAAGAAACTTTCTAAAGCCGTTTATACCGTTTTTGGGTTATCCAATTACTCACCATTTTCATCGTCCAAAACTAATTTTCAGCCCTCATCTCTTCATACCCGTGCCGCAAATGGCACGACGACCACGAAAAAATATTCACCGACTCGCTTTGTTCGCCGCTATAATCTGCAGTCTCTGTACGATAATGGATCCACCGGGCGCAGCAAAACAATTGGGATTATTTCCTTTGCCAACTTTCACCCCAATGATGTGTATCGTTATTGGGATGACGAGGGGATCAATGTGTTGTCCAACCGGTTGAGTGTATATCGCACCAATGGCTTTAAGGGCACTGGGGACGGATATGATGAAACCACCATTGATGTTGAACAGGCTGGGGCCATCGCACCGGATAGCAACATTCGAACTTACATTGCCCGCCCAAACATTTTGGGAATGGTGAACTCAATTGCTGCAGCGGTTGGCCAAAATGTGGCTGACAGTTTGTCACTGAGCTGGGGCCAAAGCGAGGCTCAAGTGGCCTATGAAATGAAACAGGGGATTACACCGAAAAAATACAATCAAATTATGAACTTATTATTTGAGCAGGCAGCTGCACAAGGGATGAGTGTTTTCACTGCGACTGGCGATAATGGTGCTTATGATGGGATCACGACCGGATTAACGTCTGGGTTGTCGGTGGATACGCCGTCTAATTCGTCCTATGTGACTGCAGTGGGGGGCACAACGCTTCCCAAAACCTATACGGTCAATAAGAAGAAAGTCACGATCAAGCGGGAACGCGCCTGGGGAGCTGATTTCTTATATCCCAACTATCAACACCAACGTTTCTTTGGAACTTTGGACATGCTTCAAAGCTTTTTTGCCGGGGGTGGGGGCGGTTTTAGTAAGTATAATGCCATCCCCGCCTATCAAAAGGGCATCAGTGGTGTCGGCACGTATGATGCCACGAATCGATGGAAATTTAAGTACGGCAGACCGGAATTGTTAAAAAAGCCGGTTAATCTCAGCGGCAAAAAAAGTGGGCGAAATCTGCCCGACATTTCAGCCAATGCCGATCCCAATACGGGGTATAGTATGTTTATTACCCCGAAGAATAATCGTAATTCCAAAGGGCAATGGCTGATCACCGGTGGGACGAGTGTTGTCGCGCCACAGATGGCGGCAGCCAGTGTTTTGATGTCTGATTTTACCACTAACGGACGTCTAGGCTTCTGGAACCCACAGATCTATCGATTTGCTAAACGGTCAACATCACCC
Source organism: Lentilactobacillus parakefiri (assembly GCF_002157585.1). GTDB lineage: Bacteria > Bacillota > Bacilli > Lactobacillales > Lactobacillaceae > Lentilactobacillus > Lentilactobacillus parakefiri. The sequence continues at coordinate 6,986 of NZ_BDGB01000064.1, forward strand.
TTTAAGCCACTAGATAGTCGGTCAAACAACACTAATCTATACTATACTGGGCAGCCTGGGAAAATATATAATCAGGCTACCGGGCTGGGAACCGTTGATTTTACGGCTTTAAACAAAGCTTTTAATCCTTAAGGAGGCGCTGCATGGAAGAGCAAAGAAAGTTAACACTTGGCGATTATTTTGAACGCTTAATGATCTTTTTAGGTTTGATTATTTTGGTGGGATCGGTTCAATTGCCATTAATGTTTATTGCCCAGGGGAAACTGTCGGCTATCGCCAACTATGTCGTTGCTGCGCTGTATCTGCTGGGCTTTGTGATTGCGATTTGGCTGGCTCAGGCTGCCTATCGGAAGTACGGTCGGTATCAAATCCAAAAAATCACCTGGCAAAACGTTAAAATGATTGTGATTGCCTGGATTGCATTTTTAGTGATTGAATTATTACTGGGTAACCTCAATAAATTGGTTTATCACGTGAGCCAAACGGATAATAATCAAGAAATTCAATCATTGCTGTCCAGTAATCATCTCACCCTGGTTTTGATGGGGTTTACAGCGATTTTTTGTTCGCCAATTCTTGAAGAAACCATTTTTCGGGGATATTTGATCACAGCGTTCTTTCGATCAACCAGTAAGTGGGCACCCATCATTGTCAGTGGAATCGCATTTGCGTTACCCCACATGGATCCTAACTTTGCCCATTTTAATGTGATTAGCTTTCTAACATATGCGATTCTGGGCGGTATCCTAGGTTATTTGTACGTGGCAACCAAAAATTTAAAAGTATCAATTGGACTGCATTTTTTAAACAATTTGATCGCCGTCGGTGGCATGATTGCGATGATTTTTTCGGTCTAGAAATGTGAGAGGTGTCAAATATGGGTTTATCGGTTAAATTAATGAATGATCTTTCTGATGGTGTCAAAGGTCAACGGAATCTGATTACAGATGTTGCCGGCGTTAAAGTCGGCCAGGTGACGATTGACGATGGTGATGTTCATAGTGGGGTGACCGCAATTTTATCGCACCCCGGGAATCTGTTTCGGCATAAAGTGCCTGCAGCATCCTGCGTTCTTAATGGTTTTGGTAAAAGTGTCGGCTTAGTTCAAATTGATGAACTGGGGACCATTGAAACGCCAATTTTAATGACCAATACCTTTGGGGTCGGCACGGCCTTAAATGCCCTAACCAAACAAATGCTGGCTGCCAATCCCGAGATTGGGGATACCACCAGTACAGTCAACCCGATTGTTGCTGAATGTAACGACGGTGATGTTTCCAACATTCGCAAAATGGCGATTAGTGAGCAAACTATAATCGATGCCTTAGCGGCCGTGGATACCGATTTTGAAGAAGGTGCGGTCGGCAGTGGTCGTGGGATGATGTGCTACGATCTCAAGGGCGGCATTGGGTCTTCATCGCGAATTGTGACCGTTGATTCTAAGCATCAGTACACGGTAGGCGCACTTGTTATGACCAACTATGGTTATTTAACCGATTTTATTGTCAATGGCGCCCCAATTGGTGCACCATTAGCTAAAGTGTTGGCAGAAGATAAGCACAAAGAAGAAAAGGGGTCGATTATCACAATTCTGGCAACCGATGCGCCTTTAAATGCCAGGCAACTCAAACGAATGGCTAAAAGGGCGAGCGTGGGCATTAATCGTACCGGGGGTTACATTGGTAACGGCAGTGGCGAAATTGTTCTGGCCTTTTCAACTGCGAATCAGGTGGATCATTTTGAAAGTAGTGAGTTTGATACGGTTACCCGCTTTAATGACAACCAAATTGACTTATTCTTCAGAGCAGTCGCCAGTGTCGTTGATGAGTCGGTCTTGAGCTCGATGGTTCATGCGGAATCAATCATTGATCGAAAAGGGCGGCTGCGTTTGAATTTAGTTGATGCATGCAAGAGGTTGATCCAGCAACAACCGGCCTATAAGGAAATGGTTGAGCAGGTCTTTTCACAGCTCGGGGTGGTTAAATGAGTTCAAAAGTTTTATTGGGTGCTGAAAATATCGACCAAGTTGCTTGGGGCGCCATTAACGGTTGTGAAGCTGCCAGTTTGTTGGAGGGGCTGCATTATCAAGGGCGTGCTTTAGATCTGAATTATGGTCAGTTCCTGCTCCAAATGCCAATTTCAGCTGACAACAACCCTTACCATGGATTTGGTGGTTCACCTTTCACGAATCGCCCTGGTAAGTTCGAAGCGATCTTTACCCGACCGCTCCTGTGGTGGGGAAATCGTTATGGTCATCTACAAGAGTTGAGTGGCGCAAACCCGCAGTGGTTATATGATTCGGTGACAAAAGGCAATCCCGTTCTAACGTTTGTCACCGTTCACTTTGAACAACCTGACTGGGATTCCTATCCGTTTGGCCAAGTCCCGGCAAATAATCACGCGGTCCTTTTGGATGGGATCGATAGTGACCAGGTTCATGTGAGTGATCCGATTGACGGTCAGTATTGGCTGTCAAAAGCTAAATTCGAGTTCATTTATCAAACTCGCCGGATGGCAATTGCAATTAATAAGTAAAGTTCACAGTAAAATCGCATACTTTAACAGGCTTTCTGAAATCAATATTAGAAAAGGCCTGTTTTTTTGATACTTTTATGCTAAATTAGAACCAAGATGCCTTTGTTAAACATCTTACATATTAGAGGAGGATTATATCATGCATTTATCTCGTGGAGTGGCTGCACTCGCAGGTGTAGCAAGCATTGCATTAATTCTGGCAGGTTGTGGCCAAAAGTCTGGCGAAGCTAACAAGACGATTAAGACTTCAACCGATTCTGAACTGACAACTGTCGATCCATCGAAGACCACGGCGGTCGGGACTTTCAACGTCTTGAATAACGTCGATGAAGGTTTGGTTCGACTAGGGAAGGATAGTAAGGTGGAACCTGGAATTGCCAAATCATGGACGGTTTCAAAAGATGGTAAGACGTATACTTACAATCTCCGGAAGGGTGCCAAATGGAGTAACAGTGATCCGGTGACTGCCAAAGACTTCGTTTATTCATGGCAGCGGACGTTGAATCCGAAAACGGCTTCGCAATACGGGTATCTATTCTCAGGAATTAAAAATGCCGACAAGATTCAAAATAAAAAAGCCAAAGTTTCCTCGCTGGGCATTAAAGCCGACGGCAATTACAAATTGACAGTGACCCTGGAACAACGGATTCCATACTTCAATCTGCTAATGGGCTTTCCGGTCTTTTTCCCACAAGATTCCAAGACTGTCAATAAATACGGGAATGATTATGGCACTTCAGCTAAAACCCAAGTCTATAACGGCCCATTTACGTTGACCGGCTGGACTGGGACTAATAATCAGTGGACTTTGAAGAAGAATACCAATTACTGGGATAAGAAGGCCGTTAAGCTTGATAACATCAAGTTTAGTGTTCAAGCAGATCCTTCAACGTCACTGAATCTCTACAATCAAGGCAAACTGGATATGTCACAGCTTTCAGCTACCCAAGCTAAACAAATGGGTAACAAAAAAGATATGATTTCACGTAAACAATCCTCCAATTATTACATCGCGGTTAACCAAAAGAATAAGGTCTTTAAGAACCTGAAAATTCGCCAAGCGATGTCGATGATTATTAACCGAAAGACTTTGGCTAATAAAGTGATGGGCGGCGGTGCAATCGATAATAACAGCTTTGTCTCTGAGGGATTAGCCGTTTCACCAAAGAACGGAACGGACTTTACCAAAGACACGACGGCACCCGCATCAATGACCTACAATCCAACTCAGGCAAAACAGCTGTTTAAGGAAGGCCTTCAAGAAGTTGGCAGAACTTCACTGCACTTTACCCTGTTAAACTCGGACGGTAGTGATCAGAACAGTGAGTACCTGCAAAGTGCCTTACAAAAGCTCCCAGGGTTAACAGTGACGCTCAATAACATTCCGGGTCGTTCAATTTTGTCTCGACAAGCTGATGGTCAATTCACTGTGACCGTTGCCAACTGGTTTGCTGACTTCTCTGACCCGATTACATTCTTGAACATTTTGACTTCTGATAATCCAAGCAACATTTCCGGTTGGAAGAATTCAGCCTATGATTCCCTCATTAAGGCCAGCAACGCAGACGATGGCAGCAACGCGAACGCCCGTTGGCAGGATATGGTTAAGGCTCAGAACTTGGCCTTGAAAGATCAAGCCATTATTCCACTTTACCAATCGGGTGAAAAGTGGATGGTTAATTCAAAAGTGAAGGGAATTGTGTATAATACGGCTGGCGCCAACTACAATTTCAAAACCGCTTACGTCAAATAATCATTAGGAGTGACAGTGATTGGAACCCGTTATTAAACAAATTGAAGTAAAGAAAGCTGCTGTGCCACTTAAACGGCCGTTTAAAACCGCTTTAAGGACTGTGACCACTGCCCAGACTCTGATCGTGAAAGTGGTTACCAGCGATGGTAAAGTCGGTTATGGTGAGGCAGCGCCGACCCCCGTCATCACTGGCGATACGCTGCCAAGTATTGAAGCGGCAGTTGAAGACGTCATTGGACCGAAAATCATTGGCAAACCACTGTCTGACTCAGAAGACATTAAGACTACGATTGACCAGTCAATCGTCCATAATTCGAGTCCTAAGGCTGCCTTAAATATTGCTGTCAATGATTTGCTGGCTCAGCGGTATGGCGTGCCCCTATACCAGTTGCTGGGTGGCCATTCAAATAAGATTACAACCGATTATACGGTTAGTGTTGGGACAGTTGATGACATGATCTCACAAGCCAGGGATTTGATTGCCCAGGGGTTCACCACTTTGAAGATCAAGGTGGGTGACGATTCTGAAACCGCAGATCTCGACAAAGTTGTCGCTATCCGGAAAGCCGTTGGTCCAGACATTCATATCAGATTGGATGCCAACCAAGGCTGGCACCAAAAACAAGCGGTGGCGGTTATTAATCGAATGAGGGATTTAAAGCTCGACATTCAACTGGTTGAACAGCCGGTTAAAGCCGACGATTTCGATGGTCTGGCATATGTAACTGCAAATACGACGACAATGATTATGGCCGATGAAAGTATTTTTTCGGTTGAAGATGCCGCTCGAATGATTCGCATGCATGGGTGTGACATTATCAATCTTAAGTTGATGAAAGCGGGCGGGATTGATAATGCGATTAAGATCAATACCCTTGCTGAAGTCGCCGGTATTCCCTGTATGGTGGGCAGCATGATTGAGTCATCGGTTTCGGTAACTGCCGCGGCTCATTTGGCAGCAGCTAAGCAAAATATTAAGTATGTTGATTTAGACGCATCGATGATGTTCTCCAGCAACCCGGTTGCCGGTGGAATCATTAATCAACAAAATAGCATCACTTTCCCGGATTTACCAGGGTTAGGATTCAAGTAGTAGAGGAGGCTCGGGCATAAATATTGTTTATGTTCCAGCCTCTTTTACGTTTGACAGATTGATCATTAACGGTTAATTACCGGTTTTAATGCTATCTAGCGGGTGGTTGGTGGCTAATGAGGTATAATATATGTATACTAAAATTTAACGAATGGAGGTGCCCAAATGGAAACAAGACGTGTCAAAGTTCCAGTCGCAACTATCTGGAAAGCTAAAGCATCACCAAGAAAAGTTGATCAACCTGCTTTAGATGGTGATGGTAAAAAATGGGTTGAGCAAATGAGTGTTGAGCAATCAGTTGCGCTTTCTGATGATGATTTATTAGAAACCCAAGCTTTGTTTAACGACGAGGTCATTATTGATCATTTTGAGGGTGATTGGGCGAAAGTATCCATTCCCTGTCAGCGAGATGATTCTGATTCGAGGGGTTATCCTGGTTGGGTACCAACTAAATTATTAAGTGACCAGCAAATTAGTTATCCACCAGTCACCTCGATCGTGCGAATTGCCATTCGGACAGCCAAATTGTATGATGAAAATAAAAAGCCTCTCCTAGAAATGAGCTTGGGAACGGTGCTGCCGCAAACGGGTACCAGTGGCGATTACATCGAAGTCGTAACACCGCTTGGGAAGGGATTGATTGATCAATCAGCAGCTGTTCTGCCGTTCGTTGGGGCTAACGCCGGTGAAACGATGGTCGAAATGGGCCGTCAATTTTTAGGCGAGCGTTATCTTTGGGGTGGTATCAGTTCCTATGGTTTTGACTGCTCTGGCTTTGCGTACACCCTTCATCGCATTCTCGGGTTCGATATTCCCAGGGATGCCGACGATCAACAGGAAAACGGCCTACCGTTGTCACCCGAAGAGATTTTACCCGGCGACTTGGTGTTTTTTGCCTATGATCATGGCAAAGGCTACGTTCATCATGTTGGCATGTACATTGGTAACGGCAAAATGATCGAATCAAGAACCCCTGGCGCCAAGGTCGATATTGCCGAATTAACTGAACCCAAGTTTGCAGCTGAATTTGCCGGCTTTAGGAGATATTTGCGATGAGCGATCTTTCCGAAACAATTGACCAGGTGATGGCAGACAGTCCATTTAAGTATGGATTACTCATCGAAAGTGATGGCCAAACGTTGGCAGAACATGACAGTCGGCAAGCTTTTCCATCTGCTTCTTTGATCAAACTAGCTGTTTTAAACGCTGTTTTAGACAGTAAAGTTGATTTGGATCAACTGATCCATGTCTCATCTGACAAGCTAGTTGGGGGAGCTGGCATTCTGCAATTGATGTCCAATCGATCTTGGAAACTGGGGGATTTGCTGGCATTGATGATCAGCGTGTCTGATAATTCCGCAACCAACCTGGTTATTTCTTTGATGGGGATGGCACAAATTCAAGCCTACCTTGAAACACGTGATTTCAAGCAGACTAAGCTTGAGCGTTACCTGATGGATGGTCGGGCACTGGCTACGGGGCATGACAATCAAACAAGTGCCGCTGAAAGCCTATTGCTCCTCCAACAAGCACTGAGTCACGGGCCTGAAATTCAGAACTGGTTTCGTAATCAACAATTTCGATATAAGTTGCCCGGCAATTTTGATGAATCTTCAGAAAAGGTTGTTGTATACAACAAGACTGGTGAAGGCAATCTAATTGACCATGATGTGGCCAGAATTGTATATAACAATCATTTTGTGGATGTTGCAATGCTGACGCTTGGGTCACTTAATCGAATGGCAACCTTACAGAAATTTAATCAGGTTGGCCAGGCGATTGTCGATTGGCTGGCTGAATAACATTTAGACTACAAAAGGGACTTGGACAAAGCGATTAGTTTTGTCCAAGTCCCTTATTGAGTTTCATCGTTATATATCAAATTTAAGCAGCCAAGTTTCTGACACTACAACTTCGGCTTATACCTGTGGATCGTTGTATAAGTCAAGCTTTTGTTCGAGGGTTGTCATGGCCTGCATGCAAGTTTCTTTTTCATCGGGGGTCAATCCCAAAATATCAAAGCAACTATTGATGTGACCATAAACCACGTTTTGCTGTTCTTTTGCTTTATCCGTCAACTGAATCACCACGGTTCGCTCATCTGAGCGGCTACGGCTGCGGCTGATCCAGCCGTGACTTTCGAGTCGTTTCAGTAAAGGCGTCAAAGTACCGCTGTCAAGATGTAAATATTCACCCAGTTGTTTAACAGAGAGCGGTGCGTATTGCCATAGCGTCAACATCGCAATATACTGTGGGTAAGTTAAATCGAAAGGTTTTAGTGCCTGTTGGTAAAAATGATTAAATTTCTTATTCGCCGAGTAGACTTGGAAGCACAACTGCTCGTCTAGGTGAATTGGTTGGATTTGAGGCATATTTTTTCAACTCCTATTGGTTTTGCGCGTGCTGAAAGTGGCTGATAGCTACTTCCGACACTAGTCGAATGAGTTTAAATACTTTATGTTATTATTGTAATGTATTTATATTTAAAAGCAAGACTTATACACGGGAGTCAATTTAATTGCAGACAATTATTTTGACACAAAAGGGGATTTTTACATATGAAGATTAGTAAATTTAGATTTAGTACTTGGTTGTTTTGGATTACGGTCGTTTCAATGGCCGCTTATATCGGATACTTTGGGTATTGGTTAATGAAGGGCCAACCTAAAATCCACGGGCAGACACTGCTCTTGGTGGAAGTCTTTATTGGCATTATAATTGCCAGCCTGCCATTTTTGATTGAAAAGTTGGGTCGGTTTTATTTTCCACAGATTGAATTGATTTTCTTCTACATCTTTCTGTATATGTCCATTTTCTTGGGATCAGGCCTCCAATTTTACGGGGTGCCATTTTGGGATAAATATGAACATGTCTTTTCCGCAATGATGTTAGCCGGGTTAGGCTTCTCAATCTTTCAAGGATTGATGACCGCCAGGGATAACGCCACAAACAAGCCATTTTTGATGAGCTTGTTTGCGTTTACGTTTGGGACGACTTGTGGCGTTTTCTGGGAAATGTATGAGTTTACAGCTGATGGTTTGGGTGGCTTGAATCTTCAACGGTACGAAGAAGCCGGTAAGTTGTTAGTTGGCCGAGCTGCCTTGATGGATACCATGACCGATCTGATCGCTGATTTGGCGGGGGCCTTCTTGATGGCTTTGATTGGTTATTTGATGATGAAACATGATCCAAGCTCAAGCAGATACCTGGTTTTTAAAACAAAACGACAAAACTTCTTTTCAAGTTACTACTTTTAGTGTAAAATAAAACCTGTTGTTGCCCTCGTGGCGGAACTGGCAGACGCGCAGCGTTCAGGTCGCTGTTTGAGCAATCAAGTACAGGTTCGAATCCTGCCGAGGGCATAACAGAAAACGCCTCAATCCATTAGGAATAATGGGTTGAGGCGTTTTCGTGTTAAAACCACTATCAGCCAAAGTAGCTTAGGCATTAACCCATCATTGCGAAAAAATAACGTTATTAATGCCAAATACGTTCATGCCGTACAAAAACAGCATCAAAGCGTTTACGATTGCAGAAATGACAATGATGTCGTATCGAAATGTCGTATTGTAAATTGAAAAAAAGTGATTGGTATACTTTTTCCCACTATACGTGAAAGCGGCGATAATCAAAAAAATGGTTATCACGGTCTGGATAATGAACCCGGTCATGTAAATAGCAGTACTACCATAAGTATCCTGAACAAAATACAGACCAATACAAATTAAATCAAGCAGAATCGTTATCAATGGGATATTCAATCAGCCTCTCTCTAAGTTGATGCATTCATTATATCAAAGTTGTGATTGCACTGGTTAAATACGGTTATTTTACAGGAAATTATGATCATTGTGATTAAGAATATATCTCTAAACTCATTAATTGCTTTTTGTATATAATCGTAGCATTATAGTGGTGTAGACAAGAATGTTTCCGCTTACAAGAAAGAAGGGTGATATTTATGTACAACAACATTTTAGTACCACTTGACGGAAGTAGAAATTCCCAACAGGCACTGGAAGAGGCTTGCAAGCTGGCCAAGCAATTTGACTCAAAGCTGCAGTTGGTAACGGTTATTAACAACACTAATTTCTATTACGGCGCAGGGGCTGCTGGCATGCCGCCAAGCATGTATGATGACCAGCACAAGATCGCTGAAAATATTATTGCTGAGGTTAAGAAGTATGCTGATTCGCAAGGTGTCAACTATGAAACGGCCATTGATATCGGTAATCCAAAGAACATCATTGCCCATGTTTATCCGGATGAGCACGATGTCGATCTGATCGTTATTGGTAAATCAGGTGTCGATGCCATTAACCGACTTCTGATTGGTTCGACAACTGCCTTTGTTGTTCGAAACGCGACGACGAAAGTCTTGGTTGTTAATACAAAAGCATAGCTATTCACATTTAAACAACTCAAAAAGGGATTCAGAATTGTTCTATAAATAACAAATTCTGAATCCTTTTTGAGTTCCATTCTTATTTCATTAAATCCGATCCGAAATCTTATAGGGCTTTTGAATGGCATTTTTTTCATTATCATGGCTAATGATGTCGTCAGCCATAAAGATGTCGAAGTTTTTGTTGTCGACGCCATGAACAACCAGAACCCGCTTGTTCTGTTCTTTTTCCTTATAAATTTGGGCTGTTTTGACAGCTTCATTATGATCATGAAAGTTGCCGATAGAATCTCCTGGGTTGAAAAATACGATCTCATCCATTTGTATCTCTCCCTTCAAAACAATTTGATACTCTATTTAAAGTATAACGTAAAAGAATGGTAAAATGAAATTCGAAAGTGTTTTAATTTCCTTTAACCAAGCCGTTCTTTAAGAAAGGTTTATAGGACTGGTAGCAAGCTATGTAATCTGATAAAATATACAACGTTATTAATTTCAAGACTAACCAAGAAGATTTGATAAAAGGGGTATAAAATATGTGCGGATTTGTTGGTTACGTTAACCAAAAAGATGTTCCAGAAGGTACCATTAACAGCATGGCTGATCGGATCAAGCATCGTGGCCCCGACGACGAAGCTTATTTTACCGACGATAATGTTTCAATGGGATTTCGTCGACTTTCAATCATTGATTTAGCCCATGGCCGTCAGCCGATGTTTAACGCTGACCAGACTAAGGTACTGACTTTTAATGGTGAAATTTACAATTATAAAGAAATTCGTGAAGAACTTCGCGATTTAGGATATGAATTCAAGACTGATGTTGATTCCGAGGTGTTGGTCTATGGCTACGAAGAATGGGGCCCAGCCTTATTAGATAAACTTCGCGGCATGTTTGCCTTTGTGATTTATGATAAGAAGAATAACGAGGTCTTTGGTGCCCGGGATCACTTTGGAATCAAGCCGTTATACTATTACGATGACGGTGATACCTTTCTTTGGGGTTCTGAAATCAAAGCATTTTTGGAACACCCTAATTTCAATAAGGAACTGAACTTGCGCTTACTGCCAATTCATCTGAGCTTTGAGTTTATCCCTTCAAGAGAAACCATGTTCAAGCACGTTTATAAACTGTTGCCGGGTCAATACTTCTTGCACAAGAACGGCAAGACCGAAACCCATCGTTACTACAAATTCAACTACGATCATATTGATAACGGTCAAACAATTGAAGGGGACGCTGACAAGATTGGTAAATTGATCGATGATTCTGTTAAGGCCCATATGATTGCCGATGTTGAAGTGGGTAGCTTCCTATCTAGTGGAATTGACTCAAGTTACGTTTTGAACGAAGCCGCAAAGTTAAAGCCAATCCAGTCCTTCTCAATTGGCTTTCACCACTCCAAATATAGTGAGTTGGCTTGGTCGACTGAATTTGCCAAGACCATTAATCAAAAGAATACGCCAATTTACATGAATGGTGATGACTATTTCAATTTCCTACCAACCATGATGTATTACATGGATGAGCCGCTTTCCAACCCAGCTGCCATTCAGTTGTACTACCTATCAAAGGACACGTCCAAGCACGTTAAAGTCGCTTTATCTGGTGAAGGTGCTGATGAATTCTTTGGTGGCTACAACACCTATCTGGAGGCCATTCCATTCGATCGTTACCAGAAATATGTGCCAAAGCCCGTTCGTAAGGGGTTGGCTGCCGTTGCCAAGCGGCTCCCTCGTTTCCATGGCAAACGCTTCTTGGTTCGTGGTGCACAGCCGTTAAGTGAACGCTACTATCGTGTGAACTACGTGTTTAATTATGATGATCGGAATCGAGTCTTAAAGGATCCTGCAATTAACACCGATTCAGGTGCTTATACCAAGCACATTTTTGACGATGTTAAGGGTAAAGACGAAATGACTCAAATGGAATACTTTGATATCAATACCTGGCTGCCTTTCGACATTTTGCATAAGGCTGATCGGATGAGTATGTGTAACTCGCTTGAAGTTCGGGTGCCATTTGTTGATAAGGAAGTTGCCAAATTTGCCGAAACCATGCCGGTTAAGACGCGAATTACCCCTGATGAAACCAAAATTGCCTTGCGAACTTCAGCAGAACGGGAAATGCCTAAAAAGACCGCTCTTAAAGAAAAGCTTGGCTTCCCGTCTCCAATCGCCAGCTGGATCAATGATCCCAAGTATCATGAACGAATTGTGAATGCTTTTCATTCTGATACCGGTCAGAAGTTCTTCAACGTCAACGAATTGGACCGGCTTTTAAAGGAACATGCTGAAGGCAAGTCCAACATGCAGAAGATTTTCACCATCTATACCTTTATCCTCTGGTACCAAGTTTACTTCCCAGAAGATACAACTGAGAATACCGTCAGTTTGGTTCATCGGACTCAGATTTAGAAATATGCGAAGAATGGAAGGTGCACGAATTGGCACAAATGACTGTTGCTGAGGTTTTAGTTTTACTCAATGAACACAATTTATTGCTTGAAAGTCAATTGAGCAGCTCAAGTCATCCTTTTGACCAGATTGCATACAACTCTAAATTAGTCACTGATAATTGTTTATTTTTCTGTAAGGGTAACTTTAAACCAGCTTATCTGGATGATGCGCAAAAAAACGGGGCGACTGCCTACATGTCCGAAAAGATATACGCAAACGCCGCCATCCCAGGCTTTATCGTTAAAAATATCCAAAAAGCAATGTCGCTCGTAAGTGCGGCATTTTTTGGGTTTCCACAAGATGATTTACCAACGATTGCTTACACGGGAACGAAAGGCAAGACAACGTCAGCCTACTTTACCAAGGCGATTCTGGACCAAACTTACCAACGCAAAGTTGCATTGTCCTCAACAATTAATACGGTGGTTGGATTGATGCCACAAGATGTTGTTAAATCGACTTTAACGACCCCTGAATCCCTGGATTTATTCACGACAATGCGAAAAGCCGTTGATAATGGGATGAGTCACTTAGTAATGGAAGTCTCTTCACAGGCTTACAAGAAGAACCGGGTTTACGGCCTGCATTACGATGTCGGGGTTTTTCTAAACATTTCACCTGACCATATCGGCCGAAATGAACACCCAACTTTTGCTGACTATTTGCATTGCAAAGAACAGTTACTGGTTAATTCCGATGTTTGCGTGCTGAATGCCGATGGGACGCATTTGACTGACATTTTTTACGCAGCCAAAGCCACCACTCAGCCGGAGAACATTTTTATTTATGGTAGAGCTGGTCAGCATTCAGAAACTGACTTTCCGGTGGACGTCGAATATCGCTCTTTAAAGGATTCACTGACGGAAAATCAAATTCAAGTAACTGCCCGATCAGCTAAAGCCAAACGATTGAACATCGATGGCGTGTATCAAATTGGCATTCCCGGCGATTACAACGAAGGCAATGCGGTTGCCGCAGCGATTACCAGCGCTTTGATGGGTGCCAAACCCAACGAGATTGCATACGGTTTGGCTAATACCCGGGTACCCGGACGAATGGAAATTTATCGGACTCGTGACCATGGAACGGTTTACGTTGACTACGCCCATAACTACGGCAGCCTTCATTCGGTTCTTGATTTCTTGAAGAAGCAGGCTCCAGCCGGCAAAGTAACCGTTATTACCGGCAGCACCGGCGATAAGGGAATCGACCGGCGTGAAGGTCTGGGAAAAGCAATTAATGAGTCTGCCGATGAGGCCTATTTGACGACTGATGATCCCGCAACTGAGGATCCCCAACAAATTGCCAAGGAAATTGCTGCTCACATTGACACATCCAGAGTGGCCACAACCTACATTGCCGATCGCAAACAGGCGATCACTCAGGCAATTTCAAACAGTCAAAAAGGTGACTTGGTTGTCGTTGCTGGCAAGGGCCATGATCAGTACCAAAAAATGAATGGTAAAAACGTTCCGTATGAAGGCGATGCGGCAATTGTTAAAAATCTCGTGAAAGGACTCTAGTAATGAAAAATAAGCAGCTTGATTTTACGCCTGTTCTTTTAGGTAGTGACTTTAATGCCTATGGGATGGCCAGAAGTTTATACGAAATTTACGGTAAGCCCGTCAAAGCATTTGCCCAAACCCAACTGGCACCGACGCGCTTCACAAAAATTGTTGATTTAGAGCTGATTCCCGGCTTCAGTGAGGATCCGGTCTGGATTAAGTCGATGAAGCAGATTAAAAATCGTTATGTTAACCATCAAGAACCGGTCATTTTGATCGGTTGTGGGGATGGCTATGCTGAATTAATCGCCAAACACAAGGCAGAATTAGAAGATGTCTTCATTTGTCCTTACATTGATTATGATCTCATTAAAAAGCTCAATGATAAAGAGAACTTCTACAAGATGTGTGATCAATATGATTTGCCATATCCTAAGACAAAGATCATTTCCAAAGCGATGTACGCCTCAGGTGAGCCAATTGAACAGCCGTTTGGCTATCCAGTTGCCCTTAAGCCCGCCAATAGTGTTGAGTGGTTGGATATTCATTTTGAAGGGCGCAAAAAGGCCTTTATCATCAAAAGTGAAGCGGAATTCCAGAATGTTGTTGCCAAGAGTTATGACAACGGCTACACATCTGATTTTATTCTTCAAGACTTTATCCCCGGTGACGACAGTAATATGCGGACCTTAAACGTTTATGTTGATAAGAACCATCAGGTTAAACTGATGTGTCTGGGCCATCCATTGCTGGAAGATCCGGCCCCGGCTGCGATTGGAAACTATGTCGCAATTATTCCCGACTTTAACCAGGAAATCTACAACAAAGTGCAAGCATTTCTTGAAAAAATCAAATTCCATGGTTATGCCAATTTTGACCTTAAGTTTGACCATCGAGACAATTCTTACAAGTTGTTTGAAATCAATTTGCGAACAGGCCGCAGCAGTTTCTTTGTGACCTTGAACGGCCATCATCTAGCTGACTGGGTGGTTCAAGATTACGTCTTCGACTCATTGAAGGACAAAAAAACGTTGTATGCCAATCAGGATCAAAGTCAGTTCTTCCTGTGGCTCGGTGTGACACCTAAGATCTTTGAAAAATACGCCAAAGATAATGATGCCAAAAAACAAGCTATGGAAATGATCAATGAAGGCCGTTATGGGGACACTTTCTGGTATGCTAAGGACAAAAACATCAAACGCTTTGCATTATATAAGTGGATGATGCACAATTATGCCAAGAGTTTTAAGACGTACTTTGTCGAAAAATAAGGGACTGATTTAGTTGAAAAATTTCTTTACAATCATTGGTGGCATGGGCACCGAAGCAACTGAGACCTTCATTCATATCTTAAATGAGCGGACGCAGGCAAAAAAAGACCAGGACTATCTAAATTACATCTTAGTCAATCATTCGACCATTTCTGATCGAACTGATTATATTTTGGATCACTCAAAGCCCAATCCGTTGATTCCGTTATCTGATGACATTAAGCAGCAGAGTACCTTAGGCCCAGACTTTTTTGCGATTCCCTGCAATACCGCGCATTATTTTTATGATGAGCTCCAAAAACTCACTGATGTGCCGATTTTGCATATGCCAAAAGAAACCGTCGTAGCTATTAAAGACTATGCGCCCAATGCTAAACGAGTCGGAATCATTGCGACTGAGGGGACACTGCATGACAAAATTTATGATCGAGAAATTATGAACGCTGGTTATGAATTGGTTAAACCAACGGCCAAAATTGCCGATCAAACTATGACCTTGATTTATGATGATATTAAAGCTAAAAATGAAGTAGACGAGGGTCTGTATCACTTGATTCTCTCCCAAATGGTTGAGTCCTTAAAGTGTGACATCGTCATTTTGGGCTGTACGGAATTGTCAGTTGCTCAGCAGCGGGCCGGCAATCACGACTATCCGGTCATTGATGCCCAGACGGTCTTGGCTGACAAGTGTATCCAACTAGCTCAGCAAAATCGGGCAAAATAAATAGCCAACTAACTTAATAGTTGACCAAAGTTTGAAGGAAAACAGCTATCGGTGTGGCAATTATCAAAAGCCACAGCAGTTTTGGGCTGTAATTGACGTCTTGTTTTCTGCCATAAGCCGTTTCTGTTAACGCAATGACTGCCAGTGTGATTACCGCACCAATAATAACCAGTAGTGGGTGACGGTGAAATGAACGCAGTGAAATAACGACTTGACTAATCATGATGAGCCAGTAGAAGAGGCGGGCAATCATCATCGAATCGATGACGTGCTTTTTAATCGATCTGGTTAATCCCCAGATAAAATTCACAAATAGAATTGCCCAGCAGCTGTAGTTCAATATGATCCACATTCAAATCACCTCTTAAGTCAAGTATCTATATTTTAGCTTCAAAAAGCAATCCTTTCCAAAATTCTTTAGCGATTTCAAATCTTTATGACAAAGATAATTTAAAATGGTATAATTATTTTTGTTATGCGGGTATAGTTTAGTGGTAAAACACAAGCTTCCCAAGCTTGCGTCGCGGGTCCGATTCCCGTTACCCGCTTAGTGTTGGTTGTATCAGCACTGGGGTTGTGGTAATAAATGTTGACACGTACCGGGTTGACAAGTTATTATACATAATGAACATTATAAATATTCAACAATAAAAGAACAGTAGCTGGTCACTGAATTGTCAGCGATTTCGGGATGGTGGGAGCCGAAAAATTTAGTCAGCAAAGCGCGCTTTTTAGAATATCAATTTAATACTTTGAGCGGATATTTTTATCAAATAGAGTGGTACCGCGGGTTTACTCGTCTCTTACAATTATTTTTGTAAGAGTCTTTTTGTATATTTATAGATGGAGGGAACATTAATGGACTACAAAGCACAGGTTACGAACTCAATTTTAAGTGTCTTAAACGACGAATTATCATCAGCTGAGGTTTACGAAAAGCTGGAGAAGCCAAAAACGCTGGCAATGGGCGACTTGGCATTTCCTGCCTTCTCATTGGCTAAAGTTTTCCACAAAGCACCCAACGCCATTGCACAAGAATTGGTTGAGAAAATTGACCAGTCTTCCTACGAGAAGGTTGAAGCAAAGGGCGCTTATCTGAACTTCTTCTTGGATAAGGGCAACTTCAGTAATGAAATTTTGAATGAAGTCTTAGAGGAAGGCGCAGCATACGGCCAAAATGACAGTGGTAAAGGCGGCAATGTCCCAATCGACATGTCATCACCTAACATTGCCAAGCCAATTTCAATGGGACATTTGCGTTCGACTGTGATTGGAAATTCGATTGCTAAACTGTTAGTCAAAAATGGGTACCATCCAATTAAGGATAACCATTTAGGCGATTGGGGAACGCAATTTGGAAAATTAATTGTTGCCTACAAGAAGTGGGGCAATGAAGAAGACGTCAAAAAAGATCCAATTAATAACCTGGTCAAGTACTACGTTAAGTTCCACAAGGAAGATAAGGAACATCCTGAACTGGATGACGAAGCCCGTGAGACTTTTAAGAAGTTGGAAGACGGCAACGAAGAAGAAGTCTTTTTATGGAAGTGGTTCCGTAAAGTTTCATTGGAATCATTTAACAAGATCTATGAAAAACTAGGGGTGACCTTTGATACTTATAACGGTGAAGCCTTCTATAACGATAAGATGGATGAAGGGATTCAGATTCTAAAAGACAAGGGTCTGCTCGTAGAATCTCAGGGTGCCCAAGTTGTTAAATTAGACAAATATGATTTGAATCCAGCCCTCATCTTAAAGAGTGACGGTGCGACATTGTACATTACCCGTGATATCGCCACCGCTATTTACCGTGACCGCACCTACAAACCAGCAATGAACTTATACGTTGTCGGTGCTGAACAGACCTATTACTTCCAGCAGTTGAAGGCCGTTTTGCTTGAAATGGGCTTACCTTCCGCCGAAAATCTGCACCACATTCCGTTTGGCCTGATCACCGTTAACGGAAAAAAGCTCTCCACTCGTTCTGGCCGGATTATCTTACTGGACGAGGTCCTGGATGATGCAATCAGCCTTGCTAAAAAGCAGATTGAAGCCAAGAATCCTGACTTGCCTAACAAGGATGAGGTTGCCAAAGAAGTGGGTGTTGGCGCCATTATCTTCGGTGATTTGAAGAATGAACGGACCAATAACATCGACTTTGTTCTGGAAGATCAGCTTCGATTTGAAGGAGAAACCGGACCTTACGTGCAATACTCACATGCTCGTGCGGAAAGTATTTTGAGAAAAGCTGGCGACATCGATCTTCATGGTGCCAACAAACAGCTGGACGATCCGGCTGCCTGGGAAACGGTGACTGCTTTGAAGGATTTCCCAGATGTTGTGAAGAGTGCCTGCAAGGACTTTGAGCCATCAGAAATTGCCAAGTATTCATTGAGATTGGCAAAAGCCTTCAATAAGTACTATGCCCATTCAAAGATTTTGGTCGAAGATGACCAATTAGCTGCTCGTTTGTCACTGGTCAAAGCGGTTTCAATCGTTCTCAAAGAATCCCTGAGTCTATTGGGTGTTAAAGCCCCAGATGCAATGTAATCAATCGTTAAGTCTGAAAGTCCCAAGTCAACCGGTTTGGGGCTTTTTTGTTTTCACCAAGCTTTAAAGGACCCGATTAGCAGCTTTGCCTCCCAATCTTTTTTAAATCCTCCTTAAATTTTTCTACCCGTAATTTCCCCACTTTTTAGATATGATACAATATTGGGGTATTCACAAAAGGAGTATTGTATGAATAACAATTCAACCAACTCATTTAGAAAATCGGTGGGGCACTTCTTGAGACGCTTCAACCGATTTTGTCGAAGGTTCCATTTGGTTAAGTGGCTGGTAGTGGTTTTTCTCAGCATCTCACTTGTGACCAGTACCTACTTGGTGTTTCTTGCTAAAACAGCTCATGTCCAGAACCTGGAATCGTCACTGTCAAAGACAACTGAAATTTTTGATGTCAGCAATCACAAGGCTGGCGAATTATACGCACAAAAGGGGACCTATGTTCATTTGAATCAGGTCTCGGCTAACATTCCAAAGGCCGTTTTATCGACGGAAGACCGCAATTTTTACCATGAATATGGTTTCTCGTTCAAAGGAATTGCCCGGGCGATGTTCTTACTAGTTAAGAACAAATTACTGCATCGCAATTACATCAGTGGTGGCGGAAGTACGTTGACTCAACAACTGGTTAAGAATGCCTATCTTTCGCAAGAGCAGACGATGACTCGAAAATTAAAGGAACTATTCCTGTCGATTCAAGTTGAAAATGTTTACTCGAAAAACGAAATACTGACGATGTATCTCAACAATGCTTACTTTGGTAACGGGGTTTGGGGTGTTCAAGACGCCGCCAGAAAGTATTTTGGTGAAAATGCTGTCAACCTGTCGGTTCCCGACTCAGCTGTTTTGGCGGGGATGTTGACTTCGCCAAGTGCCTTTAACCCCATTGATCATCCAAAAGCCGCTAAGTGGCGCCGAAATGTTGTTTTGCAGCTGATGGTTGAAAACAACAAGCTGAATCAGGCTCAGGCAAATTACTACAAGAAAACCCCAATCACGGTGCGGGACACTTACGTTCGAAAAGACGGTTACAAGTATCCGTATTACTTTGACGCCGTTATTGATGAGGCAATCAGTAAGTATGGCATGACTGAATCAGAGATTATGAACCGTGGCTATCGAATCTACACTAATTTAAATCAAGCTCAGCAACAGGCAATGCAGACCAACTTTAACAACAATGCCATGTTTCCGGCTAATGCTGCTGACGGCACTGAAGTCCAGGCCGCATCGATCGGGGTCTCACCAACCACCGGCGGGGTGACCGCCGTGGTTGGCGGTCGCGGTAAACACGTTTTTCGTGGTTATAATCGGGCCACCCAAATTAGCAGGCAACCCGGTTCAACAATGAAACCATTGGCCGTCTACACACCGGCACTTGAAGCGGGCTACAAATTTGATTCCGAGCTGGTGGATAAGAAGAAAGCTTATGGGACCAATCATTACACACCGAAAAACTATAATAACGTTTATCAAGGCAAGGTGCCAATGTATGAAGCGTTGGCGCAGAGTATGAACGCGCCGGCCGTCTGGCTGCTGAATCAAATCGGTGTCAATCGAGGCTATCAGTCAGTTAAGGACTTTAACATCCCAGTCACGAAGAAAGATAAGAACCTGGCATTAGCCTTGGGTGGGATGTCCGGTGGTGTTTCACCCCAGCAAATGGCTGGTGCTTATACCGCTTTCGCAAATGGCGGCAAGATTGTTAAACCATTTTATATTCGAAAGATTGTTGACTCCACTGGCAAGGTGGTGGTTGACAATACCGCTAAGCAAGAAGGCCGGCAAATCATGTCCGGTTCGGTTGCCAAACAGATGACCAGCATGATGCTTGGCGTCTTCAACAACGGAACCGGTGCCGATGCCAAGCCATATGGCTACCAAGTGGCCGGTAAGACTGGTAGTACAGAAGCCGATAACACCGGTTCAGCTGACGCAACCAAGGATAAGTGGATTATTGGCTATACACCTGACTTGGTTGTCGCAACTTGGGAAGGGTTTGATAGTACCAGTCAGGCACACCACTTGGAGAACCTAAGTGGAACAGGTGTTGGACCGCTTTTCAAAAATGAGATGCAGACGATGCTGCCGTATACCAAGAATTCGAGTTTCAACACCAAAGATGCTCAATCGATTGTTCAAGGCGAAAGTAGTAACGACAATCTTTGGGATACCATTCAAAAGAAGACGAATCAATATGGTAACCAAATCGAACAAAAGGCAAAAGATTTAATAGATGATGCCAAAAGTTGGTTCAACCATTAACTTTTTCAGGAAGCAATTTTTAGAATGTGTTAGAATTAGGTAAATAAACTTGTTAGGGGACACTATTTGATGAATGAAAAAATGACCGCAACAACCAACCAGCTCCAAGCAGAATTAATCGCGTCTGATGAATTTACTGAGATTAAAGCTGCTTATGATGCGCTGAAGAAAAGCTTAGACGATTACAAGTTGTTCAATGACTTTCAAGACGCCCAACAAAATCTTCAGCAAAAGCAAATGCAGGGTGTCCAGCCAACCCAAGATGAGATTCAAAACATCCAGGCAATTGCTGGGAAAATGCGTGAGAGTCAATTAATTTCTGAATTGATGACTAAAGAGAAGGCATTGAGCCAATTATTATCTGATATTAATGAAACGGTGACAAAGCCAATCAGTGATCTGTACAAGTCATAAGGAAATCAAGCACGTGACAAAAGGGGCCGAGACAAAAAAAGTTTGAGTACTTTTGTCTTGGCCCTTATTTTGTACATAATCAAGGAAGGAATCGAATATGAAATTTATCCATACCGCAGATTTACATCTGGACAGTCCTTTTTTGGGGCTCAAAAATCATGTATTACCCAACGAGCTCTGGGAGAAGATTCACCAATCAACCTTTGACTCCTTTCAAAAAATCATTGATGATGCAATTGACCAGCAAGTAGACTTTGTCCTTTTGGCTGGTGATTTGTTTGACAGAGAAGAGCGCAGTGTGGCTGCCGACGCATTTTTAATTGCTCAGCTTAATCGATTGAATGACCATGGAATTGAAGCATTTGTCAGCTTTGGCAACCATGATTATTCCACGGCAGACCCGGCGTCCTTTGGTTATCCAGATAATACACTGGTTTTCGGTAACCAGGTTGAAACCAAAAAGTATACCCTAAATGACGGTGAAGTGGTGGCCGTCAGCGGCTTTAGTTTTGATAAGCAGTGGATCACCCAGCCGATGATTCAAAACTACCCAACAGCAGTTGACAACGTTGATTGGCATATCGGCATGCTTCATGGAAGTTTAAGCTCACTTCATTCTCCAGAGGCCAATTACGCCCCATTTACGTTGTCCGAACTTCAGGAGAAGGGGTATGACTACTGGGCATTGGGCCACATTCATAAGCGTCAGGCGTTAAATGAGCAGCAAACCATCAATTATTCTGGTAATACCCAAGGGCGCCATATCAACGAATCCGGTGAAAAGGGTTACCTATTGGTTCAAAGCGATGACAAACGCCTTAAAACTCAATTTATCCCAACCGCCCCGATCATTTGGGACCGGGTGATCATTTCCCTGGATGAGGTCTCGGTTGACCAATTGGTAGAAGCCATTCTGGAAAAGATCGCTGATCTGCACTATTCGAAGTTGCATTTTATTCGGATCCAATTGACCAGTCAAACGGCTGTTGATGCTGATTTACTCACTAAAATGAGTGATGGCGATCTCCTGGACGAACTTCAAGAAATAAATGCTGATAAATGGCAGCAGCTGAACTGCTGGATTACTTCGATTGAAGCACCACAAGTCAAAAGTTTGGTCTACAGCAGTATTGACCAGGACTATTTTAATCAAGCCAAGGCAGAAACCTTGAACGATGAAGTTTTTGATCAACTTCTCAAGGAATTCAATAAACAACCGGCTTTTATCAAGGATGAAGTTGGGGCCAAAGAAGCCAAACAGGAAATCTTTGATCAAGCAGGAACCATCCTTCAAGAAAACGTGATTCATGACGGAACACAGGAGGACAAATCCAAGTGATAATTAAACAGTTAAACATCTATGGCTTTGGCCGCTGGATTGATCAATTAATTGATATAAAGAATCCACTTCAGATTGTTTATGGTCAAAATGAAGCTGGCAAAAGTACGATTATCGCGTTTATCAAGGGTGTTTTATTTGGCTTCACTGACAAAAAACATTCTGTTCATGGTCAATATCAGCCGAAAGGCAGCGCGCCGTACGGTGGTGAAATAACTTTCTCTTCCGATCACCATCTTTACAAGGTTGTCCGGACAGGCTTGAAATATGGCGGGACCGTCAAATTTTATGATTTGGATAACGATACCGAACTGAGTGAAGATGATTACCAGCAATTAATTACCCCCATTGATCGAACTGCTTACGACCAGTTATTTTACTTTGGCAGCATTGATCAAACCGAATTTTATAAAATGGGCCGGGATGAATTACGGCTGCGGATTCAATCGATTGGCGTTGCTGGGGCTGGGGATTGGATGAACCTGCAAGCTGATTTGGACAAGCAGTCTGCAAAGCTATATGCACCTCGCGGCCGAACCAAAACCATCAACGTGCAAATTGCCGCTTATAAAAAGCTTGAAGATCAAGTCAGCGCCGCAAAGGATCATTTTCCGCGCTACCAGGACTTGCGGACTCACTTAAAGCGGGATCAATCAGACTTGAATGATCTCCAAGTGGCTCTAAAGGCAGCCAATCATCAACTGGATGATAAGCGCCGCTTACAGACGGTGTTACCACTGGTTAACAAGCTGAGTGATCTCAGCGATGTTGATTCCGCTCAGGTGAAGGCTAAATTCAGCAGCGGGGACCTGAATGCATTTAATAAACTCAATATGGCGCTGACATCCCAAAAAGCGGCTGTTCAAAAAGCTCAAAAGGTTGTTGATGCAGATGCCGGTAAAACGGTGAAAACACCTGCCCAAGCCTTTTATGAGACTCATAGTGACACCATCGAGCGACTAGCTCAGGGTCTACCTGAAATTAGGAAGGCCGCTTTAGCGATTGAACTGGGGGAGTCGCAACAAAAAGACGTTCAACAACAAATTCAAGCGCAGTTAGATTCAATTAACAAAAACGAAGAGGGGGGGCTGCCGCGACCATTTGATGATCAGACCTTTGCTAAAGTCAATGAGTTGCTGCGAAAGGAACAGAATCTTCAAGAAAAGCGTACTCAAAGGACCCGTCAGCGACCTGTTCAACCCGACCAGCACCATGGTAATGGTCTCATCTGGTATGGTGTAGCGATCGCCTTTGCGGTACTATCTCTTTTATTAGGATCCAAGTCATTTGGATGGGTCGGATACATTTTAGCGGCCGCTGCGGCTGTTTGGGGCTGGTACACTGCCAAAGGTGGTTCAAAACGGCAAACAGATCAAACTCGTGAGGATCCGGCTGAACTTGATCGACAACTTACACAGATTCGTGGAGAATTGACAGCCATTCAGACGCAATTTGATCTGCAGGGAATTGATAAATCTCAATGGCTTCATATGCAAAGCTCACTTCAGGAAATTCAGCGTCTGAAAAAAAGTTATCAAAACCAACAGGATACGCTCGCTCAGCAACAAGCTAAGTACCAGGGGTATCTTGATCAGTGGCAGTTTGCCACGGACTGGTTGAAGTTCGACCAATCTAAGTATTCCGCCGCCGTCGAGACCATTGGCAAGGCCGTTGCCCACTGGCATAAATTAGCAACTGATTATCAGCAGCAACAAACGACGTTGAATGACGATCAAAAGACACTGAACGCCGCTACAACCAAGTTGGCTGAACTGGTCAAGCAAAAGCGGGCCTTCTTGGAAAGCCGTGATGTTGACGATGATGAAGCATTTCAACAAAGTGTTACTTTTCAGTCAGACTTGGCTAAGAAATTGGAGCAAAAAACAACCTTTGAGAGTCAAATCAAATCTGCTAACGTGGTTATTCCTGCGAAGGTCGATCAAGATGCCTTAAACACCGAGGTTCATGAAGCTACGAAACAAGTCCAGGGTCTACAAGATCAACTGACAGATTTAAGTCGGGAAATGACCCAATTTCAGACAGAAATTGATGGGTTAATCAAGGATGGCAAATATTATGACCTGCGTCAGCAATTGGCCAACCAACAGGCTGAAATTGTCAGCAATGTCCAAAAGTATTTGGCACTTAAGCTGAGTTCTCAATGGATTCAAGCCGTTTTGGACATCGCCAGCAAGGGTCGGCTGCCCAAGACGCTCGAATTGGCAAAACAATATTTTGCGACTTTGACGAATGATGCTTATAAGGATATTATTTTTAAAAAGGAAATTTCAGTTGTCAGAAAAGACGATGTTTCCTTTCCAATTAACGAATTATCTACCGGAACGTTGGAACAGCTTTACTTGGCGCTGATCTTTTCGATGGCAGTTGGATTCAGCAACCAATACCCGATGCCAATTATCATTGACGATGGCTTTGTGAATTTCGATCAAAGCCGAAAAAAAGCAGCCCTGATGATGCTTCAACAGGTGAGTGAGAAGACCCAAGTCCTTTATTTCACCGCCAATCTCGAAGGCAATGCTGACAACATGCCTGTCTTGGATCTTAAAACGCTTTAGGAGGCGATTTTATGGCAAAACAATTGATGGATATCAAATTGGATGAAGAATTCGAGATGTATGTATTATTAAAGGACGCCTCCAAGCGGGTGGCCAAAAATGGCAAGCCGTTTCTATCTTTAGTCTTTCAAGACCAATCCGGCCAAATTTCGGGCAAGTACTGGGATGCATCCCCAGCGGATATTGAAGCCTTTGTGTCTGGAAAAGTCGTTCTGCTGAAAGGAAAGCGGGAGAACTATATGAATTCTCCCCAAATCAAGATTCTAGCCATGCGGCTGGCCAATCAAAGTGAGCCGCATGATCCGGTTAACTTTATCAAACGAGCTGGTATGTCTCGTGACCAGATGGAAGAATACATTGACCAAACCATCTTTGAGATTACCAATGCCGTCGATAATCGAATTGTCCGCAGCTTAATTTCAAAGCACGAAAACGCCTTTTATACCTTCCCAGCCGCAAAATCCAATCATCATGACTTTGCCGGTGGATTAGCTTTTCACACGATTTCAATTTTGAGACTGGCTCATTCGATCGTCAATCAGTATGACTGCATTAATGGTCCATTACTGTATGCCGGTGCCATTTTACATGATCTTGGGAAAACCATTGAACTCTCTGGGCCGATTGCGACAGAATACACGTTAGCAGGCAATATGCTCGGCCATTTAAGTATTATGGACGCTGAAATTGTTGAAGCGGCTGACAAGTTGGGGATTGATCAGCAATCTCAAGATCTCATTTTATTACGACACATGGTTCTGTCCCATCATGGCTTACTCGAGTATGGTTCGCCTGAACGGCCGAAAATATTGGAGGCCGAAATTCTCCATCACTTGGATGAGTTAGACGCTACGATTGTCATGATTCAAAGCGCCACTAAGAACATTGATCCCGGACAGTTCAGTGATCGGATCTTTGGGTTGGATAATCGGCGATTCTACAAACCGGAAAAATCAGTTGACCCAAAGAACAAACCGACACAAGGTGAATTGTTATAATTGAACCAACACAAAAAGGATTGGACATTGTCCAATCCTTTTTGTATGAATCGCTTTGAAATTACTTCTTAGATGACGAGCTTGATGAAAGGTAATCAGATAAGACGTTTTGAAGGTCTTTATCTTGGATGGTAACTTTACCCTTCTTAAGAACTTTGGAAACAACTGAATGTAAGGTATTGCTATCAGACATCTTGCTGGTAACGATTTGATCCTTTAATTCAGATTCGTGTTGCTTCCAAGTTCCCTTTGATGGATGGTTAACCATTTGGATAACTTGGTAACCATATTGAGTCTTAACGGGGGTCTTAGTGTATTGACCATTCTTCAGCTTGAAAGCAGCCTTCTTGAAGTTGGTATCAAGTGAAGTGTTGGTGTTGTCAAATGCTGCGATTCGGCCGCCCTTGTTCTTGGTTGCTGTATCAGTTGAATACTTTTTAGCTAAGCTTGAGAAGCTCTTACCGTCTTTAAGTTCGCTGATAACTTTGTTGGCAGTTGATTTCTTTGAAACCAAGATTTGGTTAACAGTTACTTTTGGTTGGTAAGACTTGAATTGCGTTTGAAGTTGAGCGTCGCTAATCTTGACGTTATCTTTAACGGCTTGCTTCAATAAGAGGTTAGAACGAATTGAATCTTTCAATTGTGAAGCAGTCATACCGTTTTGTTGGAGAACAGAGTTAAATGATGAACCGTATTGCTTCTTGTATTTAGCGAATTCACTGTTAACTTGAGAGTCCTTAACATCTTTACCATATTGCTTGTCCAAGACCTTGTTCAAGATCATTTGTTGCAATACTTGTTTACCGCTTGAAGTACTCTTCAAACTGCTGTAATAAGCACTTTCTGTAATCTTACCACCGTTAGTCGTTGCAACAGTTTTGCTGCCACAAGCTGCGAGAGTAAAACTCATCATAATGCCGGCTAAAACGATTAGCCATTTTTTCATACAAAAACACATCCATTCCTAAAAGTATTCGTCTGCAAAGCAAACGTTCCCGATAATAATAACATAATCTGGCTCGTTTATATAATGACCGCAAGAATTTAAACAAATATTCATATTTTGCTCACTTCAATTTGTCGGTATAATTGTTGATTTCATCAAGGCGGGGCTGAATTTTGAACATGGCTTCATCCACGTCGCGTGAGATGTCATCAATCGTCTTCTCGAGCACAGGTATCTGCGCTGTGAAGGCATCCATTGATTTCTTGAAGTCATCATAAGCAGTTTTCCAGTCAGCAGCTTTTTTCTTTCGATCATTGAAGGTTAACTTGGCTCGTTCAACGAATTCTTGTGGGGTTTCTTTTCGACTGTATAAATAAGCGCCGGCGACAACGGCGGATGCACCGACAATTTTAAAAACGGTTTTCATGATTAATCACCCATGTGTTGTTCGATTGATTCTTGGATGGCCTTCAACTGTTCCGGTGAGTATTTGTTGGAGTTATCCTTGAAGATCATCTTAAAGTCGTCATTGCTGGTATATCGGGGAACTAGGTGGAAGTGTGAATGAAAGACGGATTGATAAGCAACTTGGCCGTTATTATTTAAAATATTCATGCCCTTAATGTCAGGATTTGAAGCTTTCACAGCCCGGGCAATCTTAGGAATTCTGTCAAAGACGGCACTTGCCAATTCTTCGTCATAGTCAAAGATATTGGCAATATGCTTCTTTGGAATAACCAGTGTATGTCCAGGGGTGCCTTGAGAAATATCCAGGAATGCCTTGACAATGTCGTCCTCATATACGGTGTAACTGGGGATCTCATTTCTTACGATTTTACAAAAAATACAATCTTTCAAAATCTCTACCTTCTTTCTGTGAATACTAAGTGTATTATACCATTAATGCGTTTTTGACCCAGCTCAAAGGCTAATTTTGTATGGTATAATCTTGTTTGTACATTTATCATCATACGGAGGTAAACAATGACCTTACAAGTTTCAAATCTGGTTGGGGGCTACTCCCAAGTACCAGTGCTAAAAGACGTCAATTTTGACGTTAAAGATGGTGAGTTGGTTGGCTTAATTGGCCTAAACGGGGCCGGAAAGTCAACGACCATCAATCATATTATCGGGTTGTTAACACCCTTTAGAGGATCAATCAAAATTAACGGTATTGGTTTGAACGATGACGTTAAACAATATAAAGCCCAAATTGCCTATATTCCTGAGCAACCCATTGTCTACAAAGAATTAACCTTAAAGGAACACTTGGAAATGACCATGTTGGCGTATGGGCTTGATCAGGATGCGGCTTGGAAACGCGCACATGATCTACTGAAGCTTTTTCGGTTAGACAACAAATTAGACTGGTTCCCAGATAACTTTTCAAAAGGGATGAGACAAAAGGTGATGATTGTCTGTGCCTTTTTGACTAATGCCAAGCTATTTATTATTGACGAACCGTTTCTTGGCTTGGACCCATTGGCTGTTAATGACTTGTTGAACCTGATCTCTGAAAGAAAACGACAGGGTGCCAGCATTTTAATGTCGACTCACGTGCTGGATACTGCCCAGCGTTATTGTGACCGGTTTGTGTTACTTCACGACGGTCAAGTTCGGACAGAAGGTACCATTGAAGAGCTCCGGAAATTATTCCCAGATGCTGGCGATTCACTTAATGATATTTACCTGACTTTGGCAAGGGAAGGCGATGCCTCATGAAGCAGTTATTCAGGCAGCGCTTATCAACGCATCTCAAGGAAATGATGCGTTATCTCAGATTAGTTTTTAACGACTATTTTGTTCTGGCACTGTTATTTGTAATCGGTGGGTTGGGCTACTATTATTCCAACGCACTGAAACAATTGCACACCGGTTTGTGGTGGGCGCCACTTGTTATTGTCGGAATTCTATTGGTCAGCGTGCAGCTGGGGCGTTTTGCAACTTTGATTGAGGGCCCCGACTATGTTTTTTTGCTGCCTAAAGAGGCGGAACTCTATCATTATCTTCGGAGCGGTTTTAGATATAGTGTGTCAATCGCCATTGCAATCCAAGTCCTATTTTGGATTTTGCTAATGCCGTTTGTTCAAGTTACCATGCATGCGACGACAACCGAGTTATATCTGCTTTTGGCAAGCATTTTGATTCTGAAATTAACCTGGTTAAATACGGACTTCGCCCGCAAATACCACTTACGACAATCGTGGTTGGCGAGTCGGTTCATCTTTCGATTGCTGGTTCCCGTGATTGCACTGGGTTTGTCAGTCTACATTAATTATTGGATTGGCCTGATCATTTCTTTGGCTGCGCTTTTGGCCAGCTATTTTACCCGGCAAAATTGGGCTAATCGATCGCTTGATTGGACAACGATGATTGACGATGAAAACAGTCGGATGCACACCGTCTACCAATTCTTTAATTTATTTACTGACGTCCCAACTTTGCAGGGTTCTGTCAAACGACGTCGTTATGTTGACGGGATCTTGAATCGAATCAAACTAATTCCTCGGAATACTTATTTGTACTTGTATGCCCATGGAATTGTCCGCGACAATGAAATGAGTGGGTTGTACGTGCGATTACTCGTGATTGGAACCTTGTTTCTGGTATTCGTCAAGGGGGCGCTGTTACCCATCTTTTTGAGCCTATTGTTTGTTTATTTAATCGGCTTCCAAATGATCCCGTTTTATTTTCACTTCTCGGATAACGCATTTGTGCATGTGTACCCAATCACTAATCGGTACCAACTAAAAAGTTTTCAAAGGGTTCTACTGTACTTATTGAATACAGTAGGTGTCGTTTTTGCAGTGGCAGTGTTAGCCGTTAATTTGGCAACGCCAGTGACTTTCATCGGTGTGATTGTTGGTGAAGTACTCGAAATCTGGCTGTTTGTCTATCTGTATCTGCCGAAACGCCTCGCTAGAAGCGAACGAACCAGATAAATTGTTGAATAAAATAGGAGAATGATATGCGTGTAAGAAAAAAGCCATGGGCCGATCAATATATCAAAGACCATGGCGATTATATTGTGACGGATCCAAAGAACTGGTTGGGGAAATGGCAGGACCGGTTTGGCAAGGTTCAACCCCTCAATGTTGAGATTGGAATTGGCAAGGGACGCTTTATTATTGAAACAGCTCGAGCCAACCCCAACATTAACTATATCGGCATTGAACTGCAGACTTCTGTCATTGCGACGGCACTTCGGTCATTTATGGCAGATTCATTGCCAAACGTCCAGTTTGTTCTGACTGATGGTGCCGACCTTGATGAATTGTTCTATGAAAATGAAATTAAAAAGATTTTCTTGAATTTTTCTGATCCTTGGCCAAAAAAGCGGCATGCCAAACGTCGTTTGACTTCCCCGCTCTTTTTGAAAACTTATAACCATGTGCTGGACCAAGATGGCGACATCGAATTCAAAACTGATAATCGTGGGTTGTTTGAATACACCTTGGTCACGATGAACAATTTTCCAATGACATTCGATTATGTTTCACTGGATTTGCACCGTTCCCCTGAAAATGAAGCGAATATTGAAACTGAGTATGAGCACAAATTCAGTCCAAAGGGGCCAATTTATAAGCTGATTGCTCATTTCACAGCGTGATAATTTGATGTTTAACCACTTGTTGTGAAGCTTGGTCGACCCAAAAGGCTTCTGCTTTTCGGTCACCATTAGCGTTCAAGTAATTAAAGCCAAAGTGAAAAATGGCCGTTGACTCGGTTGCCGGTAGTATGCTCCAGCTGCCGATGTACTTGAAACCTTTTAATGCAGCCGATTGTTTGGTATCCTTGATGATAGCTGCTAAAAAAGTTTCGTGTTTGCGATCGGACTTAGCCACGATATAGGTACTGGCAGCAAGGGCTGCGAGTGATAGGGCATAGAAAACTGTTTGTTTTTTCATCATTTCACCTGTTTTTTGTATGTAATACGTCTACCTTAGACTATTAGCAGCCGATGAGCAAACTGATTTAGTTGGCCGAAGATTTATGCTATGATGTACTTTACATTAGTAAGTGAAAGGATGATAATTTTGCAAAATTTACCTAAAACGAATTTAAAAGATTTGACCAAACAACTTGAGAATGGCAAGTATATGCTATTCTTCACGGCCGACTGGTGCCCGGACTGCCGCTTCATCAAACCGGCTATGCCCGCCATTGAAGCCGAATATCCTGAATACACATTCTTACAAGTTGATCGTGATGAAAATATTGATCTGGCTGGTGAGATGGGCATTATGGGGATTCCAAGTTTTGTTGCCTATTCAGATGGTCAAGAAATCGGCCGCTTCAATAATGGTGACAGAAAGACCAAAGCAGAAGTTGAAAACTTTATTAACTCGTTAGCAAGTACCGTAGAAAAATAATTAATTGTTGGAAGGAATTTTGAAATGTTAATAACCAGTTATAACCCAAACAGTACAGGCGACACAATGGTCCTCATCATGAACCCGGATGTGGGTGAACAAAGCGTGACGATTCATGACAAGGTTGCCCGGATTTTTGCAGCTGATACTAATCAGACGTTGGGGTACAACTTTTTAGCAGTAAGCGAAATTCTTCCAGAAATTGTTCATGAAAATGGCCAAATTCATTTAACTGAAGAACAGGTTGCTCACTTGAATCAATATTTGGGCGATCACGATTTCCCGGCGGATGTCCGCTATGATAATCAGCCGAAGTTTGTTGTTGGCTATGTTAAGTCAGTGGCAGACCATCCAAAGGCTAATCATTTACAGATCACTCAAACAGACATTGGCACTGGCAAAGACGTTCAAATTGTCAGTGGTTCGCCGAACATGCGTGAAGACATTAAAGTGGTGGTTGCTTTGAGTGGCGCCATGATGCCTGACGGCCAGATTATTTGGCCGGGTAAGTTACGTGGTGTTGAGAGTGATGGAATGATTTGTTCCGGCCGTGAGTTGGGATTGAAGAACGCGCCACAGGTTCCAGGTGTACTGATTTTACCTGATGACTATCAGGTAGGGGATGCCTTTGATTTTGACAAGGCACAGCATTTATTCGATTAAGGATTTTGGGTGGATGAGTAATGAAGCATTATGATGGACCCGCTTTTTTCCGGCGGAAGGGGATTACCCGAAAGCCTCGTCAAGAGCGGATAACGAAACAGAATAATCAGCCGGCAGTGCCTAAAATCCAAGACACGCGGTCAAACAGGCTCCTAGATGCCAAATTTGACCGTGGGGATGAGACTCCGGCTTTTTTGAAAGAGATTAAGAATTTCAAACCTCAAAAGCGTTCAAAATCCGATAAACGCAAGCAGCAAATTCAAACTAATTATTTTCTCAGCCAGGCCCATCGCAGACATCGTTTGTACGATGAATTGACGCGTCGGCTGAGGATTACATATGACGATTTAATCGTGATTGCTGATCAACAGCCAACGATTGATCAACCTCGTGAGCAGCGTTCCAATCAACCTGTTCCCAAAACAAAGCCCGTTAAGCCGACTAAGGGTCAACCTCAGAACTCATCAGAGAAGTCGCCTGTGCCTGAGCAGCCACAAACCAGTTCAGACCCGGCTATTCGACATTTAAATCGTCAACCCAGGAAGGCTTTGAGTCAGCACGGGTTGGGGCAGTCGTTCAGTTCAATTATGCATAATCAAAGGGCCAGTGAATCTGACCTTTCTTTGTTTAACGCGCAACAACTTAACCACAATGCCGACGTTAAAAAAGTTAATCACATTGGTCAATCGGCTAATGTCGTTGAACGGCAATCCTCATCTCAGACAACTGGATTAAACACTTCGATTGACGACCATGGTTACCATTTTCCACCGCTATCTTTATTGTCGAAACCGCAGCAAATGGAATCCGATTCAATTGATGATTGGATCACTCATCAATCTGAGATTCTCAATCAAACATTTGCCGCCTTTAAGGTCAATGCGCAGGTTGTTGATTGGACAAATGGGCCAACAGTGACCCAATTTCAAGTTAAATTGGCACTTGGCGTCAAAGTCAGCCGAATTACCAATTTAACCGATGATTTGAAGCTGGCTTTGGCAGCCAAGGATATTCGAATTGAAGCACCAATTCCCGGAAAAACCACTGTCGGAATCGAAATCCCTAATCCTAATCCGAGACCGGTTGTGCTTTCAGAAGTTATTTCGACCAAGCATTTCCAAGATAGTCACTCGCCACTTACGACCGCATTAGGCGTTGATTTGTCAGGAGTCCCGAGAACGACTGATATCAAGAAAATGCCCCATGGCCTGATTGCTGGGGCAACTGGATCCGGTAAAAGTGTTTTTATCAATAGTTTGTTGGTTTCTTTACTGTATAAAGCGACACCGGCGGATTTGCGGTTGCTCTTAATTGACCCCAAGGCAGTGGAACTGGCGCCGTATGATGGGATACCACACCTATTATCGCCGGTTATCTCTGATCCACAGGCTGCGGCTGCCTCTCTCAAATGGGTCACCAAGGAAATGGATCAGCGGTATGAAAAATTGGCTGCAGCGGGTGCTAAAAATATCGAACAGTTCAATCGACAGGCAAGTGAAGCAAAAGAATACGGGCTCAAAATGCCTTATATTCTTGTGATTATTGACGAATTGGCCGACTTGATGATGGTCGCCTCCAGTGAAGTTGAAGACTACATTGTCCGAATTACTCAAAAAGCCAGGGCAGCCGGCATTCATTTAATTGTGGCCACTCAGCGTCCAAGTGTTGATATTGTGACTGGAACTATCAAGAATAACATTCCGACGCGAATTGCTTTCATGGTCTCCAGTCAGGTTGATTCCAGAACGATTTTGGATTCGGCTGGAGCTGAACGGTTACTTGGTCGCGGAGATATGCTGTATCTTGGAAGTGGTGGCAATCAACCAGTCCGATTGCAGGGTGCTTTCGTGACCAATCAAGAGCTTGACGGAATTGTTGACTATGTCCGTCAGCAGGGAGAACCTAAATATTTGTTCACACCTGACAGCTTGAAAAAAGCGACTGCTGAAACGAGTTCTGAGGACCGATTGATGCCCCAAGTTTTAAAATATATTGGCAGCGAAGACACAATTTCGACTTCAAAGCTTCAACGAGTATTTTCAATCGGGTATAATAGAGCTGCAAACATTATTGATCATTTGCAGGAAAAGAATTTGATTTCAGAGCAGCAGGGGTCCAAGCCGCGGACAGTGTACTATAAGCAGACGGCAGATGAATCCGCTCGGAAATCTCCAGAAAATAATCAAAAATAACATAATGGGATAGGTAGGATGTCTAATGAATTCAGATACGGTATATCATTTTGTAGGAATTAAAGGAACTGGGATGGCCGCCATGGCCTTAATCTTGCATGACCGTGGTGAGAAAGTGCAGGGGTCAGACATTGACCAGTACACCTTTACGCAACGAGGACTTGAAAAGGCCGGCATCAAAATTTTACCCTTTGATGAAAACAACATTCACGAAGGACTGACAGTGATTGCCGGCAACTCCTTTACGGATGACCATCCAGAGATCAAGAAAGCCAGGGAAATGGGCTTGACGGTTTACCGTTACCACGAGTTTCTTGGCAAAATCATCAAGGGTAAGACCAGTATTGGGGTTTCTGGTGCCCACGGCAAGACCAGCACGACTGGACTGTTGTCCCATGTGCTTTCGGGAATCGCCCCAACTGATTACTTGATTGGTGATGGTTCTGGGAAGGGTGTCCCAAATGCCCGTTTCTTCGTTTACGAAGCCGATGAATACCGTCGTCATTTTCTGGCAACTGAACCAGATTACGCCATCATGACTAATATTGATTTTGATCATCCCGATTACTACAAGAGCATCGATGATGTTGCCGACGCATTTCAAACGTTTGCGAATCAGACGAAGAAGGGAATCTTTGCTTGGGGCGACGACAAACGTCTCCGTCAACTGAAAGCCAAGGTGCCAATTTATTATTATGGCTTAAACGATACTGATGATTTTCAGGCGGTTGATGTTAAGCGGACAACCAGTGGTTCGAGTTTTGATGTCACTTACAAGGGTAAAAATCTCGGTAATTTCTCGGTGCCTTTGTTTGGTGAACATAACATTTTCAATTCGTTGGCTGTGATCGCCGTCGCTTACTTCGAAGATGTTGACTTAGATGAAATCCGCAAAGAACTAAAGACTTTCCAAGGCGTTAAGCGTCGGTTTGCTGAACGTAAAATTGCCGGGATGACAATCATCGACGATTATGCCCATCATCCAACTGAAATTAAAGCAACCATTGATGCTGCTCGTCAGGAATACCCTAGCAAAAAGATCGCGGTTGTCTTTCAACCGCATACCTTCAGTCGAACAATTGCTTTGATGGATGATTTTGCTAAGAGTTTGAATTTAGCTGACGAAGTTTTCCTGACCTCGATTTATAGTTCACCACGAGAAAGTCACGGAAAAGTTTCCAGTGAAGACCTATCCAAGAAGATCACGAAGGGTGGTCGCATTTTGTCTGTCGACAACATGTCACCACTGTTGGATTACGATAACGACGTGGTGATTTTTATGGGTGCCGGCGACATTCAAAAGTACGAGAAATCTTATGAAGATCTGTTAAGTCATTTGAGCAAAAAGATTAATTAAGATATCCTATAGAAGTCGTTAGTTGAGTCGTAAATACTTGATTAATGGCTTTTATTTGGTAGAATTATTTAACAGTATAAGTATAAATACTGCAAATTGTTTGAGGCAATATTTGAACTTACAAACAAAAGGGAGCGGATTGAATGAACAATTATCCAAACGAACAACAGAAAGCTCGACGAGTCGTCAACAACGCAGCCGGGTTGAATGCTTTTTTAACCAAAATGTATGGTTGGATGAGTTTGGCGGTTTTAGTCTCTGCCGCAACAGCATTTTTAGTTAGCGGTTCGACTGCCGGTGGAATGGCTGTTTACATTGCCAGTCACCAAGGTGTCATGTGGGGGTCAATGATTTTGTGGTTTGTCCTACCATTTGTCATTTCACTTCAGGCATTGAAACGGCCAACCCTTGCGTTTACGGTCTTGATGTTATATGCAATTCTAAGTGGCTTTGTCTTTGCGACGATTGCCTGGGCATATACGGGTGCCTCAATTGCGGCAGCTTTTGTTTCCGCCTCGGCAATTTTCATCACAATGACGACCGTTGGGTTAGTGACCCACAAGAATCTCGATCGTTGGGGTGCGCAAGCGACGGCAGCTTTAATTGCTTTAATCATTGCCATGATTATTAACATTTTCTTACGCAGTTCGGTGATTTCATTTGTTTTCTCAATCATTGCAGTGCTAATCTTCACGGTTTTAACTGCCTATGATACCCAAAAAATGAAACAAATGTACAACCAGTATTCGGGGAACGGTGAAGTTTCCATGACCGGTTTGGCAGTCTTCGGTGCTTTACAATTGTACTTGGACTTTGTGAATCTATTTCTCCAATTACTCTCGATTTTCGGCAATAACGACCGTTAATTTAGACCTTGTTACAACGATTGGCCATTGATTTGGTTAATCGTTTTTTATTATCTGTCGTGGTAAAATTAGAGTAATAGTTTTCATCAGAGGAGAAGTTAATGACTAAAAAATTATTATTAATTGATGGTAACAGTATTGCCTTCAAAGCGTTTTATGCTTTATACACGGCCATGGATAAATTTACCAATCCATCTGGCTTACATACCAGCGCCATTTATGGATTCAACCGGATGCTGGATAAAGTATTGACAGATGAAAAGCCGACTGACGTCCTGGTTGCATTTGATGCCGGCAAGACAACCTTTCGAACGAAAATGTACGCTGACTATAAAGGTGGTCGCGCAAAGACGCCAACTGAACTGTCTGAGCAATTTCCATTCTTAAAGGAATTAATTAACGCCCGGGGGATTTCGACCTATGAATTACCAGATTATGAAGCCGATGATATTATTGGCACCTTGGCTAAAAAGGCTGAAGAAGCCAACAATTATCAAGTTGTGATTGTCACCGGAGACCGGGATTTGACCCAGTTGACTTCGGATAAAACCACCGTTCAGGTTTCAAAAAAGGGTGTGACTGAGTTGGAAACTTATACACCCAAGCATGTCGAAGAAAAGTTGGGGGTTAAACCCAGTCAAATTATTGAAATCAAGGGGCTTAAGGGCGACAACTCCGATAATTATCCGGGTGTTGAGAAGGTCGGTGACAAAACGGCAGTCAAGCTTGTCCAACAATTTGGCACCATTGACAATCTTTATCAAAATATTGATCAGGTTTCTGGCAAAAAGTTGAAGGAACACTTGATTCATGATCAAGCACAAGCAGAACGTGCTCATACGTTGGCAACCATTAATCGGGATGCCCCGGTCACCATTTCGTTGGATCAATTGAAGTATCAAGGGGACAATATTGACAAACTGACTGATTTCTACGAACGAATGGGTTTCAAATCATTCCTGGCAAAATTGTCAGTGGATGATCAGGACCATGCGGACGATCAGGCTGATATTCAATATACGGTTTTGTCCACTAAGAATGCTGCTGAACTCGATCAATTTAAGGATGAAGTTTCGTTTCATTTAGAGATGTCAGAAGAAAATTATCACATTTCGCCATTGGTTGGTTTTGCGATTGGACAGGGCGATCACTGGTATGTGACCAATGATCCGGATCTGCTTCACAATCAGCACGTCAGCGGTCTTTTGACCAGTAAGTCCATCAAAAAGAATGTCTTTGATGCTAAACGGACCTATGTGGGCCTTTATCGACAAGGCATCAACCTTGCCAATGTTGACTTTGACATGCTGTTGGTATCGTATTTGCTTAATACAACTAATAACAGTAACGATGTCGGCACCGTTGCCCACTTGCACGGGTTCTATAACGTTAAAACCGATGAGGAAGTGTATGGCAAGGGTGCTAAGCGAAACATTGATCCCGATTCGCCGACCTTCCTGGCACATTTGGTTCACAAGGCTAAAGCAATTGATGCACTGCACGATGGGCTGTTTAAAGATTTGGATGCCCATAATCAATCTAAATTGTATTGGGACATTGAAATTAAGATCGCTTTTGTACTTGCTCACATGGAAATTAATGGTATCAAAGTTGATTCAGCAACTTTGGAAGGCATGGGCAGTAAATTCAAAGAACGGTTGGCTGAAATTGAGCAGACCATTTTCCAAGAAGCTGGTGAAGAATTTAACATTGGTTCTCCTAAACAGCTCGGAAAAATTTTGTTTGAGAAGTTGCGTCTGCCAATTTTAAAGAAGACTAAAACCGGCTACTCAACTTCAGTGGATGTCTTGGAGAAACTGGCCCCGGATGCGCCAATCGTCCAGAATGTATTAGATTATCGCCAGATTTCCAAACTACAGTCAACCTATGTGGATGGCTTGCTGAAGGTCATTCATCCGGATGATTCTAAAGTTCATACCAGATATCTGCAAACGTTGACCCAAACAGGGCGGCTGTCTTCAGTTGATCCGAATCTGCAAAACATACCGGTTCGCTCAGAAGAAGGCAGACTAATCCGTCAGGCCTTTATACCATCTCATCCCGGGTGGCAGATCTTCTCGTCTGATTATTCCCAAATCGAACTGCGGGTTTTGGCATCGATCACTGACGATCACAACATGCAGGATGCGTTCAAAAATGGCGAAGATATCCACGCCACCACTGCTCGGAGAATTTTTGGCTTATCGTCAAATGAAGAAGTGACCCCGGAGCTTAGGCGTCAAGCCAAAGCCGTCAACTTTGGGATTGTTTACGGGATTAGTGATTTTGGTTTAGCGTCCAACACAGGCATTACCCGAAAGCAGGCCCATTCATTTATTGAACGTTATTTTGAGGAGTATCCAGGCGTTAAAAAGTACACTGAAGACATCGTTGAATTTGCCCGCAATCACCGCTATGTGGAGACAATTGCCCATCGACGCCGTTATTTGCCGGATATCAATTCCAAGAGTTTTAATTTGCGGTCATTTGCTGAGCGGACAGCGATGAACACGCCAATCCAGGGCAGCGCAGCAGATATTATCAAAATTGCCATGATTAATATGGCGGATGCAATTAAGGACATGAAAACCCGCATGTTGCTGCAGGTTCATGATGAATTAATTTTTGAAGTACCTGACGAAGAAATGGCCACCGTCAAACAATTGATTCCAAGTGTGATGGATTCAGCCATTCACTTGAATGTGCCACTAAAAGTTGAAAGCCACTGGGGTAAGACCTGGTATGATGCAAAATAAATTGAAGTAAATGGGGGATCTCAATGCCTGAATTACCTGAAGTTGAGACCGTGCGACGCGGCCTGACCCAATTGGTTGAAGGAAGTACCATCCAATCGGTGGATGTTTTGTATGCCAAAATGATTAATTTACCACCAAACGATTTTAAAAAAGCCCTCCGCGGCAAACTGATTGAAAAAATTGATCGGCGGGGCAAATATCTGTTGATCAGATTAAGTGACAATTTAACAATTGTTTCTCATTTACGAATGGAAGGCAAGTACGATGTGGAGCCTGAAGGGGCACCAGTTGGCAAATATACCCACATCATTTTTCATCTAACTGACGGCCGCCAGTTACGATATAACGACACCCGAAAATTCGGCCGAATGAATTTGGTTGATACCGGCACCGAGATGCAAGTTGCCGGATTGAAAACGATCGGACCGGAACCAACCGAAGAAGAATTGACGGTCGATTACATGCAGAAAATATTTTCTAAAAGCCGTAAGGTCATCAAGCCTTTTTTGCTGGACCAAAGTAACATTGCCGGGCTTGGCAACATTTATGCCGACGAGGTTTTATGGCTGAGCAAAATCAATCCCCAACAGCCCGTCAACACATTGACACTGGGTCAAATTAAAGCGTTGCGGAAAAACATCATTGCAGAATTAGCCAAGGCCATCGCCGGCCATGGAACGACCGTTCATTCATACTCAACGGCCTATGGTGAAGCCGGCAGTTTCCAAAATCAATTAAATGTGTATGGTCGTGAAGGCGAACCGTGTCCAAGGTGCGGCACAAAAATCGTTAAAATTAAGTTGGCACAGCGGGGAACTCATTTTTGTCCTCAATGCCAGCCCTTGCGTGGTGTAAAAAAATGACTAAATTAATTGGTTTAACTGGCGGAATTGCCACCGGAAAATCGGTGGTCAGTGACTATCTTCGCCAGCGGGGGATTCCAGTGATTGACGCTGACATCGTGACCCATCAAGTGGAACAATTTGGAACGCCTGGACTTTCCGCACTAGTGGATCACTTTGGACAACGGATTTTGTTATCTGATGGGACACTTGATCGCCAAGCACTCGGCCACATTGTGTTTAGTAACCCGGCAGACCTTAAGCAGTTGGTTCGAACCATTGATCCGTTCATTCGATCAGAGATTTTCCGCCAGCTTGATACTTATCAAAACGCCGAGTTAGTGGTGCTTGATGCGCCAACCCTGTTTGAA
Organism: Lentilactobacillus parakefiri; assembly: GCF_002157585.1. Classification (GTDB taxonomy): domain Bacteria; phylum Bacillota; class Bacilli; order Lactobacillales; family Lactobacillaceae; genus Lentilactobacillus; species Lentilactobacillus parakefiri. Next base: position 47,251 of record NZ_BDGB01000064.1, read on the forward strand.
AATGGTTATGCCCACCTGGTCGACGAGATCGTCGTGGTATACTGCGACCCGGTTACTCAGTTGCGTCGATTGATGAAACGCAATAAACTAAGTATTGTAAATGCAACTAAAAGAATCAGGAACCAATGGCCATTGCAGACAAAATGCGATTTGGCTGATACAATTATTTATAACTCAGGAACAATGACAACAACGCTAACACAAGTCGATAGATGGTTGGCGAAGGAAACGAAATAGACGAGGTGAACACCATGCAATGTCCTCATTGCGGATACAACGGTTCCAAGGTGGTTGACAGTCGGCCGACTGATGACGGCCGGGTGATCAGACGAAGAAGAGAATGTGAACACTGCGGTTTTCGATTTACGACATTTGAACGGGTGGAAGTAACCCCGTTATTAGTGGTGAAGAAAAATGGCAACCGCGAAGAATTTAATCGTGAGAAGCTGTTAAAAGGCATTGTCAGATCAGCAGAAAAGCGTCCAGTATCCATGGATGCAATCACCAATTTGGTGGATCGGGTTGAAAATAAACTACGGTCGTTAGGCGAAAATGAAGTTTCCAGCCAGCAAATTGGTGAATACGTTATGGAAGACTTGGCTAACTTGGATGAAATTGCGTACATCCGATTTGCCAGTGTTTACCGACAGTTTAAGGACATGTCGGTCTTTTATAAAGAGCTTAAAGAAATTATGGAAAAGGATAAGAAAAAGGGTCAGGATCACTCGGGGGACAAATAAATGGCAGAGTCGTTCGACAAGTTAACACCCGATACAAAGTATCTCACGATCAATGCCCACATTAATCGGAGCTTGGATCACAGTGTTTTAACCAATTTGTATCTACCAATGATTGGTGAAAAAGCATTGGGGTTATACAACTTGTTGTGGTCGATGAGTTTAAGCGACCATAATCAGTTAATTTTGCATAAGCACTACGAAATTCAAAGTATGCTTAATTGCAAGATTGGTCAGCTGGTGGCGATTCGAAAGCAGTTGGAGGGTGTTAAGCTGATCAACACACTGGTTTCTAACGCCAAGCCGGATATCTTAATTTACTCGTTGAACCTGCCATTATCTGCCGAACAGTTTTTACGAACCGATATTTTGTCGATTATCCTCTTGGGTAAGGTGGGCGAGACGACCTATAAGCAGATTGTCGATCGACTTGTTTCGCCACTTCCAGATCTCGGTGAGACGACCAATGTTTCGGCATCTTTGCTGGATTCATTTGCTGTGCCTCAGAACCTGATTAAAAATATTCCAGGGGCGGTCAATGATGCCAAATCAACGATTGCTCACTCTTCGGCAACTATCAGCGAGAGCAGCTTTGAACCGGATAGTCGCCAATTTAATTTCAAGTTGCTGCTAAATATGCTTGAAAATTCCTACGTGGATCTCAACTCTGTTAAAGCTGCTAGAGATCTCATTTTATCGGAAAACCTGCTTTACGGGATTGATGAAATTCAAATGTCAAAACTTGTCCAAAAGGCGACTAATCTCAGTACCAACGAATTAAATCAGAATCAGCTCAAAGCGATCATCACGGATAGTTTTACCCACCATCAAGCAGAGAATGTTGAGAAATCAACGCCAGCTGTCAAAAGCAATTCGTCTGCCACAAAATTTGACACGCCAGTCGCCCAGTTGATTTCAATCAGTAAAAAGGTTGCGCCGGTGATGTTTTTGGAACAAATTAAGAAACAAAAGCACGGTATTGTGACCAGCGGTGAACAGCGGACTTTACGCGAGCTTGTCAGCCTGAGGGCGTTGCCGAATGAAGTCATCAATATTTTGATCTACTATTTATTGGTGGACGAAAATCGCTCGACCCTGAATAAAAATTTGATGTCAACGATTGCGGACGACTGGTCCCAACATGATATTTTTGATGCTGAGAGTGCCATTAATGCCATCAAGAATCGCACAATCGACAAGCAGAAAAAGGCCGACGAGCGGGCTGCCAAGTACAAACAGCGGCGGGTTAATGTTAAAGAGACCCTGCCTGATTGGGCTAAGGATGATCAAACACCGTCGACAAGCAAGCCAACCTCACAATTAACTGAGGCCCAAAGAAAACAACTCAAAGCACAGCTCGATAAGTTAAAAAAGCCGGGGAGTAGGTGAGATTGAATGGAAAAAGTAAGTGATTTTGTCAAGAAATTGATGGAAGACCGCCACTTCAAAGGTGGCAACGTCGCGAGTGGCTTCCAAAAAATTATTGAACAGATAAAAAATGATCCTGAGATTGCCAAATTTCTTCACGATCATCAAGATGAACTGGCTTCAGATGCGGTTGACCGTTCAGCCGCCAAACTGTATGAGTATGTCAATGTCAAAAATCAAATTAAGGCTAAAAAACAATCATTTGCGCCTGGCTATTTGCCACAACTGGTGATTAACGATCATTTGATTGACATCTCTTATTCAGCATCCCCCGAGGTCATTGAGAAACAACGGAGTCAATCTTTGGCACGGCGAATCAGAACCGTTTCAATGCCCAAAGATATTAAAGATGCCCGGATCGTTGAATTTGATGGTGCTGATCCCAACAATCCAGACCCCAATCGGTTCACAGCCCTTTCAATGGCGTTGGATTTTATTGCTCAAATGAAGGCGGATAAAAAGGCTTTCCATCCGGGTCTGTACATATACGGGCCATTTGGTGTCGGTAAAACGTATCTGACGGGCGCAATTGCCAACGAACTTGCTGATAACGGGATCCAAACGACGATGGTTCATTTTCCAAGTTTCGCCGTTGAGATGAAGTCAGCAATTAACGACAACTCTGTCAGCGACAAAATTGATGTGATTAAAAAGTCCCCCGTCTTAATGATTGACGATATTGGCGCCGACTCCATGTCCTCATGGGTTCGAGATGAGGTGTTGGGGGTTATCTTGGAATATCGGATGCAGCAGCAGTTACCGACGTTTTTCACGTCCAATTTCTCAATGGTCCAACTTGAACAGGAACATTTGCGAATCAATCAAAAAGGGGACGATGAGCCCTTGAAAGCCAAACGATTAATGCAGCGAATCCGATTCTTATCACGTGAAGTTGAGATGACCGGTAAAAATCGACGACCAAGTTAATTTGCAAATTGAATTGACATTTTTAAAGTGCAACTCTATACTAAATGTCAATGAATCAAAGAGACATGACAGTGATGACTCATCACAGAGAGAATGGTCCCAGCCTGGAAGACCATTTGTTGAGAAATCTTTTGTTACCACTCTTTGAGAATGGATTGCGGATAATGCTTTCCCGGTTGGTACCGTTAGCAGCCACTTGAGAGCTTTTTGGATATCTGTGTCCAAAAATCCAATTTGGGTGGAACCGCGCTAATTGCGTCCCTGATGTACTTGTATAAGTATGTCAGGGGCTTTTTTTGTGGCTCCAATAAAATATAAAGGGAGTAAGAAATATGTCACAACTTTCATTTGAATTTCCAGATGGCAGTGTTAAACAATTTGATGATGGCGTTACCTCAGAAGCCATTGCCAAATCAATTGCCGTTAGTTTAGGTAAAAAAGCCGTTGCTGCCAAGGTTGATGGTCAGTGGGTCAACAACGATGAGCCCCTACATAAAGGTGGCAAGATTGAAATTGTTACTTCAGATAGTGACGAGGGTCTCAGTGTTTTGCGTGCGACTGCTGCTCAAATCTTAAAAATGGCGATCGCCAATGATTTTGATCATATTCACTTTGGTGAAAGTGACGCCGATGAAGATGGCTTCTTTGTGGATACCGACAAGCCTGATACTCAAATCAGTGTTGATCAATTGAGTGCACTTGAAGATTCAATGCACAAGATCATCAAAGCAGATCAGCCAATTAGCGTGGTCTTCTTAAGCGCTGCTGACGCTGCCCAAGTCGCTGGCGACGATCCTTATCAAAAAGAATTGGTCAAAGAAAATGAAGTCAACGGCCAAGTTAAATTCTTCCAAATCGGCGATTTCAAATCAATCGCTGAGGGAGCAGTTTTGCCATCAACTGGTAAAGTTAAGATCTTCAAGCTGCTTTCGGTTGCCGGAGCATACTGGCAGGGAAAGTCATCCAACCCAATGTTGCAACGGATCTATGCAACGGCCTTTAATAAACAAAAAGAGTTGGATGAAGACCTTGAGAAACGTCAAGAAGCTCATGAACGTGACCATCGGGTAATCGGCAACGAACTGGATCTATTCTTTGTTGATCCTAAAGTCGGTGCCGGCCTGCCTTACTGGATGCCAAATGGTGCCACAATCAGAAGAACCATTGAACGCTACATTGTTGACAAGGAAGTTGCCAACGGTTACCAACACGTCTACACACCGGTTTTGGCCAACCTGGACCTGTACAAGCAATCAGGACACTGGGACCACTACCGTGAAGACATGTTCCCACCAATGGATATGGGTGATGGTGAAGAGCTTGAATTGCGTCCAATGAACTGCCCAAGTCATATTCAAATTTATAACCATCACATTCGTTCATATCGTGAATTGCCATTGCGGATCGCCGAATTGGGCATGATGCACCGTTATGAAAAGTCAGGCGCTTTATCCGGACTTCAGCGAGTTCGTGAAATGACCTTGAACGATGGTCACACCTTTGTCGCCTTGGATCAAATTCAAGAAGAATTCAAGAATATCTTGAACTTGATGGTTGAGGTTTATCACGACTTTGACATTAACGATTACACTTTCCGCTTGAGCTATCGTGACCCGAAGAATACTGAGAAGTATTTCGATGACGATGAAATGTGGACCCGTGCTCAAACCATGCTGAAAGGCGCCATGGATGAAATGGGTTTGGATTATGTTGAAGCTGAAGGTGAAGCTGCCTTCTATGGTCCAAAGTTGGATGTTCAGACCAAGACTGCGCTGGGAAATGAAGAAACTTTGTCAACCATTCAATTAGACTTCATGCTCCCTGAACGATTTGATCTCCATTACATCGGTGAAGATGGCAAACAACATCGGCCAGTGATGATTCACCGTGGTTTGGTTTCGACTATGGAACGATTTGTTGCCTACCTGACTGAAATCTACAAGGGTGCTTTCCCAACCTGGTTGGCACCACATCAAGTTAAGATCATTCCGGTCAGCCAAGACAAGCACTTGGATTACGCTAAGAAGATTAACGACCAACTCCGGGCATTGAAGATTCGTTCATCAGTTGATACCCGTGCTGAAAAGATGGGCTACCTGATCCGTGATGCCCAGACCCATAAGATTCCATACACGCTGGTTGTTGGTGATGAAGAAGTGAGTGGCAACAGTGTTTCAGTTCGTAAGTATGGTGAACAGGATACCCAATCGAAGTCGGTTCCAGACTTCATTGATGAAGTCTCTAAAGACATTGCTTCGTACTCACGTGAAGACGATTAATAATTTTTATTGGCAGCATGTCGACGTGGCTAATGGTTGATAGTTGACACATAAGTGATTAGATGATATTCTTTAATAGTTGTTCAAATGAAAGCAGGAGCTACCCGCTTCTCGCCTGAGTAAATTTCTGAATTTGCTGGGCATGATATCGAGTAAGAGCTTGGTCAGCCAAGTTCTTTAATTGAGAGCGGGCGCAATTGTGTGCCCACTCTCTTTCTGCTTTTTCAAATTATTCGGAGGTGAAGTACCATAGCAAAAGATATGATGGTTAATGATGGAATCCGTGCTCGTGAGGTTCGTTTGATTGGTGCTAATGGTGATCAACTTGGTGTTAAGACTAAGTCAGAAGCACTTCGGTTAGCCGAAGATGCCGATTTGGATCTTGTCCTGGTTGCACCGAAAGCCAAACCACCGGTTGCAAAGATTCTTGATTATGGGAAGTATCGTTTCGATTTACAGAAAAAGGAACGTGAATCTCGTAAGAAACAAAAAGTCATCAGTGTCAAGGAAGTTCGATTAAGCCCAACAATTGATGTGAACGATTTTAACACCAAATTGAAGAATGCTAAGAAGTTTTTGGCAAAGGGCGAAAAGGTTCGTGTCTCAATTCGATTTAAGGGCCGTGCCATTACGCATAAGGATATCGGCCGAAAAGTTCTTGACCGAATGGCTGCTGAAACAGCAGATGTCGCAACCGTTACCCAACGACCTAAAATGGACGGAAGAAGCATGTTCTTAATGCTTTCACCAAAAGACCAAGATCAAAAATAATAGTTTTTAAATACTTGAGGAGGATTTTTACCAATGCCTAAACAAAAAACGAACCGTGCTGCAGCAAAACGTTTCAAGAGAACTGCCAACGGTGGATTTAAAAGTGCGAATGCTTATACCAGTCACCGTTTTCATGGTAAGACAAAGAAGCAACGCCGCCAACTTCGTGGTACTAGTATGATGGACAAGACTAATATCAAGACTTACAAGAAGTTATTGCCACATCTATAAAAGAAACTAGACATTCAATCATTACTTTTCAAACTATAGGAGGAATTCAAAATGCCACGAGTAAAAGGTGGAACAGTCACACATGCACGTCGTAAGCGTGTTTTAAAATTAGCTAAGGGTTATCGCGGTGGAAAGTCTCGTTTATTCAAGACTGCCAAAGACCAAGTGATGAAGTCACAGGTATACGCATTCCGTGACCGTCGTAACAACAAGGGTAACTTCCGTAAACTTTGGATCGCACGGATTAACGCTGCTGCACGTCTTAATGACCTCAGCTACAGCCAATTTATGCACGGACTGAAGCTTGCCAACATCGACATGAACCGTAAAATGCTTGCTGATTTAGCTGTTAGCGACACTGAAGCGTTCAAAGCTTTAACTGACGAAGCTAAAAAAGCACTTAAGTAATTTTGATGTGCTAAAATGACTTTCACCGATAGTTTGGTGGAAGTTTTTTTAAATAAATTAACGATATTTAAGGAGCGACATATGTTGTCTCGATTTAAACCAACATGGATGATTGGGGATATCTACACGATTTCTCCCCAATTCCTGAGGGATCATAATATCAACTGTGTTCTAACCGATTTAGACAATACGTTGGTCCCTTGGAACTCTAAGAAGGGTTCTCAGGCATTACGCAACTGGTTGTCAGAAAATAAAAAATTTGGGATTAAGGTGATTGTTGTATCCAATAACAGTCATAAGCGGATCCAACGTGCCGTTCAGGACTACGAACTACCATTTGTCCCCCGGGCAATGAAACCGTTAACGATTGGTATTCAGCACGCCTTAAAAGAATTTAATCTGCAAAAACGCAACACCGTCATGATTGGAGACCAATTGATGACTGATGTCGTTGCAGCTAATCGTTGCGGTGTTCGTAGTATTTTGGTCAAGCCACTGGTGCGTGACGATGCGTGGAATACCACCATCAACCGTTACTTTGAAAAGATCGTTTGGAATAAATTATCAAAAAAATATCCTGACTTACATTGGAAATAGGAGGAATTATGGCAAATAATGAAGTTATTGTTGACGGTGAAGTCGTTCATTGTGTGGGCTGTGGGGCAGCTGTCCAGACGACTGACAAGAACGCACTCGGATATACTCCGGAATCTGCTTTGAAGAAGGGGCTTGAAAATGGGGAAGTCTATTGTCAGCGTTGCTTTAGACTTCGACACTATAATGAAATTGCGCCCGTCAGTTTATCAGACGATGACTTCTTAAAGCTGTTAACCAGTATTTCTGATACGGACTCCTTGATCGTGTATGTCGTCGATATTTTTGATGTGAACGGAAGTCTCATTCCCGGCCTCCATCGATTTGTTGGTAATAATCCGGTCCTGTTAGTTGGGAACAAGCTGGATATTTTGCCCAAGGCTTTGAAGCACAACAAAGTGAAGGATTGGCTGCGGCAACAGGCTAATGCTGCTGGCATTTGGCCAATTGGCGTTGAACTGATTTCTGCGAAGACAAACTTTGATATTGATCATTTGTTGGATCAAATTGAAAAGTATCGTCAAGGAAAAGATGTTTACGTGGTTGGTGTTACCAACGTTGGTAAATCAACCTTAATTAATTCAATTGTTCGCCAATCAACTGGGATCAAGGAATTGATCACCACTTCCCGTTTTCCCGGGACGACTTTGGATCGGATCGACATTCCTTTGAACGATGGTCATAACCTGGTGGATACACCAGGGATCATTCAGCCTGAGCAAATGGCTCACCATTTATCTGGCAAAGAATTAAATCTGGTGACACCACAAAAAACGATCAAGCCTAAAGGTTACCAGTTGAATCCTGGTCAAACACTTTTCTTCGCGGGAGTGGCCCGTTTTGATTACAATTCCGGTGATAAGCGCCACGGATTCACTGTGTATGCTGAAAATAATTTGTTTATTCACCGTACGAAATTGGAAAATGCCGACGAGTTTTACGCGACCCATGTCGGTTCCTTTCTGGCCCCACCAACTGAGGACCAAAAGGCTGATTTTCCAGCATTGGAGCCCCATGAATTCAAATCAACTGAAAAGAGTGATTTGGTGATTGAAGGTCTGGGTTGGGTAACGATTCCAGAAGGGGTTTCGGTTACAGGCTGGGCTCCTAAAGGCGTATCTGTTTTGATGCGCCCCGCAATGATTTAACTAAAGAGGCATTTATGAAATTAACAGGAAAACAAAAACGCTTTTTAAGAGCCAATGCCAACCGCATGCGGCCAATCTTTGAGGTCGGTAAAAGCGGCCTTTCAACTGTTTGGCTTGATGAGATTCAAAAGGCACTTGATACGCGAGAACTCATCAAAATCAATGTCTTACAGAATGCCACAGCGACCGTTGATGACATTAAGACCTATATTGAAACCAAAAGCGATGTCACGGTGGTTCAGACCATCGGTAAGACGTTGGTACTCTTCAAACCATCCAAAGATCCAAGTAAGCAAAAATTATCCAATGAAGTTTTGGCAATTTAGAGGTAAGGCACTATGAGCAACGTCATGAATCATGTTGAAACATTAACACAGACTAAAACGATTACCAAACAAAACGGCAAACGGATTGGCCTCTTGGGCGGGACCTTCAATCCAATTCACAATGGTCATTTAATCATTGCCGAACAGGTGAGAGATCAACTTGGCCTCGACAAGGTTTATTTTATGCCGGATGCCAATCCACCACATGTTGACAAAAAGTTTGCCATTGACGCTAAAGATCGGGTGGCCATGATCAATTGCGCTATTCGGGACAATCCCAAGTTTGCCATTGAAATGGCTGAGATTATGCGTGGTGGGGTCAGTTATTCATACGACACCATGAAGCAGTTGACGCAACAACATCCAGAGAATCAATATTATTTTATCATCGGCGGTGACATGGTTAACTATTTGCCTAAATGGTATCGCATTGACGACTTGATCAAATTAGTGTCGTTTGTTGGCGTCAAGCGTGATGGGTATACCCCAGCTTCCAAATATCCGGTCATCTGGGTTGATGTGCCGTTTATTGATATTTCATCATCACTGATTCGTTCCAAAATGCGCCAGCACCAATCCATTAAATATCTGGTGCCGGCTGCCGTTGAACATTATATAAAGGAGAACCATTTATATGGAAAATGATCAGCTAAGCTATCATGGCCATTTCGTTCCTTATACCCGTGACGAGTTGGTTGCTAAATTACGGGCTGCCCTCACGGATCACCGCTATCAGCACTGCTTACGCGTCGAACAAACTGCCATGGATTTAGCCGAGCAAAATGGCGTTGATATTGAAAAAGCGGCAATTGGTGGATTGGTTCATGATTATGCCAAGCAGCGTCCAGATGCTGACTTCATTCAAGCAATCAAGGACTATCAATTAGATCCTGAATTACTGAATTATGGCAATGCAATTTGGCACGGAGTGGTCGGCTGGTTATTCGTTAAAAATGAGTTGCAGATCAATGATATTGATATTTTAAACGCCGTCAGGTACCATACAGTTGGACACCAGTACATGACGCCATTAGAACAAATTGTTTACATGGCAGATTACATTGAGCCCGGTCGAGCATTTCCTGGCGTCGATGAAGCACGAAAGATTACCAGGAACAATCTGCAAGATGGGGTTGCTTATCAAACTAAACAGACATTGAGTTATTTAGTTACCCATAACAAGCCGGTTTTCCCACAGACAATTGTCACTTATAATAGCTGGGTTCCGAGCTCAGGAATAGATTAAGGAGTAAATATGAACACTAAAGAAATTTCAGAAGTCGTTGTTCGGGCTGCGGACAGTAAACGAGCAAACGATATCGTTGTTCTTGATATGCAAAAGGTGAGTCTGATGGCCGATTATTTTGTCATCGCTGATGCAGCTTCCAATCGACAGGTCAAAGCGATCGCTGATGAAGTTGTCGACCAGGTTGAAGCTTCCGATGTCCATGTCTATAGCGTTTCTGGGAAGGATACTGCCCGCTGGATTTTAATTGATTTAGGCGACGTGGTCGTTCACATTTTCCAGAAAGACGTCCGTGATTTTTATAATTTGGAAAAATTATGGTCGGACGCCCCAATTGTTAATATCGATTCATGGGTGGAGGCATAATGATCTATACAGAATTCGCCAAATTTTATGATGATTTATTTGACGTAACTCTCTATGATCGTTGGGCCCATTTTGTTGTGACTAAGGCAAAGATCATTCAAAAGCAGCCTTCAGAAATCAAAATTTTGGATCTTGCTTGTGGAACCGGCCGTTTGGCAATTAAATTAGCCCAAATGGGGTTTCAGGTTACCGGAGCAGATCTATCAGAGGACATGCTGACAATTGCTGAGCAAAGAGCACGCGCGGCAAACGTTGACGTGCCCTTTATTCAAACTGATATGCGAAATCTCGAGGGTCTCGATCAATATGATTTAATCTGCTGTTTTGATGATTCACTGAATTATCTGATTGATCAAAAAGATTTGCAGACAACTTTTAAAGCAGTGTATGACCATTTGAATCCTGACGGCCAGTTTCTATTTGACGTGATTTCGCCTTATCAGGCAACCGAGGTTTATCCTGGGTATATGTACAACTACCGTAGTGAAGATGCCGCCTTCATGTGGACCAGCTACGAGGGTGACTTTGCGCCAATGTCCGTTGAGCATGAATTGAACTTCTTCCAATATAATGAGGAGAAGGACGCGTATGATGCTTATAACGAAATCCACCGTGAGCGGGCGTATGATGACACAACGATTAAGGATTTGCTGTCACAGGCAGGCTTCTTGGTGACACTGAGCAGTACTGATTTTGGCGACCAGCCTTTTGTTCAGCAAACCAAGCGGTGGTTCTTTAGTACCGGAAAAGATTAAGGAAGTCAAAGAAAATGCTTCAGGCAGTCGGGATTGTTTCAGAATACAATCCCTTTCATAATGGACATTTATATATGCTTAAGCAGGCAAAGCAGGCAACCGGTGCAGACGTGACCGTCGCGATTATGAGCGGCAATTGGCTGCAGCGGGGTGAACCAGCAGCCTACGATAAATGGCAGCGAACAAAGGCGGCCTTACAGGGTGGAGTTGATCTGGTGATTGAATTGCCGGAGTTTTCTGCTGTCCAGCCTTCGCATTTATTTTCAAAAGGGGCAGTTGATTTGGCTGCTAAAGTAAAGTGTCAATGGCTGGCCTTTGGTGCTGAACATCCGCAGATGGACTACCAGGTGTTGACCGATCATCAACCAGAAAATCCGGCCGACTTCAAAAAGTTTGATCGACCGTATGCATCCGTTTTCCAAGATTTTTTATTTAACGAAACCGGCATTCGATTAAATCAGCCTAATGATATTTTGGGATTCGGGTACGCCAAAGCCAATGCTGAAGCTGGCAATCCGCTCGCCCTAGTACCCATTCAGCGAATGGGTAGTCAGCATGATGCAACCCGAATCAGCCATGCGAGTCGAATTGCCAGTGCGACGGCGATCCGTCAAGCCGTCATTGAACATGATTTGGCAGCCGCCGATCGAGTTGTTCCAACCGGTACGACCACGATGCTTAAAAATGACCAAATGCTCACCTGGCAAGATTTTTGGCCATTCCTAAGGTTCGAGTTGGTTGAGAATCCGATTGAGAAGCTTCATCAAATCTACCAGATGACTGAGGGGATTGAATATCGCTTAAAACGCGCGGCAATTAAAGCTGAAAGCTTTACCGAATTTCTCCATCTGGTTAAAACCAAGCGTTACACGTACACACGTATCCAACGCCTGTGTACTTATGTCTTGTTACACGCAGCCTCTCATGATATGCTTCAGACAGCCACGTATGTCCGGCTGCTTGGCTTCAATACGATGGGCCAAAGATATCTGAATCAGATCAAGGGGCACCTTGACGTTCCGCTGATTACGAAAGTGACTGACGATGTTGTTGCTGACACGATCCAAATGGACTTTCGGGGTGGGATGTTGACTCAGATGATCAATGGCTTGTCTCAAGATTACTATCGACATCCAATCATTGTTGAATAATCGGTAAACTCCTATCAAGGAAATTGCCTTGACAAGCCTATTTGTTGCCGGTATAATAAGTTTTGTTGCATTGGAGGAATTATATTGAAATGGTACTTTAGAGACTTGCAAAAGTACTCAGATACTGATCCTTTCACGTTCAACGAGAACCTTCAAATTAAAGCCGATTTGCTGGATCGATATGCCGATGAAGTAATCGATGCATCCGACTTTCAAGTTGAAGGGACTGCTTTTGCCGATCGCGGTGATGTGATCATTGACACTCATATTATTGGGAAGTTAGTGGTGCCATCATCTCGCTCGTTGACCCCTGTTGATCTGCCGCTTGATTTTACGGTTGAGGAATTCTATGTTCCTTCAAAGGCTGCTGAATCACGGTATGGCAAAGATGATGTCGTTTTTGTATTAGATGAAGATGACATGGTTGATATGCAGAGAGCCGTCGTTGATAATGTGATTTTGCATATTCCTATGCACGTCCTGTCTCCTGAAGAGCTTGCGGGCAAAGAGATGCCAAGTGGTGACGATTGGGATGTTATGTCCGTCGATGACTACAGTAAGCAGAAGGCAGAGTTAAAAACTGTTGATCCACGTCTGGCAGAATTGAAGAACTTTTTTAAGAACCGTGATTCAAGATAGCTGGACTTAAAATTTCACTAGTGGATATTTTATTTTGACGAGGAGGGAAAAAGAATGGCTACACCAGCACGTAGAACTTCTAAAGCTAAAAAGCGCATGCGTCGCGGTCACATCAAGTTGACGACTCCTAATTTGAGCCTCGACCCAAAGACCGGTGAATACACCATGCCACATCACGTATCACCATCAGGCTTTTACAAAGGCCGTAAAGTTATCAAAGATAACAAGTAATGAGGAACCAATTTAGAACGCCATGGATTCTAAATTGGTTTTTTATATACATATAAAAAGAGGGTAGCTAACGAAATCATTTCGCTAGCTACCCTCAATTTTTAAGAAAATAGATGTTCAGCTACAATTATTTAGTGAAGTCGACAACCATTCGACCAACAATCTTGTTGGCTTTCATTTCGTCAATGATATCATTCACTTCATCAAGTCGACGAGTCTTCACAATTGGTTTGACTTTACCTTCAGCACCAAACTGGAAGGTTTCGGCAAGATCTTGACGAGTACCAACCAGTGAGCCGGCAACTTGAATGCCGTCCAGAACAGTCTTATCAATATTAAGTGCCATATCACCCTTAGGAAGGGCAACGGCAACTAATTTACCGTCTGGACGCAATGCATTAACAGAAGTCGTAAAGGCGTCGGTTGTAACGGCAGTAATTTGGGCATTGTGAACACCGCCAACCTTCTTTTGAATCTGTTCAGCAACGTCCGAATCGTGACGATTAATGGTGATGTCGGCACCGTTATCTTTGGCTGCTTGAAGCTTTTGCTCGTTACCATCAACGGCTACAACGTGAGCACCGAAGACATTATGAGCATACTGAACAGCCAAGTTACCAAGACCGCCACAGCCAACTACTTCAACCCATTGGCCAGGACGAGTGTCTCCGACTTTAAGTGCCTTGTACATTGTGACGCCGGCACAAGTGAGTGAAGTTGCTTCAACTGGATCAAGTCCTTCAGGAACCTTAACGGCATAATCTGCAGGGACGATAACTTCCTCGGCCATTGCACCATCAACGGTGTAGCCTGAGTTTTGAACGTTGCGACATAGTGTTTCACGACCAGTGATGCAATATTCACAATGGCCACAACCTCTGTAGAACCAGGCAATTGATACGCGGTCGCCGATCTTCAAATTAGTAACGTCGTCGGCAACTTGAATAACTTTTCCGACACCTTCATGACCAATAATTCGGCCAGGGACCTTGCCAAAATCACCTTCTGCGACATGCAGATCAGTGTGACATAATCCACAATATTCAACTTTAACTAATGCTTCACCCTCGTGAATCGGGCGTAAGTTAACATCTTTAATATCAACGTATCCATCAACAGGGTCTCTTACAACAGCAGCTTTCATAGGGTTAATCATCCTTTTTATAATATATTTTCAAACAAGTTCATTATAAACGTCTCAACGGTCGTTATCAAGTGAATTTGTACACAAATAGTTTGTAAATGAAAAATATTTCCAGCCCATTTTAGCCGTTTTTCTAATTTTTATTAAAGTAAAAGACTAAAACTCTCATAATTATGGTAAAATGAGAGTTATGTTAAAAGGTTTCTACGTTACTAATAAACAAATTAAGATACTTTATAGGAGAGCTGATCATTTATGAGTCGAATTTTGATTATTGAAGACGAAAAGAATTTAGCACGTTTCGTCGAACTGGAGTTAAAGCACGAAGGCTATGACACCCAAGTTGAGTTAAACGGGCGAACTGGCCTACAGGCAGCGTTGGATGAGAATTTCGATGTCATTCTGCTTGATTTAATGTTACCGGAACTTAACGGTATGGAGGTTGCCCGCCGATTACGTGAAAAGAAGAACACACCGATTATCATGATGACTGCACGCGATTCTGTCATTGATCGGGTGTCCGGATTCGACCACGGTGCGGATGATTATATCGTTAAACCCTTTGCAATTGAGGAACTCTTAGCGCGAATTCGGGCCTTACTTCGTCGAATTCAAATTGAAAATGATCAACAGAAAAACAACAAAAAATCAGTGACGTTCAAAGATTTAACGATTGAAAAAGAAAGCCGAATTGTTCGTCGTGGTGATGAAGTGATTAACCTCACAAAGCGCGAATATGAATTGTTGCTCACTTTGATGGAAAACGTTGACGTTGTCTTGGCCCGAGATGTCCTGTTGACCAAGGTATGGGGATACGACTCTGAAGTTGAAACCAATGTGGTTGACGTCTACATTCGATATCTCCGAAACAAAATCGATCGTCCGGGTGAGAATAGTTACATTCAAACTGTTAGGGGTACGGGGTACGTGATGCGGTCATGAACCAACCCAACACACAACCAAAGAGAAGAAAAACATCGCTAAAATGGAAGTGGGCGTTTTTTACGTCCATTGGTGTTTTAGCGATTGTTGTTATTTTCTCTGGACTACTTTTTAATCGATTCACAAATGTTTTATTTCAACAGGAACGTTCACACATTGATAATACCTTGAGTACAGTTTCTTCCCGGTTGACAAATTATGCCTCTCCTTTGACAAAACGGGACGTGGCTCAATATTTGAAACCGAAGATCACCAACAGTAATGATCAGGGTACTCAGGCTGATGGCAACGATTTATATTCCAATTCGTTAATTGTCAACTTTTCCAGGGATAATATTTTAGTTAATGTCTACAGCGTGAATGGCAAAGAACTGTTTGAATCACGCAAGGGCACGGCGACCTTTTATTCTGCCAGCAAACGGAAAATTTTTACCACCAAACATCGTGGTCGCCAAATTCTCGTCGGAGTCGAGCCGTTGCTTTCAAAGAAAAACGGTTCGTTGATTGGCTATGCGCAGGTGACCGATCAGTTGGATGATTATCGAGCGACTGCCAACAAGTTGCTGGTGATTTTGGTGATTTTGGTGCTCATTTCCGTCCTTTTGACGATGATTTTTGCTTATATCTTGGCGCAGGAATTATTGCGGCCAATTAATGATATTCAAAAAACCATTAATGAAGTTAAAAGTGATCCCGACTCTGACGCACGGGTCCCTGCCTTTCGATCCAACGACGAGTTAACCGACCTGGCAGAGCTGTTGAACGGAATGTTGGATCAAACTCAACGCTATATTGATCAGCAGCAACAATTTGTGGAAGATGTTTCCCATGAACTTCGGACACCAGTTGCGGTCATTCAAGGACATATTGATATGCTGCTGAGGTGGGGAAAAGATGATCCGGAAGTTTTGGAAGAATCCTTGAAGGCTTCACTGCAGGAAACCAATCGGATGAAAAGCTTAGTTTCTGAAATGTTGGATCTTTCCCGAGCTGAACAGATTGAAATTAACTACGGTGAAGAAATTACCGATGTTAACCAAGTATTTGAACAGGTTTATAATGATTTCAAAATGATTCATCCCGACTTCACCTTTACCTTTGATGATGACACCGATGGTGATGTCTACGTCAAAATTTATCGGAACCGTTTGGAACAGGTATTGGTCATTCTTTTGGATAATGCAATCAAGTACTCAACTAAGCGAAAGGAAGTCCACCTGTCACTGTCAACCTCAATGGCAATGGTTAATATTGCTGTTCAAGATTTTGGTGAAGGGATTTCTGAGGAAGATAAGCAAAAGGTCTTCAATCGCTTTTATCGGGTTGATAAGGCCCGTAGTCGTGACAAGGGTGGTAACGGATTGGGACTTTCAATTGCCCACAGACTGATTGAAGCCTACCATGGGAATATTTCGATCGAAAGCTCCCTTGGTTCCGGCTCAATTTTTCAAATCAATCTTCCCATTATGAAACATCTCCCAAGCGAAGAAGAGATCGAGAAGAAAGCTGCACCTACTTCGAATGGCCAATCCAAGGATTCTGGGTTAACTGAGGGTATCTTGGATACTTCCAAGCATGATGAGGATACCGGGTCGTTAAACGATGATGGACATCATAGAAAATAGTTTTGAAAAGGGCGTCACATTCATTGCAAATGACAATGAACGTGACGCCCTTTAAAATGCCAATTTCTTTTATGGTTCTTCGTCAACTGTTGTTGGTGAACAAAATATTGGAGTTCTAATCACTTGGTGATTAGAGCTCTTTTTGTATGAACTCGAAAAGCAAACAGTACTCTGAGCCGGAATCTGAAGAAGTTTCGGTAACCAAATCCAGTTCGTTTAATGACTTTAATCTTATTATTGGAACCCTCTAAAGGCCCGTTGGTGTAATGGTGAGTAAAAGTGTTGCCAATTTCATCACGATGAACTGCCAAGGTTTGGAGGACTGCCAACATTTCTTCCGAGCAGCCTTGCAGGTGGTGAAAGGCTTGATTATAGTTGGGCCAGTCACGGGTTTTGATGGTTTCCCGTAACTGATTCATCACAGCGTATGTTTGCTTGAGCTCG
>NZ_BDGB01000065.1:0-55542 GCF_002157585.1 Lentilactobacillus parakefiri
ATCCTAAAGTGACAGCCGAAGCCGTCTTTTAAACCAAAACCAGGTGGTTTTGGTTGTTATACGGTATTAGCACCTGTTTCCAAGTGTTATCCCCTACTTCAAGGGCAGGTTACCCACGTGTTACTCACCAGTTCGCCACTCGTCTCAATGTTAAATCTTTCAAGTGCAAGCACCTAAAATCTTTAACCAAGACGCGTTCGACTTGCATGTATTAGGCACGCCGCCAGCGTTCGTCCTGAGCCAGGATCAAACTCTCATCTTAAATGGTTTAAAATGATAAGCCTGTGATAGCTCATGATTTAAAATTTATTATTTGTTTTACGAATTGACTTCGCAAATGTTTGGTTTCAATTTCGAAAAATTGAAACGCCCTGCACATTTGTTTGTCGAAAATTTTGTTCAGTTTTCAAAGGTCTACATTGAAACACAAACATTTTTGCCGAATCAATTAAAATTGTTCGCTTATTTAAATCCTTGTGTCCCTTGCCTCAACAGCAAGAATAATTATATAACAGCCAATCTTCTAAGTCAACAAAAACTTTTTAATTAGCAATTGGTATATGTGTTCATGTCATTGAAGCAACGAATAATATACTATCAGCTATTTGGACCTAGGTCAACAGGTAATTTGAAAATAACTCAATAAATTGACACGGACAAAGGTTAAAGATTGTTAATGCCCGGAGCTAATCCGCCCACTAATGGGCTTTAACCTGTATACTTGCTATTGAAATCTTAGCGAAAGGAACTATCATCACTTGAAGAAAATTGTAATTATAGATGCCAAAAGATCAGCTATCGGCAAATTAAATGGCTCATTATCTTCATTAACTGCTGAACAACTCGGGTCAACAATCACCCGCACCCTACTTAAAGACACCGGCATTTCCGGCGACCAAGTTGATCAAGTTATCTTTGGCAACGCTATTCAGGCTGGAAATGGTCAAAATATTGCCCGGCAAATTGAATTGAATAGTCAAATTCCAGAAAGCAAAACTGCTTTTACAGTCAATCAGGTCTGCGGTTCAGGACTCCAGGCAATTCATCAAGCCCAATCCGCATTACTTCTCGGCGAAGCAGATACCGTCATCGCCGGTGGAACCGAAAGCATGTCAAATGTTCCTTACTTGGATATGTCGCAAAGAAAAACAACCAAGTTTGGGCCGGTCATACTATATGATGGTCTGCAGCGAGACGGGCTGAATGATTCAGCGACAAATGAGCCAATGGGAATGACGGCTGAAAATGTTGCCGATCAATACCATGTCTCACGTCAAGAACAAGACGCATTCGCATTACGATCACACCAGCTTGCTGCCCACGCCACTGAACAACATTATTTTGAGAATGAAATTGTTCCAATTGAAATCAATCAAGGTCAATCACCTCACATCGTTACCACAGATGAATCCATTCGATTCGATACCAGTTTAGAAAAGCTGTCCACACTTCGACCTGCTTTTAAACCTGATGGCACAGTGACCGCCGGCAACAGTGCACCGCTAAATGATGGTGCTTCTGCCCTGCTGATGATGACTGCTGATCAAGCAAACCAATCGGGGCTTTCTCCAATGGCCGAAGTGCTGGGTTACGCCGAGCGCGGCATTAACCCGGAAGTGATGGGATACGCCCCTTACCTGGCCATTAATAAATTAGTTACCCAGCTTGATATGTCGGTCAACGACATCGACCTTTACGAAATCAATGAAGCCTTCGCCGCGCAATCGGTCGCGGTTGTTCGTGATTTGGGAATTTCACTGAGCAAAGTCAATGTCAATGGCGGGGCACTGGCACTGGGCCATCCGCTTGGTGACTCCGGTGCCCGCATCGTCACAACCCTACTGCACAACCTGCGCAGAACCAATCAGGAATTTGGGATTGCTTCTCTTTGCATGGGTGGCGGTATGGGATCTGCTCTCGCAATCAAACTTCTATAATCATAAAAAAGAGGACCGTAGACAAGCCCGCTCACACGGCGTTTGTCCCACGATCCTATTTATTTTTAGTCAATTTTAGCCCGCTCATTGTCGGGCAGCGTATCTTTAAAAGAAGATTGATAGAGCCAATAATACACTTGCTTGGTGGCTTTTGACATCTCCGCGTACGATGGGTTGATTGCTTTGACTTCCGGATAGACCCGCATTAAATGGCTAAAAGCACTGAAGCTTCCAGCAGTAGACATCCCGTCATAATCCTTCTTTCCCCGTTCAACCAGACCGATTAATTGGTCAACTTGGAATCGAGCAAGCGCATCAATGTAGTCAAAGAGTGTGGCTTCGACTTGAAGACTTGGTTCAAGCACTTTTCGCGGTGTCGTATACTGCCCAGCCGCAATTTGTTCCAGCAGCCGATTTCTAGTCATTGTATATGGAACCATCAAGGTAGTGAGAAAAATATTCTGGAGAATCTGATGAGTCGTTTCAAAAATCCCATAAGCAACTTTGACTGTTTCACCACGATCATTCACCTGGGGCCGATCGTTTTCCAGTACGCGACTATAACGCAGTTGATAGTTTTGGTGTTTGGCGTTTCTGGCGCTAGCGGCATTGCTTAAGTTCAGCACAGCCAACTTTTCTGCCAGATCGGCTCCTGACGTGGGCAAATTCAGATAATTGCCGATGGCTTCAATCGCCGTTTGGGTCTTTTCAAGGACTGTTTCTTGGTAGGTTGCACTTGTAGCAGCGGCGCCCACCAAATCAGGATTCGCCTGATTGAATTTTGCATCAATCAAAGCATCCAGCCCAATTGACCCTAATGCATTGAGCATCCCCGCCAACGTGTGGTTCACAAACAAATTGATGTCTTCTGTCAGTGAAACTTTGCCGATTGTGTTTGTCATCATTTTTGGTAAATCCTGTTCATCACTAAAATCGTCTTCATTATAGGAGTAATTTCCAAGCAGTGGCTGATCAACGTCTCCGATCGGCTGGTTGTTTAAAAAGCCATCGCTGATCTCTTTAGCAACGCCCACGGCAATCGCCTGATCAACGGCAGATGGCTTTGTCGTTTGATTGTTAACCACTTCAAATGGCGAAGCACCATCCATATAGCCATTCACGTGGTCGAACCACTGGCTAACCAGTGTCTGCTGCTGATTTAAATCCAAGTTTTGTAAGGCGGAATTAATTCGGTAAACCACCCCACCAGCTCCGGCAATTGCCCGAACAAATTGAATGACCGCTGTTTTATAGCCAAGAATGTACTTGTCAGGCGCCTGGCTCTGGCTTAAATAATCAGAAAATTGGGTGCCGGCTGCCCGGTTGACGACCGAACTGTCATCATCGCCGGTTGCCCACAACGACATATAGTTAAATTGATCAATGCTGACATGTTTTAAGTCCTTGGCAGCTGCCAAATAGCCCATCTGCATTGGTTTGGACATTTTAAATTCTGCTAATGAAACACTTGGCTGCAATGGACCAGGTAGAAATGACCGCAATCCCCGGGTAATGCCCTCGGAATAAATTGAGCTTTTCGCATATGTGTTTTCTCCCAAAACTTTTGAAGTCAACAGCCCCAACATGCTGAGTATTGTTTGTTGTTTCGAACGGGTATCGGAATTTTTTGCCGATGCACTGACTTTATTCATTTCGAAACCACCCCCTAGTATTACACCTATAATATCATAAACGATCGCAAATCATTGCGACCCAATGGGGAATTTACCACTCTGTAACATTTTAAATCACAGGCGTTATTTTTGTGATTCGCCAAAAATCTCTGTATGCTTATAGTAGAGATAAGGAAAGGGTGTGAAACTAATGGGAAATCTAAAAAACAAGTCCGATGAAGTCATCGGCAAAGTCAAAGAAACCGTTGGCGACGTAACCGGAAACGATAAGTTAAAGTTAAAGGGCAAGGCTCAGAAGACATCTGGGAAAGCCAAAGACAAGGTTGAAGATGCCAAGGAAAAAGCATCGGAAAAAGTTAACGATGCCTTAGACGACAAAGAATAAATCCCACTTAATTATAAGAAACCCGATACCTGCAAGCTACGTGGTATCGGGTTTTGAGTTAGAAAATGAGAAAGTAAAACTTTTTACATCTTTTGTATTGCATGGTAAATCATATTGTTCTATAATTCACTCTCGTGTTATTTTGATCTAATCAATTGAATTAGAAATATGAATAGGGATGTGAATCAAAATGTCAGCAACTTACTTACGTCAAGCAACCAATCAAGACCTCCCAGAAATTAAAAAAATTATTGAAGAAGCAAAAGCCTACCTTAAAAAACAGGGTATCGACCAGTGGCAGGACGGCTATCCTGCTACTGAAGACCTGGAGTTCGACGTTAATAACGGTATCACCTATGTCTTAATCATAGATGGAAAAATTGCCGGAACCGCAGCTCTTCACCAGGGACTGGATGTCAACTACCTCAACATTCACGATGGCGAGTGGGTCAACGGCGTTCATGGCCGCTACACTGCCATTCATCGAATCGCGATGTCATCAAATTTCCGTGGCCAACATCTGTCAGAAAAGATGATCAGCGGACTGATCACCATTTCCGGCGTCTTCGGCTACAAAGATATCCGAATTGATACCCATCCCGATAATTTGGGGATGCAGCACGTGATTACCACTAATGGGTTCACTAAACGCGGCACAATTTACATGGCTGAAACAGATACCGAAGCATCCCCTCGTTACGCCTACCAACTGGTTATTGGGTAACCAGCCAATTTGGGGTACAATGTGGTTAATGAGGTGATAATATGGCACAAGATGATGCTGCCGTAAAGACCGCACTAATCATCATGTACGTTATCGGCGTGGTTTGTCTGGGAATTACCTTCTTCCTGCTCGATAAAGTCAATGGAAAATGGTTTACCAAGTTCTCAGTCGGCCTGGCCGGTGTGATTCTGGTAATGGGAATTATCTTAGTCAATGTGATTAATCTAAATTAAATATTGGCACCAATCATGTGTTGGTTCCGGAATTTACACAAAACAAGCGACCATTCCAATTGTTGGGATAGCCGCTTGTTTTGTTTTTTTTTAAGTTAAATTTGCTTAAATGCCTGATCCAAATCAGCAACCAAGTCATCAGCGTCTTCCAATCCAACTGATAACCGGATCAATTCATCCTTAATCCCCATTTTCAGCCGCTCTGGCTTGGGGATTTCGAAGTGTGACATAAATGCCGGCGCTTCGACCAAGCTTTCAGCAGCACCCAAGCTAACCGCCAAAATGATGAGTTGAAGACTATTGACAAACTTGGCGGCGTCTAATCCGGGCTGAAGCTCAAAGGAGAGCACCCCGCCGGCACCCTTGGCTTCATCACTGACAATCTGGTAATCCTGACTGCCCTTATCAACAGTTGGGTAGTAAATTTTGGCAACTTTAGGATTATCCTGCAGGTAGGTGATGATTTTCTCGGCATTTTGAATATGCCGATCCATCCGAATGTTTAAGGTCTGAATACCACGGCGAAGTAAATTGGCTTCTTGAGGTGCCAAGACCGCGCCAATTGTGTTTTGAATCGCATAAATTTGATCACTTAACTCTTTGGTTTTGGTCACGATCATCCCAGCCGTAAAATCAGAGTGACCGCCCAAATACTTGGTAGCGGAATGAAGTACCACATCTGCCCCGAGGTCTCACGGCCGCTGGAGATAGGGTGTCAAAAAGGTATTATCGACAACCACCAAAGCATCGTGGTCGTGAGCAATTTGCGCAATCTGCTTAACGCTTGAAACTTTGAGCAGTGGGTTAGTCACCGGCTCAAAGTAGACACCTTTGGTATTGGATTTAAAAGCCGCCGCAACCGCATCGACATCTTGGGTATCAACTTCGGTAGATTCCAGTCCACGTGGTTTTAAAAAATCATTCACCAACCGGAAAGTGCCCCCGTAGATATTATCGCCGATAATCAGGTGATCGCCGGGCTTAAACAGTGCTAGTGCCGCATGAATGGCAGCCATCCCACTTGAAAAGGCAAAGCCGCGGTCACCATTTTCCAGCTGGGCACAAACGTCTTCAACGGCATCTCGAGTTGGGTTGCCGGAACGTTCATAGTCCCATTTAACATCCGCCCCCAGCTTGGGGTAGCGAAAAGTTGATGAATTATAGATTGGCACGTTAACGGCACCGGTAGAATTGTCGTTAGGACGGCCGCCGCGAACCAGTAATGTATTAAATTTAACCATTAAAAAATCTCCTATCTCTCTAAAGTGGTGAGGTTACTCAACGGGAACTAATTGATCTGATGATAACAGATACAGGTACTTCTTTGAAACCGGCTGGGAAAGAATTTGTTCCAAGGCAGTTGCGTATAGCCGGATTTGGCCCTCATAACGCTCTCGAATCGTGTTGATCGTTGTCTTGGGCGTCAGTCGATCAGTCTTATAATCGAACAACACGACGCCTTGCTCCGACTCAACGTAGCCGTCAATAATTCCGTGAATTAAGATCTGTTGTTGATCATCTTGGTCAAAATCCTTGAAGGCATTCTTAGCCTTCATCAAAAGGGAAAACGGCACTTCGCGGTAAGTCGTATCTGGATTGGCCACAACAACCATGCCGACCGGGCTTGCATAAAATCTCAGAATGCCATCTACGTTAATTTCTTGGGCAACGTTCTCCTGGAGAATGCCCGCCTTAACCAGGTTGGCAATCAGTTCCACAACATTGGCTTTGGTTGGCCGCTGATGTAAATCAACCTGCTGTAAAACCAAGTGGGTCGCCGTTCCGATTTCAGTTGGTGCCGGCTTACGGGTGCCATTTTCTGAGATGAATTTGGGCGTTGCCAGACTTGGTTGGGTATATCGACCAGGTTTGATCAGCTGATCACTGTCAATCAGCGAATAGTTGCCCAACTGGACATTGTCAGGATCATCAAACAATCGCTTAATTTCAGAAACGGACTGATACGCGGTGGTGCGGGTTGCGGCCTGATGCGGATAATGAAAATTCATGACGGCTTTAATCTGCCGACGATTAACGTCCGAGACCGGCTCAGCCTGAGCCTGCTGATCGATCCATGCCTTGGGATCAATGGTTGCTTGGCCTGCCTGTTTCTTTCCTGCAACCACCTTCGCATTGTCATAAAAGTCTAAGTGAAGCTCGCTTTGGTCATTGGCAAGCAAGTTAACGACTTGCCCACCGCCATAGCGCTTAACCACATCATGGTGTCTCGAAATTGCCGGGCCAATCCAGTCCAAATAGCTTTTGGCACTGTTGCGTTCAGCCATCGGCAATAAGATCGCTGATTCATCCGTCTTTGACTGCCAGCTTTCAACGATCGACTGCATATCCAACGTCGATTTTTTAGCCCCGCCTTTCCCTGGATCAACTTTACCAACCAGGAAAAGCCGCTGTTCGGCCCTAGTCAGGGCAACGTATAGTTTCCGCATCTCTTCAGACAAACCGGCATTCTTGGTCACGTCCAGCACGGCCTGGCGCTGCAAGGGTTCTTGAATCTCTCGGGTGTTGGTGTCCAAATAGGAGATCCCAATTCCCAGATGATCGTTTAACACCGCTCTTCCCATAGTGTCCTGCTGGTTAAATTGCTTCCCAATATCATTCAAGAAAACAATTGGAAACTGCAGCCCCTTGCTCCCGTGAATCGTCATCACGTGGACCATATTGTCAGAGGTATTCGGTACCGCCGTCGCTAAATCGTCATCCCTAGCCTGCATTCGTTCAATAAACAGTACGAATCTGAATAACCCCTTAAAACCATTTTTCTCATAGTCAAAGGCCCGTTCGTACAAAGCATGCAGGTTGGTCTGACGCTGATAGCCGCCTGGCATCCCGCCCACATAATCCAAATACCCAGTCTGGTTGTAGATGTCCCAAATTAAGGCAACCAAGCCGTCTTGGCGGGCAACATTTTTAAAATGATCCAACTGCTTGAATAAGGTATCGATTAACGGATAGATGGCCTGGGCATATTGGTTGGGCTCAGAGTTTTGATAATCCCGGTAAAACTTCAATACCGACTCATAATAATTCCCAGTCTTTTGATTAATCCGCAAATAGGCCAGCTGATTCTCGTCGAGGCCAACGACCGGTGACCGCAACACCGCCACCAAAGGAATATCTTGATAGGGATTGTCGATAATCGACAGCAGGGACAGCATCACCTGAATTTCGGTCGTTTTCAGATAGCTCTTGGTACCGGTAATTTCAGCCGGAATGCCATAATCTTTAAAAATTGAAGACATGGTAATCTGGCTGCCCCTGGTTGGTGAAATAACCGCGAAATCGCCGTAGTCAACTGGTCGATCGCCATCACCGTCTGCCACCCGCTCTTTTCCATCAACCATCTGGCGAATCTTTTGGGCAATGATTTCCACCTGACCAACGTCTGCGTCCATCACTTGATCATCAGGCAGTTCCTCATCTTCTGCCAACGGCTTTTTAGGACTATACAGCAGCACCGAAACGTCCGCATTCACATCTTTTGGATAATACTTGGCGCCAAACTGCAGCTTGGCGTCCGAATAGTCAATTTCGCCAACTTGCCGATCCATGATTTGTTCAAAAATGAGGTTGATGAAGTTATCGACGTTCTCGGTCGACCGAAAATTATCCGCCAATGTGATTAACTCGTTGTCATTGTCGGTTAATGAATAAGTACGTTGCTTATGAATGAACATCTGGGGGTCGGCAAGCCGGAATCGATAAATCGACTGTTTAGAATCTCCCACCATGAACCGATTACCACCGCCTTTTTTAGCCAATTTATTCAAAATAGCATCTTGAAGTCGGTTATTATCCTGATACTCATCGGTCATGATTTCATAGTATTGATGCCGCAGTTTTTCTTGGACTTGGCGGGCCTGTTGACTATCATCGTTCAAAATCCGGTAGGCAGCCTGCTCAATGTCGATAAATTCCATCAAGTGGCGTTGATGCTTAGTTGCCTCGTAAGCGGTTCGAAAATCTTTCACTGCCGAAATCAGTTTGGCCACCCGTTTTTTAGCAGCTGCCATCAGGTCAACGTTGGCCTGTTCACTCATGCCAAAGTATTTGCTGCAGAAGGCCCCAAAGTCTTTTTTGGTCTGCTGGTTGATCGCACTGATTTGTCCGTGAAACAGCTTTTGATCGCCCTTTGGCTTGGTCAGTCTCGGCAGCTTGGCAAATTCGAAGCTGGTTAGTGACTTGGAGACATCGTCAAATGATGAGCAGTTTGAAATTGCTTTTTGAAGGGCTTCAATGGATTCCAATTGGTCGGTGAAGACTTTTTCATCCTTATCCAGGCCACCGTTTTGGGCAAGTTTAATCATGTACTGATGATTAATTTTGAGCTTAGTGAAAGCTTCATCAATCTTTGGGGCAACGTTTCTCTGATAGAATTCACTGTCATACAGGGATTTACCGCCAAGATCATAAAACGCGGTCACGTCGTTCAGCCAGCCATCTGGATTATCAGTAACGTTGGCGAACTCATCCAATCGATAAATGAGCTCGGCCAGTCCATCATCACTGCGGTCGTTAGAGAAGTTCTCCGTCAGCCGGGCAAAGGAGCCGTCTTCATCACTGCCATAGAGATCTTCTCGAACAGCCCCCCACACTTGGTCTTTCAGCAGTTGCTTTTCGGTGTCATCGGCCAAAATGCGGAAATTGGGGTCAATCCCTAATAAATAGTAGTATCTCCCAACTAATTTCTGACAATAAGCATCCATTGTGGTAATATCAGCAACCGCCACCTTTTGAATTTGGGTCAGCAGTCGGCCCTTTTCGGCTTCTTTCGCCTGATTAAATTCTTCCCTCAAAGCTGCCTGAAGTCGTTGGCGCATCTCTTTGGCAGCGGCGTTGGTAAACGTCACCACGAGGAGTTGGTCGACGTCGACATGCTGATTTTTGATCATATCAATGATTCGATCAACCAAAACCCGCGTCTTGCCGGATCCCGCGGAAGCGGAAACCAGGACGTTGCCTTCCGGACGGTCTTTAATAGCTTTTAGCTGATCTGCCGTGTATTTAAATGCCATCGGACTTTTCCTCCCCTAATTTTTTCTTGATATCTTCAATCGAATCACTGTTCACTGGTCGGTACTGATTCTCAGGCAGGATTGGGTCAAAGTTCATGATTGATTTGTACGGCGTAAACTGCATCCCCGTTGTCTGCCCTTGCTTAAACGGCCACAGGCGAACATCACCAGCAAAAATCTTTTCGGCTGCATCGATGATCAATTTTTCTGTGTGGTTAAGAAAGGCATCCAGTTGCAATGGGTTAATCAGTGATTTTTTGCCAGTGTATCCCTTCGCCGTCTTTCTGATTGGGTAAATCGGTGAGAAGCCGCTATTAAGGTCTTCGTCCAGATGATCAATTAAGCCGGAATCGTCGACTAAAATGCCGTTATAGCGATGTTTCTTTAGCAGTGCGTCATCAAACGTGGCGTTCTTAATTTCATCGGGCTTGAAAACAGCATTATAAATGTGCAGATACAGGGCGCCGGCCAAAGCAACGTCTTTGTCATCGGGATTGAGCCGTTCCAAGTTGTGCTTTAAGACATCCAGATACGTCAACAGCTGCATCGAAATTCCGTCATAAGCCGCATTAAAATCAAACTTACGGTCAGAGGACTTGTAGTCAACAATGCCAAAGTAGCGCTTATCCTGGGTTGTCATTGAATCAATCCGGTCAATTCTCCCCCGCACTTTGACTTGGTGATGATCCGGCAAATCAAAGCTCAAGCCATTCAGCGCTTGCTTTTGATTGGGCTGGCCAAAAATCAGCTCAGTGTTTTGCGGCCGCATCGGCGTTAATTTCTGCTGATCACGTAAGGCCCGGACCATCTGCTGGATCGTTGCTTCCAGCTGCATTGAAATATACTGCATCCGATTGGAACTCGTCAGCACAACGTAGTCAAAGTTCTGGGGGTCATTGATAATCTTTTCCACGGTTTCTTTGACCAGGTCGCTGACATCTTGATCAGATAAGCTGGCCAAATCAATCTGTTGTTCATGAATCTGCTTGATAATCCGATCCATGGCATCATGGTAAAAGGTTCCCGTCGAAGCGGTTGATAGTTCGAACTTTGGCCGCTCCTGGAGTTTTAACCCATATTTGAGGAAATATTCATAGGGATTCTTATAGAAGGTTTCCAGCTGGGAAATTGAAATATTTAACTCGGACCCGTACAGATCCGTGATGATTTGGTCGTCTAATGACCGGGGCGCATTCGTATAATGAATACTTTTAAGCAGCTTAGCCGTCAGCTGGCTAACTTCCGGGTCCTGCCGCAAGGACTGCAGAATGGCAGCCCACCCGGCACTCAGGTCCTGATGAACATCAAAGTTGGCCTGAACGACTTGAATCAAATGATGAAGTGTCCCTCGTTTAGTTCCCACGTATGGCATCACATCGTGTTGTGCATCTGGAATGGCGGGATTATTGATAATCTTAAGGTTAAAGAAATGCTGAATTCGTGAAACATATGGTGAAAGTTTCACAGAAGATTCATCATTTAATTTGTTGGTGTAGGTGAAGATCAATTTATCGGAAGCAGTCATGAAGGCCAAATAATTTAAATAAGGTTCAAAGGCCATTTGAACCTCTGCTGGATCATTTAAATACTGATCGTCGCTTAGATTGCTTTGAAGCTGGTTAATATCGTCATCGCCAAAGAGATTTTCATTGACCAAACGATCCGGCATGTTGTCATCGTTGGCGCCAATCATGAAGGTGACCCGATAATCGTTCATCTGAACCATGCCACTTTCCGAGACACTGACCTGATCCAAGGTGGATGGAATTTGTGAGTAATCCGCCCCTTCAAAGCCGGCATAAATCAGTGACCAAAAATCACCCGGGACAAATGGCTTGTCACCTAGGATCTGGACGCACTCATCCAACAAAGAAGAAAATGTCCGCCAAACCTGTTCGATTTGGTTGGAACGATTCATATCCCCCTCCTCAGTCGCTTTATCCCGCCAGTCTTGGAGCCGATCAATAACGCCGGCGTTGACTAGAAATTGGTAGAGAATCTGAGCGGCTTCCCGGTTGGTTTGAGCCTTGAAAAATTGCTTGTAAAACCTAGGTAGCAAATCCCGGACCAAATGACGAATCACGTTAATTTTTCGTGAAATTGCCCGATCCTGGTCGCTAATTTTCGTCGTCGGCTGTTGCTCATCGTTATCAGGCAGCCAAACGTACTGCCAGTCTGCCTTTTGGGTCCACCGGCTGTCAGCGTAATCATTTTTCAGCACCAAATTATCGGTCAAAGAGACTGCTTGACGGTAATCGTCAATCGCCATCGGCTTACCATCAATCATTGGCAGGACTAATTCTGATTTTAAAAACCGCATGACGTCATCGTAACGATAATTGCGAGTCCGATTAGGGTCGTAGATGTCAAATAGCGCCGCTAACAGTTCTACTAGGGGATGATCGGCCATTGACTGCTGAATATCCTTAAAATAAGGTATCTGTTGCGTGGTGAAAACTGGCTCTAAAATGTTTTGATACGCGTCTAAGTGACGGGTCAAGATGAGAAAGTCCGAGTACCGGTATTTTCCGGTAGCGACCATTTGATGAATCTTTATAGCAACTTGATCCAGTTCTGAATAAAGGTTGTCAGCTTGATAAATCTGAACCGACTCCTGTGATAGTTGGTCAGGTAATTGATGACTGCCCAGGCCGCTGGAAGTAATCCAGTAATCTTCTAGTTTGTGGATATCTTCAGAGATCCGTGGTCGATCTGCCATTACCGCCTTTAGGTAAGGCACCCGGTTGTCAGCTGCAAACCGATACAGCTGGTTGAATAATTTAGCAGACTGGAAAAAAATATTCGGCTGTTCGGGAAGTTCCGTTGGGTATGGTCGATCTAACGTTAATGAAACTGTCGTTGAAGCAGATTGAGCAATTAATGTTTGAACCAGTCCACATTCCTGTGCAGTGAACTTGGAGAAACCGTCAATATAGATGTGATAGTCACTCAAATCAATATCCCGAAGTTTCGTGCTCAGTAGATTCAAGACGGTATGACTGTCAAAATAGTTCTCAGAAACCCGCTTGACGTACTGCGAATAAATCAGTGAAAAATCATGCAGCTTATCGCGAAGATCATTGGTAATCGTGCTGTCTGGGCGCTGCAGCATTTCAAGCAGGTCCTCAGGCAACACATTACCGGCCTGCATTTCGGCAATTTGTTCGGCAATCTGATCGATAAACCCAGGATTGTGAATTTCGTGGGCGAATAGCACCAATTGATCTTTATGATCGACAATAATTTGGTACAGCAGCATATTAATACCGGCACTGCTGATTCGCTGCTTTTGATACTCCGGCGTGTTGCGGAGGAAGAACCATGCTAATCGAGTAAAGGATAATACCTGAACATCACTTTGAGCAGTGGTGATTTGGTTGGGGTCACCAAGTTGTTTTAAAATGCTCACTTCTGATTCGAACTTAATGTGGTTAGGAACCAAATAGAAAAACTGGTCGTTTGGCTTGTCTGATTTTTGCTGCTGCAGAATCTCAATCATTTTAGCTTGATGATCAAGACCTGCCTGACCTAAAACAAACTGAAGGGTCACTGCTCTCACCTCTTTAAAATTAATTTAATTTTACCATAGTCCACTCGGCCTGCTCAGTGAAGATGAGTACGAACTTTTTAATTGAATTGTAGTACTGATTGCGCTCTCCACAAGGGATCGGGGATTCATCAAAATCCCTTGTGAATTCCCAGGGCGTTATCATTGAACATTAATAAAAAGGGTCTATTATGAATGTTGGATGTAGATTACATCCATCTATTTGACCTAAATGAAAGCTTTATGCTTGCATTGATCTTGTTAGAGAGCCTACCAGTGCAATTCCACGATTAAGTATCGGAAGCACGAATTTACGATCTACCCCCAATATATCTTTCAAGTTCAAATACTGATAGGCCCTACTCCTAATAACGCCCGGTGAATTCCGGGTGTACATACAGAACAGAGTGCGAAACAGACCGGTTAGCTTCTGAGCATTTATTTAACAATGAGTTTTGATGCGCTTTTTGCATCAAGACTCAATGTTGGATAAAGCGGAGGAAGCTGGTCTGTGTAGCACATTTCGACAGAGCGCGACGAGGGCTGGTTGGCCCGGTTTCCAAGGGTACTTTGATTGAAGTCCCTAGGCTTGGGGCTTTAATCAAAGTACCCTTGGAAGTTAGGGTCTGGCCCGTCGGAGCGTATTTTAAAAGCCGAAGGGATCTCAAAAGGACCTAACAAACGTGTCCTTGGCCAAATGTAACATAGTGGACACAGTTTCCAAAGTAGCCCAGAAACAGAAAACGTAACAAGTAAGCGAGGCAGATTGTTACCTAGCCATCCAAAGCGTTTTTGATGAAGCAACAATTGAACAACAACACCGCAAACGATACAAAAAGGTCGGAACGAAGCTGAATGCTTTGCTCCGGCCTTTCCGTCTTCTCAATATTGCTGAGCTAAAAACTAACTGCTAATCCCCCCACACTTCATAAATAATTAACCTTCACAATGTTTGTATTCAAAATCATAATATGCTTAAATACACCATATAGAAAGCGCATGGCAGCAGTTTTGTTATCGCTTACAAAAATGAGCTTTCTTTGAAAATAATCTTGTGAATGAAGGCCGTTAGAGTCCATAGGGGGATAAAAATTATGGCAAGAATCGCAATTGTTACTGGTGCCGGTCAAGGTATCGGTGAAGGAATCGCTCGTCAGCTGTCACAAGACGGCTTGACGGTTGCAGTTGCTGACATGAATGAGCAAAATGCGAACAAAGTTGCTGAAGCCATTGGGAACAACGCCAAAGGCTACTATGTTGATGTTTCCAAGAAGCAAAGTGTCTTTGACTTGATCGATCAAGTCGTTGCTGATTATGGTCAGCTGAATGTTTTGGTTAACAATGCCGGAATTGCCAAAATCGGCACGATTCTCGATGTCAAAGAAGAAGACTTTGACCAAATTATGGCGGTTAATATCAAAGGTGTTTTGTTTGGTATGCAAGCAGCCGCAACCCAATTTAAGAAACAAGGCACCGGCGGGAAAATTATCAGTGCGTCATCGATCGCCGGACATCAAGGATTCGAGTTGCTTGGGCCGTACTCCGCAACTAAATTTGCTGTTCGGGGCCTCACGCAAGTAGCTGCTCAGGAGCTCGCCAAAGACAAAATCACGGTCAATAGTTACGCACCTGGAATTGTACTCACTAAGATGTGGGACCAAATTGATGCAGAAATGGCTAAGATCTACAACGTTCCAATTGGTGAAACACTGCAAAAGAACATTGATAGTATTGCACTTGGCCGTGGCGAAACCCCAGCAGACGTCGCCAACCTGGTCTCATTCTTGGCAGATCCAAAGTCCGACTACATTACTGGCCAGACGATTATCGTCGATGGTGGTATTCAGTTTGTTTGATATTGTCATTTGATCACTTGGATCAGCCGGTCGTTGCAGGCAAAATCCAGGTCGATAATGATCGTCAAAAAGCGCCAAAACACATCAGTCGAACACCCGTGTTTTGGCGCTTTTCGTTTGCCCAGGCATTTACGAGGCTGGGGCAAAAATAATTATTGTTCCCCCCGTACTTGATTATTTCAAATGTTTCATAGCAGAAACGTGGGAATTAAAGCAGTTTCCGGCCATATAAGCCAGCAATCCAAATATCCAAACCCAGGATATTCGGATTGCTGGCTTATATTCTGGAAACTAACCGCTTTAAGTCCCACTGTCATTTACGCCCGCACCTTATTTTCTTCCATCACTTTATTGGTATAAAACTCCAAGTCATCCACTGCCTGCTCATCCTGGTCCCCCTGAGTCGTCAGAGTGTGCAGGTTTTGCTGGGCAACCGCCCAATAAACCAAGTTGGTTGTAATTGGCAAAATGTCTCGAATGACATGAAAGTCAAAGTTCTCACTATTTGTCGATTTCATTTTCAAAAAGTTGTTCCAGTCAGTCACCATGTTAACGCCACTGTGTTCTTTTTTTGAAATTGCCGAAATAATGACGAAGTGAGAATTCCGGTTTGCTTCTTCCAACTGATTTTTTAACTGCTGGATTTGTTCTGCTTCAAGTTTAATTGCCATCTTATCGCCCTCCCATCGGTGCTTGGTCAATGATCCCAACTGAATGATTCATTAATTGATGCTCAACTAACATTTCATAAGCCAGCTTAGCCACTGACTTTGGTGAGACCGTTTTATTCGGCATCTGACTTCCTTCATTAAATAATTCATAGTGATCCACTTGGCTGTCTTTTAACCGACCCATTCTGATTATAGAATACGCAATTTCAGATTCATCAACAATCTTGATGGCATATCTTTGCTGTTTTATAAATTCTTGAGAATCAGTCACGCCAGCATAATCAACCGACTCGCTGAACTCATCATCAACTCCTGCGTATGAAAGCATCACGATATCGCTGATTGGCGGCTGAACCTCGTCAACTGCTTCAAAAAGTGCTTCCACATAGATGTCGGCATCGTTTGGCCCAACGGCAATGAACAGCAGCTTGGTATCCGGCAGCGCCTTGGCATAATCACTTGCAGATGCCAAATCCCCTGAATACACTTCGACAGAAATGTCGGTTCGGCAGTGAAGCAACTCAATTAACGGCGGGACCACGGGACTATTTTGATTAATGATTAATATTTTTTTCAAATCAGTAACTTCCTAATCTAACTATTTTCCAATTTGTGCATCGTGCGCCATAATTAATGTGTACCGTGAACTACTCGGTCATGAATGCCCGAGCTTCTGGGAACACCGCTGACTTGCATCATCGTGTGAACACTTTGATGTAGCGGTTACGGCTATTGACCATGGCTTGTTCCAAGCCTAATCGTTAGTTTTATGCCTGCAAGATGTTCCGGGCTGCATTGATATCCCGATCATGATGGGTCTGGCACTGTGGACAGGTCCACTCACGAATTTCTAATGGGTGTTTGCCGTCATCATATCCGCAATTAGAACAGAGCTGACTTGTTTTGTAAGGGTTAACCACTTTGAGTTCCTTGCCGTACCAGATACATTTATATTCTAATTGGAGTCGGAGTTTTCGCCATGCTTGATTGGCAATTGCCCGCGCTAATGAGTGATTTTTCATCAGATTTTTGGCTTTCAAATCTTCAATTTTAATCACATCGTAGTTCGTGACCAGTTGCTTGGTTAGTTGGTGAAGATAGTTATTCCGCTGGTTAGCGATTTTCTCACTATACTTAGCCACCATGATTTTTGCCTTTTGGTAGTTTTTGAAATCAGCTAAAGTCCGGGGCTCAACCACTTGATTATGGCGATCCCAGGCAATTTCTTTTTCAGCCTGTCGTCGGCGTCGAGCGAGTTTTCTTTCCCAATAATGCTTTCTATCAGCCAGCAGTTTATCAAACCGCACAGTAGGATACTTCTTGCCATCACTGGTAATCATTAAGTCAGAAACCCCCAGATCAATACCAACAGGTTGATTGGTTTTATTCAGTTGATTAATATCAGTATCAATTAATAAAATTGCATAGAACTTCTTAGTCGCTGATAATCGAATCGTGGCGCTTTTAATCTTACCAGTGATTTTCCGGCCGCATTTATAGCGCACAATCCCCAATTTAGGAAGCTTTAAGTGGTATTTGTCAATCAGCCGAATGTTCATCTTGGATTGGTAACTTTGCTTCAGAAACTTACGGGACTTGAACTTCGGAAAGCCTTTATGGGCTTTGAAGAATCGTTTATATGCTTCAACCAAGTCGTGGTTAGTTGATTGTAAGCTCGTGCTCTCCGCTTCTTTCAACCAAATGTATTCCATTTTTAATGCCGGAAGCAGATTATTCAGCGCAAACGCATTTAAAAACGGTGCCTCGGGGTTATTTTCATAGCGTTGAATCATCATGGCCAACATTTGGTTGCAGACAAACCGGTTATAGCCAAAGTTGAGTTTAATTTTAAGCTGCTGGGCTGCATTGGGATAGATGCGTAACTTAATCCCTTTTAGAACCATGATTGCGCCCCCCTCATTACCGTTGTTATGATTAAATTATACATACCTATATCATTACAAGGGAAGGGGAACATTCAGATAATTAATCATGAGCGAACCAATGTCTATGATTGTAACTTCCGTCTAGTATGGATACCTCAACAAATCTTCACCACCCCTGAGAGGGCTACTAGTTTGAAACGAATTCTGCGAGCGATTGCTAGTCACCATGGGATCGAGCTTCAAAATCTGGAAGTGATGCCGGACAAGTGTGCACATGCTGATCAGCTTCCCAACTAAAATGACGCCTGCTTCGGTGGTAAAGCCCTTCAAAGGCGGTTCCACTCGTCAGTGATTCATTCAGTTCCCCCAAACCAAACAACAATTATGGGATAGTCAGTTATGGTCGCCCGGTTACTTTATGAGTACTGTGGGCAATTTTTCGAAGGAAGTGATCGCTCGATACATTAATTCAAAATTAGACAGCAACAATGGCGTTCGCCCAAGATATTAATTCATCTCGGCATTAAAAGACCGAGTTTTCTCAACTGGCGCCGCTTATAAGCATTGAAAATCAAAGGAGGGCTCAAAAAATGTCCCAAAATATTAAAATTGGTCAATCAGATGTTGTCAGTACCCGTCTAGGCTTCGGCACCAATGCTGTCGGTGGCCACACTCTATTTCCACATTTAGATGAACAAGCCGGCATGGATTCCGTTCGAGCCGCACTGGATAGTGGCATTACCATGCTGGATACCGCCTTTGCCTATGGTTTCGGGCGCTCTGAGGAACTCATCGGTCAGGTACTGAAAGACTACGACCGTTCAAAAGTGATTATTGCAACCAAGGGCGCTCAGATTGTGGATGGGGATGATGTGAGAATCAGTAACCAACCGGCCGACTTGGAGAAGTTTGTGAAAGCCAGCCTTAAACGATTGGGTACCGATTACCTGGACATCTTCTACATTCACTTTCCGGATGAACAAACACCAAAGAATGAGGCAATCGCTAAACTAGCTGAGCTCAAAAAGCAGGGACTCATCAGAGCAATCGGTGTTTCCAACTTCTCACTGGAACAGCTCAAAGACGCTAACCAAAATCACAATGTTGACATTGTTGAAGACCAGTATAGTTTAGTTCGTCGCGATGCTGAAAAAGAGCTGTTCCCTTATTTGGAAAAGGAACATATCTCCTTCGTCCCTTTCTTCCCACTGGCTTCCGGCCTTCTAACAGGTAAATACGATGGCAGCCCGGTTAATTTTCCTGAAAATGACCTTCGAAGCGATGACCCCAACTTTTCTGGCAGCCGTTTCCACGCAATTGCTGAATCGGTCAAGAGCCTGCAGCCAATTGCCGACAATCATGAT
This sequence comes from Lentilactobacillus parakefiri, assembly GCF_002157585.1. Lineage (GTDB taxonomy): Bacteria > Bacillota > Bacilli > Lactobacillales > Lactobacillaceae > Lentilactobacillus > Lentilactobacillus parakefiri. Next base: position 19,271 of record NZ_BDGB01000065.1, read on the forward strand.
GCGACGATCGCCCAGATTGTTTTGGCTTGGTACATCAAAAATCCTGATATCAGCGTTGTCATCCCTGGTGCAAAAACACCCAAACAAGTCCGCAGCAATGCCAAGGCAATGAACGTTGCCCTGTCGGATCAGGAATACAATACGATTGATAATGCTTTTAGGCTTTAATCTTGCGATCCAATTTCGTAAAGCCTAACTAAATTATGAAAGTAACCAATGGTAGCTTCTGAAGGTATTTACTGGATTCCTTCATGAAGCTATTTTTGTTAATATCTAGCAGGTACGATTGCACGTTAATGGATATGACTATTTCATAATTAACTCGCTTTTTAAAAGCGTCGGCACTTTCTAGATAAAGTGTCCAACATGTTGTCGGAAGAAAAACATCATTCAAGTTAGTGGCTATCATAATTGTTGATTCTGACATACAATATTCCTTTTATTCTGCGGGGTTTAACATAAACAATCACATCGCTTCCATTAATTTAATTCGTTTATTGAACCCATTTAACGATAATGCTAAAATATATATGTATTTTTTTATTCATACACGAACAATAGAAGGAGCTATTATATGTTAAATTCAATTGCCAAGTATTTCGAGTTTGATGAACGAAATACGACTTTCCGTAAAGAAATCATCGCCGGTATCACGACGTTTGTTTCAATGGTTTACATCCTGTTCGTTAATCCTAACGTTCTTGGCGTCAGCGGAATGGACAAAGGGGCCGTCTTCACGGCGACTGCCTTGGCTTCTGCATTTGGCTGTTTCATGATGGGCTTTATTGCCAACTACCCAATCGCAATTTCTGCCAGTTTGGGAATCAACGCCTTCTTTGCCTACTCCGTTGTCATCGGGATGAAGGTTTCATGGCAGACAGCCTTAGCCGGGGTCTTCGTTGCCTCAGTTATCTTTATGATTTTGACCGCCCTCAAGCTTCGTGAAAAAATCATCGATTCGATTCCAGCTGATTTGAAGGCTGCCATCGGCGGTGGGATCGGCCTATTCATTGCCTTCATTGGCCTCAGTGATGGTGGCCTGGTCACAGCCAACAAAGACACGCTTGTAAGCTTGGGGTCACTGCACGTTGGGACAACCTGGCTGACGATCTTTGGCCTGTTAATCACCGTGGTTCTGATGAGCATGCGCATTCCAGGTGCCATCTTTATTGGGATGGTATTAAATGCCATTCTCGGAATGGTCACCGGTTTGATTCCATTGCCACATCAATGGGTCTCTTCAATTCCCAGTTTAAAGCCCACTTTTGGCGTTGCCCTGTCACACATTGGTGACATTAACTCCGTTCAGTTAGTCGTGGTCGTCTTAACGTTCCTGCTGGTCACCTTCTTCGATACTGCCGGTACACTGGTTGGACTGGCTGAACAAGCTGGATTCATTAAGAATAACAAAATCCCTCGAATCGGGCATGCACTCATTGCTGATTCTTCAACCATGTTGGTTGGATCCGTTCTCGGAACTTCACCAATGGGCGCCTTCGTTGAATCTTCCGCTGGAATCGCAGTTGGTGGTCGAACCGGATTTACCGCTGTAATTGTCGGCATTCTGTTCATCTTGGGAACTTTCTTTTCACCCCTATTAACAGTTATCACCAGCCAAGTCACTGCTCCGGCCTTAATTATCGTGGGTATTTTGATGGCCCAGGCACTGAAGAGTGTTCACTGGGAACAATTTGAAATTGCTGCCCCAGCATTCATCACACTTGTCGGCATGCCATTAACCTATAGTATCGCTGATGGGATTGCCCTCGGCTTCATTACCTACCCCATCACTATGATTGCTGCTCGTCGCGGTAAGGAAGTCAGCGCCATGATGTATGGACTGGCGATTGTGTTTGTGATCTTCCTTTGGATACTCAACAATTAGAGCGCGGATCCGAGCGGCCAGCAACCCGAATCTAATCCGATTTCACCCCTCCATCCCGATCCCATTTTGACCTCGCACCCCAAAAGCGGTAAAGTATAAAGGTTGTTTAACAACTGAATATTTAACAAGGAAGGAATTTGTTATGAATTCTAAGACTAATTTGTTTGGCATCAGCAACGTTCGTGACCTCACGAAAGCCGCTGTTGTATCTGCACTCTACATCGTCATCACGATGGTCTTTGCAGCCTTGAGTTTTGGCCCAATTCAATTCCGCTTTTCGGAAGGTTTGAACAACCTTGCCGTTTTCAACAAGCGCTACGTTGTGGCGATCACGCTGGGATGCTTCATTTCGAATATGATGTCGTCACTCGGACCACTGGATATGGTTGTCGGCACTGGTGAAACGCTGATTGCGCTGTTGACCATCAACATCGTCACCCGCTTCATCCAGTCACTGCCATTGAAGCTGGTCGCATCCGTTTTGATCGGGACCTTTTACATGTTCATCGTGGCTGCCGAAATTGCCTATCTCGGAAACAGTGCCTTTTGGCCGACTTTCTGGGGTGCCTATTTGACCACTGCCATCGGTGAGTTTGTGACCATGACGATTGGTGCTGTATTGGTTTACATCATCAGCTTGAGATATGACCTTAACAAGTAATATGAAGACCGCAATCAGAAATTCTGGTTGCGGTTTTTTAGACAATCGAATTGTTTACCTTCCGGCCAAAATACCTTAAAATATAGTTGTGAATGTAATCACAAATTTTATTTGGGAGGTTTCATCATGACAGAATTATTTGCAAGTCCCAACACCTATATTCAAGGCCCTGGTGAGCTGTTCAAGAGCGCCGGGTATATTGAGAAATACGGTAAAAAGGTTCTATTACTGTCTGATCCTACCGTGCTAAAAATTGTTGGTAACGACTTTAACGATTATCTAAAAAACAATGGCTTCGAAGTCACCCTTGCCCAGTTCGAGGGAGAGGCTTCCGAGTCTGAAATTAATCGGGTGACTGAGATTGGTCAATCCAACCATGATCAGATCATCATTGGTTTAGGCGGCGGGAAAACCGCCGACTCGGCCAAGGCAATCGCTGACAACCTTGATATTGCCGCGATGATTGCCCCCACCATTGCTTCAACCGATGCGCCATGTTCCAGGCTCTCAGTGATCTACACCGATGACGGGGCATTCGACCACTACCGCTTTTACAAGAAGAATCCTGAAATTGTCCTCCTCGACACCAAGGTCATTGCCGGCGGGCCGGTTCACCTCTTGATTTCTGGAATCGCCGATGCGCTGGCCACCAATGTTGAAGCAACCGACGTTCGGGCTGCCAATGCTGATAACATGTTGGGAGCTAAGCAAACCATCGTTGCCAAAGCCATCGGTCAAGCCTGCGAGGATAATTTGTTTGAATACGCCGACCTGGCAATTGCTGCCAATAAGGCCCACGTTGCCACGCCTGCATTGGACCACATCGTTGAAGCCAACACGCTGCTAAGCGGCTTAGGGTTCGAAAGTGGTGGTCTGGCAGCTGCTCACGCTATTCACAATGGCTTCACCGCCTTAACCGGCGACATCCATCACCTCACTCATGGCGAGAAGGTGGCCTATGGCACATTGGTCGAATTAATCTTAGACGGCAGCGACCACGCTTGTTTTAAAAAATTCCTCAAATTTGATCTCAAACTTGGCCTACCAACCACCTTAGCTGATCTGCATCTAGGGTCAGCGTCAGATGCCGATTTGATGAAAGTCGCCAACCAAGCCTGCAATGAGAACGACACAATGAAGTGCATGCCAACAGACATTACGCCAGAAGACGTCTTTGCTGCAATCAAGGCAGTCGACGAGTATAGTAAGGACTTTCAAAATCAATAGCCACTTGGGCCAACTCACTTTTTAAACTCATAATATAAACAAACACAGCGACTATCCCGATTCTTGGAATAGCCGCTGTGTTTGTTTATCTAGCTCGTATTAGTCAATCAGACGCTATCTTATTCAGCATCCGTTGTCACAATAATGCGGCCATCATGCTTTTTACTCAACAATTCATGTCCCTGAATGACGCCAGCAACGGTAAATGGCAGCTGATAGCCAATTCGAATTAACAGTTTCTTGTCTGCCATCAGTTTCAACAACGCCGTCAACGCTTCGGCATCCGAAATCGCCTTTGTCGGCATAATTGGCTTGAATTGAAACTGCTTATTGGATAACGGCTCGTCGCCGCCAACCGTCGTGATGATGCCCTTTTCCTTCACAATTCGGGCATCACTGTCACTATCAGCGCCATTCAAAGCAGAATTAATGACCACGTCAGCCCGGTTAGCGAGAACCAGTCCCGGGTCCTGCTTATTGTATGACACGTACTCATCGACCCCTAACGATTTGACGTAGGCTTCATTCTTGCTGGCACCGATTCCGATAACGGTTGCGCCCAAATTAATTGCTAATTGAGCAGCCAGCGAACCAACGCCACCTGATGCACCACGAACCACGACCGTTTGGCCAGCCTTGACTTCGCCAAAGTAGTAAACGGCTTTATAAGCTGTAATCCCGGGAGTGACGATTCCAGCAGCTTCAGCGAAGGAGACCCCTTCAGGAATCTTAACGGTCCGTGCTGCAGTGGCATAGGGATATTCAGCGTAAGCGCCGTGACCATGGGCGACGACTCGGTCGCCAATCTGGAATCCAGTCACGTCCGCACCGAGCTTAGCGACCACTCCGGCAACGTCTCTGCCAGGAATCACTTGGCGGGTAGTGGCCTTGTATTCCCCAGCCCGCATTGATTTTTCAAAGTTGTTCAGGTTAAACGCCTTGGTCTGAATCAAAATCTGATCATCTGAAATGGTGGGTGTCGGCACATCATATTCTTCAAAAACGTCGGAAGCCCCATTATGGTCGTATCCAAATGCTTTCATTGTTCGCGCTCCTATCCCTAATTTCGATATTGTTTACTGAAATTGTAAGGGTTATCAATTTGGTTATCAAACAAAAGGCTCTTTGGGAATCACGCCAGTATTAAAAGTGAGGCTGGAACATCATTGTATCTCGGCCTCGTTTGCGTCCCCGCTGGCATCTGGATTAAACGTGAGGCAATCGGCTGATCCCGGCCATGTAAGCCGATTAAGTAATCATTCCAAGCCCGGGAATAATCACTTAATCGCCTTACATTCTGGGATCAAAACGCCTCTTGCTCCACTCTCAAAAATAGGACCCAACCACCTCCTAGGTGATCGGATCCTATCTAAAACATATTATCTGAAAGGCATTCGAACCAATCATTGACCAATTCATGGTCGGTATTCATCTCATTAAATATCTTTTGCAGGGTGGAACGGCAGACTACTCGGATCTAAGCTCGCTGACTTAGCACCTACATTATTTTCGGAAATCCCTCGTCTGTCTTGCAGGTGATTAGTTCATTCACCTTTCACCATTATTATATAATTTATAAACCAGTGGGACAAACAATCCGTCTCCAAAATTATTTTTGTAAATCACGGAAGATTTCCTGCATTTTGTTTTCAATGCCGAACAGCTCGCTGGCATATTCTTTAAGATTGCCAGTATGCTGTTCAACCTTTTCTTCCGGAACATCTGTCTTGTAACGCAGCTTGTGTTCCAAACTAGCCCACATGTCCATCCCAATCGTTCTCAGCTGAACTTCAATTGGGACATCGAACACACCATTGGATTGAAAGACGGGCACCGACACCACCAAATGCAGGCTGCGATAGCCGCTGGGTTTAGGATCCTTGATGTAGTCTTTTCTTTTGATCAATGTCACGTCGGATTGCTGAACCAGGGCATCTTCGACCCGATAAACGTCATCGATGTAGTTAGTAATCACCCGGATGCCGCCGACGTCTAAAATTTTGTGATGGATGGTGTCCATGTTCAACGGATAGCCCTTCCGCTGAATTTTGCCCACCAGACTGCGGACACTTTTCATCCGTTCTTCCATGTGATGGATCGGATTATGATCATAATTCATTGAATATTCTTCATCCAGATTTTCCAGCTTGGTGCCAATCTCGTTGACCCCCGAGTGCCGCAATTGATAGATTTGGGCTAATTCTTTGAGATCACCAATCTGGCTTTTCATTGGTAATTTATCCAACTCTTTCATAATCTGCTTAACATCCATAAAGTTACTACGTTCCAGTATCATGTTTAATTCCACCTTACATATTCAACTATTACAAAATGGGTGACAAAAGCCGGCTAAACGTCTGCTTAAATTTCAGCCACAGCGACTGTTCTTCAAACATCTTCGGCGTCTGCAATTCACTGACATCGATGTCGTTCAAGAAGATATCGTGCAAATCGGCCGAGAACTTTTGGTCGTAAATAAATGCGTTAATCTCAAAATTTAACTTAAAACTACGATAATCCAGATTTGCGGAGCCAACTGAGGCAATTTTGTCGTCAATCACCATCGTTTTGGCATGTAAAAAGCCGTTTCCGTAATAATAAATTTTAACGCCTTCTTCAGCCAGCTGCCGGGCGTAATACTGGGTCGCCCGATAGACAAACGGGTGATCGGGCATACTTGGCACCATGATCCGAACGTCGACGCCAGACATGGCCGCAATCCGCAGAGCATCCATGACACTATCGTCAGGGATCAGGTAAGGCGATTGAATCCAGCAGTAATCCTTCGCCATGGTAATTAATTTGATGTAACCCATCTTAATCTGTTGCAAATCCGAATCCGGTCCACTGGAGACAATCTGCATGTTGACATTGCCTTTAGTGGTCGTAACCGGGAAGTATTTGGGTTCAACTTGATCCTCATCAATTTGATCACGAGGACTGGTTGCGTTCCAATCAAGGATAAATCGGGCTTGCAGGCCAAAGACACCGGAGCCGATAATTCGAATATGCGTATCACGCCAGTTGCCGAATTTTTTCTTGCGACCCAAGTATTGGTCACCAATGTTGAAGCCACCAGTATAGCCAATGGTTCCGTCAATGACAATAATCTTTCTGTGATCACGGAAGTTAATCCGGAAATCCAGCAGAACGGAGCGGGTATTCAAGAATGGAAAGGCTTTGCCGCCAGCATCAACCAGTGGCTGGAAGAACTTTCGTGTCGTTCCCATTGACCCCCATGAATCGTAAATCACCCGGACCTCAACGCCTTCATGGGCTTTTTTAACCAACAAATCTAAAATTTCATTGCCGATTTGATCGTTATAAAAAGTATAGAACTCAATATGAATGCTCTTTTTGGCGGCTTCAAGGTCACCGATAATCTTATGGAACAGCGCGTTGCCACCGGTAAAAATATGAACTTTATTTTGTCTGGATAAGAACGCGTGATCGGTGGTCATGAACATATCGACGGCAGTCTTGGCGTCAGTCACGACGGCATCAGCTGGCGTCTTTTCATCATGGCCCAACTGTTTTCGCTGTTCATTCAGCCGCTCATCCAGCTGCATTTGAACGTGCTTATGTAATTTGAATAACCGGTTCTTGGGTAATTTTCGGCCGAGAAAGGCATAGGCAATAAAGCCAACCAGCGGCAAAAAGACCAGCACCAACAGCCAGGCCCAAATTGCGGCAATATCACGTTTCTCCCTAAACACCGTAAAAATCGCCAAAATTGCGTTAATGACGACAATCACATTAAAAACCGTCGACCAATCAATAGTCATTTTTTCCTCCCCGCAGCCACTTTTAGGCTAAAATAAGAATGCATACTGTAAGTATACTAGAAAGAAGCGGAAAAATTATGGATTTATTCAATTTTCTTGTGGTGGGAATTCACGGTGTCCATTCGATTCGTTTTATTCACTTTATTTTCAATGAACAACCGCTCCTAGGCATCGGGCTGATCGTGGCCTTGGCGCTCTATATGATTTATCGCTATATGAACCGATAGTAACCACTGGGTTATTAAATCTAATTGAGAATGGAAGTTAATAGTTAATGATGAAAAAACAAACGCAAGCTGCCCGCTGGATTGCTCTCTCCGCGATGGGGTTGGGCGTCTTCATGGGCCTATTGGACGTGACGGTCGTCAATGTCGCCCTTCCGACGATGGCTAAAGGGTTCAATACCACCTTTACAAATTTACAGTGGGTGCTGAACGCCTACACATTGGTCTACGCCGTCACCTTGATGATTATGTCCAAGCTGGGTGATATGTATGGTCGAAAGAAAATCTTTTTGTGGTCAATGATTCTCTTTGTCATTGCCTCAGCGATTAATGGCATGGCGCCCAGCCTATTTATCCTCGATATCAGCCGTGGCATTCAAGCCGTGGGTGGTGCTGGGATGATGTCGTTATCGATGGCTCTGGTTGCCTCTAATTTTGACGGTAAAGAGCGTGGCTTAGCACTCGGCATACTGGGATCGATCATCGGCGTCTCTTCAGCTTCCGGTCCTTTAATCGGCGGTTATTTGGTTGAACACTTCGGTTGGCCTGCGATCTTTTATGTGAATGTGCCATTCGGGATTCTAGCCGTGATACTGACGATCTTTTACGTTCGGGAAACCCCAAGCTATGGAAAAGACCACAAGATCGACTTGGCAGGCATGTTCCTCTCGGCGATTGGCCTGTTTGCCGTGATCTATGGCCTAATCGTCAAGGAGGGGCACCCGCACTGGGCTTGGGTCGACGGCCGAGTCAGTGGGTTAATTGCCGGCGGGATCGTCATAATGGCTTTCTTTGTCTGGGTTGAAATGCGGGTTGAGGATCCAATGATTGACATCAAGATGTTTAAACGTCCTCATTTTCTTGGTACCATTCTGATCGCATTTGCCTTAGGGTCTGGGATTTACGCTTATAACGCTTTTTTGACCGCCCTCATGCAGAACTACATCGGTTATTCGGCTGTCCAGACAGGGGTTCGACAGCTGACCATTAGTGCCTGGTCGCTGGTCCTCGGGCCCGTTGCCGGAATCCTCAGTTCCAGATATTCAAAAAAATGGATGATTGTGGGCAGCATGCTGCTCGGGGGCATCGGCTTCTTCTTAATGGCTCATTCGATCAGTCCGCTCGTCACCTTTGTCGAATTATGGCCCGGTATGGTATTGATGGGGATTGCTAACGGAATGGTCAATCCATTGCTTAATACTGCCGGCATGGAAGGGACGCTTCCTCAGGAAATGGGCATGGTATCCGGTTTGTTAAACGTCTTTCGCCAGTTTGGTACCACAGTCGGCGTGGTTGGTTTGGGCCTGATTCAGGATACACAATACGAGAACCACTTGAATGCCCATATGCCTGACCTAGAGATGCCGACCAAAGTGATGACTGCCATCAAGGAAGCCCTCATTAATGCTGGCCCATTTTCAGGACACACCATCGCCTTCTCTAACAGAATGGCACACATGCCGTTTGCTGGAAGCCTGCAGAAAGTCGTTATTCAGGCTTATGACAACGGTATGGCCGCTGTGGCCGTTACTTCTGGCATGATTGTGATTGTGGGTGGTATTGGTGCTGCGCTGTTGATGAAAAATCATGTCGATAGCGTGCATTTAGATGTTAACCAACATAAATAGGAGATAAAGCTGGGACATATGTCCGAATGATCAGCAGAACGGTTTACGTTGATCACCGACATTACCGAGCCAAAACTTGCTCCAACCGGCTGATCCCGGCCATATAACGCAATTAGGCAGTCGTTCCAAGTTCAGGAACAACTGCCTAATTACGTGTATATTCTGGGATCAAAACACCTCTGTCCCAATCTCGCCTATGCGGGCCTATCAGCCCATCTAATAAAACATGTCCTCTGAGAAATATTTTGCCAACGAAAAATGTTAGAAAAATTACGAGACTGTCTTAAGCGCCGTTTTCAGGGCTCTCATAGTCATTTCTGTTTTCAGTTGATCAGTATATCGCATAAGCGCATTAGAATCTGCTTTAGGATGTGCCCGCTTATAAATGCCAACTTTCTGTTTGATAGCAAGTCTCATTTGCTTTTGAAGCATTTTTTGTTTTTTGGCCCCCGTACTCTTCTGCCATCTATCCAGTTTTTGGGCTTGGTTCACTGACATGACCACCCACAAACGTTTAGGAAGATACAACACAGTCCGTTGCTTAATCAGCTGGTGATCATTGTGATCAAAAGAAAGCAGCCATTTATATCTGGGAGATTTGAATACCCATTCGGTTTTTTTAGTCATCAGCTTGGTGCTTCGCACATTATCAACTTGGTATGTGGCTTTCTTCTTAGCGGAGGAAACGATGTCTTTTTTGTCAGGGACAAAATGGGACATCGGTTTTAGGCTTGTTTTTGTTGGCCGATAAATCATCACATAATTGTTTGATTTAGTGCCGATCTGTTTCACAATCAATGTACTGACTGGTGATTTGATATTCCCGGCAGTTTCAATATTCTTTGACGTATCAATAGTGGTTTTCTTTTCCATCCCCCAATGCATTGAGAGATTGGCAGATAATGCCACACTGAGCATTAATAGCAACCCGGTTGTAATTGTTCCAATTGTCCACCTCAGCGCTGAATTGTTGATGAAAAGACAAGAGACAAACATCAAAATCGTGAAAATAATTAACATATAAACAATCATTTTTGATCCCCCTTTTCAGCAACCGGCTTGGTATTTTTTATAAAGAAGGCAAAGCATAACCCAAGCACAGCAAACAGGAATCCAATCGCAAAAGATACTCTAAACCCATCTATGGACGCACTGAGAGCTTTAGCGGCATATAGCATTGGATCTTGAAGTTTCAACAAATGATCGGGCATGTTGTGATTGATAATGTTTTGGGTAACCGATGAAAGAAGGGCGACAGCAACAGACGATCCAATTTGTCGAGCGGTATTATTAGCTGCACTCGCGTGAGAAGAGAGTTCGCGAGGAATAGCATCCATGGCACTTGTAGTCAAAGGCATCATTACCAGGGCAATCCCAATCATTCTAATAGCGTAAATAACGATAATTAACGCCTGGGAGGTATTCTCTGTCAGAAAAGCAAATGGCAGTGTTCCAATGGCAAGCAGTCCAAAGCCAACAAACGTAAGCCGTCGAACACCAACCCTATTAAATAAAAATCCAGACACCGGAGAAAGGATTCCCATAAATAGCGCTCCTCCTAACAGCGTTAAGCCGGAATGAAAAGGTGATAGCCCCAAAGCATTTTGGAGGTATGTCGGTAACATCATTTCAACACCGTACATTGCCATCATGACAAAGATGATCGCTATAGTTGGAATTGTAAAATCTTTGACGGCGAAAACCCTAACATCCAGAAATGGTTCTTTTAACTTTAGCTGACGCAAAGTAAATACTGTCAGTAAAACGATTCCAATAATAATTGGTAGAATCACATACTTAATGCTTGTCCATCCATAGTCGGCCACATTCGTCAATCCCAACAAAAAGCCTGTGAACCCGACGAAAGAAAGGAATAATGATGGAAAATCCAACTTAATTTTGTGATTGGGGATCACATCTTTCATAAAATATAAAGCAAAAATAAGCATTATGGCGATCATGATCATTGGAATTAAAAAGATATTACGCCAAGAATCGGAAATCACCAAGCCCAAAATATGATGATCCCGGCTCAAAATCCAGCCAGAAGGTGTTGGTCCTAATGCAGGTGCCAAGCCAACAACCAGTCCTGATATACCCATGGCAACAGGAATCTGTCTAACTGGAAACACATTCATAATAACTGACTGTATAATTGGCAACATCGTACCAAACGCAACCGCCGCAACAATCCGTCCCACAAGAAAGATCCACCAATTAGCAGAACTTGCAGGTGTAAAAAATGAGATTAACATGCCCAGCAACAAACAACCATATACACCAATATTTAACCATTTGGTTGGAATTCGAGTTGCCAAATAAGCTGACAGTGGAATGATGGCGCCATTTACCAGCAAAAACCAGGTTGTTGCCTGCTGAGCTGTGCTCAAACTAATCTTAAACGCGCGCATCAAAGATGGAATCGCAGTTGCCATTGAAGTTTGCATTAAAGAACCTGCAAATGTTGCCACCAATGTAATTGTCAGTAAAATTCCTGCATTATATTTCTTCCCATGTACATCAATACCCATTAAACAGTTCCTCCGCTCAATTAACTTTTTACTACTCATAGAATTTACATCTACGCTTAGTCAAGGTCTACAACAAATTTCATCGTCATGTCCTATTTGCAACAGACTATCGTATTTTGTCTTAAAACATGTTAAATTAAACTAAAGAACCTAAGAAGGTGCAAAATGGCATATACAAAAAAGCAGTCAATCACTAAAAAACATTTTAAACTCGCTTTGCTTCACTTATTAAAATCAAAAAGTTTTAATGAAGTTACCATAAAAGATATTACTGACACGGCCGAATACGATCGCAGCAGTTTTTATCGGTACTTTGATGATAAATATCAACTACTTGAAGAAATTGAGAATGAACTAATACAAGGTATCGAAAATAAATACAAAGCTGTGGCTCAACAAAACGGTTCAATGGTTTTTGATACTTCAGTAATGGTCTCGTTATTATCCATATTCGATAACCAATCTGTTTTATCCGTCATCTCGTTACTAATGGGCGATAATGGTGACAGATCATTTGAATCAAAAATGACTCGGATGTTCCATAAAATATTTTACGATCGTTCACAAACAACACCCAATCAGTCTGAAAAAAATGATCTAATTGGGCAATACCTGGCAGGCTTATTTATTCAAACTATTCGTTATAAATCTTCTCCCCGCCCAATAATGACAACAAAACAATTGGCAGTGACTTTAAATGACATTTATTTCCATGGATTTGTAACTTCCCTACACAATCATCAATAATCAAATCAAAACAGCTGGTCAGTCATCAACAAAGATTGTGTTGATGACTGACCAGCTGTTAATTTTTTATAGACTTTACAAATAATATTATCTACTGCTTCCCAATGATATCAACCATTTTTTCAATTGCGTCCCGAGCTTCAGGAATCGGAAATAAAGGGAATACATGATTCATTTTACTGTAATTGTAGATTGTAACATCCCACTCACGCGCCAAAGCTTTATGATAAAACTTCCTAGCATCCGGATTCAAAATATCGTGGGTCCCAGTGAACACGGTTATTGGGGGAAGACTCGAGGAATCGCCATAGATGGGGCTAACTAATGGATCGTGTACATCCAAATCACCTGCATATTCTCTTCCAAGATACGTTAAGTTCTTCAACCCCAAAATTGGATCCAGGGGGTCGATGACTTTCATATCAGGATTGGAATTACTGATATCAAGCCACGGTGAAATGAGAATTGCCTGTTGTGGTAGTGGCACCTGATTGTCCCTTAAGTACTGCATGAACCCCAAGATAAGCCTTCCACCAGCTGAATCACCCATGAAGATCATCTTTTTAGGATCAATGCCATCGTCATTTAATAAGTGATTATAAGTGTCCAAAATCATTGAAAAGACGTCATCAACATGGTAGGCCGGCGCCTTGGGATAGATCGGCATAATTACTTTCGCACCGGATTTATCAGCTATCTTCTTCAGCATATCAAAGTGCTGTGGAAAAGGTTGACCCCAATAGGCCCCACCATGAATATAAAAGATGTACTTTCCTTGGTAGCTGTTAACAGGAGGATTATAAGCCAAAACATTTCGCTGACCTTCAAAATAGTGGAAATGACTGACCATTTTCGCCGTCACCGGTATTTCATAAGGTGTTTTGCTTCTTTTCAAAGCACTCTGATAATCTTGGGATGATTTAATTACCGGAACGAAATCAACTAGAGAAAGGGACTTCTCGGTGATTCGGCTCATCAAGCTCCGATTCTCAGCCAGCGCCTGATATTTCTGGTAGGCGGCCATCCCTAAAATAGTTCCCGCAAGAAAAAGTTTACTATTCCTTTTAATCATTGTATTTCTCCTTTGATTATTAGCTGGTCTATCCTCTGCCTGCTAACGACCCACCATCAATCACAATTTCAGAACCAGTTGTATATTCGGATTCATCAGAAGCTAAATACGTTACAGCTTTTGCAATATTAACTGGTGATCCAATCTTTGGAATCGGAACATCAGAGTTTTCCAAATATGCCTTGGTCTGCGAATCGACTATATCGGTGCTAACCAAGCCTGGATGAACAGAGTTTACACGAATACTCTTTCCCATTTTGACAGCTTCCACTGCAGCAGTTTTGGTCAAAAGTCGAGTACCGCCCTTTGCAGCAGAATAACTTCCAGCCCCAGGCATTGGCGTAATAATTCCTAGGATTGACGAAATGTTGACAATAGAACCTTTGTCCATCTTGTTTAGGGCTTCTCTAACGCCCAAAAAGTTCCCAGTTAAATCAATATCCATCACTTGCTGCCACTCTTCTAATGAGGTCTGGGCGATCATTTTTCCAGCACCCCCGACACCCGCATTATTAACTAAAATATCAAAGCCGCCAAATTGTTTAATAGTTTGGTCAACAACTCGTTGCCAGTCGGCTTCTCTGCTGACATCCTGCTTCATATACTGAATTTCATCTGGACCCCCAAGTTCTTTGGCAACGGTATTGCCTAATGACTCCCGCCTGCCAGTGATCACTACCTTGGCACCTTCGGAAAGAAAGTCTTGAGCAACTGCTTTTCCAATCCCCGAAATGCCTCCGGTTATGATTGCAACTTTATTTGTTAATCGATTTACCATTTCCGATCTCCCTTGTATGTTCAAAATTACTAATCATCCAAAAAATGATTGGCGGTATTTACAAACTCGGTGTAATACTGAAAGATTCCAGCATGACCCGCATCAGAATAAATAACGAGCTGGCCATTTGGAAATCTCTTAGCCATGTCTCTAGAATTGGGCGTTGGAACCATTTTATCGTGGTCTCCATTGGCTACTAAGACCGGCAGCTGATACTTGGACAGATCAGCCGGTTTAGCAGTTCCCCATTCATTAATTGCCTTCAACTGTGCCCGATAGGCCTTCCAACTAATTGTTTTATCACGATCGGTCTTTCTTTCCTTCAAACGGTTAAGAAATTCTTTAGCCTTTCGCTTTCCATTAGCGGTTCGGGTAAAGAATAAGTATGTTTTGACGTCAGTTAATGTAAAAATTGCCTTAACCGAATCTCTATCCGAGATCTTCATAACATTTTCAATTTCTTCCCCACCACGAGGGCCGGTACCCGCCAAGATCATCTTTCGTACGAGTTTGGGCGCAACCTCAAGGACTTCTTGAGCCACAAATCCACCCATTGAAAACCCAAGAATATCAACCTTATCAAAGTTTAACGCCTTAATAAAGGCCACCATATCCTTAGCCATTGAAGCCATAGATGGCGTCACTGTGCCATCTGAAAGTCCAACTCCTTGATAATCAACGGTAAATACCCAGTGGTTCTTGGCAAGCCCATCAACTACACGCGGATCCCAGTTATCCAAGTTGCCGGATAAGTGGATGAATAAAATAAGTGGAACCCCGGATTTTTCGCCTAATTCACGATACGCATAAGTAACACCATTGGCAGCTTTAATAAATTTATTTATTACTTTGGCATACGCCTCAGCTGTTTGTTTCATTATGAAACCTCACGTTTCTTAGATGATTTAAAATTTGATGACCACTTTTCCCTTAGGGTGACCATTAGCAACCAGATCTAAGGCCTTGCTGATATCATCGATTGTAAAATCAGTTGGATCAACTGCAGGAACAATGTTATTGTTCTCGATAATTCTGGTCAATTCTCTGAGTTGGCGACCATCACTGCGGACAAAAATAAAGTGATATTCAACGTTTTTCTTAACGGCAGCTTTATCATACTTCCGGCCCACCATTGTAAATAATAATCGTTTCCATGTTGGGTAGTTATGATCGACCGCAAATCGTTTGTTAGGACCCACTCGAAGCGACAACAGGCGGCCACCTGGTTTGATGACTGACAACTCTCGATCAAATTCTTTGGGATCTAAAGTATCGATGACATAATCGACGTCATTAATAATCTCCCAGTAATTTTCTGTTTCATAACTTAAATACTGATCGGCACCAATTGCTAACGTTCGATCACGGGCATCGGCGTTTCCACTGACAATCACTTTTAATCCCATATCTTTTGCAATCGGAATGGCCATTTGCCCAAATGAACCAGAACCACCAGGAATGAAGACCGTCTCCCCTGACTTAGTAGCTAATTCTTCATGAAGGCCTTGGTACGCGGTCAATCCAGTTAAGGCTGCAGCAGCACCCGTAACCATATCCAGGTTTTTAGGAAGTGGTGCAATCGCATTATGATTGATTGCAGCATATTCCGCGAAGGCACCAATTTTACTTAATGGTAGTCGGGAATAAATCTCATCACCAACTTTAAAGTCGTCAACGTTCTTAACAACCTTTTCAACAACGCCAGTTAATTCATTTCCCATGGTTAATGGAAATGAATAATCTTGAACGAATTTCACACTACCAGTACCAATCAACATTTCCAGTGGATTAACCGCAGCAACTTTGACTTTGACTAATACTTCATCATCGTTAATAGTTGGTACCGGAATATCGTTAACCTGAACGGTAAAATCTTTAGCATATTTTGTAATTTGAGCAGCTTTCATAATGTCCTCCATGAGTCAGAACTTATTCATGTAATTTCAATTTTCTAATTATAAATGAGTATAAATCAACTGGTTACAAAAGTCAATTTTTGTAACAATTTGATCTTTATGTTAGAATAACAGAAAGAATTTATTCGTGGCAGGAAACCAAAATAGTTGGTTAGAGGAAATATGATGGAAAAAATAACAAACGAAAAGATCATCAGCACAGCTGAAAAATTGATCAATGAAAAGCAGACATCCGATATCACCTTATCGCAAATTGCCGATGAACTAGACGTTACTCATGCCGCAATCTACAAGCACTTCAAGAATAAGCAGGATCTTTGGGAAGAAGTTGCCAAAACGTGGCTAAATCGCTTGGTTGCCGAAGAGGTTGCCAGAAATCCCCAACACCCGGCAACAAAGGAGGAACAACTTCATGATTGGCTTTGGGCATTTGTTAATGCTAAGAAGCGGGCCTACAATGAAAATCCACAAATGTTTGTTTTAAATACCGAATATGTTGACAACAGTCCCTTTGCGTTAAGATCCGTTCTCACAAATTCCTATCAGATTATCGACAACATAATGGCCTATCATGATAAAAATCTTGAACGCGCCGAGGCAATTTTATCGGCATTTGCGGTGTTTTCCCTGCCCAACTTCAAAGAATCTTGGAATCGGCCCGACTACCAGGATCGTTTCGAAAGAATTTGGGGGTTGATCCGAAAGGGGATCTAAATACAGACTTACCGCATTGTTTCTACTTAAGCTGTTCGAAGAGAGATGACGTTCAATCCAACACACGATCCAACTCACTAATTAACTAAAACCAAAAAATGGAACCGGATTTTTTCCGGCCCCACTTTTGTTTTATACATGTGCTCAATCTAAACTGCTGGGGTGCAGGTTCAATTTAGGCACAAGTTTTTGCAACCAAATTTGTAAATATGAAATGCTTATTCAGCATCCCGGCCACCAATCTTTGCACGATCTTCTTTGATGCAGAGAACCAGCAATGCACCAACAAGGGCGATGATTGAGAGGATTAGCAGGATTGGCATGTATTGCTTACCAACCATGTCGAACAGAATAGCACCTAATACAGGAGCAAGAATCTGAGCACCAGTGTTGGCAAAGTTCAAGATACCAAGGTCCTTAGCGGAGTTCTCTGGGTTAGGCAAAACTTCAAGGTTCAAAGCTTGGTCAACTGAGAAGAAGATTCCGGCACCAGTACCGGCAACAATTCCGTACCAGATCATTGAACCGGGAACCCGGAATACGAATGGCAAAATAGTTCCGATAGCGGTTAATACGGCTGAGAAGGCAACTGGCCACTTACGAGTTCTAATTTTATCCGAAACACCACCGGCAGTTGATGAGAAGATGATGGCAGTAATCATCGTGGCAGTCCCCATGTATGAAATGTACTGGCCGGCTTCACTACTTGCCAGACCCATCCCACTTGTCAACACGAACACTTGATAAGTACCAAATGCGGTAACGGCAATGTTGATCATCATCTTATCGAAGAGGGCAAGATAGAAGTTACGAACATGGTGAATTGGGAAGATAAATGCTTGAACAAAACCATTCCAGTCAAGGCGTTGCTTTGGCATCCCCAAGCTGGACTTTTCATGCATAATCATCGCAGCAACAGGTCCAGAAATTAACATCATGATAGCTAATACATAGTAACCGGTGTTAACCAAACCAGGATTAGCAGTGCTCAAGAAACGGCCACCAATAACTGGTCCACCATACTGACCAATCACATAACCAATAGCATAAATTGATGAGATCGTCCCACGGTGAGCGGGTGCAACACGGTCGGCAATAACGGCGATTAATGGTGCAACAATCATGTTAATGAATGTTTGAATCAAGCACCATAATACGATAAAAATTGGTAATTGTGACTTGTTGTTGACCATCCCAAGACCAACCATCACGGCGGCCGTTAATACTGATCCTACGACAATCCAAGGTGTCCGACGACCCCAACGTGAACGGGTCAAATCAGATAAGGCACCAATGATAATCGTCGTAATGGTTAACGTAACGGCACCTAACGTCCCAAGTAAAGCGAGGAAGTTGTTAACTTGACTCCCAGGGCCACCAAAAATGTTAGCCAGCTTCTGTGGGTTTAAAACAGAGTTTAATCCCATAAATGGTGCTAACCAGAGTAACGCACCAAGACCAACAGCGATTCCAATGTACACTGGCGTTTTAGGCTGTTGCGCATTCGTTGTACTTGCAGACCAGGTACCGTCTGCATTTGGTTTATTTTCTTTCAATGTTCCGTACCTCTCTTTTCGAAATTATTTTGTAGATTTGAAAATTTTTACTGACCAAGGATCAAGGTCGAAGTGATCTCCTGATGACAGGGTCGTCCCATCTTCAAGTTCTTTTCCAGATTCTGATTTAAATGTTACTTGCTGCTTTTCTTGAGAATAGTTGAAGTAGAAATTTAATGTTGCGCCATCTTTAGTCTCCAGACGTTTATTAATGATTGGGAAAGTCTGTTCCTGCCTAGAGGTCCATAAATCAACGTCCTTCAAGACGTACTTGTACAATTCTGTGATCGATTTTTCGTTCAAATATGAACCAGCATAGAAGGCTTTACCCTTACCGTATTGGTTTTCGGTAATCGCAGCATACTTACCCCAATATGGGTGGTCGTATGTTGCAAGTGCTTTACCAGTGGTTGGGGTCAAAAGTTCCGCCCAATACTTAACCGGTTGTGCCTGGATGCCTTTAAGTTCCTCAGTTCCAGTAATCGTCATATCTTTTGCAGGCTTACCGGTTCCATAGTTGCGATCTGGTTCAACAAATAATTCGTATTCTGTTCCCACAGCTTTAGAGATAAGTGCTGGTTGAACTTCAGTACGGACTTTAACATCTTGATTGGTAAATCCTGAACGGAATGAGTAAACAATGTTACCGCCGTTCTTAACAAAATCATTCAACTGTTCAAGCTGCTCGTCAGTTGCTGAGTAAAGCATTGGCACAATTAATAAATCATAATTATCATTGCTAATTCTTGGGTCGCCGATTTGACGAATATCGGCTTCCACATTCAACTTGTACAGTGGATCGTAGTATGCACGTAAAACGTCGTTGTACTGGTGCTCGCCGGTCTTGTCGAAGATCGTATTCTTATATGGGAACCAATCAACCGCACTTAATGCTTGGTTGCTGACGACAAACGCTACTCGGTTATTCTTATGAGTCTCCAAGAAGTTATCGCCAATCTCACTGAGTTCCTTCCCAATTGTTTTAGCTTCGTTATAGACAGGGTTTGGCTGGTAATTGTGACCCAACAATCCCTTCCAATACGTTTCAAAACCATTGGAGGTTGATGCCCAGTGCCAGTAGCTCACCATGTTGGCACCTGATGCAACGTGTGAAAAGGCCTGCAATTTTAACTGGCCGGGATATGGAACCCAATGTCTGAACGCCTGGGCTTCAGTTTCCATGACAATGTAGTTTTGGTCCTTTGTTGAACGAGCAAGGTCACCGACAAAAGCGATTTCAATTCCGGTTAAGTTGTCCTGAGTTGGGTGGTAAATATCCACAGCCGTTACGTCAAAGGCTTTAGATATTTCAAAGTGGTTGGCGTCCGGGTTAATCCCAAACGATCCCTTCCGCCACTCCATATCGAAGTTATTGGTAACAAACTGGTCTGCCCGCTTATACTGATTAACAAGATTAACTTGCCAACCTAAGAAATCGGTTACAAGAGTTCGTTTAAATTCTTCAAAGGCAGATCCCAGACTGCCATTGATTGTAGAGTTGATTGGTGGGAAGTCCTCCCAAGCATTAATGCGATTACTCCAGTAATCCAAGCCATAAGCGTGGTTTAATTTGTCTAAATCACCATTGAACTTCTTTTTCAGCCATTTCTGGAAGGCAATGTAGACATTCTGGCTGCTGGTATCAAAATGCTTGGTTTCATTATCAACTTGGAAACCGATTACATTTGGTTTGTCAGCTGTTCTTTCAATCATCTTACGAATAATTCTTTCGCAAAGCGCTCTAAACGTTGGATTAGAAATATCAAAGACCTGTCGTGGACCGTATTCGTGTTTCCCGGTCTTATCAGTCAACATCACTTCAGGATATTCTTTAGCCATCCAAGTTGGAATGGCATAAGTTGGGGTTCCAACAATTACTTTAATTCCAGCTTCTTGCATCGCGTCGATAACCTTGTCCAGCTTGGTGAAATCGAAAATGCCTTCTTGGGGTTCATAGGTGCTCCAAGTACTTTCACCAATTCGGACGACGTTAATGTTGGCATCCTTCATCATTTGAATATCCTTATCGAGTCGTTCATATGGCAGATATTCGTAGTAGTATGCTGCGCCATACAAAAAGTTTTTAAAGTTCATGTGAATGATCCTCCTAAGTTAAATTTGGTCCTTGATGTGGAAAGCGCTTTCTTCATCGGTTCTTATTATGCAATATTACTTAGCCGATGTATATTCCACCATCAACTTTAAGTTTATCCAAATATGACCTATAATAAACACAACATTTAATATCTGGTTGCTTTTCGGATGGAGGAAAACTGATGGATTTTTTAAAAAATGCCAAACGATTGCCGGTAATCGACTGGAATCTCACCTTTTTTGGCGCCCATGAACAGAAGGTTGATACTGATTGGATTGTTCCAGTGGAAAAGCACTACGCCTTTGAATGTATCTTCGTCCTTGAGGGTGAGGAATTTGCCAATATCCACTCTGAAGACTATACACTTAGTGCCGGAGATTTCTTCGTCATTCCCCCGGAGTTTCTTCACCAAGTATCTGCTGGTAAGGGATTAAAGTACTTCTGCTTTCACTTTGATATTGATGATCCGAGTCTGAAGGTTCAACTCATCCAAGGCCTCAAGTACTATTACCCCAAAGCTTCTTCCCTATGTAAAAAGATAACGCCCCATCTTTTCAAGCTCGACTCTTTAGTGGCAGACACGTCATATGATTTCAACACAAAAATGGTGATTCAAATCGAATTATCCAAAATTCTCCAATTGTTCTACTATACCGCAACCAACGACACCACTGAAAGTTCTTCCACACAGGCTGAATACTCTAGAATCATCGCTGATTATATGAAAAGTAAGTTAACCAACCAGGTGTTGGGCTACATCAAGAATGGCTATCTGCCGGATGAAAAAGCGGTGATCGTTGAAGATGCAATTTCCAACGCCGGCCTGAGCAGTGGCTATGGCTTTAGAATTTTTAAGCAGACATTCGGGATTTCACCACGTGAGTACTTATCTAAGCTCAAAGTAAATGAAGCGAAGAAGTTGCTAATGAAGCCACGTTACTCAATCAGTGACATTGGATCCTCCCTCGGGTATAGCAGCCTTGCGAACTTTAGCCGTCAGTTCAAACGATGGACGAATCTATCTCCACACGAATTTCGCAAACAATCAAAGATATCAATTCGAACCCACTGAAATATCATATAATGATAACTTTAGAGCACCTTTTGCATGCTAACTATAGATAAAAAAACACCAATCTAGTTACAGGACTAATTACTTGTAACCAAATTGGTACTTTTCTATACATGCCTATTAATATTTATTCACTAAAATTGTGAGGTAAGACAATGGCTTGCAAACCGTCCTCTTACCCGGATTTCAGTTATGAACTTTAATTGTTAAATGTCGGGTCATTCTCCGCACGGTCCCTGCTGCCCGATCGGCATTAATTTGGGTCACAATCCTGTTGATCGCGACGGTAGCGTGTTGATCCTCATCTGATGCAGCCGTATGCACCTCAAAACTATGGTAAGTCACGCGATGATCCTTGCTAATTTCAAACCAATTTGGCGTAAGCTGCTTTTCTTGATCGCCAATGTTCTGATCAGGCCAAACCAGGTACTGCCACTTGCCGGCTTTTTGATATCTTTCGACTTGCCAGCCGGCCTTAAAATCAGCCACTTCCTGCCAGCGCTGAATATGAAGGTGCTTGATTGCGAAGTAAATAATCGCACTATCTCGCATTTTAGGATGCTGGTAAAACATCTTGGTAGACAGGGGCAAGTATGACCGCCTAACTACCGGTGTTTCACTGGCTCGGCGGTGTTTCTGTTGGGGTTGGAAAGCCCAGGTGCCAACCAGCGTGGCAACGAGGATGACAAGCAGACTGCTTATCATGATCACCTTTTTGTGGGTCACGTCATGATTCTCCTAACTGAGACAACGTTTTAGGTAACAAAATCTAACGGTGAAGTTACCAAAAAACACAGCAGTCTCATCTTTCACCTACTCTATCGATAAAGTTCCGGCCGTCGATCGGCAAATACCGGCATAAAGCCACGGGCATCGTCGGTTTCCTTAGTGTCAATCGTAAATACTTTTAATTGGGGCTCATCGTTCAGTGTCACAATCTCCTCGCCCATTGGATTGTAAATCCCGGAATGACCGCCAAATGGATTGTCAGGATCACTGCCGACTCGGTTCACGGCCACGACAAAGCTTTGGTTTTCAATTGCCCGAGCGGCCAGTAGTCGTCGCCACTGAGGGATTCGCGAAGTTGGCCACTCAGCTGGAACAAATAGGATCCGACTATCGTCCAGGCTCAGGGTCCGCAGCCATTCAGGAAAACGAATGTCGTAGCAAATCACGCTGGCGGCGTTGACACCCTTAATCTGAAAGTGATCTTCTTCAACCCCGGCTGCTAAATACTGATCCTCATGCATCAACCCAAATAGATGAACCTTGTCATAAGTCGTCAACAGTTTGCCGTCAGACCCGAAGATGTAAGTCGTATTGTAGAACGCACCATTCTTTTCAGTTGAGACTGAACCGCCATGAATGGTCATTTGATACTTCTTGGCCAATTCTCCCAATAAAGTCTGTGTCTGCTGACCGTTCTTATCGGCCACCTTGTCTAAACGGGTCAAATCGTAGCCGGTATTCCACATTTCTGGAAAGACAACGATATCTGCGCGTTGTTCGGCGGCTTTTTGAACATTTGGTTCGATTTGAGCAAAGTTTTTATCCGGATTGCCGAATTTAATATCAAGCTGTGCCAACGCAATTTTTATCTTCATGTGACCGTCCCCCTGCATTTTTGAAAATTATACAATAAAAAAGCACATTCACCAATGCTGGCAATGTGCTTTGACGACCTTACATAATTGCGGTCATTGCGGCGATCAACCCAAATATAACGCCGGGCACATCGGCCACAATTAAAATCCAATCCCGCTTTGGCTTGACCCAGCCATAGGCAACCCAGAGTGCCGCGTTAATCGAAGCACAGAAAGGCTGAATAAATGACGTTGGCTGACCATTCAGATTTTGTAAGATCTCCCCTATGTATGAAATATACATAATCATATTGGCAATTGTTGCGATATCGCCAATGATCTTTTCCTCACTGAATACATGGTTACTCTCGTGTAGTTGATGACCACCAGGGTGACTCAACTGGTTTTGCACACTAATCCCTCCAATTTCTCTTGGTTCAGTGATACCATACTCACCAAGAGAATACTAGGCGTTGTCGAGATTAAATTGAACAATTCGAATAATCAAGTCTTCAGGCAACGGTTGGTCGACCGGCAGCTGAATGGCGCCGATGCTTGTCTTGTAGCCGGTTAGCTGATCCTTAAATGCACTGATCGCCTTTGAGCCAGGGTAAATGCCAATATGATTCTTAAAATTTGCGAAGTGAATGATGTTTTTATGATAGTGAAATGTTGGCATCCCATAGGAAATTTTTTCATCATATCCTGCCGGCATTTCTTTTTTAATAATCTTGTACAGTTGCAGTAGCTTCTCTTGCCTTGATGCTGGCTGGTTCTCGATGTATTCTCGGACTAATTTTTCCATTGACTCAACCCCCATAAAATAATAATTTTAACTTTTTTAATTAAAATCTGTTGACATTTATATTATAAGGCTCTAATATACAAAGCAACAATTAATTCGTCCATAAAACTGATGAAGTGGAGATCAAGATCATTGTGCACGCAAAGAGAGCTACCGCAGCTGAGAGTGCAGTCGAACGCAGATGATTAAATGGACCACTGAGGGTTCTTCCGAAAGTTCGCAAGTACGGAGAAACGTGTTGGCATACGTCAGTTGCCGGAGGGATGTTAGTCCCTTGCTAAGCGTGATTAATTGGGGAACTTAACGGATACTTTTTATCTACCCTAATTAATCGAACTAAGGTGGCACCGCGGAATAATCCGTCCTTAACAAACATTTGGTTTGTTGTGGACGGATTATTTTTTTGCAATCAATGGAGGTCATACTTATGAACATGGAAATTAAACGATGGCAAATCATAGACTGAATTTCAACTAAATGATAACTCGACACTTACTAGGACAGCTCCTCCAAGCAGAAATCTCCGTGTAAGCACCTCAGAGATAAATTCCAAAACCAGGAATTTATCTCTGAGGAGACTTACACTCCGATTTCTGACCGCTTGGATCCGCTCACTTATATCAGGAGGAATTTACCATGATAAAACAAGCCATTGAAAAAGTTGTTAACCACGAAGATTTAACCTTTAACGAAAGCCAATCCGTTCTTGATGAAATTATGAACGGCGAAACATCCGAAATTGAAACTGCCGCGCTTTTAACCGCCCTTACCGCTAAGAATCCAACCATCGACGAAATTGCTGGTGCCGCCTCATCTATGAGAAATCACGCCCTAGTCTTCCCTGAATCCGGGAACGTTTTAGAAATTGTTGGCACTGGCGGCGACAAAGCCAACACCTTCAACATCTCCACCACCAGTGCAATTGTCGTTGCCGCTACCGGAACCAAAGTTGCCAAGCACGGTAACCGAGCCGCTTCTTCCAAGAGTGGCGCCGCCGATGTCTTTGAAGCACTCGGTTTAGACATTAATGAAGATCCGGCCACCAGTTTCCAAAGCCTACAGGACAACAACCTCTGCTTCTTATTTGCTCAGGAATACCACAAATCAATGAAATATGTTGCTCCGGTTCGCAAACAATTGGGCATTCGCACCATCTTCAACATCCTCGGCCCACTGGTCAACCCAGCTCACCCAACCAGCCAGTTATTAGGTGTTTACGATGAAGCCCTGCTTGAACCGTTGGCAAACGTGTTGAAAAAGTTAGGCGTTAAAAATGCCATGGTCATCCACGGCCGTGACGGTCTCGATGAAATGACCGTCGCAGATGAAACGGCAGTCGTTGAACTGCGGGCCGGTAAATTAACCCAGTACGTTTTGACACCGGAACAATTTAGCTTCAAACGAGCTGCTCGACAAGATTTGGTGGGCGGCACTCCCGAAGAAAACGGCCAAATTACCCGTGACATCTTAGCCGGTAAAAAAGGGGCCAAACGAGACATTGTCTTACTCAATGCCGGCTCCGCCCTTCACCTCGCCCACCCAGAACTAACCATTCAAGACGGCATCAATCTCGCAGCCAAGACGATCGACGACGGCAAAGCCCAAGCTGAACTTGACCGCCTGATCGCCTTCTCTGACAAACGCAAGGACGTGGTTGCATGATTCTAGACGATTTAGTTGCCGCGACCCATCGACGCTTACGAAAGCATGAGGCTATTCAATCACTGACGGAATTGCAACGCGCCGTTGCCCAGCTGCCGGCCAAGCCAAAGTCTGATTTTCTTCGGATCTTGAAACAGCCGGGACTCCATGTCATTGCCGAAGTTAAAAAAGCATCACCCTCCAAAGGAACAATCGTTAATGACTTTCCCTACTTGGAAATTGCCAAGCGTTATGACCAAGCCGAGGCCGACGCGATTTCCGTTTTGACTGAACCAGACTACTTCAACGGGCGGCTCGATTACCTCAAAGAGATCAGCCGGGCGGTTTCGGCACCAACGCTACGAAAGGACTTCACGATTGACCCTTACATGATCTATGAGGCCAAGGCCAACGGTGCCTCAATCATTCTACTGATTGTCGCCATCGTTAATGATCGACAGCTCCGGGAATACCGTGAATTGGCAGAACGCCTTGGCATGCAGGCCATCGTTGAAGCCTATACCGCTGATGAAGTCACCCGCGCATTAAAATCTGGCGCTAAAATCATCGGTATCAACAACCGAAACCTCAAAGATTTCAAAATCGATTTTCAAAACAGCTTAAAATTACGGGCAATGGTTCCGGAAAACATCCCCGTGATCGCCGAAAGCGGCATCAAGACCCAGACGGATGTTGAAAGGCTGGCCAACGCCGGCTTCAACGGCATCCTAATCGGTGAAACTCTCATGCGGACTAATCACAAGCAACAACTGATTAAAGAATTCAAAGCAGCCACCGTCAAATAATTTCAGGAGGTACATCCATGGTTAAAGTCAAAATTTGTGGGTTGATGAAGCCGGAAGACATTACGGCTGTCAACGAAGCGCACACTGATTTTGCCGGCTTCGTCTTTGCAAAAAGCCGCCACGTCATTTCGTTAGCAACCGCGCTGGCACTGCAGACCCATTTAAATCCAAGTATTCAAAAAGTTGGCGTTTTTGTGGACGAATCCGTCGCTGAGATTCTGGCCGTTTACCGTGCCGGCGCGATTGACATTGCCCAACTACATGGTCGAAGCACCCCTGAAGAAGTCGCCAAACTGCAGCATGCCGGGCTCAAAGTCATTCAAGTCTTTGAGCATCAATCCATCGATCCAAAGTCTACCGCGGATTATCTCATGGTCGACAGTGGCAAGGGCTCCGGCCAAACATTGAATTGGCAGGCGATCTCCCACATCAATCGACCAATCATTCTGGCAGGTGGTTTGACCCCCAACAACGTTAGCCAAGCAATTCAGGTGGTTCACCCAGACATTGTCGATGTCTCATCGGGGGTCGAAGCCAACGGCCAAAAAGATCCAGCCAAAATCCAAGATTTTATAAAAAATACGAAAGAGGAATATGTCCTATGAAAAATTTAACTGAAGCTAAAACAACCAAGCGACTAGGAATTTTCGCCAATACATATGGCGGCCAATACATCCCTGAAACTTTAATGACTGAATTGGAAAAAGTCGATCACGCTTTTCACACGTTGAAAGACGATCCGGATTTCCAAGCTGAACTCCACGATTTGTTAATCAACTACGCCAACCGGCCATCACTGCTCTATTATGCCAAGAACATGACCGAAGACCTTGGCGGTGCTAAAATCTACCTCAAACGTGAGGATCTTAACCACACCGGCGCCCACAAGATTAACAACGTTATCGGCCAAGCATTACTCGCCAAACATTTAGGCAAAAAACGCCTGATTGCTAAAACTGGTGCCGGCCAACACGGCGTTGCCACTGCGACCATCGCTGCCTTGTTCGGGATGGAGTGTGAAATCTTCATGGGCAAAGAAGATACTGACCGCCAGAAACTAAACTTTTACCGAATGGAATTACTTGGTGCCAAGGTTCACCCGGTAACGACCGGTTCGATGGTACTCAAAGATGCCATCAACGCCACTCTGCAGGAATGGGCAAGTCGTTCTGAGGGCACATTTTACGTCATGGGATCGGCTGTTGGCCCCTATCCATTTCCAGAAATGGTCAAATATTTTCAAAGCGTCATCAGTAAAGAATCCAAGCAGCAGCTTAAAGCAAAGGAAAACACCCTCCCGGATATGGTTGTCGCCTGTGTCGGCGGCGGCAGCAACGCCATCGGCAGCTTTGCGGATTACATCGATGACCAAAACGTCAAATTAGTGGGCGTTGAAGCTGCCGGCAAGGGCGTCGACAGCGACCAGACGGCTGCAACGATCGAACGGGGCAGCGTGGGAATTTTCCACGGCATGAAGTCCTTATTTCTGCAGAACGAAGACGGCCAAATCAACCCAGTTTACTCAATCTCCGCTGGTTTGGATTATCCAGGAGTCGGCCCGGAACACGCTACTTTGGCTAAGGAAGGCCGAGCTCAATACGTCGGCATCACGGATGATGAAGCGGTCCAGGCATTTGAATATATTGCCCGAGAAGAAGGCATTGTCGCTGCAATCGAGAGCTGTCACGCGGTTGCTTACGTTGAAAAAATTGCCCCAACGATGAGTAAAGACCAGATCATCGTCTGCACCCTATCAGGACGCGGCGACAAAGACGTTGCCAGCATCGCCAAATACAAAGGAGTCGATATTGATGAGTAATTTATCCGCAATTTTCAAAAATCATAAAGCATTTATTCCGTTTGTCGTGGCTGACGACCCGGACTTTGATACCACAGTTGCCAATATCGTCGCTTTGGCCGAAGGCGGCGCTGACATCGTTGAAGTCGGGATTCCCTTCTCCGACCCGATCGCTGACGGCGGCGTGATTCAAGCCGCTGATCTGCGTGCGTTTGACGCCGGTGTCCGTACCCAAACAGTCTTTGAAATCGTTGCCGCTGCCCGTAAACAAACCGATGTGCCGATTGTGTTTCTCACTTATCTAAATATCGTCTTCAAATACGGCTATGATGCTTTCTGTCAAAAGTGTCAGGCATTAGGTGTTTCTGGCTTGGTCATCCCCGACATGCCATATGAAAGCCGTGATGACATTGTTCCAACTGCTGATAAATATGGCATTGATATCATCCCACTGATTGCGCCAACATCCGGCCACCGAGTTGAAAAGATTGCCAAGGCAGCGTCCGGCTTCATCTACGTGGTCTCCTCACTGGGCATCACTGGGGAACGAAATGAATTCTTCAATGGCTTAAAGGATCTGGTTGCCGAAATTAAATCATACACCGACGTGCCAACCGCAATCGGCTTTGGCGTGCATACACCGGAACAGGCGAAGGACATGGCAGAAATTGCCGACGGCGTGATTATTGGCAGTGCGATTGTTGACATCGTTGCTCAAAAGAAACAAGCTGCGCCAGAGGCAGTTGAGGCATTTACCAAGTCAATTCGTTCTGCAGTTGATGAGGCACAAGAAGCGCGGGTGTAAATGTGAAGCTTACAAGATACTTATTGATAAAATTAACGAAAAATAATGCCCCAGTTTTCGACCCAAAACGGTCAAGAACTGGGGCGCTTTTTCTATGCTTTGGCAACGTGCTATACTGATTTTAACTATGTAATGGAGGTCAGCTTACTTTGATAAAAATTGGTGTTGTCTTAGGATCGATTCGCAGCCAGTTAGGTGAATCAATCATCAAGTATCTAGAATCAAAATTCCGCGATACTCAAACCGTTCAGTTCGATTGGATTCGCTTGGAAAATTTCCCGTTGGAGCCGTATCAGCATGATGAAACCCCGCTGTCAAATCCGATTACCGGGCTAAAAGCAAGTGAACACAAATGGCTGGATCAGCTGAAGGCCGATGACGGATTTGTCATTATGACGCCTGAATATGATCACGCCATCCCCGGCGTCTTGAAAAATGCCTTGGACTATGTCGGCCCGGAAGTCGATCACAAGCCCGTCTAAATTATCTCGTATTCCTACTATAGTGACGGTGGAATGTTGGCTGCGGAATCCTTCGTGGAAATTTTGCAGATGCTCAAGATGATGGTCCTGCCAACGCCGGTGCTGCTCTGGAACGTCAATGACAACTTTACCGAAGCCGGTGAACTCCGCAAAGGCGCTCAAAACAGTGATCATTTTGAAGCCCGATTGGAAGAAGCCTTCCACGAGATTATCTTTTATACCCAACTGTTCCACAACCATCCATTTAACTAATTTGAGGAAATCAATGCGACCCATTTTACCCAATAAAACTGAATTTGTTCCCCACGCACCTGAAAATGAGCACGAAATTTTTAGCGGCATGCGGACCTATCCTGACAACGTCAAGGTGTATCACCCACACGGAACGATTGATGCCACTTCAGTTTTCTGGCACAACAAGTTACACCCAAATGCCCTTAACTTTGCCGTGTATGTTGATCCCAAAGCCACTGAACGGGCTATCTTGTTCCAGCGTGTCTACACCGATATTCAAAAATTGGCTTGGAAGTTTGACGACGACCGCATGATCACCCGCGACTACGCCCCTCAGCATCCATTCAATCAGTGGTTGAGCACTAGGGGATTTCATTTGGTACAAACTAAGTTGATCGCAACGGTGGATCTGATCGGCCTATCGTTAGGCAATCCAGTTGGTCCGGGGACTCTCAAGACGTTTGCTGAAATATCGCGACAAGATCAACTCTACCAACACATTTTGGGGCAAAGTATGAGCCAATACGCTGGAAAGCCAGCTTTTAATCCGGCAATAACGATCTCTTTGCCAGACTGGTCCGCACTCATTTCACACCGTCAAATGTCGACCGCTCCATTCGCCTTAATCCAAGACGGTCACCTGGCCGCCTTCAGTTTCCTATATGATTTTGACGACCGCTCAGTTGAACTCGGCCAGATGAATGGCGTAAATGCCAGCGCGCTTAACAGGTTGTTGAACCAGCAGCTGAAGTGGCTTCAAGATCACGACCAGATATTGGCCGGTGAATTTGAGATGGCTAACCGGCTGGAGATGAAGATTTTTCAAAGCCTGCCGTTTAAGGATGTTAATAAGTACGAAGCTTACATGCGATTAGCCTAAAAGCGCTCAATCAACGTCTTCATGACGTCATTGAGCGCTTTTCTATAGTGCTTTAACAATGTATGAACGGCCAAACACGGTCATTGCCTTTTGAAGCAGATTCAGGCTTACTTTCAGACTGCCATTTTCAATCTTGGCAAGCTGACTCTGCTCGATACCAATCTTTTTAGCTAGTTGCACTTGGGTCATCCCTGCCTGGCGGCGTTGATACTTAATGGTGTAAGCAGCATCGGCTTCGGCGGGTAATTGAATCGCCTCGTTTAATGGCTGATTGGCTTTTGATGCCAGAATTAAATCGGCAAGTTCTGAATTCGTAAAGCTTCGGCCAATTGCCTGGCCGATAAATGATAGTTCTCGGATACCAATCGTGCCATTGACCAGTTCAGAAAGCCTCGAAGCCGCCTGCTGAGAGTCAGGCGAGTCAGCCCGGTAATTTTCAATGACCGTGTTCAAATAATCCAAAGTATTGATCAGTTCTGTCTTAGTCATGTCAGACACCTCTCCACGGATAGTGTTTCTCGACCACCAATTTGCTGGCTTGGGTATCAAATATCACGTTTTGTGGAGACCAGAACTTGCCACCTAAATGTTCATAAAAGATCTCTGTCCCGTCGGATTTACTAATTAATTCCACATGGCCTTCAAATCCATCTTGCAAGAAAGCGTCCTGCATTACGAGTGACAATAGCGTAGCTCCCAAACCCAAACCACGATTTTCACTTTGAATTTCAATCAAAATAACTCGATTAAATAAGCTCTGATAGTTACGAATAAATCCAATTAGCCCCACTAAACTTGAATTGAGAAATGCGCCAATTAAAATTTCATTAGGTACTAACTGATGCCAATCAAAAATAAATCCATTTATATTTAGTGACTGAATTTTTTCAGTCACAACATCAAAAGTAACATCTCTCATTCTCAATTATAACAGAATATTCCATATTTGAATATTATTCAGCGCTATTCTGCCTTCTCCTCATCCTTTAGATACGAAGAAAAACTAACCTGTCGCTATTGAAAGTGCTTATACCGAAAATATTTATATCCAAGTTTATGGTCAAACATCGTCTCGGACAGGCCGAATCGATTGGCCATAAAGATATAAATGCCAAGAGCTGCCAAACCAAAGACAACACAGTACAGGAATGCCGGAATCAATCGGCTTGGCAGGATCACCTGATGAATACCCCAGGTTAATCCCATGACAATCACGAAGAATAACAGATTGACCCAAACGCTGGTCTTCAGCTTGCCAAACGGCACGTGGAACTCATACATAATTTCGCCGTAACTCAACAGGCAGATGAACCCAAACCCAATTGCCGTGGAAATAATTGCCCCAAATCCTTGAAGCAAGATGACCAGTGGAATTTGGAACAATAATTTGGCTACCAGTCCCACCACCAGGTAATACATGGCCTTCTTACTATAATGAAGGGCTTGAAGCAGGGTGAGGCCGTTAATTGCCAGCCCCAGTATCAAACTCTGGAGAATGTTGGCAGCCAAATATTTGCCGCCAATTAGACTAAATGAGAAGAAAATCCCATTGGCTTCATAAGACAGACCACAAAGGATGGTCACAATCGGCAGCAACACAAACATCAGCATGTTCACATTCTGGAAGATCAGATCGCCAACATCCGCTTTCTTGGAAGCCTGGCTGTTAGCCAATAACGGCAAAGTCGTCTCGGCCACTGCCAATGCCAATGAGACCACCACCGTGGTAATCTTGGTTGGATTGGCAGAAAACAACGTGTAAATGTACTGGGTGTATTCAGCAGTAAAGTGTTGAACGCCCTGCATGACCTGCTTGAAGAACAGCTGATCAATCAACTGACTGAGGGTGATTCCAGAACCGACGATTACAAACGGAATCGATTCGTAGGCAATCATCGTGAAAATTTTCCGGATACTGGTTAGATCAAACGGGGCACTTTTCTTGGCCAGTTCAGCGTAGTGAGCCGATTGTTTGCGATAATACAGTCCCAAATAAAGGTAACTGGCAACCGCACCAACAAAGGCTGCCATGACGCTTAAATACACCGCCTCAATATAGCTGCGGTGAAAGACGTTAATGACCAGATACGTTGATACCAAAATAAAAACGATCCGGATGAATTGTTCCCACAGCTGAGAAACGCCATACGGTTTAAGGTCTTGATTACCCTGGAACCAGCCGCGGATACTGCTCATCGATGGCAAAATGACAATTGCTGGCACCAAGACCCGAATTGACGTCACGGCACTTTGCGTAGAAACAACCGGACTATTCTTGGCAATTAAGGGCGCAATGACCCAAAGAACTGCCCCGCAGA
The DNA here is from genome assembly GCF_002157585.1 of Lentilactobacillus parakefiri. Taxonomy (GTDB): domain Bacteria; phylum Bacillota; class Bacilli; order Lactobacillales; family Lactobacillaceae; genus Lentilactobacillus; species Lentilactobacillus parakefiri. The sequence goes on from NZ_BDGB01000065.1 coordinate 52,514, forward strand.
TAATTCCGGAGAGCAGCATGACAAAAGAACCAACTTTAGCGAGTTGACGGGAATTTAAGAACTTATTTTGACCATTATAAATGGCGACCCGCCGCGCAATTGCAGACGGAAAACCGGCCGTTCCCAGGGCGATAAAGAGGCCATATGGGTTGTAAGAGGCATTAAATAAAGCCATGGCAACATTCTTATGTTCGGGTGAACCAATCATATACAGCCAGGGAATCAAGTATAAAATCCCAAGAACTCGGGAAAAGATACTGCCAAATGAAAGCCAGAAAGATCCTGACATAATTTTTTTGTTCATGGGAAGATGCACACTTTCTATATTTCAATCATAGTCAACATTATAATATCTTTCGCGGAAGTTTGCTATCAAATCAGAAACTTGGTTTGCGTTTTTTGCGGGGAACTTCCAAAAAAAATTGTGGGTAGATACCCCGCCCGCTTTCAGCACTGCTCTAATTAGAAATATTTAAACAGAATGAGGCCGGAGCAAACATTTGGTTTGTTCCGACCCCACTTCCTTTTATGATTGGTCATTCTTGGTATGTTTAAATGTATTCGGTGGGTATTGGATTAGTGGGCAGTAGAGCACGTTTGTTAGGTTCTTATGTGCTTCCTTCTACCTTTAAAATACGCTACCCAGCCCAGCCCCGGTGTATAAGAGGAAAGCACGCATCACCAGCACAAACCGCTAGTCAATGCGTGCTTTCCTCTTATACACCGGGGCAGACCAGGCTGGTCCGCGCTCTCTAGTCTTCCGACACCTGCGCATTCTTCTGAATATCTGGTGACAGATCGTACATTTTTGCGGCTTCCGTTAACATTGCGTGATATGAATAAGCGCCATCCTTATATGGTTCAATAACCACCTCGTCAGCAATCTTTGAAAATGGCTTTTTGCCGTCTTTTACCTGTGCTGAATCCAGATCTGCGACAATTTTCTTCTCAACATCGGAATAACTGCCCACAATCTGCTTGGTTTCTAAACTGCCTTGTATCGAAATTTTACTCATTAGCAATTCCTCACAATCATCAGTTATATTTAGTGTCATCATACCGCCAAAGAAACGCGATACGCTATATACATCATACCAATTTATTGACCTCTATTTCACCAAAAATCGTAAAGAAAGTCAAATTTAATTTTTAAATGACTCGATGTCTTGGCGAGAAAAAAGGCGCCCAACATAAGTTGATCGCTTACATTGAACACCTGGGTGTTAATTATGATGATAGAAGTAACTTGTCTGAGCCTTGTGGGTATCAGTCGATTTGTAGTACATCTTCAAAGCCGTCTTGCCGTTATGCTTGACGTGCTTCAAATACACGGGTTGATTCTGTGACAGCAAGGTCAACTTCCAGTAACCGCGACTGTTTGCTTTATTGGCAACCTTGAACAAGTATGACTTGCTCTTAGTCTGCCGGTATTTTTTGATATTAACGTAATAGGTTCTGGTATCAGCCTGTTCAGACGCCTTCGATGAGCCTTGGCGGAATGAATACTTGGTCAGCCGGTGTTTAACCGGAACGTTGCCAAATAGGTCATCGTGATACTTACCGAACCAAGTTCCCTGCAGCGTCGTCGGAACGGCGTGGGTCGTGGTCTTGGCGGCAGCCGGCTGCGCTTCGACGGCAATCAAGCCAACCCCAAACGTGACGGCGAGGAATGATAGCGTTTTGCTAAATTTCATTAAACTGTCCTTTCATTTGCAAAAAAGCAATTGCGAGTAGTCTAACAGATAATTCGATTTCATGCAAAATTCCAAACTGGGATACGACCTATTTAGAAGAAACCGCAATTTTTTCAAAATCCGCTCAGATTTTTAAAGAGTCAAGGACTGCTTTTGCCATTAACTCGGCGCTGTCCTCAATGGATGCCTTCATATAAAGGTCATACGCAGGTGAACTCTGGGCAAAATGCATTTCATAACCACTTTGAATAGCTAATAGTGTGATAAATAACCTTTGTGTACGCCCATTACCTTCACGAAAAGGGTGGAAATGGTTAATATCTGTCAATAATTGTCCCAAATCCGTCGCAAATAAGCGTGCACTCGGATAGTTGGTAGTGTTCAGGTTCTTAATTTGCTTGTTTAAATATGGAATTGCCTCGTGAAATAACTCATAAGGCATGAAACTGGTAGCGCCTTTGCTTAAGTTAATTGTTCTATACTGACCCGCCCATGGATACAAATCGCCAAATAACCACTCATGAATCTTTTTGAGCGCGTCAATATCGGTTATCGTGTAGTTCGGAATGGTTCGATATTTCAGCTTAGTCACGCGATATTCCAGTTCTTGTAATTCTTTTTGATCCGTAATATGAATTTTATTTTTGAAAGTTCCATTAGGCAGTAATGCATCATCTCGGGGATTCACCGGTGACCACCATATTCATGTACTAATCGATCAATCAACGTGGCAGTTGGAACATCCTCCTCAAGTTGCTGATAAGCATCATCGACGTCAGCTTTGGTTGGATGATCACCTTCGTAAATGCTCGTTATAATGCTGTCTCTGGTTTGCCAAAAATTGTCTGGCGTACTAAATTTAATTCCCATGATAGTTAAATTGGTTAAAGAACACTGATCCAGAAAACGTGCTTCCTCTTTGGCAGGGGTTAATGCGGGTGGAGCTACCACGCTATCCAATGAAATATCACTTGCAAGTAATAATCGGGTGACAACACCAAATGAAGTTTTATCGATTGGGCGTTTAAGCGCATCGGTGACGGTACTTCTGGAAAGATTTGCCCGGTTTGCGAGTTGGGCAGTAGTCAGAGATTTTTTACTATGTTGTTGAATAACTTCCTTTAATTTGACGTTCATCTGATCACTTCCTCGTATTATTAAAAATGTATTCAAGTATTGACCAGCTTCGCTGTTTGGATGCTGTGTGATATTCTCTAATTGTTCATTGGATTCGGATCCAACTGGTATAGGCTTTCGCCTCCTGTAGTTTATCTACATTTTAAGAATGCCGCCCAGATGAATTGTTTAAGTTCAAACCACAAGCTGTAGTGTTAG
>NZ_BDGB01000065.1:55563-55889 GCF_002157585.1 Lentilactobacillus parakefiri
AAGATTCATAATTAGGGAGTATCACACAGCACCCAAGCCTATCCAAAATAAGAACGGAAAGGAGGTCTGAATCAATGAACTTGAATGTTGGTATTGATGTTTCAAAATTGAAGCTTGATTATTGTGGAATGGATTCAAATAAGCAAGTGTGTTTCCAAGGTGAAGTAACAAACACCCCCGAAGGGGGCCGGTCATATTCGTGATGAGATTTTAAAGCGGTCTCAGCAAGCTGACCAAATTATTATCGGCATGGAAGCAACCTCAGTTTATAATTTCCACCCAACCTTGTTCTTTGAACAAGATGATCGCCTTAATCAGTTAAACGT
>NZ_BDGB01000066.1 GCF_002157585.1 Lentilactobacillus parakefiri
TTGTACATAGAGATTCACTCCTATCCTTGGGTTTTTGTCGATTTAAGAATAGCAGAGTTGAATTCTCTGTGCTACATAAAATGCAAAAAAGCCTCGGAAAAATTTCCGAAGCTTTTTTGCGTTAACTAGGACTTTTGTCCCAGCCTCTTTTGATTGTCCTCATGTTTATTTGGTTGTGGTTGGTGTGATGGTATCTGGTCGAAACGTGTTCCGTGGACCAAATGCTAACTTCTAAAGGCACTTCAATTCAAATCCCAAACCCGGGGATTTCAATCAAAGTGTCTTTAGAAATCGCATCTTCCGGCCCTTTTCTTCTCCGAAACGGGCTCCGCCTTACACTCCAGGGTCACATAGGTCTCGTCACACTTTGGTGCGTTTATTATGCTCTTTTGAGCTCCCCTATGCTTTGAAAATACGCTCCGACGACCCAGGACCCGGCCACATAAACGAAAGCTTCCAACGATGAACAAAAACCGTTCATCATTGGAAGCTTTCGCTTATGTTCTGGGTCCTAACCGGGTCTTGTCGCGCTCTAACTAGAACCATCTCTTCTTCTTTTCCGGTTTTGGTTCATTCTTGCGTTTCTTATCTTTATCTTTTTTATCGTGTTTTAAGAACTTATCACGTTTTTTATCTTCCGGATCCATTTCGGCAAACTTACCGAACATTGCATCCATGTCGTTTTGGCGATTGACCTTTAATGCCATTGAGATTCATCTCCTTACCCTTTTACGTCATAACTATAGCAAATCTTATCGCAAAAGTCACATTTGTTGGCCAATTTTCGCTTTCAAATGCATATATGTATTAATTATGCATAAAAACGACTTAATCAAGATTTTTCTTGCATAAAATATATTTTGGGTGTAATGTATTGGTTATTATAAATTTGGAAGAGGGAAACTTGATGAAGAAGAATCTTAAAGCAATTATTCAGATATTTATTATGATTGCCGCTGTATTTACTTTGACCACAGTCTTTTCAAACTCGGCAGCTGCCGCAGACACGTCACTGCAGCGGGTTAAAGAGCGTGGAGAACTCATTATGGTTACCAGCCCCGATTATCCGCCATACGAATTTCAAGTGAATAAAAATGGCAAGGATAAAATCGTGGGAATGGATATCGACGTTGCCAAAAAGGTTGCTAAGGATCTCCACGTTAAGTTGGTGATTAAAAGCATGAACTTTGACTCACTGCTGGTTGCGATTCAAACCGGCAAGGCAGATATGGCGATTGGGGGGATTAATCCAACCGCAGCTCGTCGTCAAAGTGTTGATTTTTCAAAGATCTACTATTCAGGCGGCCAGAGTTTCTTAATTAATTCCAGCGATGTCAATAAGTACAAAAGTGCCAAGAACTTAAAGGGAGCGACAATTGGTGCTCAAACAGGAACTTTGCAGTATGGTCTGGCAAAGAAAAAGATTCCTAATTCCACCGTTAAGGGGATGGATAAATCAACAGACTTGGTACTGGCACTCAAAACCCATAAGATCGATGCCCTGGGGATTGAAAAGCCCAGCGCAGAGGCCTATGTCAAAAATGATCCCAGTCTAAAAATGATTTCGTCGGGTTATCATTTGAACAAAAATGAAATCGGTGCTGCAATCGCCTTTAAGAAGGGTTCAGGGAGTTTAGTTGCAGCCGTCAACAAGAGTATCGACCAGATTAAAAAGCAGAATCTGACTGAACAGTATCTGGCTGGAGCCGGCAAGTATATGAAGGTCAATACGGTCAACACCTCAATGTTTCATTACTGGAAGTACTTTGCCAAAGGGGTTGAGTATACAATCCTGATATCGGTTGTTTCGACCTTCTTTGGGGTACTGATTGGCGTCATCCTCGCACTGATGCGTTTTTCCAAACAAAAATGGCTTCGAGGCCTGGCAATCAGTTATACGGAATTTATTCGAGGCACCCCGTTAATGGTTCAAGTTCTGTTTGTCTACTTTGGAATCGGGGTTGTCGTCAATATTCCAGCATTGATTTCCGGGATGATTGCCGTGTCGTTGAACAGTGGCGCCTACGTTGCTGAAATCATCCGGGGCGGGATCAATTCCGTCGCCAAAGGTCAGACAGAGGCGGCTGCCAGCTTAGGCTTGTCAAAGGGCGACTTGATGCGATTTGTCATTTTGCCGCAAGCTTTCAAGAACATCTGGCCGGCATTGGGAAATGAGTTTATCTCTCTGATTAAGGAAAGTTCAATTGTTTCGATTATTGGGGTTACCGATTTGATTTATCAGTTAAACATTGTTCGGGCAGATACGTACCGTGGGGTTATGCCGATCTTCGTAGCCATGCTGCTGTACTTTGTCATGACGTTTGCGTTGACCAGGGTTCTCAACCACTTTGAAGGGAAGATGAAACATGCAGGATAAAAAAATTCTTGAAGTCAATCATTTAAATAAAAAATTTGGTGACAATGAAATCCTCAAAGACATTAACGGGACCGTTAAATCTGGCGAAGTTATTTGTGTGATCGGGCCATCCGGAGCAGGTAAAAGCACCTTTTTACGTTGCCTGAATTTGTTGGAAAAGCCGACCTCTGGTGAAGTGAAGTTTGAAGGAACCGATCTGACTCATGTTAATGAAAAACAGCTGATCAACTTACGAGAACGCATGGGGATGGTCTTTCAAAGCTTTAATTTATTCCCCAACATGACGGTTATTGAAAATTTGAAGCTGGCACCAATTCGGGTCAAACACTTGAAGGATGACGAAGCTCAAAAGATTGCCATGCATCTGTTGGATCGCGTTGGATTAGCTGAAAAGGCCAATGCTTATCCAAGCAGTCTGTCAGGCGGTCAACAACAGCGAGTAGCAATTGCCCGGGCATTAGCCATGAATCCGGAAGTGATGTTATTTGACGAACCAACGAGTGCCCTGGATCCGGAAATGGTTGGTGAAGTGCTTGAAGTTATGAATGAGTTGGCCAAAGACGGCATGACAATGGTTGTTGTGACCCATGAAATGGGGTTCGCCAAAGAAGTTGCCGACGAAGTTTGGTTTATGGCTGACGGCTACATCCTGGAGCGAAATAAACCGGACGAGCTGTTTGACAATCCACAAAACGAGCGAGCCAAGGACTTTATCGGCAAGATTATTCAAAATGTTTAATGTACCTTTTTAAGGATTACAAAGATTGGTGAAATGAACCTAAATGGTTGGTTATCGCCGATCTTTTTCTTTACTTCAATTGCCTGGGGCTTTTCTGAAAGTAAAAAGAGGTTGATAGATGAAATTAGCCTCCAAATCTTGTAGAATTTATCGATACCAGATGGTTGTCAGAAAGGCTTGGATTTTTGGTGGGATACATTCTTTGATCACTATTCGCTCTAGTAAGTTCTGGGGCACTTCAGTTGAACCAAACATATATTCGGTGTATAATTTTTAGGTGAATATTATGAAAGGAGTGAGTTTTTTGGCAAGTGAATATATCGAACATAGGTTGGCATTATTGCCCGACATGCCTGGCTGTTACCTGATGAAGGATATCAACGGCAAGATTATTTATGTTGGAAAAGCCAAAAACTTAAAGAACCGGGTGCGTTCTTATTTTAAGAGCAGCCACGAAGGTAAAACCGCTCGGTTGGTCTCCGAAATTGCCGATTTTGAATACATTGTGGTTTCTAGCGATAAAGAAGCCTTCTTACTTGAAATTACTTTGATTCAAAAACACCGGCCGTATTTCAACATCAAATTAAAACAGGGAAATGGTGGCTATCCTTACATCAAGATTACCAATGAACGGGATCCCCAGATTAAAATCGTCAATACATTGCTGAAAGATGGCGGCTTTTATTTTGGACCGTATCCAAACGTCTATGCTGCGGAAGAGACAGTTAACTTTCTGCAGAAGGTGTACCCACTGCGTCGGTGCAATGGATTTCAGAACCGCCCATGCTTGTATTATCATATGGGGCAGTGTCTCGGGGCCTGTTTTAAAGTAGTGCCTGAAGAAACCTATGCCAAGCAAATCAAACGAATCAAGTCATTTCTGAATGGCAATGTTTCCCATGCCAAGCAGATGTTGACGACTAGAATGGAAAAAGCAGCCGCCAAAATGGAATATGAACGAGCTGCCGAAATTCGTGATCTTATTAAGTACATTGAGATTACGGTTGAAAAGCAAAAAATTATTTCAACTGATAATACCCCCCGCGATATTTTTAATTACTATATGGATAAAGGCTGGTTATCGATTCAGGTCTTCTTCATCCGTCAGTCGCGGCTGATGAAGCGTGAGAAGCGTCTTTTTCCCATTATCGATGATCCGGAAGAAGAAATGGTCAGTTTTATCTCTCAATTTTATAAGCAGAAGAATCAGATTTTGCCTAGGGAAATTCTGGTGCCAAAATCACTGCCGACAGATGTCATCGCCCGCGTTGTTGAAGATGTTCCCGTTAGAACCCCTCAGAGAGGCCAGAAGCGCGATCTCTTGGAGATGGCGGGTAAGAATGCCCAGATGGTCTTAGAAGAGAAATTTCGACTGTTGGAGCTTGATGAGAGCAAGACCACAGGCGCCATGAAAGAACTAACCGATGCCATGGGAATTGCCCCTGGGCATAAAGTTGAAGCTTTTGATCATTCGCACATTCAAGGAGCTGATCTGGTTTCAGCAATGGTTGTGTTTGTCGACGGTCAGCCCAACAAGAACCTTTATCGAAAATATAAATTAAAGACCGTCGATCATGCGGATGAAGCTGCCAGCACTAAGGAAGTCATCAGGCGTCGGTATACCCGCCTGCTTAAGGAACACGCTGAGATGCCCGATTTGATTTTGATGGATGGCGGTGTGATTCAGATGAATGCCGTCAAGGATGTCTTGGTCAATGAACTCGGATTGACGATTCCGGTTGGTGGGATGGTTAAGAATACGCACCACCAAACGGCTGATTTGCTGTTTGGCAATAACGACACGCCACTGCAACTGGATCCAAAAAGTCAGGGCTTTTATCTGCTCCAACGGATTCAAGATGAGGTCCACCGATTCGCGATCACCTATCATCATAAAGTTCATACCAAGAATTCATTGAGTTCCAGGTTGGATTCAATTACTGGCGTCGGTCCTAAGACCCGTAATAAATTGCTCCGTAAATTCGGATCACTCAGAAAAATTTCAAATGCCCCGATTGAAGACATCCGTAAACTGGGAATTTCGGAGACGGTGGCACAAACAATTAAATTCTCGTTAAGCAAAATTGACGAGGAGCGAAAAGTCACAAATTATCAGGATAAAAAGCTCACGCATTAAATTGATTAGGAAGGGCTTTCTTTTTAAGATTGTTTTGACCTGATGTATGAAACTCGGTATACTGCTAGAGTATTGAACACGTAACTAACGAATTGGGATTAATTTAGAATTAATTAAAATGGTGATAAGATGTTTGTTGATCAAGTAAAGATTAATGTAAAAGCTGGAAACGGCGGAAACGGCATGGTTGCCTTCCGACGGGAAAAGTATGTTCCAAATGGCGGTCCTGCCGGCGGAGATGGCGGGCGTGGTGGAAACGTCATTTTTAAGGTGGACTCTGGTATGAATACCTTAATGGATTTCCGATACCACCGAAAGTTTAAGGCCAAGAATGGCGGAAACGGTGCCAACAAGTCTATGACGGGGCGTAGTGCAACAGATTTGGTCATTCCCGTCCCTGAAGGAACCACGGTCACCAATACTGATACAGGTGAAGTGATTGGTGACCTGGTTACACCGGGCCAAGAACTGATTGTCGCCAAGGCTGGCCGTGGCGGGCGTGGAAACATTCATTTTGCCAGTCCAACCAATCCTGCTCCAGAGATTGCTGAAAATGGGGAACCTGGTCAAGAAGTATCATTGAGCCTTGAGCTAAAGGTGTTGGCAGATGTTGGGCTGGTCGGATTTCCGTCCTCTGGCAAATCGACATTACTATCGGTTATTACTAGTGCCAAACCAAAAATTGCCGGGTATCATTTTACAACTTTGGTTCCCAACCTTGGCATGGTCAGGTTAGATGATGGCCGTGATTTTGCAGTGGCTGATTTACCAGGATTAGTCGAAGGCGCTTCAAACGGTGTTGGGCTGGGATTTCAGTTCTTACGACACGTCGAGCGAACCAGAGTCATTCTTCATTTAGTCGATATGTCTGGACTTGAAGGTCGTGATCCATTCGAGGATTATTTAGCAATCAATAAAGAGCTCGAACAATATGATGAGCGCATTTTGAAGCGACCACAGATTATTGTGGCTACCAAGATGGACTTACCTGATTCTTCGGATAACCTTCAGACGTTTAAGCACCAGTTGGCTGAACATGTCAATGTCGATCACGCACGGGAGATCTTTCCAATTTCATCAGTAACTCATACAGGATTAACTGAATTGGTTAGACGAACCGCAGACTTGCTTGATACAACCAAACTTTCAGACATGGAACAAGTCGGTGATAAGACTAAGGAATATGACTACAAGCCAGCTGAGACAAGTGATTTCCATATTGAATATGATAAAGAATATGAGTCATGGGTCATTTCTGGCGATAAGATTGAGAAGTTATTTAAGATGACAGATACTGAACATGATCAGAGTATGCTAAGATTTGCTCGACAGATGCATGGCATGGGAATTGATGCTGCTTTGCAAAAAGCGGGCGCCAAAGATGGGGACACAGTGACCATCCTAGATTTTTCATTCACATATGTTGAATAAGTTGTTTGGGGAAAAAATTCATATAGGGTAGGGAATATTCAAATGCAACAGGTTCAAACTAAAAAACAAGGCAAACGACTCAAAAACAGTCGTTATATATCCGGTTTTGATGGCATCAGGGCGCTGGCAGTAGTTGGCGTTATCATCTACCACTTGCTGCCGTATAAATTACAAGGGGGCTACCTGGGGGTTCCAACGTTCTTTGTGGTATCTGGCTATTTGATTACCGATCTTTTATTGCAGGAATGGGAACAGAACGGCCGAATCGATTTCTGGGGATTCTATGCACGTCGTCTCAAGCGGCTCTACCCTGCTCTAGTGTTCATGCTGGTGGGAACCGGCACGTACATAACACTGTTCCAACGCTCTTTATTAACAAATCTTCGTTCAATTATTACGACCAATCTCCTTTATGTGTACAATTGGTGGGAAGTTGGCCATGGCCAAAGCTACTTTGACCGGTTTAACGGTGAATCGCCGTTTACCCATCTGTGGTCGTTGTCAATTGAAGGCCAATACTACTTAATTTGGCCGTTAATCCTAACCGCAATGGTTCTAATTATCCGTAAACGCCGTACGATTGCCAATATTTTGCTGGTGCTGGCAATTGGGTCTGGTATTTTGATGGGATTTTTATATACTGGTCCGGATACGCTGAACCGGGTATATTACGGAACTGACACGCGGATGTTTTCCATTGTCTTTGGGGCTTTGCTGGCTGTCATCTGGCCATCAACCCACCTTAAGAAGAACATTACCACTCGATCACGCTGGGCACTCAATATTGTTGGATTGGTGTCGCTTGCAATCATTGCTTATTTGTATTTTGAACTCTCAGGCCAAAATACATTTACTTATCGCGGTGGGATGTTCATTATGGCGATCGCTTCCACGACGTTGATTGCCGCTTGTGCTCATCCCGGAGCAGATGTGAACGGATGGTTGACCAATCCGGTGTTTAGATGGATGGGAACTAGAAGCTACGGGATTTATCTTTATCAATTTCCAGTCATGATCTTTTATGAGATTAAAGTTCAAAACATTGCGGATCATCCATTGATGAATGCAACAATTGAAATTGCGCTCATTATGATTATTAGTGAGTTGTCATATCGCTATATTGAAGCGCCGTTAAGACATTATAAGTACAAAAATTTGGGCCGATCGATTTACGAATTTTTTCAGCCGAATTCCGATTATGGGTGGAAACGGCTATGGTTAATTCCGGCAATGTTGTTGATCGGAATTTCTGTATACGGAAGTGCAATTTCACCAACTAAAGACGCTAAAAATGTGTTGGAAGAAAATATTTCTAAAAATGAGAAGACGGCCAATGCGAACAATAAGGCAGCATTAGCCAAACAGAAAAAGGCTTCCAAACTTACCGCCAATCAAAAGCGGATGAAGAAACTTCTGAAAAAAAAGTTGACCGTTAAGCAGTATAAAATCGCAAAGCATTATGGCCTGAATAAACGTCAGTATCTGACAGTCTATCAACAGCCATTAACGGCCATTGGCGACTCGATTTTGGCTGATAACAGTCATGATTTGCAGAATGTCTTTCAAAATGCATATGTTTCCGCTGCCGTTGGTCGACAAATTTGGCAGGCTGGCCAAGTTCTGACCCAAATGAAGAAGAAAAATGAGTTAGCACCCAACATTTTAATTAATTTGGGAACCAACTCACCAATGACTTCAGCACAAATTAATTCAGTTATCAAATCCATTGGACCTAAGCACCAGATTTTCTGGGTGACGACCCATGTGCCTACCAGAAACTGGGAGACAGAGGTTAACCACACTATTCGAGCTGCAGCTAAGCGTCATAAGAATATGCACCTGATTGATTGGCATGGTTACAGTTTGAATCGGCGGGACTGGTTCTGGAACGACAATGTTCATCCAAACCCTAAGGGGAATATTTACTACACTCATTTAATTGCGACATCAATTAGCGATTTTTATAGTAAAAAATAAAAGTTTGAAGTCATTCAGCTCATTAGCTGGAGTGACTTCAAACTTTTTTGTTCGCTCATCTTAAATCAATCGTCAAGGTAGAATCCGGTGAGGCGGCCACTTTCTTCTGGTTCATCGTGTAAATGGCACCAAACTGAATGGTGAGCTTTGTTGCCGGATGACTGGCATAATTATGGAGATATCCAGTCATTGCAAAGCTGACAGCGCGATTAGCACCAACTTTATTACCCGCAGATGAATCGGTTAATTGATTGGTCGTCGTTAACATCTGGTCTTGATCTGTTTTGACGTAATCGACGCCATTTAGGACAATTTTGAAGTGATGATGATTAGTAACGGTGTAATTTAAGACAAAAGTGTAATAAGTGTCGGGAATATTGCGAAGATTGAGGACCTGTTCGGCCGCTTCTTTAGCCTGTGGCGTCTTGGCAGTGTTCTTGATCACCCTGACTTGGTTGACCTTATAAGTTAATTGATCCGCCTTAATATCAACTGGTTTGGTGGACACGTCAGCTAATTGCTGCCGCGTTCCAAAACGGTCAAACGTGAATTGTTGTTTTGTACTCAAATCACCATTTTTGACATAATCAGCATTTTTTTGGACTGATTTAGGCACTTTATATTGATAATTTGACCATGATGAGCTCGAGCTCGAACTGGTCGACGAGCTGGTGGAACTATTCGACATATCAGCGCTCAATGATTTCTTCTCGTTTGATTGATTGCTTTTGTTGCCACCGCAGCCGGCTAATACCACTGTCAGGATGGCAATTATAATGAATAAGGATCCTTTTACTTTCATAGCTTTATCCCCTAGTAAAAAACAATTGATTTATTAACAATTCTAAACCCAAATATCAATTGGTGGTCGTTTGAAGTCCTCAAATCGGTTTTGAGGGCGAGTTGCTTGGTTCTGGTCATGAACTGATCCAAGGTTATTGTAGCAAATCCACCATGAGATGGGCTGGATTTCCCTAACAATAACGAATTTTTATCAATTAATAGTTGATTGATCGGCAGAAAATGTTGTCCCTCTGAAATTAACAAGGTTAACTTGGGGTTCAATGTGCCGCTGGCCTGAAAAAACTCATCCAAATTCATCGCTCCCATTCCCTTCTAATGATTATTTTAACGGATTTATGATACAATTGAAAAGTGATTTTAAGCGGTTGGCCGCTGTCAGTCGCTCTAACTCGATTTTAAAAATAAGGAAACGATAATAATGCAAATTGAATTTTTAGGTACTGGGGCCGGGTCTCCAGGCAAATTTCGCAACGTGTCAAGCTTGGCACTACGGTTACTTGACGAAATTAACTCGGTGTGGTTATTTGATGTCGGCGAAGGAACTCAGCACCAGATTCTTCGCTCAACAATTCGCCCCCGCAAGATTGAAAAAATCTTTATCAGCCACTTGCATGGTGATCATATTTTTGGCTTACCAGGTTTGTTAAGCAGCCGTTCATTCCAAGGCGGTGACACCCCGTTGGATATTTATGGACCCAAGGGGATTAAAGAATATGTCAACGTGAGTTTAAAAATTTCTGAAAGCCGACTGTCGTACAAAATCAATTTCCATGAATTACCCAAAGACACGGACGGCAAAATATTTGAAGGAAAGAAGTTTACCGTATACGCGGCACCGCTGGATCATCGCATTACAAGCTTTGGGTATCGAGTCGTCGAACATGACCACCCAGGTGAGCTAATGGTCGATAAGTTGACGAAGCTACATATTCCATCAGGACCGGTTTATGGCAAACTAAAAATGGGACAGACTGTTAAACTTTCGGACGACCGAATTATTGACGGCAAGGAAATGATCGGGCATGCGCAGCCGGGGCGAATCGTCACAATTATTGGGGATACCCGCAAAACGGTTAATGCCGTTAAATTGGCCGATCACGCGGATGCATTAGTCCACGAGAGTACTTTTGGCAAGGGTGAAAATAAGCTTGCCAAGAATTATTTTCATTCCACTAATATGCAGGCTGCCCAAATTGCCAAGCAAGCCGGTGCAAAGATGCTCTTATTGAATCACATTTCTGCTCGCTACACTGGTAAAATGGCTCATGAACTTGAAAAGCAAGCACAAACCGTTTTTTCTAATACGAAAGTTGTGAAGGATTTTGATGTTGTTGACATCCCGTTTGAGAAGAATTAACGGATCATTTATGGGGGGATCATTTTGAAAAAACAAGTTAGCACCATTGTCAGTATTATATTAATTATTGTTATTGCCGTTTTTGCACTGATGAATTTTGAATCGGTTGAGGTCAATTTTGGTTTCGCATCATTTCAGGTTCCACTGGTACTCTTGATTTTAATTTGTCTCTTAATTGGCGCCCTGATTATCTTTTTGTTCTCATCAACTCAAAATGTCAAAAAGAATCGTCAGTACAAGCAACTTGAATCTGAAAAGCAGCAACAACAAGCTGCCTTAAATGCCCAAATTGATGAGCTCAATAATAACCTCAAAGTATTAGAGACCCGTTTGAAAAATTCAACAGGCAAACAGGAAATTGGTAGTCGGGATCAGCAAATTACTGATTTACAGGACGAGATTGCCAAATTAACCGAGAAATTGTCATCTCAAAAGTGAGGTACCGTGTTTTAATGATTGATTCCAAGTATAAATGGCAACTTGAAAAGCCTGCCGATTCAACCCTCGTTGAGCGGTTGGTCAAGGATGCCAATATTGACCCGTTTATCGCCAGCATGTTGGTCCAACGGGGGATTACCAGCGCTGAATCAGCGGAAGATTTCTTGAACCCCGCTGTCAGTGCTTTTCATGACCCGTTTTTGATGCACGATATGTCCAAGGGAATTGAACGAATCCAAACAGCGGTTGAAAGCGGTGAGCACATCACCGTATATGGTGATTATGATGCGGATGGGATTACCAGCACAACGATGATGTATGAAACACTGAGTGACCTTGGTGCCGACGTGGATTATTATATCCCCAACCGGTTTACGGAAGGATACGGGCCGAACGTTGAGGCCTTTCAGAAGGTCATTCAAAAGGGGACAACGCTGATTGTCACCGTTGACAATGGTGTTGCCGGCAACGAAGCGATTGCTGCGGCAAATAGTCTGCATTGTGATGTTGTGGTGACTGATCACCATTCTCTTCCTGAAAAGTTACCCGATGCATATGCCATTATTCACCCCCGGGTTAAAAACGATGATGGGGATGCCTATCCGTTTGGTGATCTTTGCGGTGCCGGAGTTGCTTTTAAAGTTGCCCAAGCATTAATGGATGAAGTGCCATCGGATTTGATCGATATTGCTGCCATTGGGACGGTCGCTGACATTGTGTCATTACGCGATGAAAATCGGGCAATTGTCAAATTTGGTGTGCAGGCAATTTCGAATAGCCAGCGTCCGGGGCTACTGGCATTGATTAAAGAAGCCGGGATTGACCTTGGACGATTTAGTGAGGAAGACATTGGCTTTGGGATTGCTCCCCGGCTGAATTCACTTGGTCGGATTAAAGATGCTATGGTCGGCGTTGAACTATTATCGACATTTGATGAAGAACGTGCAGAATCGTTAGCCAAGTTTGCCAACCAACAGAATGATTTGCGTAAGTCACTAGTGGATCAATTCTTTACCGAAGCCGTTCAGTCGGTTGAAGATAGTGGTGACAGTTCTCCGCGTCGTACCCTGGTTGTCGTTGGTCACAACTGGCACCAAGGCGTTTTGGGAATCGTTGCCAGTAGACTGGTTGATAAATACCAGCGGCCGACAATTGTGATGACTGACACTGACGGCAGTAATGACCTTAAAGGATCGGGCCGCAGTGTCGATCATTTTGATTTGTTCAAAGCAATTGATCCAATCCGCGACCAAACAGTTGGCTTTGGTGGCCACCATTCAGCAGTTGGATTAACCATCAACAAAAATAAGGTAGCTTTATTGAGGGACCAGTTGGAGAAGGCTGCAGAAGAGCAACAACTGGACTTATCGGCTAAAACGCCATTAAATATTGCGGGTGTTATGCCAGTATCTAAGATTACAACGGATTTATGTGAAAAGATTAAGACCTTGGCGCCATTCGGCCAGGACAATCCAAAGCCCGTTTTCCAGATCCAATTTGATCAGCTTGCAAACGTGAAAGTGATGGGTAAAGCTAACGATCACTTGAAATTTTCACTCGTTCAAGGTAACAATCGGCTGACTGCAATTGCGTTTGGTAGGGGGAGTGCTGCTTCAGTGTTGCAAAATCCTCAAACGACCATTCAGGTGGTTGGCGAAATTGGGGAGAACACTTGGAACAACCGGACGACCCTTCAATTGATGGTCGATGACTTGAATCAGACGCTGCCCCCAGTTCTTGATGAACGGACGCGTGAGCTGCACCGACAGATGTTTGCTCACGCTGGTGTTTATGTTTTCTTTCATGAAAGAGTCTTCAAACAGCTTCAGGGGTACGTGGATAACCAATCTCAAGCGATGATGTACGACCAGATTACTGGCGCATCGGTTAATGGCGAACGCTTGTATATCGTTGACTGCCCAGACGTAATCGATGATTTGGTTAAGCTGTTAGCCAAGGTTCAGCCACAAACGACGGTCCTCTATCTGTATAAAAAGCAACTGCTCTCCAAAATAGGGATGCCAGATCGGAATTCTTATGCTAAACTGTTTAGGTTCGTTAAAGAACATTCAAACATTAATATTGCAACGCAGTTAAAACAAATTTCGAAGCACCTGCACATTTCTGCACGGACAATTATTTTTATGGTTCAAGTCTTTTTGGAGTTGGATTTCATTACCATTCAAAATCGGGTGGTTAATTTGAACCCCAATTACGCTGCCCGTGATTTGAAATCAGCTCCAAGTTACCATCTCCGAGTTGAACAACTGGCTGCTGAAAAGAAATTGTTGGTTTCAAATACTCATGAATTGGTCAGCTTCGTTAAAGACTGTTTGGGTGTTTGATGAAAGGAAGAAAGAATATGCCAATCGATTTTTCAAAATATATTGCCTCATATCCGGACTTTCCGGAACCTGGGATCTTATTTAGAGATATTTCCCCTTTACTTGAAAATGGTGAAGTCTACCGTGCAGCAACTGACAAGATTGTTGATTTTGCTAAGGAGCGGAATGTTCAGATGATTGTCGGCCCCGAGGCTAGAGGATTCATTGTCGGCTGTCCGGTTGCGTACAAACTGGGTGTTGGTTTCTCGCCAGCCCGGAAGAAGAATAAGCTGCCAGGAGAAACAATCGAAGAAAGTTACGGTTTGGAGTATGGTAAATCGTCACTTTACTTAAGAACCAACGCTGTTCAGCCGGGTCAGCGGGTCTTAGTGACCGATGATTTGTTAGCAACTGGCGGAACGATTGATGCAACTATTCGTTTGGTAGAAAAATTAGGTGGAATCGTTGTTGGAACAGCATTTTTGATTGAGTTGTCAGATTTTAAGGGCCGCGAAAAAGTTAAAGACTATGATTTCTTCACACTACTTAAATATTAAACCAAGTTCATTACCACTGGATTGTCAGTGGCAATGAACTTTTTTATTGTAATTGGATAGTGGATAAAAAAAGCATCTCAGCGGAAAAACGCTGAGATGCTTACTGTCATATAAGGTGAGTACAGGATTTGAACCTGCGCGCCGGTATTAGCCGGTTCGCCGGATTTCGAGTCCGGTGCATTACCACTCTGCCAACTCACCACAACAGATTTAATTATATCAAGAGTTGTTCTGAAAGTAAATTACTGTCTACTTCGAAGAGACAAATTTTGTTTTAACATAGCCAATAACCGCTGGAATGAGGGAGATCGCAACGATGCCGATGATAACCATTGAGAAATTTTCTTTGACAACGGGGATGTTGCCGAAGTAATAACCGGCGCCACAGCAGATTGCGACCCAAGAAACACATGCAATTAGATTGTATTTAATGAAGCGTTTGTAGGGAAAATCACTCGTGGCGGCAACAAATGGGATCAGTGTTCGGATGATTGGAATGAATCGGCCGAAGAAGATAGCCATTGCCCCATACTTATCGAAGAATTCTCGCGCTTTTGCCAAATCCTTTTCTTTAATGAATTTTCCAAGGATTCGATTTCGTGGAATGATTTCACCAAATTTATTTCCAAAGAAGAAGTTAAGTGAATCACCACCAATTGACGCAACCAGAAAGATGATTACAAACAGGCCAATGTTTAGACCATAGTTCACGTTGGCAGATAGTGCTGCCGCGGCGAATAGTAGCGAGTCACCTGGAAGAAATGGGAAGATAACTGTACCGGTCTCGATAAAGATGACGGCAAAGAGAATGAGGTAAGTGGAACTCCCGAATGTATTCACGATATTTATTAAGTGATCGTCGATGTGTAAGATAAAATCAATGAGCGTGCTCAAGTAATCATTCCTTTCCAAAATTTATAACTGATTTTACCAAATTCAAGGATTAGGTGGCCAATTATTACCTGTCCTTTAACAAAAAATAAGTTTTGTTGTTAAATCAATTGATCCACGATACAATTGTTACAGATTACAGATAGGATGATTATTATGGGCTTTAAGGTAGGCATGAGTGTTAATGGAGTCGTAACCGGTATTCAGCCCTATGGCGTGTTTTTAGATATTGGTGAACATACGCAGGGGTTAATTCATATTTCTGAGTGTCGCACTGGCTTCGTTGACAATCTTAATGAGATCTTTCGGGTTGGGGAAACTGTTACTGCGCTCATCATTGATATTGATGAATATTCTGGCAAAATTAGTCTTTCTACCCGCAGTAGTGAGGTCAATCCTGAGATCCTTCGCCGGCCCAAGAGTTTTCGACCAGCGAGGGTCCGTTATTGGACTAATTATCGTTTGAATATCGGTTTTAAGCCTCTTGCCAGAGCAAAAGCCGATTGGATGAAGGATGCCCAGAACTTTTTTAGATAGTTTGGAAGAAAGTCCTTGACCCGGGTTTCACAAATTGGTAGAATATTTTCTGTTGTCAAATATCCATTTGATCGGCTAGTGTTAATTAACTTTTGAAATTCGAACAAAAATCACTTGATTTCAAAACGGATATCTGATAATATTAAATAGTTGTCAAAAGCGAGCAACAAGCGCTTCCGACAACTAAGTAGACCTTTGAAAACTGAACAAAATTTTCGACAAACAAATGTGCAGGGCGTTTCAATTTTTCGGAATTGAAACCAAACATTTGCGAAGTCAATTCGTAAAACAAATAATAAATTTTAAATCATGAGCTATCACAGGCTTATCATTTTAAACACTTTAAGATGAGAGTTTGATCCTGGCTCAGGACGAACGCTGGCGGCGTGCCTAATACATGCAAGTCGAACGCGTCTTGGTTAAAGATTTTAGGTGCTTGCACTTGAAAGATTTGACATTGAGACGAGTGGCGAACTGGTGAGTAACACGTGGGTAACCTGCCCTTGAAGTAGGGGATAACACTTGGAAACAGGTGCTAATACCGTATAACAACCAAAACCACCTGGTTTTGGTTTAAAAGACGGCTTCGGCTGTCACTTTAGGATGGACCCGCGGCGTATTAGCTTGTTGGTAAGGTAACGGCCTACCAAGGCGATGATACGTAGCCGACCTGAGAGGGTAATCGGCCACATTGGGACTGAGACACGGCCCAAACTCCTACGGGAGGCAGCAGTAGGGAATCTTCCACAATGGACGAAAGTCTGATGGAGCAACGCCGCGTGAGTGATGAAGGGT
>NZ_BDGB01000067.1 GCF_002157585.1 Lentilactobacillus parakefiri
AGTTTCTAACCAGTGAATTTTTGTACTTCACTGGGCTGGGGGAAGTATACTCTCCTCACAATTAGAACTATCAATATTTTACGTATCACCTACTTGACTTCTGACCACAAGTCTCTAATCAACAACCTTATTGTATGACATATCGCACATGTTGTCAATGTATTACAGTAAATTATTTTATTTTTATTTTATTATTGTGTGACATATCTTACAATTAACCTAAGGAGTGGATCTTATGAGTAACGAACTTGGTAAATATTTGAAACAGCTTCGTGGCAAAGAATCGCTTCGAGACGTTTCCCATCGAATTAATGGGAAACTGAGCTTTTCTTACATTGGCGATTTGGAAAAGGGAGTGAATCGTCGCGGTAATCCTATAAATCCCAGTCCTGAAACTTTGAAGATACTTGCAGATGCATATCACATTGACTATCTAAAACTCATGGAGTTGGCTGGATACACCCCTTCAGTGGACAAACTAACTGTTGAGCCAACAAGCGATGGTGCAACAATTTCAGCAACTCCTAAGTGGAAAACATCTAATGAGCTGTTAGATGTTTATGGTGAAATTACAGCCGGTCTCCCGACTTTTGCTGATGAGCACATTATCGGTCAAACAATTATTCCGGACGATTTAATAGATAAGTATGGCCGTGACAATTTGTTTGCGCTGCAGGTTAATGGTGATTCCATGAGTAAGGTTATCGCTCCCGGGTTTATTGCTGTCTTTGCAAAAGACTGTGAGGTTGAAAATGGCGATATATGTGCTGTTCTAGTAGATGGAGAGAACGCTACATTAAAAAGGTTTAAGGAAACCTCAAGGGCAGTTATCCTTGAACCAGAGTCGTTTAATCCTATTTATAAACCGCTCATCTTTCCTAAGAACATTGACCAAGATTTTAGGATATTAGGTAAATACGTATTTGCCACAAGCTTATTAAAGTAAGGAGCTGATGGATCAAACATTTTCATTTAGAATAATATCAATAATTTATTAAGGGGTGTATATTTTGGAATTTTTAACAGAATTATTAGTAGTCATAGTTACTTTTTCTTTTTTCCTAGGTCTAATTTCACTATTCGTTTTAGCAACTGTTTTACAGCGCAAAAAAAATAATGCAAATTTTCAGACAAAACATAATTGGAAAAAAATTACACAATATCTATGGCTAACTTTTATCGTTTCAACTGTTCTTTTCAGTTTTACAAGCAATAATACTCCCGAAGCAAAAAAAGAAGCAGCACAATCTTCTTCCATAAGTATTAAAAGGCAATCGAAACGAGATTCTTTAAAAAAAGAAAGAATCGAGAAGAAAAAATCCGAAAAAAAAGAAAAAGAATTAGTAAAAAAGACAAGAGCGAAAAATATGAAACAAAACTTTGAGGATTATAAAAATGCTCTAACAAGATTTCCTTCAGAAAGTAAAAATGCAATAACTAAAGCTTATTGGGACAGTAATCTTGGACAAACTATTATTGTTTTGAATGATGAGGCCTTAGAGGGCACAGATGCGCAGTTAAAAGAAATTGCTCACGCAGCATGGAAAAAAACGGAGGAAGTATATGATGAGTACTCCCCTATGCCTGACGATGTTAATTATATTGTTGATATCAATGATTCAACTGGTAATCAAATAGCTACTACTTCTACTTTTGGAAGCTTTAAATTTGAAGGAGACTAATCGCATCACTTCTATATATATTAGATAACCAGTCCAAATACTGATGACTATAAAAGCTGAATTTATTTGAGGAGGTTTTAAAATGCACGTTAATTTGGTAAACCCTACTACTAATCAGGTTAAGCAGACAAAAGTCGGCTTTTCTTGGACAACTTTCTTTTTTGGATTTTGGCCAGCATTATTTCGAGGTGATTGGCTATGGTTTTTCGTGCAGTTAGCCATTGAAGTATTTGTGGGTATTTTTACATTTGGCATTGGTGCTGCAATTTCTAGTATTGTTTTTTCATTTATTTATAACAAAATTTATATCAATGAATTATTAAGTAAGGGATACAAAGCGACTGATACTAGTGATGAACAAATTCTGGTGAGTCACGGTTTTATTACAAACAATCATCACACAGCCACACCCACGAATTAGCTCTTATTCATTTTCCCCACTCGGAACCAGTACCTGTTCGACTCAGGCATGGGGATTATAGTCCAAATACTGATGACTATAAAAGCTGAAATTTAGGAGGAATACTATGAAAAGTAAATTAATTTATTCGGCAATCTTAGCGATGACATTGGGAACAGTTTCTGGTATTAGTGTATCATTCACTAGTCCAAACGCGCTTGCTAAGACAAAACTAGCCCGAGTTATTAGTTATAAGAAGCTAAGTAAGACTTCTTACAATGTTAATAAGGGTTATCTATACACTAACCCTCGCTTAAATAAGAAGGCTCACAGGGCTGCTAACTATCTTTCATGGACCTTTTATGCTACTGAATCAGCTAAAGTTAAAAAAGCAAATGGTAAAGAGGCCACTTATTATTATTTAAAGAGTGGTAATAATAAGGTTAAAGGTTGGATATGGAAGGGCAACTTAAGTAAAGTAGTTGTATCTACAAATAATAATACGAACAATAACACCAGTAACTCAGGTTCATCAGGAACCACTCAGTCAACTAATGATTATGCCCAACAAAAATCTGATATCAGCAATATGCTATCTATTGTACGTACTATGTATTCTCAAGATCAAGACGATGTTTTAGCTGATTTTGAGAATATTACGCCTAAAGCAGCTTATGATTCAGGAGGTAATGATCTCTCTGAAGTCATTTCCGATATGGGAGAAGCGGTAAATTTACAGTCAAACAGCAATGGTATAAGAATGGACGCCCAGGCTATTCAAAATGCTTATCAATTATTTGCAAATCGCTTTCCCTCTTTAACATCCATAAAATTAGCTGCCTTGTCTTCACGCTTATCTGATACTTTATCAGGAAAAAGTTCAGATGATGTTTCAGATGCTGCTTATAATTTAGCTGATGAATTATCTGATGCTGTTTTAAACCTTCAAAGTTAATTAGTTTTCCCCACCGGTGCCGGGGATGTAAAAATTATTTAGAAAAGAGATAGACCATCATGAATTTTACTAAAAGATTAGCTTTAATGGCTGCTGGTGTGGCTTTAGCATTTCCCGTATTCTACGGAGCAAATACGGTGACCACCCATGCAAGCAGTATTTACAGCGCTGCCAATCCAATTTGGAACCGGCTGCCCTGGATCACATTACGGCGGAACGTTAAAGTACTGAAGGTTCGCAACGTGACACCAGAATATAAAAGTTATTCGGTTGGCACTTTTATCGCCAAAAAAGGCTACCACTACCGTTTAGGCCACGGGGGAGCCAACTATTCTTGGACGTTGGAATCTGGACGGCTTAACAGCCATAGCAATGACTATTACAACAGTTACAAATATACTTATGTTGTTTCAGAAAAACGGAACAGCCATTCATGGTTCCAGTTTGGTATTCATTAATTTTAAGCCCCCAATCGGGCTTTTATTTTAGGAGTTAAAAGAACATACGTGCCCTATTTTGTAAACAAATCAATTAAAAATACACATTGAAAGGAAATGATGACATGGCAAAATGGAAACCAATGAAGCGCCATCCCAATATCTACGAATACCCAGTTAAAAATGGTAAGAAATACGGAATTCGCTTCACCTACTACGATGCTGAACATAAGCGCCGAGAATACAAAAAAAGTGGATTTATAGATTGGCAAGAAGCAGAGGTTGCACTGCACAAATTCCAAAATGATATAGATAACGGCTTTGTAAACACCCTGAATAATCGCAATACAACAGTCGAAGCGTACTATGAAGTAATTCGTAAACGATCAGTTGATATCGGTAAGTGGCGTCCGGCAACAATTGCGCAAAAAGATATGTATTTCGCAAAGCATCTCAAACCTGTATTTGGAAATATGGCGTTAACCGATATTAGTCGGCAACAGTATCAGCATTTTATTGATAGCGAAGTTAAAGATGGCTACGCTAAGACAACCATCAGTACAATAAATTCTGTTATGCAAATCATTATGAATGCTGCTGAACGTAATGATGTGATTTCTAAAAACAAATTAAAAGACATCTCAATTGAAGGTGCTAAGGAGCCTAAGCCGGCCAAGCTGGAACCACAAGATTATCAATTATTCATGAAGACAGCAAGGGAATATTTGAGCAAATATTGGTATACCCTCATCTGCTTATTAGCGCTGGGAGCGCGTCGTGAGGAAATTTCTGGGTTGCGGTATAAGTCCCTTAAGTTTTTTAAGCAAGGTGGCCAGGAAGCCTGTGAGATCACATACGATATGGCACGCACTCGTTACGAGGAAGGTGGTGCAAAATTAAAGAATCACGCCAGCTATCGCAAAAATTATGTTACGGGAGAACTTGTTGAGCTGTTAAAATTTTCGCTTCAATACTCAAAAAACATATGTACTCAATGTGGCAGACAATACAACAACGACTCATTTCTATTCGTAATGGAAGATTATGGTGAACCCATACATCCAGAATACCCTAACAAAATTTTTAAAAAGGTAGAACGTGCCTGTGGTGTCCACGTTTACCCCCATCTTCTACGTCATTATTTTGCCACAATGGCTAGATCTAATAACTTTTCACCCACTGATATTATGCATTGGCTCGGCCACTCATCTTTAACAATGACAGACTCATATACACGGCCAACGAAGCAGGGAGCTTTAAAATTGATTAACGAAATGAATGGCACTCTTTTTAAACCTAATAATGGCAAGTAATTTCGGAAGTGTGGCAGAAAGCTGTGGCACCTTTTGTAAATGCCACAGAAACTGCCACATAATTATCACTCCGCTTCCTCACATATCCAATTAAAGACACAAAAAAATCGCTTCATATCAACAGTTAATGTCGATATGAAGCGATTTAATTTGGTCTAATTATAACCCTATTACTTAAGGGTAACAGTTCCACCAACGGCTTCAAGTTGTTCCTTGATCTTGTTGGCTTCGTCTTCTGAAGCGCCTTCCTTGATGATTGATGGAACCTTATCAACAAGTCCTTTAGCGTCTTTCAAACCAAGACCGGTGATGTCACGGATAGCCTTGATGGCTTTAACCTTTTGGTCACCTGATTCAGTTAATTCAACATCGTATGAATCTTTAGCAGCACTGTCGCCGCCAGCAGCACCTGCAGCAGCAACTGGTGCAGCTGCTGAAACGCCGAATTCGTCTTCAATTGACTTAACCAAGTCGTTAAGGTCAGAGATTGAAGCATCTTTTAATTGGTCAATAATATTATCTTTATCAAAAGCCATTTTGTTTTCCTCCATTAATTGGAATTTATTTAGTTCTGATTAGGCAGCGTCGCCATCGTCAGATTGTTTCTTATCAGCAATCGCTTTAACCCCGTATGCAAAGTTACGTACAGGTGCTTGAAGAATGTTAGCAAGAGTAGATAACAATTCTTCACGGCTAGGCAATGCAGCATAAGCAGTAATTTCTTCAAGACTGGCAACTTCACCGTCGATAACGCCACCCTTAAGCTTAAGTTTGTCGTTAGTCTTTGCAAAGTTGTGGACAATCTTAGGTCCGGCAACGGGATCTTCTGACGAGAAGGCAACAGCAGTTGGGCCATTGAAAGTTGGCTTCAAATCATCAAAGCCAGCTTCAGTAGCAGCACGATCCATTACCTTGTTCTTGATAACTTCCATCTTAACGCCTTCATCACGCAATCGCTTACGTAAATCAGTCACTTCAGCAACCGTTAAACCACGGTAGTTGATGATAACGATAGATGAAGCATTCTTCAATTCTTCAGTAACAGATGCAACCTTTTTTGCTTTAATCGCAACAGTTTGTTCACTCACGAATTTCACCTCCCAAAAATTTGTTGGGACTTAATAAAAAATCCCTATGCCCACCCAGACATAGGAAAAAAGTAAACTTACTTTCCTCGGCAGGATATTAAGGCATGGAAGCCACCTGAGTCTTAGGCGAATATATCAGCAATTAACAGTCTATCACATCAAGTGATTAAACGTCAATTAGGGATTTTTTATTTAAATCGGAACTAACTAAGCTTCAACACTTGAAAATGGGTCAAGGTCAACTTTGACGCCAGGGCCAAATGTCGTTGAGATTGAAACATTGTTAACGTAGACACCACGTACAGAAGCTGGACGTGCCTTAACGATAACATCTTCAATTGTCTTCAAGTTACCAACTAACTTGTCGGTATCAAATGAAGCTTTACCAACTGGAACAGCAACGTTACCGTCACGGTCAGTCCGGTAAGTAACCTTACCAGCTTTTGATTCTTGAACCGCTTTGGCAACATCCATGGTAACAGTTCCAGTCTTAGGGTTTGGCATCAAACCTTTAGGTCCAAGAACTCGGCCTAAACGACCAACTTGAGCCATCATGTCAGGTGTTGCAATCGCAACATCGAAGTCAAGCCAACCATCTTGGATTTTTTGAACTAAGTCAGCTTCACCGACAAAGTCTGCACCAGCCTCTTGAGCTGCTTTAGCATTGTCACCTTTTGCAAATACGACAACGGTCTGTTCCTTACCAGTTCCATTAGGTAAGACAACGGCACCACGTAATTGTTGATCAGCCTGCTTAGTGTCAACGTTTAATTTGAACACAATTTCGACAGTTGAGTCGAATTTTGCAAAATCAATATCTTTAATCAATTCAACAGCATCCTTAATTGGGTATGCTTTTTCAGCATCAACCTTTTCAAGAGCTGCCTTGTAGTTTTTACCTCTTTTACGAGCCATGTGTGTTTTCCTCCTTGCTTGTGGTTATAACGGATTAACCTCCCACGTGACGTGAAACAGTGTGTATCGTTAAAGTAACGACGCAGTCGAGTCAACTATCCTTCGACAGTAAAGCCCATGCTACGTGCAGTACCTTCAACCATGCGCATTGCTGCTTCAACATCAGCTGCGTTTAGGTCTTTCATTTTAGTTTCGGCAATTTCTTTCACTTGGTCTTTGGTAACAGTTGCGACCTTGTTAGTATTTGGTTCGCCGGAACCCTTTTGAACACCAGCAGCTTTCTTGAGTAACACAGCAGCAGGTGGAGTCTTGGTGATGAAGTCGAATGAACGATCTTCATACACAGTAATAACTACAGGAATAATCATCCCTGCCTGATCGGCAGTACGTGCATTAAATTCCTTAGTGAATCCCATGATGTTGATACCTGCTTGACCTAATGCAGGACCAACTGGAGGGGCAGGTGTTGCTTTGCCCGCTGGAATTTGTAACTTAACAATGTTCGCTACTTTTTTAGCCACGAGACATAACCTCCTTAAGTCCGTGTGTGGTAAATGGAGATCAAAATTTCTCCTCCCACGTTGGTATGCTTAAACATACCATACTAATATAACATAAACACTTTCATTCAACAACCTAAATTATAGATTCCAAAGAAACTTGGCAATGCCTTTATCCACAATCGCATTTTCATGAAGCAGCCTGTGAGTTGCCCGTTTGCCCCTAATCACCAATTCATGGTATTGGGCGGCGGGATCCTGCAAGAGATAGCGCAATGAAAAAGCACTGTTTACGGAGACTTCCCCGTCATTTTGCTGAGCGTTACTGATTCTGCCGGCAATATTTAAGACCTTAATATCTTTTGGAATTGCAAAAATTCGCTGTGAAAGGGCCCGGTAAATTGGCATTCGTTTGATTGGGCCCAACGCATTCGATGGGTAAGCATCAACTTTATTGGTACTTCTGGCAATTTCTGAATCATTAAATGGTCCAGCAATTGCGACGACATGCTTAATTTTGACCCGGTTCATTTTGTTTTTGTGGGTCAAAAACCAAAAGATGGTGATGCAGCCCATTGAATGGCCGACTAGATTAATGGCTTCAACGCCGTAATGCGTTCTCAATAACGCTAAAATTTCGGAAAGCCAAACTGCCTGCTGCTTGGGTTTTGAGGATTTATCCGCAAAAAGAACCTGAATCAGGACTTTTGACTGTGCCAAACTGCCCAAAACACGGATCTGGCCATGACGGTCAACTTTGATAACCATTGACTTGTTGGCCCCATATCGCCTCATCAACCGATTAATCAATCGACCAAAAGACAGGCGATTGCCAAAATATCCCGGAATAAAGAGTGTCGGAATCGCCTCGACCCCATCTGCAGGACCGGAATCATGGTTGACCAGGCTGGGTTTCCCAAGCTTAATCAGCTTGCCAACCACAACGATGACCATTACTAAAACAATTATCAAACCAGCCATCCATACCATCGCGTTCACCTACTTTAGGTTAAAGGGTTGTATCAATTTGATTGAAGTCAAGGTCTGTGCTGGTCTCACGGCCAAACATCTCAATGTTCACCTTGAGTCGTTGCTTTTCGTTATCAACTTCGGTTACCTTACCATCGAGGCCAGTAAATGCGCCATCAACAATTTTAACCGTATCACCAATGTTCACATCCAAGTCTTCATGACGAGAACTCATGCCAATGCGTTTAAGGACCAAATCAACTTCATCCGGCAGTAATGGTGTCGGCTTGCTTCCTTGTCCGTGAGAGCCAACGAACCCTGTCACACCAGGCGTGTTCCGGACAATATACCAGGCTTGATCGGTCATGATCATTTCCACCAACACGTAGCCGGGGAAGGTCTTATCCATCTTCACTTTGTCCTTGCCATTCTTAACTTCATGTTCTTCTTGCTCAGGGACAACCGTTCTGAAGATGTAATCCTGCATCCCCATCGATTCTTTTCGACTGTCCAAATTCATCTTAACTTTGTTTTCGTATCCAGAATAAGTATGTAAGACATACCATTGTTTTTCTGCTGACTCGACCATTTCTTCTGCTCCTTTGTCATTCCAATAAAATGAGTTCAAATAAAAAAACCTGACACTTTTAGCAGGTTTCAACAACTTAACTATATCAAAGATTACCTGAAAAGGCTATGCAAGAAATTGCAAGGCCCATTGAACGATCCAATCAACCAAGCCTAAAAAGATGGCCATGATGATTGAGGTGCCGATAACGGTACTGGTATCAGTCCGTGTCTGAGAAGCGTTCGGCCAGGTTACCAGCTTCATTTCCTGCGCCACTTTTTTGAAAAAATTAATTAATCGCAAAATTTTATCCCCTTACGTTTATGATTAACGAGTTTCTTTATGCAAAGTATACTTGCCGCAATACTTGCAAAACTTATTGAGCTCTAGGCGTTTGGTTCGGTTGGGGTTTTCAGGAATTGTATAATTCCGGGATCCACAAACTGAACATGCCAGTGCAACTTTTCTTTGTGCCATAGGAGCACCTCCTTACAAGCATAGTAATAATAGCATTCAAAAACATTTCAGTCAATTGATCTCCCCGTCAAATTTACGCCGACAGCGTTCAAACGCGTTGATAATGCCACGCTGCTCTTTGGGCGCCAAATTCGCATAGCCGTTTTCACTCATCATCAGATTAAAAGCCCGTCTTTCCAAAGGTGAGCAGCTGCTGTAAAGATTGCGTAAAGCCTCATCAACAATCACGGCATCAATCGGGCTACTCGCTGAATCATCGGCAATTTGAGCTGCATAAAAATATTCATTGGCTTCAAATGAGGTCAACGGCTCAACGGGAAGCCGCTTCTGGGCATTATTGGTCCGAATCAGGTCAAACAGGCGGTTTCGGAGGTTATGACTAAAAAACGTTCCAAAACTAACTTTTCTGGCTGCTTCAAACCGGCAGGCAGATCGCAATAGGACCATTCGAGCTTCTTGGTCCAAATCGTCTTTATCATAACCATTAACGTAATACTTTCGTCTATACTTGCGGACAATCGGGTAGTATTGATCAAACAACCGGCGAAAGGCCTCTTCATTTTTTCTGGCGGTCTGGCGAATCAGTTCAAGTCGATTATTAGGTAACATTGTGCTCTCCCCTTCGTTTGTTTTTGGCAGATTGCAAGAAATAACTTGAACGAATTTAGTGACGTAGATTAAGCAAGAAGATCTCGATTGGTGTATGCCAATTAAGACATTTAAGTGGCCGTGAATTCAGATAC
>NZ_BDGB01000068.1 GCF_002157585.1 Lentilactobacillus parakefiri
CTAGTTGAGACATCTATTCCTACCCCGCTTATCTTGAGTTTCGTCGCTTAAAGCATAGCACTAGGGAGGCTTAGATGCCTTTTTTTGTTATCAAAAAGGGCCTAGTACTTTTGGAATGGAAATACTTTCCAACACCAAAAATTCTAGACCCGGAAAAATACTGCTTAGTATCAACTTGGTTAGTTGGCGCTTTCTCAAAGCCATACTCGTTTATTGAAGGACTAGTTAAAAATCAGTCCTAAGCTCATGAAAACGATAAATGAAAGACAAATCAACGTTGCGTTTTTAATTGAAATCTTGAAAGTTTCTCGTTTGACCTGTTTGTGCAAGAAGACCCGCGTATTTTTCCAAACTGGAATAATACTGAGCAACGTTAGTAAACTAAACTTTGGCAGCACACCCATCAAGACCGCGATCACCAGACAAGCATAACCAGCAACGTAACTCCATGCAAATACCTGAAGCATCACCGGTTTGCCGAGATAATACAAAATCGTGTGTCGGCCTAACGCAATGTCCTCGTCCATATCACAAATATTATTAGCTAACATAATGTTAGAAATTGCAAAAATGGCCAGACCTGACGCAATTAAAACAGCCAGCGTTGACTGCCAAGTAATGGCTGCCGTGTCATACGTATTAATAAAGACGGCAATCCAGAAGATCATAAAGCCCATCGTAAAGCCCGAGAAAAATTCGCCAAACGGGCCTTGTGAAATTGGCTTCGGACCGCCAGCGTAAAAGTAACCGACCGCATATGAATATAGCCCCATCCACAACAATGGCAACCCCGTTTGTGTTACTAACCATAGTCCGATAATCAATGAGATTCCGGCTAAACCAAACGTAATCGTCCGGGCCTGACCAATGGAAATCTGGTTAACACCGACCACATTAGTTTCTTGCAAAAATTCTTGATTGTCGTCATTACGTGGCGCGTGTAGGAAGTCTTGGTAATTATCATTCGCATTAGTCGCCATGTGAAAAAGTGAAGATGCAATGAAAAATAGCAATAAATAACCAAGATGTAACTGATGATAATTATAATAGGCGTACATACTCCCCAAAACGAACGGTAACACGCTCGCAATTAATGATTTAATTTCAACAAATTCAAGAAACACTTTTGGTTTCAATGATTTACACCATCCTTTTGTTTGACAACGAAACAAGTTATTTGTACCTTAGCCGCGATCTGTCAATCCACTATCAAGTATCTTTATTGGGATTGTTAGCTGATTGGCAGCCATTTGAGCGGTTTTAACAGTACCACTAAGAACCGAACCAATATGAATTGAAATAATTTGATCCCCTGGTTGGAAAAGCCATTTATAAGTTTCGATAAAATCACCCACTGATGGTTGACTAGTTTGAGGAAATTCGCGATTTGTTTTGAGTTGATTGGAAAATTCATTTCGACTAATGTCAATTTGATCTCGATAATTTTTACCATTTAAAGTAACTGTTAATGGAATAACCGTTATGTGGTTAGTCCTAATCTCCCGATCAGTTAGTTGAGCAGTAGAATCTGTAACAATGTGAATCATAAAAACCAACCTCCCTTCACATTAACAACACAAATGAGTCTTTAGCTTTCTTCTGCACGGTATTTTTCAATTCGATATAAAGTTACAGGGGCAATCCCCAACATACGAGCAATCTGACGTTTTGTTAATTCTTCTCCCTGTTCCCGTCGAGTTAGCAAACGACAGGCTTCTTTATAAATATAGCGTTTCTGTCGATTTGGTGAATGTGGTCCGTATTCACGTACTTTACCATGATATTTTCCTTGACGCTTAGCAATTTCAATTCCCTGTCGCTGTCTTACTTTTATTGTCTCACGTTCTTCTTGTGCCATATATTTATAGAGTTCAATAATGATATTGGTAATAAGATTACGCAAGTTTGTATCCTCAATACTATTAAAGCTTGGTAAATTTAAAACATTTAATGTTGCCCCTTTATGTCGAATTGCTTCCATAATTTCTGTTAAATCTGATGAATTTCTGCCTAAACGATCTAGGCTTAGCACAATAACCTCATCATCGTCACGAAGATAATCAAGCATTGCTTGTAGTTGTGGACGAGCAGCATTCTTTCCAGAAAGTTTTTCTTGGAAAAGTTTCGTCACACCTGCTGCTTTCAGTTGTTCAATTTGCCGGGCTAGATTTTGCTCACGAGTACTAACACGTGCGTAACCAATTTTTGTCATTTTTAGAAGGCCTCCGGATCACTTATATGTAACTAATGATAATACATATTTTAGCTGGATACAATAGGGTAGACCCTAGCGTAATCAATCTGTGCGATACTGTGATGTCTATGATCGTTACAAGAATTGCTAACTAGAGTTAAACATGTTTGTACAAATGCGGCTGAATTATTGAGACGTTTGGACTATTCTATTATTCTGGGAGGCGGTTTATGATGAGTAAAAAGAATTGGATTTATATTTTACGATATTTGTTGGCGATTGGTTTATATGTTCTTTATGTTGAAATTTTTGATAAGCATGATTTTAGTTGGATTGTCATTGCCTTTACTATCGGCTATGGTCTTGGGGCTTTCCCAGTTAAGCCTAAAGATCAAAGGTAAAAAGTTCTTTTAAATACGATGTTAATTTAATATTAATTAGTTTAAGTGATGAAAAAATCGTCACTGTTTCTTCCTTAGAAGCTGTCTAAAATCTCTTAAGTAATAGTGCTAAAAACGCTAAAACGACCATTTGCAGACTGGTGGTTAATTGACGCT
>NZ_BDGB01000069.1 GCF_002157585.1 Lentilactobacillus parakefiri
ACGGCGGCGTAACTTGTTTTTGACTCTAGTTCCTTCAGGACCTTTAGAGGAATCATATTTGCGGATCTTCTTACGATAACCTTCCCCTTGGATATCCAACTCCTTCATCAGCCGATAAACGCGCTTATGGTTGACCTTAAGGTCAAAATCATTCAGGAGGGCCTGGGTAATCCGCAGAACCCCCATGTGTTGGTCGTGATTCCAGATACGAGAAATAAAGTGTTTCAATTGGCAATCCTTGTCTGGTTTCTTAAATTGGCGTTTCCAGTAGAAAAAGGTATCTGGAGAGATTGGCAGGACCCGTAAAAGGTCAGCCAGATTGAATTTGG
>NZ_BDGB01000070.1 GCF_002157585.1 Lentilactobacillus parakefiri
TCATAAAAAATACCTCCAAAGCTAAAGTTTTTACTTTAACTTTGGGGGTATAGCTCAAAATGTCCGCTTTTTTATTCTAATGATAAATAAAAAAACTGTCATCAGTAATAGATAAAAATCTATTACCAACAACAGATATTGTAGAACCTTTACTATCGGTGCTTTTTTTGATAATATCAATTTGTGCTGATCGATTCAATTATGCCGTTGTAGCTCAGAAGGTAGAGCATTTCCATGGTAAGGAAAAGGTCCCAGGTTCAAATCCTGGCAATGGCTGTCAGATGTTTTAATCCATAAACGGTTCAAGTGCTTCTAACCCTTTTAACGAGCGTTAGAAGCATTTTTACTAAGTCTGCATTCCCGACCCTTGCACCCAGGTAGGGCCAATCAACCCTTTTCTGATGATGTCAAAGATCGAGCCAGGAAAATCTGAGTAGTCGCCGATACAATGCGGCTATTCGTTACGGATCAGATTTATTTTTTGAGTGGAAAGGCGCCAAAATCATACTTGTCAATGGTTTGTGGTGCGACAGCCTCGATTAATGAATCCTATTCGCTGGTTGGATGGATTCCTATAAATATTTTGTCAAGAAAGCGCTTCAGAAAAAGTAATGCTTTTTGCCGGTCAATTCACAAATTTGTCGTTATTAATGTCCTCACAAATGGTAAACTTACTGTGTACAATTATTTTTATACCTAGAGGGGGATTTTCGCATGAAAAAACGTTTTGTGCATTTTATTCAATTTATTTTCGTAGCAATTATTTTTGCATTTGTGGGGGCAACAGGCTCAAGCAATGCCAAGGCCGATTCAGTCAGCCTAAGTGACGCATCTTATACGGTACCAATTACTTTATTAAAAAGTGGTAGCAGCTCACAATCAATGGCCAACCACTTTTTTGACCAGACTGCCAAAGTAACGGTATCTAAAGGAGTTTATACCACAGTCATTACGACTAACGGTGCCAACTATATCGCTAGTATGACCATGGGTGGGCAAAGTGTGGCACCTGTGGTAACTTCTGGTAATAACGGAACCCTGACGTTTAATTTAACCAATCCAAGCAACAACATGCCAGTGAGTTTTGTGCTTTACAATATTCCGGTTATTCAAAGAATGGAAGAATCTGCCAACTTTTCCTTTGACTGGGCAGATGCTGTAAAAGTGCCTGGTTCAGATTCCACGTCAACAAGTAGTCCCACTGATTAAAGTACAGCAACCACACCGTCAGACACCAGCAGTAGTGCCACAACGCCGGCTGCCAGCAGCAGTTCAACTGAAACACCAGTGCAAACGGCCACGCCAGTCGCAACCAAAAAGAAGGCTACTGCTCAAGCAAAAGTACCAACCACGACTCGGAAGTATGTGGTTTTAAAAGGTGACTCGAACGCCAAATCAATGGCAAACCAATACTACACTCGAACAGCGGTAATCAAGAAGGTTGCCAAACACTATAACGTTCAACTGAAGGTTGCTTACAAGAAGAGCTTAAAGTTGGGATCAAAGGCTGTTCGCCCCGTGACTATCAATGGGCGTAAAGTAAAGTCATCAGTTGTTAGTTATGGTCAAACCAGTAAATACTACACCATGACTTATTCATTTAATATTTCATCATTCAAAACATTGAAGAAAGTCATCAAGGGTTCAATCCACGTGGTTGTTCCACAGGCACAGATCAATACAACTTGGCCAGTCCGCTTTAAGTTTAGTCAAAAAGCACCTGCCAAAGCCAGCAAGCACATTGTAATTGCAACTCCCGTTAGCAAAGCAGTTGCGCCAAGCCAAACCAAATTACCACAAACCGGAGAGGCTAAACAGACCGGTCTATCAATGCTTGGATTAGTTTTGGCATCAGGATTATCATTTGTTTGGGGGAGTAATCATGGAATCGTCAAATAGAACGAAGTGGCTCTTGGGCCTCTTTGTTGCCCTTTTTCTATTCATCATCTCCTTCACTTCAGCTAATGCACAAACCATCGCTTACCATCCATTGCGTTACGGAACTAATCAAACCTCAATGGCAGATGGCTATTTTGTTAAGCCAGCTAATGTGGTGGTTAAGAATCATTTATATTATGTGACGATGGAAATAAAAACCGCTAAAAGTTTGTCATCATTTCCTGTCAAAGTTAACTGGGTGAATGGGAAAGCGCCTTTAAATGTCCGCCGAATGAAAGATCGGGCAGGAAATTCATTGATGTACTATTCATTTTATGCTAATAATTTAAAAAAAAGGATCAATGCCAAACTCGCAATCGATGTCCCAAAGGTATACAAGGCTCACCATCTGATTTCCTTCAAATTTAGTACCGCTGGACTACCAAGTTTGGGACACAGTCATGTCGTTGCCACGCCAAAAAAGACGCCAACGACACCTAAAGCGTCTACCAGTGCTAGTACAAAATCACAGCAAACTAGCAGTCAGCCTAAAGCCAAACAGCCAAAGAAGACTAAAAAGACAGCAAACAATCCAAAGAAAGCCAGCTCAACCAAGAAAAAGCAGCCAAAAGCAAAACATCTTACTGCTAAGAAAGCTTCATCAAAACCCAGCAAATCCAGTAGTAATCTTACTAAGCCAGCTCAGAAAACTTCAAGTAAACCACAGTCCAAAAAAAGTGGGGTTCCTTGGATTGTCGGTGGCGTCACTGTCATTGCCGGGCTCTCAGCCGGGTTGTGGATCTACTTTAAGCACTAGAGGGGGCAATAACAATCATGAAAGGATCTCGTAAGATCGCTTTAATTGTGCTCTCGCTTGTGTTGGTGATTGGGGTGGCTGCCGGCTTCTTCATGAGTCGCGTTGGTACGGCTAACCATCAGAAAAAAGCCAGAATTGTTGCCACGACATTTGCGGTTGTTCAAATTGCAGATAAGCTTGATCTGCCATTAGTCGGCGTGCCGACGACTCAAAACAAAATTCCAGCGCGTTATGCTCATGTTGCTCGGGTTGGCAATCCGATGAATCCGAGTGTTGAAAAGATTGCCAGTTTGAAGCCGACGGTTGTCTATTCAGTGACGACTCTTCAAGATCAATTTGGGAAAGCGTTCAAGGAGCGACATATTACGCCTCATTTTCTTAATTTGACCAGCGTTTCCAAATTGAAACAAACGGTGACTGAAATGGGAAAACAGTATCATCGCACTCATAAAGCCAAACAGGCTGTTGATGAAATCAATCACACGGAACAACAAGTTCAAATGGTTGCCAAACGCCATCCCGAAAAACCTCGTGTGCTTGTCTTAATGGGCCTACCTGGGGCTTCATATATGATCGCGACTAATCAATCTTACGTTGGTGATTTAGTATCAATTGCTGGGGGTCACAATGTTTTTTCCTCCAAGACACAGGAGTTTGTTTCACCGAATGATGAAGCAATCAAAAAAGCGCAACCACAGGTTATCCTGAGGTTAGCGCATGCATTACCTAACATTGTGATTCCACAATTTGATTCAGCCTTTAAATCTGATCCAATGTGGCGGACACTTCCAGCCGTTAAGAATCACCGGGTTTATGATCTCGAAGAGCCCAATTTTGATGCAACTGCTAATATGCGTGCTTCAAGAGCCTTGATGATTGTTTCGAATTGGCTATATCCGAAAGAAGGGGGCCAAACGAAGTGACCAAATCTGAAAAAGTATGGTATCCAATCATTTTGGTGATGCTTGTCATCACCATTTTGTTTGCGATGATGCTTGGAGCCAGCTTCATTACTCCGCAGCAAATGGTAACCGCTTTTAAAGGTGGCAACCCTAATCAACTGGATATTTTAATCAACATTCGCTTTCCACGAATTCTAGCGGCCATGCTTTGTGGCGGCATGCTTGCAGTAGCGGGGGCCGCCAGTCAGGCTGCTTTTCGAAACGTGTTGGCAGATCCGAGCATTCTAGGAGTCACCAGCGCCTCAGATTTCTTTATCCTCATTGGTGCTATATTGATTCCGGCGTTTCCTGGGAGTAAACTGCTCTTCTCTATTTTGGGTGGTTTGTTTGCGTTAGCACTATTAACTAGGGGGCCAGCACTCAAGAGTCCGTATCGGTTAATTATTATCGGTGTGGCGATGATGCTGACCTTCACGGGCTTTGAGCAGCTTTTTGCCAATGGCTTTGGCGGCCAGACACTTGGTTCGTTTAACGGGATTACCTGGTCACAGACCGAGATGCTATTATTGTTGGGTGTCAGCGGGATGATCGCTGCGGTCATCATTTCTCCATGGGCTAACTATCTCAAGCTATCCACCGAGCAGTTGCAAACAAAAGGGGTTTCAGTGTCACTGATGCGAATTGCATTGCTTTTGGTGGTTGTCTACCTTTCCTCTGGCGTTTCTTCAGTTGTTGGAACTGTTCCATTCATGGGAATCGTTGTGCCCAATGTTGTCCGTTATTTGGTTGGGCGAGATTATCAAACCATTATCCCGTTGTCGATGTTAGTGGGTGCTTGGTTGCTGTTAGTTGTTGACACTATCGGCCGAATTGCCGTGTTACCCAGCGAGCTGTCGGCTGCGGTCATTATGACCGTCATTGGCGGTCCGTTCCTAATCTTGATGCTGCAAAGGAAGAATTTTAATGGACTTAAATCAAGTTAGTTATCATTATCCACAACAACCAATTCTTTTAAACCACATTAGTGCACGGGTTCCAGTAGGGCACATTTTGTCGATTATTGGTCCAAATGGTGCCGGTAAATCAACGTTACTGAAGTTAATGACTGGAATCATTCAACCGTCCGCCGGCCAAGTTCAATTGGATGGGCAGCCGATTAGTTCGATTCCGCAAAAACAATTGGCCACTAAGGTTGCATTGGTCAGCCAGCAAAACGATATTTTTGATGATATGAAAGTCATTGACGTTGTTAAAACCGGCAGGCTGGCCCACCATAATTTGTTAGCAACGATTGCGGATGATGAAGTGGCCCAATACATCCAAGCTACCCATTTAGATGCGCTGGCACAGCGCCCGATGTCTTCGTTGTCTGGCGGCCAACGCCAACGGGTTTGGTTGGCTTCAGCTCTTGCCCAGGATCCCAACTATTTACTGTTAGATGAGCCAACTACTTATCTGGATATTCATTATCAAGCAGAACTAATGGCTATTTTGAGCCGACTAAATCAGCAGAAACACATCACGGTTATCATGGTGCTCCATGATATTAATCAGGCATTTAAGATTAGTGACGTACTATGG
The DNA here is from genome assembly GCF_002157585.1 of Lentilactobacillus parakefiri. Classification (GTDB taxonomy): domain Bacteria; phylum Bacillota; class Bacilli; order Lactobacillales; family Lactobacillaceae; genus Lentilactobacillus; species Lentilactobacillus parakefiri. The sequence goes on from NZ_BDGB01000070.1 coordinate 5,179, forward strand.
CTGGTTAAGCAAGGGCAATTGGTCAAGGTTGCCCCTCCAGCTGAATGTTATGATCGTCAGTTGTTGGCATCGATATTTGAAACAAATATTCAGATCGTTGATGTGCCCAATTATGGTAAATATATTGTTGAAATTCCAGAAGTTAGGGCTGAATCATAATTGAGTCAAAAAATAAACTCAGCGTAAATTGCAGTATTGCAATTTACGCTGAGTTTATTTTTTATATCAATTACTGATTATTTTTGTAAATGGATTTTGGGACTCCATAACGTGAATGACCCCAAGTCTTCTGCAACCATGGAACGAACCAGTAATCCAATCCAATTGAACGACCAGATCCGTTCATCAATGCAATCGCCGCAAAGACGATCCAAGCGTGCGGCCAACTGGCAATTCCCATAAAGAAGATAATGATTAATGCCAAATTAGCAATCCAGGTAAATAGGCCAAAGAACAACAGACAGCCAATAATTGCTTCAATTGCTGTCAGACCAAAACCAACCGGAATAATGACGTTGTATGAAAAGGCGTCAACCATTAAGACAATTCCCAAGAACATTCTCAAGGGGACACTCCACAAAGCGTTACTCTGTCGAGCGGTAATGCCAGGTAGGACGGTCCGATTATTATTGACCCTGAAGAATTCGTCCAGGATATACTGCATCATGAAGTAACCCGAATGAATTCGCATAAAGTAAAGTAAGTTGGTCCCATGCTTCATAATGGTTGCCAGCCAGCCACGCACCCGCTTGCCGCCAAAGACCTGTGCAATACCGTAGTAGGCACCAAATGAAACGGTAAAGCCCATATTCTTGTCGTGGAACTCAGTGTAGTTATGGTTGCCTTCAATGTCAGCAGCAATGTTAGCCGAAGAAACGGTGGCTTCATTTTCAGCTTCCTGCGCAGTTTGTGGAACAGCCCGCTCTGCGCCTTGTTCAGTGGCATTAGCATCATCACCGGCAACGTAGATACTTTTATCTTCAAAGCCTTTGGCCTGAAGATATTGGTTGGTAACCAAACGACCGCCACGGCCAGCGTCAATCCCGAAACTGTCGGCAACGTGGTTGGTTTTAACACCAGCGGTCCAAATCAAGGTGTTGGTTGGAATTGAATCCTGATCTTTAATGTCAACACTGTCCGGATTAACTGAGGTGATCATTGAAGAAGTTCGAATTTCAACGTTATTCTTCTTGATGTATTTCTCAGCATGAGCAGCGTTTGTTCGATCCAACATATTAATGATGGTTGGTGCGGCTTCTACCAGTAAGACGTGGATTTCACTTGGATCCAGTTTGTAGTCCTTTGCCAATACTTTCTTATAGTCAATCAGTTCACCAATTGTTTCGGCACCGGTAAATCCAGACCCACAAACGACGATGGTTAACATGGCTCTTCGTTTGTCAGGATCGCGTTCGATGGCACCTTTGGCAACGATATTTCTGATGTGGGCTCGAAGTCGTAATGCATCTTCCATTGACCAAAGTGTGAAGCCGTTCTCCTTAACACCAGGGGTGCCAAAGTCGTTTGGTTCGCCACCCATACTGATGAGTAGGCTGTCAAATGGGTAAGTCCCATTTTCACCATTGACAACTTTTTTGTCCTTATCAACGGAAGCAACATTATCCGTAATCAGCTGAACATTCTTTTGTTTGTGAAAAATTCGTTCCAGATCATACTGAATGCTGTTTGGGTCAACCCGTTCGGTGGCAACTTCGTGCAGCCGAGTGAGGTAAGTGAAGTACGAGTGACGATCGATCAAGGTGATTTTGACGTCAGAGTTGCTTTTGAAGCGTTTTGCCAATTTTTTGGTTGCGTAAACGCCCGCAAAACCGGCACCAATGACGACGATATTCTTTATCATGAAAATTTCCCCCTTTGAAATAATTAGAATAAGATTGCTTTAGAAAATTACAATAATAGCATAAACTAATCTTATCACCCTTATTATAAATGTGGGGTAGGCAATTGTCTAATGAAAGCCATTGCAATAATTTCACAAACATTTTTGCCCAAAAATGGGGCGCCAGTTGGATTGATTGATGGCGGTTACATCATTTTGAACAGATTGGGGCAACCGGTGTGCAGGATTATGAGTAATTGCTGATAATTAATACTGATTTTGATTGAATGTTGACCCGTTTCTATATACAATGGGGGTATATGAGGATAACTCATTAATATTTAGTAAGGGGGGGATACAATAATGTTAAATATTGGTGTCACGATGCTTGGGTTGTCGCGGTTTCAATTCGCGATGACCACGGTGTTTCACTTCTTCTTCGTACCATTTTCCATTGGTTTAGCTTTTATTGTTGCAATTATGGAAACATGTTATGTTGCGACCAAGGATGAAACATACAAAAACATGACAAAATTTTGGGGGAAGATTTTCCTGTACAGTTTTGCCGTTGGTGTTGTAACTGGTATTATTCAAGAGTTCCAGTTCGGAATGAACTGGTCGGATTATTCAAGATTCATGGGGGATATTTTTGGTGCGCCACTGGCAATTGAAGCTTTGGCTGCCTTCTTCATGGAGTCTACGTTTATTGGTCTTTGGATGTTCACCTGGGATCGCTTCAATAAAGTGGTTCACTGTTTATTCATTTGGCTGACTGCTTTTGGTTCAACATTATCCGCACTCTGGATTTTGGCCGCCAACAGTTTTATGCAAAATCCAGTTGGTTATGCGATGAATGCACCGCAACACAAAGTTGAAATGACCAGCTTCTCTGCTGTTATTATGAACCGTCAGCTGTGGAATGAATTCCCACACGTTATTTTCGGCGCATTTTTAACGGCTGCATTTGTTGTTGCAGGCTGTTCCGCATGGCGTTTACTTAAGAAGGATCATGAACACTTCTACCGTAAGTCCATGAAAGTTTCATTGATTATTGGATTGATTGCCTGCTTAGGTTCAGTATGGTCAGGTGATACGCAAACGCGTTATCTTATCAACAATCAGCCAATGAAGTACGCTGCAATGGAAGGCCTTTGGAAGAATTCTACTCAAAAAGGCGATTGGACGATTATCCAAGGAACTAAGAATCATAAGACAACTTGGTCAATTGAAATTCCTTATGTGTTGAATATTTTAGGCCACCACAGTTTGAACGGAACCTTTAAAGGACAACAACAAGTTAATAAGGAACTCAAAGCAAAGTATAATAAGAATGGCGAAACACGTAACTACTATGTTCCGACTAGAACCTTATTCTATAGCTTTAGAATTATGGCAGTTTCTGCCGGCTTGTTTGCATTAGTTGCCATTATTGGATTATGGTTCAACCGTAAGAAATCACAAAGCATTATGAGGCAACGCTGGTTCCTATATCTCATGGGCTTGATGATTTGGCTGCCGTTTATCGTTAATACCTGTGGCTGGTTCGTCACCGAATTTGGCCGTTATCCATGGGTTGTTTATGGATTGCTGACCATCGCTGATGCCGTTTCACCAACGTCTACCGTGGCAAGCTTGATGTTTACCAACATCGTTTACTTCTTGATCTTTGCATCGCTGGGTGCTGTCATGATTATCCTGAGTCATCGAGTTCTCAAACAAGGCCCAGATTCAGTTGAGACTGATGGCTACTCAAGCGAACCACAACCATCAGACAAAAAGGTAGATCCATACGAAATGGGGGCGGCTCATAATGACTAGTTATCAATTTATTTGGTTCCTATTGATTGGCGTGTTGTTTAGTGGCTTCTTCTTCCTGGAAGGATTTGATTTTGGTATTGGAATGTCCGTTCGATTCTTTGCTAAGAACCGGGCTGAACGTGATACCGTTATCCAAACGATCGGTCCGCACTGGGATGGAAATGAAGTTTGGCTGATCACTGCCGGTGGTGCAATGTTTGCATCATTCCCAATGTGGTACGCTTCATTATTCTCAGGATATTACATCGTGTTGTTCTTAATTTTAGTTGCCTTGATTTTCCGTGGTGTTTCATTTGAATTTCGGGCCAACATGCAGACGGATACTTGGCGTAATTTCTGGGAATGGGCATCCTCAATCGGTAGCTTCTGTGCAGCATTCTTATTTGGCATGATGTTTACCAGTATGATTCAAGGGGTTCCGATTGACAAAAATGGTGACATTTTTGGTAGCTTCACGACCTATGTCAACTGGTTCTCAATTGTCGGCGGTGTTGCCGTTTCGCTGCTTTGCTTCATTCACGGGTTAAACTTCTTGCGTTTGAAGACCAGCGGTGAATTAAGGCAACGAGCAGAAAAGTGGAGCAAAGTCCTCTATCCGGTTCTATTGGCAGGCGAGGTAGTCTTTGTTATCTTACTTTACTTAACAACTGACTTCTTCACTCGTAAGCCAATGTCAACTTGGGGAATCTTGATTGCGCTGGTTATCTTTACCTTAGCTGCATGGTGGGGCGCACAGTCCAGCCACGATTGGGCATCATTCATTGCAAGTGGGCTTTCCTTAATCAGTGTCGTTGTTTTGATTTTCAACGGCTTGTTCCCACGGGTGATGATTGCGACTAACAATGCAAATTCAATTTTAATTAAAAATGCTTCAAGCTCACCATACACGCTGCATTTGATGACGATTTTAACATTCACGATCTTGCCGATTGTTCTCATTTACTTCATTTGGAGTTATTGGGTATTCTACAAGCGAATTAAGTCACCGAAGCAAGTTGCTGAATAGTCTTCTCTGACCCAACTCGTTCAGAAAGATGACTTTTAGCTATGTATGCAGATGAACTAAAAAGCCAGTGATAAACGTATTTTCGTTTATTACTGGCTTTTTTGGGTTGTCCAGAATGTTTGTGGGTGTCGTCAGAATGTAAAATCGCTGGTAAAACCAAATAAACCCAGAAATAAACCGCTCACATATTTCATTGTGCGCAACAATTCTTTATACTAGGTATTGTAATTAATTTTGTTCTGGGGGAGTGAAAAGTTTGATTGATAAAAGATTGTTTGATCTGCCGGGAATGAAAAAGTATGTCGTCATTTTAGGGATACTGGTCTTCATCCAGGCAATCGCAATAATTGCTCAGGCTCGTGCACTGTCAATTGCGATCGTGAACTTGTGGAATCTGCAGTCGATCAACACAATTATTGGCCCAATCATTGTGTTTACCGTTGCATTTTTAGCGCGGCATTTATTGACAGTCGCTGAAAACCACGTTCTATTTCCATTTGTCGAAAAGACGAGTGGCGATATGCGTGAAGATTTAATGGCCAAAATCTTTCGATTGGGACCTGCTGAAATTGACAAACGAGGAACTGGCAACATTGTCACGATGGCACTTGAAGGCATTGATCAGGTTCAGACCTATTTGATGTTGGTCGTGATCAAGATTTTGGATATGTCAATTACACCATGGCTAATCCTGCTATATGTTCTGTTTCTACGTTGGGAACAAGCAATTTTCTTATTTGCTATATTTCCGGTTATCATTTTATTTATGATTATTCTTGGACTTGCAGCTCAAAGTAAGGCTGATCGGCAATATGAGGGCTACCAATGGCTTTCTAATCACTTTGTGGATACCTTACGGGGACTTCCAACCTTGAAGCAGCTGGGCCTTTCTAAGCGCTATGCCGACAATGTTTATGAAGTCAGCGAATCTTATCGGAAAGAAACCATGTCTACGTTAAGAATTGCTTTAACGTCTACTTTTGCATTGGACTTTTTTACCACCTTGTCGATCGCGGTAGTGGCCGTCTTTCTAGGATTTGATTTGATGGATGGTAAAGTGATGCTTCTGCCGGCGCTGACAATTCTGGTACTCGCACCAGAGTATTTTCTGCCAATTCGGAACTTTGCGAATGATTACCATGCTACCTTGAATGGTAAAAACGCAATGAGTGCCGTCATGGATGTGCTTCATGAACCTGAAATGAGTCAGCGGGAAGTTTTACCTGATTTGAAGTGGAACGATGATTCAACATTGAAGTTGAACCAGGTTTCTTTGACCTATCCGGGAAGCAAGGAACCAACCCTAAAAGATATTTCAATTGATGTCAAAGGGATGCACAAGATTGGGATTATTGGCGCATCAGGGTCTGGAAAGTCTACCCTGATTAACCTGATTGGCGGATTCCTATCCCCGGATGGTCAAAATCAAATCTCGATTAACGGCCAGCCACTGCCACATTTGAACCAAGCTAACTGGCAGAAAAACTTTCTGTATATTCCCCAAAACCCATATCTCTTTCACGCCACTTTAGCGGCTAACATTTCCTTTTACGTAGCCGGAGCTTCTGAGGCTGCGATTACCAGTGCCGCGGACAAAGCTGGTCTGAGTGACTGGATCAAAACCTTGCCTAACGGACTCAACACCATGATCGGTGAGGGAGCTCGAACGGTCAGCGGTGGTCAGGCACAGCGGATTGCTTTGGCGCGTGCCTTTCTCGATCCAAACCGAAAAGTGCTTTTATTTGATGAACCGACCGCTCATTTGGATATTGAAACCGAAGCCGGTTTGAAGCAGGATATTTTACCGGTCTTCAATAATCACTTGGTATTCTTCGCAACTCATAGGCTGCACTGGATTGGTGAAATGGACTACGTTTTGGTGATGGATCATGGCCGATTGGTTGAACAAGGGATCCCTGACCAACTCGCCCAGCGAAATGGCGATTATGTCAAACTTCGTTCAGAAATGGAGGCGGCAGACCTATGAAGAATCTAAAAAAAACGTTTGAAAACGATACCTGGGTCATGCCTTATCTGCGCAAATATAAAGGTTTATTGGTTCTGGTCTTATTCCTAGGTTTCATGACCTTCTTTTCCGGTGGGGCGTTGATGTTTAACTCGGGTTATCTAATTAGTGAAGCTGCCAGACAGCCGGCCAGCATTATTTATATTTACGTGCCGGTTGTTTTAGCCCGCGCCTTTGGGATCGCCCGACCAGTCTTTAGATATGTTGAACGGTTGACGAGTCACAATTGGGTGCTTAGAATCGTCTCTGATTTCAGGAAAAAGTTGTATCAAACTGTTGAACAAAAGGCCTCTGCCATTCAACGTTCTCATCAAACTGGTGACATTTTGAGTATTCTGGCAGATGATATTGATCACATTGAAAATTTGTATCTGCGAACCGTTTTTCCGATGGTTATTGGTTGGCTGTTGTACATTTTTATGGTGATCGGAGTCGGATCTTTGAACTGGGGCGTTGGTCTATTAATGCTGCTGTTATTGGGTATTATTACCATTGTGATGCCTCTGGCTTCTGTAGCAACCAACGGCGTTCGTGAATTTAAGCAGCATCAGATTCAACATACCTTTTATACCAATTTGACTGATGAAGTTTTAGGCTTAGGTGATTGGCTCATTTCTGGCCGTTATAACGATTTTATTAATCTTCAAAAGAAGCCAATCAAATCGATTGCGGCCTTACGAAAGCGCGACCATTACTTCCAGTGGTGGCGGTCATTTCTAGTTCAAATTGTCATTTTACTCACTACGTTGGTGCTATTGGTTTGGTCAGCAAATCAATTTACATCATCCAAATCTTTGGCTAATTGGGTTGCTGCCTTCGCACTGGCGATTTTTCCTGCAGTGTCCCCATTTGTCAATATGAGTCAAGGTGCCAGTGAATGGCCGGTTTACAAGCGCTCAATTGAACGAGTGAACGCGCTGGACGACGGTGGTGTTCAACCCGTTGAACAGACGTCTTTGGCTGAACCATTTAACCAGCTTTCCATCAACAATTTGACTTTCAAATACGCAGATGGCAACAGAAATGTGGTTAAAAATATCTCAATGACGATTCACCCAGGGGAGAAGGTTGCACTGCTTGGACCCAGCGGAACTGGGAAGAGTACCTTTTTGAAATTGGTAGTTGGTGATTTGACGCCATCAGATGGTCAAGTACTGATTAACCAGCAAAACATCTTAAGTCTGCAGGATGTCCGCTCATCTTTGTTCGGTATTCTTGACCAGCAACCGTATCTTTTTGACACGACGGTGATGAACAATGTCCGATTGGGAAACGTGAATGCAAGTGACCAACAGGTAAAGGATGCCATCGCAGCTGTTGGACTTAAGGATTTAATTGAGTCTCTGCCCGACAAGTACGATACCCAAGTTCAAGAGGCGGGTAAACGTTTTTCTGGTGGTGAGCGTCAGCGGCTGTCACTGGCTCGAATTTTACTCCAGGATGCACCGATTATTATTTTGGATGAGCCAACGGTTAGTTTGGATCCAATCACTGAAAAGAAGTTATTGGACAAAGTATTTGAGTTACTCCACGACAAGACCATCATCTGGGTAACTCATCATTTGGCAGGTATCGCCCATGTCGATCAAGTTCGTTTCATGGAAAACGGCCAGTTCGATATGCAAGGTACCCCGCAGGAATTGTATAAGACTCAACCAAGATTCAGACAACTGTACGATTTGGATAGAGGAAGAGTGTGACGGGAGCCGGTTAGCTTTTGAGCATTAGTGTGATAACAGTAGTTGACGCTGGTCTTGCGTCGGCTACTGTTATCGGACTAAGCGGAGAAAGCTGGCTCACGGAGCACGTTTCGGTCAGTAACGGGCTTTGACCTTGAGTCACGTTAAGCACAAAAAATTGCCACAACTCGTGGGACAACGTGTCCTTTGGGTTGTGGCAATTTTTTTGAAATTTTACTGTTTTCGGGTCAATAATAGCTGAGTCAACGCCTGCAGATCGTGCTTGGCCTTTTGCTCAGGCAATTGGGCAATCAATTGTTGGGCTTTGGCCGTTAATTGATTAGCCGCTTGGATTGCCTGATTCAAACCACCTGACTGCACAACAATTGTTTGTATCTCAGCAATATCATCGTGCGTCAGTTGTTCGCGCTTATCCAACAGCGGTTTTAACTGTTTTCGAGCTGTCTGTAGGGCAAGTATCAGTGGCAGCGTGTAGACCCCGGACTTTAGGTCTTCAAGGACCGGCTTCTTTGTCTGGTGAGGATCACCACTGTAATCTAAAATATCATCTAAAATCTGGTAGGCTTGACCGATTGCCAAACCGATTTGGCCGCCAAGCTTGAAAATTTCGTTAGATGCCTGGGAGACAAGCGCACTTTGCTGGAAACAAAGCCTAAATAATTCGGCAGTCTTGCCGGTAATTTCATGAAAATAATCTGCCTCCGTCATTTGTTGATTGAAGTTGTACTTCATTTGATCCAATTCACCAGCCAAAATGGTTTGCATGGCATCGACGTGTCGCTTCATATTCACCGGGTCCTGCGTTGATTTGAGCACCTGGTTAAAGTAACACGTGAAGAGGTAATCACCGGCATAAATGGCGTTTTTTTGGCCATATTCGGTATGAATCGTCTCAACGCCTCGACGAATTGGTGATTCATCAATGACATCATCATGAATCAGGGTTGCGACATGTAACAATTCAACCGCAGCAGCACCGGCCTTAATTCTAGCGGGATCTCCCCCTTGGCCAAACTCTGAATATATGTAAAAGAAGCCGGGGCGCAAGAATTTGCCGCCGGATTTTAACAACTGGCTGATCTTATGGTGAATCGGTTGGTTAGGAAGGTTAACGGCGTTTAACAAATAGGGTTCCAAAGCTATTAATTTTAGATTAATGCGCGGAAATTGGCGCCAAAGTGCATGGACCATGATATACCTCAATTTAATAAAATTTTAATTACATTATCTAAGATACAAATTCCATGGTGAGTTGTCAATCAACGCAACGTGGAAATATTTCCGAAGTGTTGTACAATAGATTTAAGGTTCAGAAATGATCACTGTGTCATATTAGCAATTAATGATTAATTTAGCCTTTATGGAGGAATAGGAATGACAAAACAATACGATGTCGTTATTCTTGGTGGCGGGGTTGCCGGTGGGTCTCTGGCACACTCGCTTAGAAGACAGCATAAAACCGTGGCAGTCGTCGAAGACAATTTGTTTGGTGGCACCTGTCCCAACCGGGGATGTGATCCAAAGAAAATTTTAATGTCTGGCTTAGAGGTTACCCAAGTTGTCAGCGATATGCAGGGAAACGGGATTACCGGCAGTGTGTCGGTTAATTGGCCGGATCTTATGCGTCACAAGCGGCAGTATACGAATCCAATTTCAGATGCCACTCGAAATGGCTTAATTTCAGATGGGGTGGATACCTATCATGAACATGCCCATTTTAATTCTGACGGGCTGCTTGATGCTGGTAACCAAATCCTGGCTGGGAAGCAATATGTTATTGCAACTGGTCAGCGCCCGGCCATCTTGGCCATTCCCGGCAGTCAATTTTTCAAAACCAGCACTGACTTTTTGAACCTGGATAACCTGCCAAAGGACGTGACCTTTGTCGGTGGTGGCTACATCGGTTTTGAATTGGCCGGCATTGCCCGAGCTGCCGGAGCAACTGTCCATCTGGTTCATCATAATAATCGGCCTCTCAAACAATTTGATCAGCAATTAGTCTATGAGGAAATCAAGCGACTATCCAAGCTGGGAGTTGATTTTCATCTGAACACTGACGTTGAGAAGATCACACAGGTTGGTGAGCAATTTGTCTTGTCGGGAGAAAAATTTCGACTGCCGACGGATATGGTCTTCTGCACGGCGGGGAGGATTCCCAATGTGGACACACTTGGTTTGGAAAATGTTGGGGTGAAGGTCGACCAACACGGTGTTATCGTGGACGATCACTTAAAGACGTCGAATCCAAACATCTTTGCAATGGGGGATGTGGTCAGTACCAAACGTCCCAAGTTAACGCCGGTTGCCGGTTTTGAAGCGGGCTATTTGGCAAGCTATTTTAACGGTGCAACCGATCCGATTCAATTTAAAGCAATCCCAACAATTGTGTTTGGCCAGCCGTCACTGGGCCAAGTGGGATTGCCGTCGAGTGTGGCGACTGATGATAGTCGATATATGCTGATTACCAATGATATGACCAAGTGGTACAGCTATCATCGATTAAACGAACCATTGGCCAAGGCAAAGGTGGTTATTGATCGTGATGCAGAAACCGTCGTTGGGGCAACTGTGTTAAGTAATCACGCCGATTATTTGATCAATATCTTAACGATGATGATCGATCAGCAAATGAAAATCGGCGACTTCAACCAACAAATCCTCGCTTATCCTACTGTGGCGAGTGATGTGCAGTATTTGATATAGAGAGTGCAATTTGGAGCGTTTAGCAAGTACACCATAAGCCATCCAGACGGAAACCGAGTCAGGTTTTCGGCTGGATGGCTTATGGTGTACTTGCTGCTCCAAATTGCACGTTTCAACAAAGTAAAAGCAAAGAGAATGCGGAAACCGAGTCAGGTTTTCGGCTGGATGGCTTATGGGTTACTTGCTGCTCCAAATCGCACGTTTCAGCAAACAAAAAGTGACAACGCGACTGTAAAACGCGTCTTCCACAATTTACTGAAACCAAAAACTGGGGCTGTGATCAAAAGTTAATTTAATCACAGCCCCAGTTCCTCATTTAATGATTGGCTATCTTTCTACATCACTTGCGAATCTTTTTCTCGATTTTAATTTTGCGATCAGTCAAGCTCTCATCTGAAATTAGTGGTGTCACATCACCCAAACTGATCAGGGTTAAATGGTGCATGGCTCGGGTGATAATCGTGTATAGGGTGCCGAGCAAACTTTCATCCGGATAGTTTTTCTCGGAGGTATCCCAAGCAATCACAGAATCAAATTCCAAGCCCTTTGCCAAATAGATTGGCAATACCAAAATGCCCTTTGGCAGTGTTCTGTCAGCATCCTGTAGTAAAGTCACGTTCCCTAGGGCATGCAGCTTTTCATAAACCTGTTGGGCTTCCGTCATATTTTTGGTTAAAATCGCAACGGTCGCGTATTGGGCCTGCTGGTCGGTAATCACCTTACGAAGCTGTTTAATGCCGTCATTGAAGTCGGATGTTAGAACTAATTCTGGGATGTCGCCGGGACGGGTAAACGCCTCAATGTCATCCCCATTCGGCAAAATCGATTTAGCAAAGTTGGTAATCGGCAGCGTTGAACGATATGACCGCATCAAACTGATGAGTCGTGACCGACGAACATGGAAGGCAGCGTTTAATTTATCAAGAATTTCTTTCGGCTGTTCAACGTCCTTGAACAGTGCCTGCTCACTGTCACCCAGCAATGTCCACTTAGTCTTTGGGAATGCGTAACGTAGATATTTGAGCTGAGCAACTGAATAATCCTGCATTTCATCAACGAACAGGTATTTCATGGTGTTATTTTGGCCGCTGTTACACATGTAGTCGCGCATATAAAGCAATGGGGCACAATCGTCAAGCTTAATGGCGTGAAACTCAATCGAATGATTAAATTCATCAACCGACTGCAGCCATTGGGGCGTTTCAATTGTTTGCGGCAGGTCAACTTTTTTCAAGAAGTCGCCATATTGCAGGTAAGCGTCAAAGAAGTTATCGTTAAAAATCGCATCATAGACGACCCGCAGCCGAGCACTAACAATTTTTCTGGCAATAAAGAATCGCTCGGCATCTTCGTTTTGGAACTTGCCAAGTTCCTTGCCGGCCAATAGATCGTGGTATTGCTCATTACTCATTTGATCGATTTCGTCATTAACCCAATCGGCTTTGGTTTCATCATCAATTCGGCGTTTTAAGCGTTTGATCAATTCATTCTTGGTGTGCAAAAAGCGGTCATATACCTTGGCAGCCTTTGGAAAGCTGTCGAAAATATCTTGAATTTCCTGCTTGGAAAAGAAGATCGAGTCATTGAAAATAATATCGCTGAAGAAGATTTGGGATGGCTGCAGGTTGTCGCAGTATTCCTGAACTTCATCCATAAATTTAGCAGACTCCTTGAACCCACGGACCAATCGCTGTTGTTCAGTCAATTTCCCGTCAGTTTCATATCGTTCAAACAAACTTTGAACGTTTAGCCCTTTCAGACGGTTATCGATAAATTCATCAAAGGTGACCTGGCGCATATTCCGCTCACCCAGACTGGGGAGAACTTCGGAAATATAGTGGCTGAACAGTTTATTAGGCGAAAACAAAATAATTTGATCCGCTTCCAAGGTATCGCGGCTATGATACAGTAAAAAGGCAATGCGCTGCAGAATAGCGGACGTTTTACCTGAGCCGGCGACCCCTTGGACGACCAGCAAATGACTGGTGGTGTCCCGAATAATATCGTTTTGTTCATGCTGGATGGTGGCGACGATGTTTTGCATATACTCATCATTTTGTTCGCCCAAGGCACTTTGAAGCATTTCATCACCAACGGTTTCGTTGGTATCAAACATGTTGCGGATATCGCCATCGACAATCTGAAATTGACGCTTCTTTTTTAAATTAGTCAATTGGCGGCCCATCGGCGTGTCGTAAGCGACCTCGCCCAACGTACCATTGTAGTAAACACTGGAAATGGGTGCCCGCCAGTCGTACACCAAAAACTCACCGTCCTCATTTTCGAATGAGGCGATGCCAATGTACAATTTTTCTGTTTGATCTTCACCATCGTCTTGGATATCAATCCGGCCAAAGTACGGTGATTTTTTTAAATCTTTGAGCGTGGAAAGTTGGGTTTTTAAAATACTTTCATTTTCAGTTAAGCGAGAAACCAATCCGCGCTGCTGTTGGAGTTCGGCACTGGTTTCAATTCGATCATCGACCTCAAAGTAATTCACTGAGGTATTGTCGGAATAGGTTTGTTGAACCTTTTTGGTTTCTGCGTGGGCGCGGTTAAATTCATCATCGGTGCTGATAATTTTTTGATCAATTTTAGCAACCACTTCATCCACCCGTGACTGTTCGATTTTCTTTTCGTTATTTTCCAAAAGGGTTCCTCCATTCGGATTCGACTCGACTGTGAATTAAGCATGCTTCGACAATTTTAGTTGGAATTAACACCATTGTCAATTGTGTTGCCCCTGAATGTGGTATAGGGACTTTTCTTTGTTTGAGCCAGGTTGAAGCGTATACTTTTTGTTGAGATCAAAACGAATGAAAGGGATGTAAAAATGAAAATTCTCGACTTATTTAATTTAACCGGTGAACAACGGGCCAAACTCGAATCACTTGGTGAGGTGCAGGTTATTGAACCGGCGGAGTTGAATGACAACAATATTAAAAATATCAATGGTATCTATGGTTGGAATAAAAAGGCCCAAAACGTGCTGGGACAATCGACTGAGTTGAAATTTGTGCAGTCCAACTCTGCTGGGGTGGACTACATGCCACTGAGCGACTTCGCTGACAAAGGCATTACGTTAACCAACGTTAGCGGCATTCATGCCGAACCGATTAGTGAGATGGTTGTGGCATACGTTCTAGCCTTTGCCAGGGGAATTGTCACCAGTCAAGCTGCCCGCCGTGATCAAAAATGGATTGGCGATCAAGTTCGAATGCAGAATTATACGATCAAGAATCGAACGGCAGTCATTTTTGGGACTGGTCATATTGGCCGGGCGATTGCTGAGAAGCTACAAGCCTTTGGCACCAGAACGGTTGGGGTTAGTCGTCATGGCAAACCGGTGGCTCATTTTGACCAGGTCGTCGGTGACCAAAAGGGGGTTCTTCAGGCTGCCAAGGCTGATTTTGTTATTAATATCATGCCATTGACCCCAACAACCCGTTATTTCTTCAATCAGGCCTTCTTTGATCAAATGACCAATCAGCCAATTTTCATTAATGTCGGTCGCGGCCCTTCGGTGGACACTAAGGCGTTGATTGCGGCGTTGGATCAACATCAATTGGCGGGCGCCGGACTGGACGTTTTTGAATCAGAACCATTGCCAAGTGACTCACCGCTTTGGGGGATGGAGAATGTCATTTTAACCCCACATATTTCCGGTGGTTTCCAAGAATATGGTGATGAGGCATTTGCCATTTTGTATCAAAATATTGCCAGCTTTATTCAGACTGGTGAGGCTGCCATCAATAAAGTTGATTTATCTGCAGGATACTAGGCAAAACTTCCCGTATTTTACCCGCAAACAGGGTTTACTTTTTAGCGGTTTATCAGTAAAATTAGATTGTTATTAAAAACTGAGTAGAATCGTCAACAACAGAGAGGCTGACCTGCTGAAAACAGCTGTGACGAAACGAATTGGAGCGTAAAAGGGTGACACCCATATCGTCTCGAGCGGTAACTTGATATAAGTTACAATTTAGGTGGTACCACGTATAAGCGTCCTATTGTTAAATCAATAGGGCGTTTTTTGAAAGGATGGTTACAATGACGAAAAAAATTATTTTGACAGGTGACAGACCCACGGGCAAGCTACATATCGGCCATTATGTGGGTTCATTAAAGAACCGGGTTGAACTTCAAAATTCCGGAGATTATGAAACATTCATCATGATCGCTGATATGCAGGCACTGACTGACAATGCCCGTGATCCTGAAAAGATCCGTCACAGCTTGATCCAAGTGGCATTGGACTATTTGGCAGTCGGCATTGACCCGCAAAAGTCGACCATTTTGGTTCAGTCACAAATTCCAGCCTTGCCAGAGTTGACGCAGCACTATTCCAATTTAGTGACCGTTTCCCGGTTAAATCGGAATCCAACGGTTAAGAATGAAATTAGACAAAAGAAGTTCGGCCAAAGTGTGCCGGTTGGCTTTGCCATGTATCCAATTAGTCAGGCTGCTGATATTACCGCTTTTAAGGCGACAACCGTTCCTGTCGGTGATGACCAAGAGCCAATGTTGGAGCAAACCAGAGAAATTGTTCGGATCTTCAATTCTGTCTACAATGACGACATTTTGGTTGAACCGGAAGGCTACTTCCCACCAAAAGGAATGGGAAGAATCCCCGGCCTTGATGGCAACGCCAAGATGAGTAAATCTTTGGGGAATGCGATTTATCTTGCTGACGATGAAGACACCATTCAAAAAAAGGTCATGTCAATGTATACCGACCCCAATCACATTCACGTTGAAGATCCGGGTCAAGTTGAGGGCAACACCGTCTTCACCTACTTGGATATTTTTGATTCAGACAAACCAAAAGTTCAGGAACTAAAAGATCAGTACAGCCATGGTGGCCTTGGAGATGTTAAGATTAAGCGTTACTTGAACGATGTCTTACAAGCTGAATTAAAACCAATTCGTGAACGCCGTCAACGGTACGCAGAAGATGAACAGGGTGTTTACCAGATTCTCAAAAAGGGCAGCGAACGCGCTAACGAGGTTGCCAATCAAACCCTTAAAGAAGTTCGCGATGCAATTGGCATTAACTATTTTGACTAATATGTCCAGAAAGGGTGGCAGGGATGGAAAACCTTGTAATTTTGGATATTGGTTCCAATTCGGTCAGAATGGCAATTAATCAAATTTCTGATGATGGCAGTTATCGCGAAATCAAACGGATTAAAAGTGACAGTCGTCTTTCTGAAGGCATGGGTAGGGGGAAGGTTCTTCAATCTGCGGCAATGGAACGAACAATTAAGTCACTTTTGGACTTTAAACGAATTTATTCACAGTACGAGGCCAAGCGCGTTGTTGGGATTGCCACGGCCGCCGTTCGCCAGGCTAAAAACCAAGCCAAGTTTCTAAAGGCCGTTCAAGATCGAATTGGCATTTCACTAGAAGTTCTTTCAGGTAATCAAGAAGCTTATTATGATTACTTGGGCGTGATTAACCGACTCGGTATCAAGAATTGCCTGATTTTAGATATCGGTGGCGCCAGTTGTGAGTTAATTCGGGTCAATGATGGGGAAAGTTCAAACCTCACCAGTATTCCGATTGGGGCAGTCAACATTACTGAAAGATACCATTTAAATGATAATATTACTGGTGCCAACTTATTTAACGCACAGGTTAATATTAGAAAGATCTATTCAAGAATTGATTGGTTAAACCGGGCAGCTCACCAGCCACTCGTTCTTTTAGGGGGTGCCAATCGAACGTTGGCCAGAATTAATCGGCGTCGTCAAAATATGGTGCGAATTGATGCCATTCATGGCTATCATTTAACTGCCGAACAGGTTAATCGAACTTACCTGAATTTGTTGAAGGGTAACGTCAATCGGCGCCGAAAAATTCAGGGCCTCGAACACGACCGTGCCGATATTATCGTCGGCGGGCTTTTGCCGTTAATTGTTTTGATGGACAAAATTGAGGCCAAGAAAGTGTTGTTTTCAGAAAGTGGTGTCAGGGAAGGCATCATTACTGAATATATTCAAAAGGAATATGGCACCAAGTAGAGTGGGACATAAAGCGGTTAGTTTCCAGAATATAAGCAAGAAATCCGAATATCCCGGGCTTGGATATTTGGATTTCTTGCTTATATGGCCGGAAACTGCTTTATTTCCCACGTTTCAGCAATATAGTAGGCGTAGTCGAACTCACAAAGTAGGGGTCGGACAGCAAATAATTTTGTTTCACCCTCTTTGGCCCCTCCAGCAGATTGATGGTGATATGATGGAAAATAAATGGGATCATTTTTATAAGAAATCTTATGAAGAACGTCTTAAGATGATTGCTGAAGCCACTCATTTATCAGCGGCTCAATTGACCCTGCTTCGGCAGCAGTTGAACCCGGTATCTGGAGAATTAGTTGAAAATAATTTAGTGGACTATTCGCTTCCAGAAGGAATTGCGGTTGGCCTGGTTGTCAACGGCCAAGAACATTTGGTGCCGATGGTCACGGAAGAACCGTCGGTGATCGCTGCTGCCAGTAATGGTGCTAAACTATTGTCAGCTGGTGAGGGAATAAAGTGTCGGTGTTCTGATAAATTGGTGAGCGGTCAAATAATTGTTAAGGGTGCCGATCCAGATCAGGTCACCAAGTTTGTCCGTGATCATCATCAGCAGCTCATTCAAATTGCCAACCAAAGTCATCCAAGTATTCTAAACTATGGCGGTGGCGCTAAACGGCTTGATGTCCGGGTCCTCTCCAATCAGTTCCTGTCGGTCGATTTGCTGGTTGATACCGGAGAGGCGATGGGGGCTAATATCGTCAATACGATGTTGGAAGCCGCGTCAAACTGGCTTTCCGATCAACTGGCCGTTGAAACCACGATGGCAATTTTGACAAATTTTGCCGATCATGCACTGGTTAAGGTCACCGGCACGGTTGCGGTCTCCAAATTAGCCACCAAATCGTTGTCTGGCAGTCGAGTAGCCCAGAAGATCGCCGATGCCAGCGAAGTTGCTCAGTTGGATATCCAACGGGCAACAACGCATAACAAGGGGATTATGAATGGTGTTGACGCTGCTGTGATCGCTTTTGGAAACGATTGGCGGGCGGTTGAAAGTGCTGCGCATGCCTTTGCAGCGCGGGGGGATTCTTATCAGGGATTGAGCAAGTGGCGAGTTGTGAACGACCAGCTGGTGGGTCAAATGACGCTGCCAGTCCCGATCGGATTTGTCGGCGGTGCCAGTAAGGTTTTGCCATTAGTCGGCATTAACAAGCAGATTGCACAGCTTCATAACTCTCGAGAGGAAATGCAGGTGGTCGCAGCAATCGGCTTAGCTCAGAATCTGGCTGCCCTAAAAGCCCTGGTAACCGAGGGGATTCAAAAGGGCCATATGAACCTTCAACTGAGATCCCTCGCCCTTTCAAACGGTGCAACCGTCAAAGAGCTGCCAGCCGTTGTTAAACAACTTGGCACGGTTCATAATCCTAATTCACAAACAGTTAAAGAAATCTTGAAAACAATTCGCAGATAGGAGAAGAGAATGGATAACAATATTGATATCGAGTTAAATAAAGACGTTCACGGCTTGATTGACGCCGTTAATAACTTCTTCCCGGGGAAGGTCACCGTTACCTTCATTGGCCAACTGCAATCCGGATACGTTAGGCACGATCAGGCCCAAACCGTTCAAGACGGTAAGAATGTCATTGTTCAGATTGCCGATTTAAGTGCACCCAACTATACGGCTTCACACGAACTGTTGCATTTATTGATGGTTCTTCGCGGCTTTCCACAGGTCTTTTATTCACTCACGACCGGCGATGATACCCTGGATGAACAGTTAAAAATGATGGGCACTGAGCTCTACGACATCGTCTCGCACTTCGTGGTGGTTTCCGAACAACGTAAGCACAACCTGATCGATGATGAGATCGAAGGCATGTACCTCAAAGGGGTTTACGCAACCATTAAACCTGAGCCCAAGCCCCTGGACGATCAGATGATGCTGCGGTTAACCACGTTACTGGACGCACTGGTCTTTTATGGCGAGGGGATCGATAAAGTTGCCGATAAATTCAAGCAGGATTTCCCGATTTCATTTGAAGCAGCCAAAAAGCTCTATCAAGTCATTACCGACAAACCAACTGATTCACCGTTTGGTCTGCGACGTAACGTTGTGAAGCTATTTAAAGCCTTTGACGAACAATTAAAGGACTGGGAACTGCCAGCGCTGCATAACACGGAATTCACAACGCTGACCAGTGTTTTGTCCGAGCGTCAGCTGGGGTTAAAAGTGAAACAGTTATTTGAAATTTATCACTCCGATCTAGTTGAGGTTAACAGCAACACCAAGGGTTACGTTGGTTTCAATCGAGTGGATGATCAGAATTCGTTCGTTCTGGCCAATCCCAAAGGCAACCAGGATGATCCAGCCTTTTTCAAAGCGGTTTATGATAAAAGTGTCAAGCAGTTGTTTGATGATCTTAAAATGCCTTATATCGTTCGCAAATAATGAACTTTTAAAGGAGGAATACGATGATTGATTCAGAATTGCAAACTGAGTTTGATAACGCAAAAAGAATTGTCTTTCTGACCGGTGCCGGCGTTTCAACGGCCTCGGGGATTCCTGACTATCGTTCAAAGAACGGGCTGTATACCAATGATAAATCTGACAAACCCGCTGAATATTATTTAAGTACCGATTGTCTTCGCGGTGAGCCCAAGGTTTTTTGGGAATACGAAAAGTCGAATATGTATTACCCGGATGCTAAGCCGAACGTGATTCATGAGCGTCAAGCTGAATTCACCCAAAAGCGCAATGCGGTCGTCGTGACGCAAAATATTGACAGTTTGTATCGTAAGGCGAATACGCAGCATTTAGTTGAGTTTCATGGCAATCTGTACAACGTATACTGTCAAAAGTGCCATAAAAAGTTCGATTACAAAGACTATTTAAAGAGTATGTATCATGAAAATTGCGGTGGCATCTTGCGGCCGGACATCGTGTTGTATGGTGAGGGACTTGACCCAGTCGCAATTTCCAAGAGTGTTGAGGCTGTATCTAAAGCCGATCTAATTGTGATTGTCGGCACTTCAATGCGGGTATACCCGTTTGCCGGCTTGATTGATTATCGTTCTCAAAACGCCAAGGTTTTGGCAGTAAATGAGGAGCCGCTGCAGTTTGGTTTTCCATTTACGATGGTCAAAGAAAATGCCGTTGATTTCTTTAGCGATTTAACAGTCACTGTCTAAGCATTCAGGAGGTGGGTTGATTGATTACCATTGGGTTAACCACGTTTTCGGAGCACCCCTCATTGATTGATGGTGCGAAACGCAAAGTCCGCTTAACTGAATATAGTGGGCATTTTCCGGTTGTTGAACTGGACACACCGTTTTATGCGATTCCAAAGGTTGAGGCTGTGACTAACTGGCAAAAACAAGTTCCCAAGAATTTTCAATTTATTTTGAAAGCTAACCGGGTCATGACAATGCACGATCAGGGCAGCGCCGATCCGGTAGATAATGAGCAGCGTTTTTCGGCTTTCAGTGAGTATAAGCGGGCGATTGCACCCCTGATGGCTGCCGGTCAACTCAAGGCAATTTTGTTTCAATTTCCACCGTATTTTGCAAGGAAGATTGCGACGATTCAGTATCTAAGACGGATTAGCCAGTTGATGGCGGGGTATCCCGTTGCCGTAGAGTTTCGCAACTCAACTTGGTATGGAGAGGAGATTACCGATGACGTTGCCGGCTATCTAAAGGAATTGGGAATGACGCTGGTGGCGGTGGATGAACCTCACACGACCAATGCGGGCGTACCGTTTGAACCACGTGTGACCACAGATAGTTTAGCGTTATTGCGACTACACGGCAGAAACGTCAAGGGCTGGACAGAGCAGTCGGCGGATTGGCGGGGAAAACGGACGTTGTACCGCTATTCTGGTGAGGAACTAGCCGATTTTAGAAAAGTGGTTTTGAATCTCGATCAGCAGGCTAAGGAAGTTTGCATTATCTTTAACAACAATAGTGGCGGTGATGCAGCGGATAATGCTTTACAGCTGAAGAAGATGCTGGGCATTGAATTTGGTGGTTTGTCGCCGGTGCAGATGGATTTGTTTTGAATGAGTGCGATACGGAGCGGTTAGCAACCGGAGGCTAAGGGTGGTCGGGTGAAAATCATTTTGATTTTTACCCGGCGGCCCTTAGGTGCAGGTTGCTGCTCCGTTGAGCACGTTACCACTAGGTAAAAGCAAACCGACACCAAGTTGCTGCTCCAGTCAGCACGTTACCACTAGGTGAAAGTAAACCCACCACCGATTCAAAGCAATATGTAACTTCGACACAGAGCCATCTCACCCCAAAATCCAATTCCCATCGCCATTCCAAAAAATATTTGCTATACTGGATTGTAATATCCTAAAGAATAATTAAGCATGAAAAGAGGACCTTTCATGGCAGAAAGTAAGCCAACATTTTATATCACAACACCAATTTATTATCCATCCGGGAAGCTACATATTGGCAATTCCTATACAACGATTGCCTGTGATGCCGAAGCGCGTTTCAAGCGGGCGATGGGCTATGATGTTTTCTTCCTTACGGGGACGGATGAGCACGGACTGAAAATTGAACAAAAAGCTGAACAGCTGGGCATGTCACCAAAAGACTACGTCGATAAAATGGCTGCTTCAATCAAACAACTTTGGAAAAAACTGGAAATTTCTAATACGAAATTTATTCGAACCACTGATGACTACCACGAGAAGGCAGTGGCGGATATCTTCCAGAAATTACTGGATAATGGCGACATTTATCTGGGCGAATATACTGGATGGTATTCCGTATCCGACGAAGAATACTTTACTGAAAGCCAGCTTGCCGAAGTCTATCGAGATGAAAACGGCAAGGTGACTGGCGGTAAAGCACCTAGTGGTCACGAAGTTCAATTGGTTCACGAACAGTCGTATTTCTTCAAAATGAGTAAATATGCTGATTGGCTGTTGCAATATTATAAGGATCACCCTGATTTCATTCAGCCGGCAACCCGGATGAACGAAATGATCAAAAACTTTATTGAACCCGGGTTGGAAGACCTGGCCGTTTCTCGGACAACTTTTACCTGGGGCGTGCCGGTTAAGTCGGATCCAAAGCATGTCGTTTATGTTTGGATTGATGCGTTGACCAACTATATCACCGCTTTGGGTTATGATGGCAAGGACGACAGTAACTTTAAGAAGTACTGGCCAGCCAATGTCCAAATGGTGGGGAAAGAAATTGTCCGTTTCCATACCATCTACTGGCCAATTATTCTCCATGCCTTGGGTCTGCCGCTGCCTAAAACCGTTTATGGTCATGGTTGGCTGTTGATGAAAGACGGCAAAATGTCCAAATCTAAGGGCAATGTCATTTACCCTGAGACCTTAGTTGACCGTTATGGTTTGGATGCGCTGCGTTATTACTTGCTTCGGGCAATGCCTTATGCCAATGATGGGTTATTTACACCGGAAGACTTCATTGACCGATTGAACTTTGATTTGGCCAACGACCTTGGTAACTTATTGAACCGAACGGTTTCTATGATTAACAAATATGACGACGGTGTCTTGCCCGCTTATCACGCCGACATCAATGAAGCCGACAATGAATTGGAAGAGACGGCCGCAACTGTCATTGCTAATTACAAGCAATTGATGAACGATTTGCACTTCTCTGATGCTTTGGCCGAGACTTGGAAATTGGTAGCTCAGACCAACAAATATATCGATCAAACGGAACCATGGAATTTGGCAAAAAAGCCTGATGATAAGGTTAAGCTCGATGCCGTAATGGCCCATTTGGCTGCCGGATTACGAGTCATCGCCGAATTAATCAGTCCTGTTATGACCCACGCACCCAAAGAAATTTTTGCTCAGCTGGGGATTAAAGAGGCCATTGACCTTGAAGGGCTGAAGTTTGAGGACGTTCCTGCCGGCGTTAAAGCCGTTTCCAAGGGGACGCCAATCTTCCCACGGGTTGAAGTTGATGATGAGGTCGATTACATCAAGCAGCAAATGACCAAGACCGATAAAGCCAAGGGCCGGGCTGCCATGCAAAAAGCGGCTGAGGCTGACTTTGATCCGGAAACAACTAATCTGAATTTGACTAAGAAAGAAGTCCGTTTTGACGCCTTCGAAAAGATTGAGCTCAAGGTTGCCGAAATTAAGGACGTTAACAAGGTTGAAGGGGCTGACAAACTGCTTCAATTCCGGTTGGATGCCGGCGATGATGGTGATCGCCAAATTTTATCGGGAATCGCTGAGTGGTATCCAGATTATCAACAGTTAATTGGTAAAAAAGTGATCATTGTGTCGAACTTAAAACCACGAAAAATGCGGGGTCAGGTCAGCCAGGGAATGTTATTGTCCGTTGAACATAAGGACGGAAACGTTGAGCTGGTGACTGTCGGCTCTCACTTGGAAAATGGGGTCACACTGGAATAAAGCCCCAATTTGTGGCAAAGTAAACATTGTGAGAGACTAGGGATTGGCAACAAGACGCGAGTTTTGTCACAATCCCTATTTCTATTTAAAAAGTTTGGAGCAAATAATGAAAATTTTTGATTCACACACCCATTTGAATGACGAACACCTCTATTCAAACGCCGACCAATATTTCAAGCATGCACAAAACTTGGGAGTCGTTAAGCTTGCTAATGTCGGGTCCAACCAACAGTTGAACGATCGTTCCTTGGCATTAGCGGCAAAATATCCTGATATGTACTCAATTATCGGCTGGCACCCAGAAGATTCAATCAATTATCACGAACCGCAAGAGCAGCTGCTGATTGAACAGCTGCAGAGTCACAAAGTCGTTGCATTGGGTGAAATTGGCTTGGATTATCATCAAACAAGTTCGCCGAGGGATGTTCAAAAACGCGTTTTTAAACGCCAAATTGACATTGCCAAGCAACTTCATCTGCCAATTTCGGTTCATAATCGGGATGCTTTTGAGGACACTTATGCCATCCTAAAAGAAATGGATGTTTCCGGTATCCGAGGGGTGATGCATAGCTTTAATGGTGATCCCGAATGGCTAAAGAAATTTTTAGACTTGGGGATGCTGGTGTCATATAGCGGTGTCGCCAGTTTTAAGAAAACACATGAAGTTCATGATGCCGTGCGGCAAACCCCGTTCGACAGCATGTTGGTGGAAACTGACGCGCCTTACTTGTCACCGGAACCGTTGCGTGGCAAACAAAACGAGCCCGCTTATTCGCTTTACACCGTAGAAGCATTGGCTCGAATTTGTGATGTTAATCCGGATGTGATCGCAGCGCATACCTATCAAAATACGATGCGCCTATTTGGAATCGAGGAATCATGAAAAAAATTAAAGAAGTGATTGTCGTTGAAGGCAAAGACGACACCAAACGAATTCAACGAGCAGTCGACGCCGACACTATTGAAACGCGTGGCTCGGCGATTCCAGAAGAAACGCTGAACCTCATCAAAAAGGTCGCCCAAACTCGTGGGATTATTGTCTTTACTGATCCGGATTTTTCCGGTGAAAAAATCCGTAAAGTTATTTCTGGAGAAGTTCCCAACGCCAAACATGCTTTTATTACCAAGAAGCAGGGCGTGCCCAGCCGATCCGACGGGTCGCTTGGTGTTGAGCACGCCAGTGTTGAATCGATCCGTGAAGCCTTGAGTCAGGTTTACACTGAAGATGACGCTGCCGGCGAATTGATTTCAAAAGCAGAGTTGATGAAATACGGCCTGATGGGGAACCCAAGTGCCAAAAAACGGCGGGAACGACTGGGTGAAATTTTGCGAATCGGATACGTTAACGGAAAACAGCTGCAGCACCGCCTTAGAATGTTTGGAATCAAACACGATGCTTTTTTAGCTGCTGTTGAACAGATTAACCAGGAGGAAGCTAATGACTGAATACCCACAGATTGCCAGTCCAACCCGGACCCAAGCAATTTTGAATCGTTATCATTTATCTGCCAAGAAGAGTTTGGGACAAAATTTCCTAATCGATTTGGGTGTCCTGGATAACATTGTTGAGGCAGCCGAGATTACCAAGGCTGACAACGTGATTGAAATTGGACCCGGAATTGGGGGACTCACTGAGCAGCTGGCCAAGGCTGCCCACAAGGTAGTGGCCTTTGAAATCGATGCTAACTTGCTGCCGGTTCTGGATGAAACACTGGCGCCCTATGACAATATCGAAATTATTAATCAAGATATTCTCAAGGCCAACTTGCCCAAAATCATTGATGAGGTCTTTGATGCCGGAAAGCCACTCAAAGTGGTGGCCAATTTGCCTTATTACATTACAACCCCAATTGTGATGGACTTAATCACTGGAGGGACGCACTTTGATACCATAGTGGTAATGATGCAAAAAGAAGTGGCTGAGCGGCTGAATGCTAAGCCATCAACAAAACCCTATGGATCATTATCCGTGATCGTCCAAGAATTGAATCAGGTTGAGATTTCATTCATTGTTCCTAAAACCGCCTTTATTCCACAACCTAAAGTCGATTCCGCTATTGTTAAATTAACTCCTAAAAGTAAAAGGCCGGTTGAGCCTTTTGATCAGAAGGCTTTTATCAGTTTTGTCCGCGGCTGTTTTATGCATCAGCGAAAGACGCTCTGGAATAATTTGCAGGGAATTTTTGGTAAAACTGGAGAGGTTAAGTCAGCCATTAAAGAGGTTTTGGCTGCTGTAAATATTGATGCAGGTGTTCGGCCTGAAAGCCTGACTGTCGACCAGTTTGTGAACCTTGCTAACACCTGTCATACTTTGAAAAATTTAATCTAAATATTAGTGTTTTATTATTGCCAGATGGATAAAATTATGGTAAAAATTGCATTTCTATTACTCTTATGATATAATTAGCTATCGTGAGGTGAGTAGAATGCCAGTGACTTTATCTGTTATCAAGCATAAGATGGACGATCATATCGGCCAGCACGTCCTTGTAACTTCTCAAATTGGGCGAAGAAAGACTACCAAACGCCAGGGGATTTTGAGGGAAACATTTCCTGCTGTTTTTGTGGTTGAATTAGATCCGGGGAAGGCTAATTTTGAGCGAGTTTCATACAGTTATACAGATATTTTAACCAAAAATATTGAAGTTGATTTTGATGCTTCTCAAGCAGTTTAGCTGTTGAATAACAAGATCTTTTGGGGCCTGTGAGGCCTTTTTATTTTGGAAACTTTTAGAGTAGACTGTCTTTTATCCGTCAATAACTGACATTTTATTAATAATTTAGTATAATTTTGTTATTAATTAAACGAAGGGGGTTGATCCAGGTGAAGCGAATCGTTAGAGCACCAGCAAAATTGAATCTTGGCTTGGATGCCCCCTTCGTTCATCCGGATGGATCGATTGAATGGCGGATGGTCATGACTTCGATTGGCCTGAGCGATCACATTCAGATTAATGCCACTAGCAGTCATTCGGCCATTCGAATCTTGTCAAACAGCGGCTTTCTGCCAAACGATCGACGAAACTTAGCGTATCAGGCTGCCCGCTTATTTTTCGACCAAGTCGGCTTTAAAGTCGGTTTGGAAATTTCGATTGAGAAAAAGATTCCCGTGGCAGCTGGACTAGGTGGCGGATCGTCAGATGCTGCTGCTGTTTTACGCGGGCTCAATGACATGTTTCAGACCGGTTTATCCTTTGAGGAATTAGCCAAAATCGGCATTCAAGTAGATTCCGATGTCCCCTATTGTGTGTACAGTCGAACGGCATTGGTCAGTGGTCGTGGAGAAACGGTTACGCCACTGCCCAAGCTTCCCAAGATGTGGTTTGTTTTGGCTAAGCCGCATGTCAGTGTGTCAACGCCTAAAATTCTCAAGCAGCTTGCAACAACGGCCGTCACCCATCCACCGATTGACGAACTGTTGGCAGGAATTGAAAATGAAGATTATGACCGGATTGTGGCTCACATTGGTAACTCACTGGAAGGGATCACCACCGCCAGCCACCCGCAAATCAACACGCTAAAATCACGCTTGATTGAATATGGTGCCGATGGTTCGCAAATGAGTGGCAGTGGACCAACCGTTTTTGGGATCTGCCGAACCGAGTCAAGAGCCCATCGGGTATACAACAGTATTTCCGGTTTCTGTAATGAAGCCTACATTTCCCAACCGGAATGTGACTCATATCCAGTTATTTAAATGACTCGAAACGGGCTGCCGACAAAGCTTAAGTTTTGTTCAAGCAGTCCTTTTAATTTGCCAACAGCGATTGACAAAAACTGAATTTAATCTAAACTAAAATAGTAATAATTACTTTTTACAAAGTTGTGGAGGGATTTTCATTTGAGTGAAACACTAATTTCGGTTGAAGATTTATCGTTAAGTTTTGCCAATCATCAAGTGCTCGCTGACCTCACTTTTGCGGTTCATCGAGGCGAGTTTCTTGGCGTGATTGGCGAAAATGGGGTGGGTAAAACCACCCTGATCAGGGTTATTTTAAACCAGCTTAAACCGTCGGCAGGGCGAATTAAGCTGGAAAACGGCTTAAAAATCGGCTACGTTCCGCAATTTCGCAACGTTGACGTTGAGTACCCATTGTCAATTGAGGATTTTATCTCACTCAATTTTACTGGTATTAAGTTGCCGTGGTTGTCCCGAAAAGAAAAACAGAAGATTCAGACCGTTATTAACCAGGTTAATCTTGAACATATCTCAAAGCGCCCACTGGGGTTGGCATCAGGGGGAGAAAAGCAGAAAGCCTATCTTGCCCAGGCGTTGATTAATGATCCCGATTTGCTGATTTTGGATGAATCAACCGCCAGTCTTGATCCCAATACTAAGCGGGAGTTGCTGGACGTGGTCAAACGACTCAATCAAACCTTGGGGCTGACGATTATTTTCGTTTCCCACGATATGCAGGTCATTCATGAATATCCGGATCACTTTCTGTGGCTGACGAAGAATGGTTACACCGCTGGGCCAATCAGTGAACTGCATAATGATTCTAAGGAGGGCGAATATGTTTAGTTTTGAATTTATGCAAAACGCCTACCTTGCGGGCACGTTGATTGCCATTGTCAGTGGGATCATGGGCGTCTTTGTTGTCGCCCGCAATATGCCTTTTATGACCCATACGCTGTCAGAAATTGGTTTTGCCGGGGCAGCCTTTGGTATTTTCGTTGGCTGGACGCCATTAAACGGGATGCTGGCATTTACCACGGTTAGTTCAATCTTAGTTGGTGAGCTGAGTGGCGCGGTGGAGTCTCGCCGTGAGTCGGTCATTAGTGCGATTTCTGGTTTATTCATTGGACTGGGGATTTTATTCTTATCGTTGTCCAATAAAAATGCCAGTTATGCAACCAACATTTTATTTGGAAGCGTCATTGGAATCAGCCGACAAGAAGTGGTTCAAATGGCATCCTTGTCTGTTTTGGTACTGATTGTCCTCTTCTTTATTTTTAGAAATCTGAAGGATGACTCATTTGACGCAGTCGGAGCCAAAACCAATCATATCCACAGTGCACTGATTTCAATTGTCTTTTTGGTGCTGTTGGCATTCAGCGTCAGTGTTGCTGCTCAGATCGTCGGCTCCTTACTGATCTTCGTCTTATTGACATTGCCGGCTGCCAGTTCAAAGTATTTTGCTCATACCGTCATTCAAATGATGCTATTAGCAATCGGCTTTGCAATCTTTGGTGTTTGGCTTGGACTTTACCTTGGCTATATCACCAACTGGCCGGTGACCTTCTTTATTGCCAGTATTGAGGCGGCCATTTATGGATTAGCACTTATTTATAATTCAATTACCAATAAGAGCCGTTAAATTTAAGTTATGATGATATTTTGCTAGATATTCCCCCGAAAGACGAACAATTATGATAAAATCAAATAGATATTACATAAACTCGAGGTGGAATTTTTGAAAGTAAGAAGAAGTGATCGACTGATTGATATGACCCGTTATTTATTGGAGCGGCCACACACACTTGTGCCGTTGACCTTTTTTGCGGATCGTTACGATTCAGCCAAGTCCTCGATTAGTGAAGACTTATCTATTTTAAAACGAACATTTCAAAACCGGGGGACCGGTCTGCTTGAAACCATTCCTGGTGCCGCTGGTGGGACCAGGTTTTTGCCGTACATTCTCAAAGAAGAGGCTCAAGAAGTGGTCAACAAATTAATTGCGGAAATGTCCTCTGACACCCGTTATCTTCCGGGTGGTTATGTCTACATGTCCGATTTGTTAGGCAGTCCGGCAACCTTGAGAGAAATTGGTCGCATTTTTGCGACTCAGTACCTGAACCAAAGTGTCGATGCGGTCATGACCATTGCAACTAAGGGTGTTCCCATTGCTCAAAGTGTGGCTGACTTCTTAAACGTCCCGTTTGTCATCGTCAGACACGATACTGAAATTACCGAGGGATCTACTGTGAACGTGAATTACGTTTCCGGTTCATCAACCCGAATTGAAAAGATGTCTTTGTCAAAGCGTAGTCTAAAGCCTGATTCAAACGTTCTGATTGTTGATGACTACATGCGTGGCGGGGGAACGGTCGGCGGCATGATATCGATGGTCGAGGAATTTGACGCAAATCTGATTGGCGTCGGCGTCGTGGCAGAAAGTACTGCGCCAAACGGTCGGACAATCGGTGATTACACGTCATTGATGCGCGTGGACGCTGAAAACAACACGGTTGTGTCACAGCCTGGGAACTATATCGAGAAAATATTTAATTAAGCATTGGGGAGAAATAGATAATGGCAACAAAAAACACAATTATATTGGCAGCCGGTAAGGGAACCCGGATGAAATCCAAGCTTTACAAGGTTCTGCACCGTTTGTGCGGTAAAACGATGGTTGATCACGTTCTAACTGCTATCGAAAAAGCCAGTATGGATAATGTTGTAACGGTGGTTGGTTTTGGTGCCGACTCCGTCCAACAGAATCTCGGCAGTCGAACGCAATATGTTGTTCAGGAACAACAACTCGGAACTGGGCATGCTGTTTTACAGGCCGAAAAGCTGTTGGGCAATTTGGATGGGATGACGATGGTTGTCAGTGGTGACACGCCATTATTGACCACCAAGACATTTGAAGATTTGTTTAGGTATCACCAAAATAAAAAAGCCAAAGCGACGATTTTGACTTCTAAAGCACCTGATCCAACCGGGTACGGTCGAATTGTCCGCAACGATTTGGGAATTGTTGAAAAAATTGTTGAGCAAAAAGATGCCACCAGAGAAGAACAGGCGATTGATGAAATTAATACCGGTGTTTATGTTTTCGACAACCAGGCATTATTTGATGCGCTGCATAAGCTTACGAACGACAATGCCCAGGGGGAATACTATCTGACTGATGTCATTGAAATTTTGAAATCTGAAGGCGAAACCATTGCTGCCTATAAAATGGATGATTTTGACGAGTCGATGGGGGTCAATGACCGGATTGCTTTAGCTAGAGCAACTAAAATCATGCGCAATCGAATTAACCGTCGGCACATGATGGACGGTATTTCAATGATTGATCCGGAACGAACGTATATCGATGCTGATGTTAAAATCGGCTCCGATACGATTATCGAACCAGGTGTTCAGCTAAAAGGCCACACCATTATTGGAAATGACTGTTATATTGGGGCGAATTCTGAAATTCGTGACTCAATCCTGCATGATCACGTCACTGTGACATCTTCTTTGATTGAAGAGTCTGAGATGATGGATCATTCAGACATTGGACCGAATAGTCATTTGCGTCCAGAAGCCAAAATTGGCAAGCACGTTCATCTGGGCAACTTTGTTGAAATCAAGAAATCATCAATTGACGAGGGGACCAAAGTTGGCCATTTGACGTATGTTGGCAATGCCAAACTCGGCAAGAACATCAACGTCGGCTGCGGTGTCATTTTTGCCAACTATGACGGTGCTCACAAGCATGAAACAACCGTTGGCGATGACTCCTTCATTGGCAGTAATGCCAATTTAATTGCACCGCTGGAAGTTGCGGACCACTCATTTATCGCTGCCGGATCCACCATTAATAAGACAGTTAATCAATACGACATGGCGATTGCCCGTGCCCGCCAAACAAATAAAGCCGGCTATTTTAAAAAATTGCCCTATCAGAAAGATTAACTCTGAATTTTAATTAAAACATTGTATAATTAAGTTATTGAGATGTGAGTTAACAAAAAACATATTGGAGGATCATATGGCTCAGCAATATTTTGATTCGAAACTAAAGATCTTCGCTTTGAATTCTAATCGGCCTTTGGCTGAAAAGATTGCAGAAACGGTTGGCGTTCCGCTTGGCAAGACCTCAGTTGACCGATTTAGTGACGGTGAAATCCGCATCAATATCGACGAAAGTATCCGCGGTGACAATATTTTCATCATCCAGTCAACGTCGGCTCCGGTTAACGATAACTTGATGGAATTGTTAATCATGGTTGATGCCTTACGGCGGGCCAGTGCCGGAATGATTAACGTTGTCATTCCATACTATGGTTATGCCCGTCAGGATCGAAAGGCGCGTTCACGTGAACCAATTACCGCCAAGTTAGTCGCAAATATGTTACAGACTGATGGTGTGGATCGGGTGGTTGCACTTGATTTACACGCTGCTCAGATTCAAGGGTTCTTCGATATTCCCGTTGACCATTTGATGGGCGCACCGCTATTGGCTGATCACTTTATCAAGCAAGGCTTTGGGAGCGATGATGTGGTCGTATCTCCTGATCATGGTGGTGTATCACGGGCACGCGCGCTAGCTGAATTTTTGAAGGCACCGATTGCCATTATCGATAAACGCCGTCCCCGTGCTAACGTTGCCGAGATTATGAATATTATTGGTGATGTCAAGGGCAAACGTTGCTTAATGATTGATGACATGATTGATACTGCCGGAACGATTACGTTAGGCGCCCAAGCATTGATGGACGCTGGTGCCAGCGAGGTTTACGCCTGCTGTACACATCCGGTGCTGTCAGGCCCCGCAATCCAGCGAATTCAAGATTCCCCAATCAAACAACTGGTTGTGACCGATTCGATTCAGTTACCCAAAGAAAAACATATCGATAAAATTGAACAGGTTTCAGTGGGACCTTTAATTGGGGATGCCATTAAACGCATCAATGAAAATAAACCAGTGAGTCCATTGTTTAATAATCGATTTCGTGGTGAAGAGAATTAATGGAGGATTGGATTAAAAAGTCACCAGTTTGGTCTTCGGTTATCGTTGCCGTGCTCATTAACTTTTTGCTAATTCTATTCCAAATGCCGAAGATGGTAATTGGTAACTTGGATTTTTTGGTGGGATTGTTTCTGATTGTTTTAGGATCAGTCTTCATCGTTGGATCTGGTCATCTATTTACCGGTTGGCGGTTTCATATTCGAAAGAAGAACGATCTGGAAGCAGAAAACGACCCGAAGCACCCTAAGGCAAAGGATGTTGGTTCAATCAAAAATCAGCCGATCAAGGTTAGCAAATACGCCCGATATTGCTTGGGCGTTGGTGGTTTTTTGATTGTATTAGGTGTCGTTCTAACTAGTTTACCCAAATGAGATTGAGACGAAGGGCTTTTGATCTCAGAATTTAACGCAATAAGGCGATCATTCCTTAATTTTGGAATGATCGCCTTATTGCGTTAAATGGCCGGGATTAACCGTTTGCTGAGTAAGTTAGGCAAACGGTGGTGGCCGTCGTCCTAAGGTTTGTCAATGTGGAAGGGGGGAGTCTCAGTTGCAATTTGGCATATAGTATCGGGTAATACCCCCCTACTTGATTAATTCTTGTTGAAGTTCTTAACGGTTCACGTATTTGTTGATGGCAAATGCAACGCCATCTTCTGTGTTTGGTTTGGTAATAAATTGAGCCGCTTTTTTTACTTCATCAATCGCATTTCCCATGGCGACTCCCAGTCCCGCAGCTTTCACCATCGTTAAATCGTTGCCCTGGTCGCCAATGGCCATCAGGTTGTCTTTGGTTAAATGCAGCTGATCCGCTAATTCACCCAGCGTTTTGCCTTTGCTGGCCTGCTTGTTCATCATTTCAATGAAGAAGGGTTCGGTTTGGACCACGTACAGCTCATCTCGCAGTTTGGCGGTAATCAGTGCCTTTGCTTTGGTAATATTTTTAGGATAATCGACAAACATCGCTTTTGACATGACCAGGTCTCGGGGAATCTCTTCCGGTGATCTGAATTTGATTGGCAGTCGGACCAGGAAACTTTCCGCAATGCCATATGGGTTGGTGTCTCGGTTAGTTGTATAGATACTATCCGTGGTCTCAATTTGATAATTGACGTTCAACTTGCGACTAAGTATCTCAGTTTCCAAAAAGTCCTCGTAGGTGATCGTGTGATTCACCATCACTTGACCATCAAGGGACTGGGCCATTGCGCCATTGAAAGTGATGGCAAATTCATCGCCACCCTTTATGGCCAGCTTATCCAAATAGGGCTGGACTCCGCTGAGCGGTCGGCCGGTACAAAGAACGACTTTAACGCCGTTTTTGCGAGCTTCACTGATTGCGTCGATGGTTGGCTGTGCCAATTCATTTTTTTCGTTCAAGAGGGTGCCGTCAATATCGATGGCAATGAGTTTGATATCCATGGGAGAATCTCCTTTAGCTATTTAATTAATTTGTCATTTCGAATGTGGCGATTAAATTCATCGTATTCAGGCTGGAACAAGTCGACGTTTTCGTCAGGTTTCAAAATTTCTCTCGGGAAGAAGAACCGGTTATCGCCGGTCTGGCGGTCAGAAATTGCTCGAACCAGTGGGCTGACAGACGACAGTGAAACTAGGGTGCCATCATCTTGCATCAAATGAATTTGCTTTTTGTCTGCATGATAAGCATCATAAGGCAGATCAAAACTATTGTCAGTGGCAGTATAGTAGTCCGGGTTGAATCCGGATTGTTCAATAATTTCTCTCAGCCTGGGCAATAAGTCCGCGGTTGATTTATCGAATTTAACTGATTTAAGTGGCTTTCGGTCAATAAAACGACTGGCTAAGTTGCTTAAAATATCATCCGGGTACCGTTTCCAGTGGATGAAGTAGGTGTTTAACACGCCATCATCCAACTGCAGATAATCATCCAGGTTAAAGTCACCCTTGAAAAATGGCAATAAGAGGTAGGGGGTCTGCGGATCGTGATGAATTTCACCGCTAAAGAGGACTTTTGCCCGTTGCAATAAACGGTTCAAAACGACCTCCATTGCTCGAGATACCGGATGGAAGTACACTTGTTGGTACATTTGGAAGCGACTGACGATGTAATCCTCAACGGCATGCATGCCGCTCATTTCAAAACAGATCCCATCTTTGTAGGGCCGCATGACTTCTAAAATTCTGGAAAGATCAAACGTGCCGTATTTAACGCCGGTGTTATACGCATCCCGAAGCAGATAGTCCATCCGGTCTGCATCTAATTGACTGGAGATCATTTCGACAACCTGCTTGTTGGGATAAGTCTTATTAATCACACTGGCCACCTTTTCGGGAAAGTCGGGGGATACCCTGCGTAAAACCTGGTTAATTTCCGTTTTGGACGATGTTATGATCGCTTGGGTAATCTGTTCATGGTTGGTACCAAAGATGTGCTCAAAGGTGTGTGAGTAGGCACCATGGCCAACGTCATGTAAAAGGGCAGCACAGAGGGCGACTAATTTCTCTGAATCATCCCACAGGCCGTCTCCGGGTTCCTTGGACATAAAGTTTTTCTGAAAAGATTCAATGATTCGTCTGGCAATTTCGTAAACGCCAACCGAATGTGAGAAACGGGAATGTTCCGCCCCGTGGAAAATCAGCGAGGTGGTTCCCAATTGGTGAACCCGCCGTAAGCGTTGAAATTCGGTCGTGTTAATCAAGTCTAAGATGACTTGATACTTGACGTAAACGTAGTTATGAACCGGATCTCTAAAGACCTTTTCTCTTTTTAACTGTTGATGTGCGTAATCCAAAAAAATGCCTCCTTAGACAATTGGTAATTGGTCATTTCTCAGCTGAATTTTACGTAACTGTTTGGCCCGCTCCTCAGTGAATGCCGGTGACAGAATGAAATCAGAACCGCTAGTCACGTCCACTTCAATATTCTGCTGATTAACGCTCTCTAAAAATTTGTGTTCGACGTCTTCAAGCGTGATGTTTGGAAAACCAAGCTGTTGGACCGTGGTCATCATGGACTTGTCGACTTTGGGAAAGGTCCAGCGCGTCTGTGAATAGGCATCGGCCTTCTCATAGAATTCGGCAACGGTTTGACTTCTGGCATCCTGGTTGCCGTTAACACTCAGATAAAGCATTAACACCAAGGCATTGGTCGTCCGTCGTTGAGCAATACCAGCAATTTTCTGGCCATTGACTGACAGATCGTATTTTCCGGGACAGTAGGAATTGGTGACTTCAAAACTCTTGATGTCCAGCTGCGGAAACGACATGCTGATCAGGCCTTTAATGAGTTCATAGGCTTGGTCGATGGTGTACACTGTGTCGGGTTGTGGAATGAACAGCGAAATATTTAAGATTCCTGGATCACTGACCACAGCCAATCCACCGGAATTCCGCAGAAAATAATCGTAGTGATTAGCCAACAGGCTTTTGAGCCCATCCGCCAACTTTGGCAGGTGGCGGTCGTTAATCCCTAAAATCAGCGTTTCTTCTGCCGTCGTCCAAAAATGGATGAATGGCGTAAGCGTCCGGTCACAGATTTCAAGTAATGCATTGGTGTCAGCAAAGGCGTCGAGCTTGGTGCTTTTAGAATAAATTTGATTGATCACGGTAATCGGAACGTTTGTAAAAGACATATGCCAACTCTCCGTTTCATAAATTAAACAATCTATTTAATTATAACAGACATGGGCAAGTAAATAGGTAAAGTTGCCGGAATGAAGCAAGCTAACATCAGTGCAAAATCTTGCCGTGGGATATATAATAAATTAGTTAGAACGAGATTTAAAAGAAGGTGTATTATGGACAACTTAACAACGGGTGTTCCAGTTCAAATTCATTTGGAAACCAATATTTTACAGGAAGGTCAGAAATCAAACTTTGTCTTTGATGTCACCGGCCAATTAGTTCGAGTGGGCAGCAGCCTGTATATTCGTTATGAAGAAGAAACCGAAGATGGCGGGGTGCCGGTTACCATTAAAATTTCAGATAATGGCAACGTGAAATTGACCCGCTCCGGTGAGAATCGGCTGCAGTTATTATTTAGTGATGGTAAGCGGATTGCTGCCCGCTATCGAACTCCCTATGGTTTGATGGACATTCAAACAGTTACTTCTGCGTTGGACATGCAAATTTTATATGCACCGCTGCGAGGCAATATCGGGATTGATTATTTGCTCTATGCCGGCGACACATTATTAGGGAAATACAATATTCGATTGCAATTTACAATCTAATCGAGTATAGTAATTTTTAGACTGTTGTTAGACTGTTGAAAGGACGTGTACCAGTTTGGAGTTAGAAGTCTTTAAAGGCCAAAACAAAAATGAACTATCGATGATTGAGGTCGCCCATGCAATCTTGGCACAACGTGGAGACACGATGCCGTTTGCTGATTTAGCCAATGCGGTTCAGGCTTATTTAGGTGATAGTAACGAGGAGATCCGTGATCGTTTATCACAATTTTATACCGATTTGAACATTGATGGCAGCTTTATCTCACTTGGTGACAATCTTTGGGGCTTGCGAACATGGTACCCTTATGAATCAATTGATGAAGCAACTGTCCATACAGAAGAGGACGAAGATCGCCCTAAGAGAAAGAAACGGCGAAAGGTTAATGCCTTCCTTGCCGATGCCTCAGATGATGACGACGTGATCGATTACGATGACGACGACCCTGAGGATCAAGACGATAGCGACTTTGATGACGATTCAGATGATGATGACGATTCAGACGATGAATCAGAAGATCTTGGCAAGTACAATAAAGACTTGCAGGACATCGACGACGATTCAGATGATGAGGACTTACCTGATGGTATTGAAGGCCAGCTCAACGAATTGAATGATGACGATGATTCATTGGACGACGATGATGATGATTACAATTCAAAAGACGACCATTAATTCTTGACTAATATTTAAAAAGTATGTATTATGTTTTTTGGGCTCCTTGAGTTTCAAGGACATCTGAACGATGATTAAATTGTTCCCTATTCACTTTTTTGGATAGGGATTTTTTTATTTTTGAATTCCCCGGCTAACTATCAAGAGGAGAGGATTATATAATGACCAAATATATTTTTGTTACTGGTGGCGTTGTTTCTTCCTTAGGAAAAGGAATTGTTGCAGCATCACTAGGCCGATTGTTGAAAAATCGCGGGTTGAACGTGACCATCCAAAAGTTTGATCCCTATATCAACGTTGACCCAGGCACGATGAATCCCTACCAACACGGAGAAGTTTTCGTCACGAATGATGGCACGGAAACCGACCTGGATCTTGGCCATTATGAACGGTTTATTGACAACAACCTCAATAAATACTCCAACGTGA
Organism: Lentilactobacillus parakefiri; assembly: GCF_002157585.1. GTDB lineage: Bacteria > Bacillota > Bacilli > Lactobacillales > Lactobacillaceae > Lentilactobacillus > Lentilactobacillus parakefiri. The sequence goes on from NZ_BDGB01000070.1 coordinate 42,716, forward strand.
CGACTGGTAAGATATACGACGAAGTCCTCCGAAAAGAGCGTCATGGTGATTATCTCGGAGCAACCGTTCAGGTGATCCCTCACATTACCGGGATGATTAAAGAAAAGATTATGCGGGCTGCCAAAGTTTCAGATGCTGAAATTGTCATCACTGAAATCGGTGGAACGGTTGGTGATATTGAATCACTGCCATTTCTGGAAGCCATTCGCCAAATGAAGACTGAAGTTCGCGACGAGAACGTGTTCTACGTTCATACCACGCTAATTCCTTATTTGAGAGCTGCCGGCGAAATGAAGACTAAGCCAACCCAGCACAGTGTTAAAGAGCTCCGTGGCGTGGGAATTCAACCGAACTTATTGGTTGTTCGTTCAGAAAAGCCAATTACGGATTCAATGCGTAAAAAGATCTCGCTCTTCTGTGATGTGAAGCCACAAGCGGTTGTTGAATCGCTTGATGTGCCGACCTTGTACACGATTCCATTAAACTTACAAAAGCAGGGGATGGATCAGCAGATTCTCGACCACTTTGGCATCGACAAACCAGCCGCTGATATGACTGAATGGAAGAAATTGGAGCATCACGTTCAGCATCTTAAGCGGACAATTCATATCACCTTGGTTGGCAAGTATGTCGGCCTTCAGGATGCCTACATTTCCGTTGCCGAAGCCTTAAAGCACGCCGGCTACGTGGTCGACGCCGATATTGATTTAGAAATGCTTGACTCAGAGAAGATTACCCCAGACAATGTGGCTGAATTGTTGTCCGGTGCAGATGGTGTGATTGTTCCTGGCGGATTTGGTGATCGAGGAATTGAAGGAATGATTACCGCAATCAAATACGTGCGTGAACAAGACATTCCATATCTGGGTGTTTGCCTGGGAATGCAAATGGCCTGTGTTGAATTTGCCAGAGACGTTCTGTCATACCCGGACGCTAACTCAACTGAAATGAATCCACGAACTAAACACAATGTGATTGACCTCATGGCTGATCAAGAAGATGTTCATGATATGGGCGGTACCCAGCGTTTAGGCGCTTATCCATGCAAATTGAAGCCGGGCACGGTTGCCGCAAAGGCCTATGACAATGCCGACGTTATTTCTGAGCGTCACCGTCACCGTTATGAATTTAATAACGCTTACCGGGATGCGATGGAGCAAAACGGGATGGTCATTTCCGGGACTTCACCAGATAATCACTTGGTTGAGGTCGTAGAAATTCCAAAGAACCGTTTCTTTGTTGGTTCACAGTATCACCCAGAGTTCATTTCCCGTCCCAACCGTCCAGAAGGACTCTTTAAGGATTTCGTTGCTGCGGCTAATGATCTATATCTTGAAAAAAATAACTAAACTGTCTATAAATGACGGTGAACCTCGAGACTTGATTTGACTGACAGTCAACAGGATAAATGAAGCGCTGACCCAGCAATGGGATGGCGCTTTTTTTCAGGAGCTTTCGGATGGTGTCACCGACTCTTTGGAGAATCGTCGAAGAAGTAGTTCAAGTCATCTGTTGATTCATGAAACAAACAAGTCGGACAGTTTGATTTTAAAAGCGCTTTTGGGTTCACGAGTTATCGTTTATCGCAAACGAGCGGCTACTTTTGCTTGTAATATTTCGCGATAAACGGCGTCGGAGTAAGCCAACCAGCACTTATCAAATGAAAACCCTTGTACGGAACAATTGTTTTAATTGTTACAGATTGTATAATTCAAGTATAGGTATTGTTTTTTGTGTAGATATTGGATAATATGTTTCATGACATGAAAAATGTGCGAATACAAAAAGCGAGGAATTTTTGATGAGTAAACTAATCATAAATGGAGGGAAACGGCTGTCCGGAGAGATATCGATCGGCGGTGCTAAAAACAGCACGGTTGCGCTTATCCCTGCTGCAATATTAGCGGATACCCCCGTTAGGTTCGACTCGGTCCCAGACATTTTAGATGTTCATAATTTAATGTTAATTTTAAAATCCATGAACGTTTCGTCTGCCTTTAAGGGTGACGTCTTAACAATTGATCCAACTAATATTGTTGAGGCACCGTTGCCAAGTAAGGCAATTAAGAGCTTGCGTGCATCCTACTATTTTATGGGCGCCCTATTAGGCCGCTTTCAGCGTGCCACCGTTAGTTTTCCCGGTGGTGATAATATCGGGCCACGGCCCATTGACCAACATATTAAGGCATTTAAGGCTTTGGGGGCTGAAGTCAGCGAACATGATGGCACCGTCACCATCAAGACCGGACCAGACGGCCTGCATGGTGCCCAGATTTTCTTGGACATCGTTTCTGTCGGTGCGACGATTAACACCATCTTGGCATCGGTTAAAGCCCCTGGAACAACGGTCATTGGCAACGCTGCTAAGGAACCAGAAATTATTGACATTGCCACTTTCTTGAATAATATGGGTGCTAATATTCGCGGGGCTGGTACCGATGTGATCCGAATTGAAGGGGTGCCGACGCTTCAGGCACGAAACACGCATACAATCATTCCCGATCGAATCGAGGCGGGTACCTATCTATCACTTGCCGCTGCTGTAGGTGATGGGATTTTGATCACCAATATCATTCCAGAACATTTAGAAGCGTTCGTTGCCAAATTAGAAGAGATGGGCTGCGACTTAACAGTTTATGAAGACAGCATTTATGTGGGACCTTCACATGACTTGAAACCAATCCGGATTAAAGTGATGCCTTATCCTGGATTTGCCACTGATCTTCAGCAGCCGTTAACACCGTTGCTGTTCAGGGCGAAGGGTAGAAGTGTAATCATTGATACGATCTACCCCAAACGAATTAAGCACATCACCGAGTTAAACAAACTAGGCGGCAAAGTTAAATCTGAGGATACCGACGAAGGGATCATTGTGGTTGATAATTCACCCAAGCTGATTGGTTCTAAAGTTCAGGCTGGTGAGATTCGTGCCGGAGCATCACTGGTCATCGCCGGGCTCATGGCCCAGGGAACCACCGAGATCTGCCATGCCGACAACATCCTTCGTGGCTACGGCAACATCGTCGATAAGCTGCGGGGTGTGGGTGCCGACGTTAAATTAGAAGTTGAAGAAAGAGTCAATTGATGATTGATTGACGATTTTATTTATGGTACACTAACAAAGTTGACTAATCGATAATCTCTGGGTCATTGAATTGATTCAGGGCAAAGGAGCGATATATAATGAAAAAAGGAATTCATCCAGCATATCAACAAGTTGTATTTCAAGATTCATCTACAGGTTTCAAGTTTATCTCAGGATCAACTAAAACCTCTGATGAAACCATTAAGATGGACGATGGCAACACTTACCCATTGATCCGTGTTGAAATTTCATCAGATTCACATCCATTCTACACTGGTAAGCAAAAGTTCAACCAAGTAGATGGTGCCGTAGATCGTTTCAACAAGAAATACGGTCTTACAGACAACAAATAAGCGTTTCAAAAACGAGGAACTCAAGGGTTCCCCGTTTTTTGTATTGGCATAACTTGGTACTGTGGCCAGCACAGTTTGCCAATCTCTTTTAAATGAAATTGGTACTGCGATCATAGAAAATGACGGATTATTATGACAGCATTTTTAAGTTAGTGATTAAAATACTACCGATGATGACTAACACGGTCCCAATGACAATTTTAACCATCTGATCGGCGGTTTTATATTCATGTAGGATGTAAATGCCACCAAACGTTCCCACAACAATCCCTAGCTGTGAAAGGGTCGTGGCGGTTGCCTGCCCGATAGCCGGGTTTGCGGCAGAAATGAACATGAACAGGTTACCGATCGCCCAGGTAATGCCGGTTGTAAAGTTCTTGACGACTGGCATTTTGAAGAGCTGATATTCATGAAGGACAAACAGGGCAATCAGGATTGAGCCAATGATTTGCCCAATTGCCTGTGGGGTGACGATGGCGGTCATGTAGTTGATCCCGTCGTTGGCGTTGTGGATGCGCGACGTGATAAAGCCAAATCTTACCAATAAATTTGGAAAGATAAAATACAGTGCAAAGCCAATCGTTGATACTAATAACGCTAGCAGCCCTTCACTATAGCTTTTGGGGTGACTTTTTGAAATGCGCTTTTCTGCCTTGGATCTCGCTGCAATTGCCAAGGCACCGATGGTCACCAGGGCAATTGAAATGATGCCAAAAACCCAGACTCTAACGGTGGTCCACTCGCCAAGAATCGTCGCTGCCAACAGGGCGTTAGCAACTATTTGGGCAGCTGTTGAAAGTGGAAAGGCCGCAGAGCCACCCATTTTCTTGTAAGCGATAAATTGACCGGCGGTTCCAACAGCCCAGAAGAGCCCGGAACATAGCCCAACCAGCCAGATGCGCCAGGAGACTTGAATGCCGCTTGGGTTGACGAAAAAGAGGTAGACACCAAGCCCCAGAATCAGGGCACCGCATGACTCCCCAAACGTTTGCTGGGCCGCAGAGCCACCCATTTTTGTTCCAATAATGCCGGTGGCACCCCAAGTGAGCGGCGGGATTAACGCTAATAAAATACTCATAATAAATTCTCCTGATATTTAGTTTTCTAAAATTTTGAATAACAGGAAAAATTATATCACACCGGCAACGAAAAGATGATTCGGACTTGGCCAATCACTGGTAAAAATTTCAGAAATGACGGCAGTCACTTGATAAAAAATAACGATTTCACTCGCCCAATCCGACATGGAGTCAGAAAAAAACAACCTAAAAGTAGATTGTTTTATTTGATGGTTCGATTCTATTGTTGTCGTGCCTGACGCATCTCACGTGTATTGTTGAATACCAATGTAAGGTTAATAACAACCAGTACGGCCGTTGAAATGAAAACGCCGGCATAATCAAACGAAGTTGCCACCACTGACCCAATCATTGGGCCGGCAACATTACCCATTGCTTGGAATGACTGGTTCCAACTGAAGACACGACCGGTAACGTGCGGTGGTGTGTTTTTGGCAAGAATCGACTGGACCGCGGGCAGCATTGAAGCGTTGGCTACCCCGATCAAAAACCGTAAACCTATCAATTGTCAGACGTTAGTGACAAATGCCATTGGGACATAAACGATAATCGCCAGGATGAAGCCGACCAGCAAGACGCGATCGGCGCCGATCCGATCTCCCAGTCGACCAAGTACAGGGGCAGCCGCCAAAGTCGCAATTCCCGGCACCGCAGCGACAATCCCGCTATAAAACGTGGTTGCTGGGCTGTTATCCATGATTTGGCGGACATATAATGCTAAAATTGGAACGATGGAGTTGTTGGCAGCTTGAATAATCATGGTCGTCACAAACATTCCCAGTACTAACTTTGAGTTGGCCAGTTCGCCAATTACCTCACGGGTGTTTAACATCTTCGACTTGGCAACGGGTTTGAAATCTTCATGTACCATTAAGGTGGTGACTAGGAAAACACCGACGAACAAGGCTCCCGTGATGAAGAATGTCACTCGATAACTGAAGAATGAGGCTAAGGTACCCCCAAGTAATGGGCCAAGAAGGGCACCAGACACGTTGCCGGTTACCAAGGTTCCAAGTGCCTGGCCGCTTCTGCGTTTCGGCACCTGAGTGGCAATCAAGGCGTTTGCGTTGCTAATGTATCCAGAGAAGACCCCCTGAAGGAGTCGCAGGCCGATTAATTGCCAAACGTTGGTAACCAATCCCATCAAGATGAAAACGATGGCCATTCCGGCAGACGCTCTGACCAGCATCAATTTGCGGCCGGTTCGGTCAGCCAGTTTCCCCCAGAGTGGTGATGCAATGGCAGTCACAAAGTAGCTGGCCGCAAACGCTAATCCACTGTAAAGGCTTAATTCGTTATGTGTGAAATGGCCCAGCGAATCAACGTATAGCGACAGGAACGGCATGACTTCGCTGAAGCCGATTCCTGCCATGAAGGTTCCAAACCAAAGAACGGCCAGATTACGCCGCCAGGAGTTTGGACCAACTTGTTTTGTTAACAATGAGGTTCCTCCTTTATTATTCTGTACATATTAAAATTCCGTGTGGTGTGGAGGTAGTTATGAGAAAAGGACTTCTCAAAAAAGTATTGATTAACGTGGTTTTTGTGCTGCTGTTAATAGTCGCTTTGGGGATGATTTTTAATCGCCCAATTAAGAATGAACTGATCAAATCTTATCAACCCAAAATAACGCGGCAGACCGTTGCCAAAACTGAACGGCGGGCCAAAGCGCAAACTAAACGTCACAAGCAAAATGTCAGTTATGATTTCAAAAAGTTGAAATCCCTTGATTTTCAAACTGCTGCTCGAGCGCGAATGAATACGAACGCCATCGAGGTTGTCGGTGAAATTTTGCTGCCCAAATCACACATTCATTTGCAAATTGGGTTGGGAGTGGCCAATAACACTTTGGCGTTAGCCGCTGGGACGATGCGCCCTGATCAACAGATGGGCAAGGGCAACTACCCGTTGGCTGGTCATCACATGGTCAATCGCCACGTATTGTTTGGCCCCCTTTATTTTAAGACTAAAGTCGGTGATCAGATCTATCTGAGCAATATGACTCGAGTCTATCAATACAAGGTTTACCAGCGAAAGTTCATTGCTGCTACCAGGGTTGATGTTGTCCGCCAAACCAGGCAGCCAATTGTTACCTTAATTACCTGTGATGCCACTGGAGCCGGTCGTTTAATGATCCGCGGTAAGCTGCAGAAGAGCTATCGAGTCAGCCAAGCAACACCAAAATTAAAACGAGCCTTATTGGGACCCGTCAATAATTAGATCAATTAGCGCTTAATTTTATCCAGCCACTTTGGCAGGGTTTCTGATAACTGACGGTAAGTTCGACCAAATTTGTGGTCAAACCAGGGATCTGGGATCTCTTCTCCCTGCTTTTCCGGAATAATGTTGTAGCACAGGAAAATCTTTTTCCGATCTGCTATCGGCGCCATCTGATTGAGATAAAAGATGTTTTGATTATCCATTGCGATGATGTAATCAGCCTGATCAAAATCATCTTTGGTGATGGGTGTCGATACTTTGTTGCCGACTGATAGGCCGTGTTTCGCTAATTCGGCAATCGCCCCGGGATGCGGGGGATTGCCCTGCTCTTCGGTACTAATTGCTGCAGAAGCAACGGTAATTTGATTTTCCAAATGGACATCTTTCACCATTTGACGAAACATGACCTCGGCCATGGGTGAACGGCAGATGTTTCCCAGACAAACAAATAATACGTTAGTCATATTAATAACCTCACACTAATATTACGTTAACCACCATGTTACCAATGAATTAAGAAAAGGGCAAATTGGGACATTTCTGTCTTAATTATAAGACATCTAAAGGCGAGGGTAGTACAATTAGTTTAGATATAAATACGGGGTAATGAAACGATGAAGGGCAATTTGATTTTTATAAATACGAATCCAATCTCCAACATGATTTTATCATCAGGGATAACTGCGGCCGATTTCATTAACGGCTTGGACGAATTGCCTCAAAATATTATTTTGTTGAATAATGATGATCAGGCTGCTAATGGATACAACTCCCATTCAAAGTTTAACCTTATTAACGGAACCGGGGAGATTCGAACATATTTGCTTCGAAATCCCGATCAGAAGAAAAAGTTTATCGATTTCGACATGGAGGATAGTGTGAACAATCTGTCACCATTTGAGATCGCTGAATTGCTGTATCTCGCTCATATGGGGACGCCGATGGGCCGACCCTTTTCATCTAAATTAAACAATCATTATATTTACTTGAGTCAAGACAATGGGACAATTCGCTCGTACTACCGCCGTTTTTCGGATTTTAATCACGTTTTGGAAATTGCAATCAAACGGAATTTACGGGTGACCCACAATACTTTGAGAGTGTTTTTACGGCCACTTGCGATCAAGGACATTGACCGCTCGATTCTCTTGGATTTAATTACCAAAGCAAATGACGGTTTGTTCATCTCGTTTGATTCGCTGCGTGAACGATCCCGGACTTATCATATTCCTCTGCGGATTTTAAGGAACCCGGACCAGGTTTCGATTATCCTGCGGACTGGAAAGGTCGATGAAAATACCATCTATGCGGGTGATTTGACCTATAATTTACAAACATCAAAATGGCATTTAAAATGGCAGGATCAAACGGTGGGTGTTTAGCCGTTTGTTTTTTTGTTATAATTAACTTTAACTATTTAATAATTGGAGCGTTCAATCATGAAAATGACGATTGGTGAAGTTGCGCAAGCAATTAATGCTAACACTGAAAATTTTGACAAAGCAAAGCTGGATGAATCTTTGACCGGCGTCTGCTTTGACAGCCGGAAAATCAAAGCAGGTCAATTGTTTATTCCATTGGTTGCCGAGCATGACGGCCACGATTACATCGACAACGCGATTGTGGGTGGGGCTTCCGCCACTCTTTGGGGAGCCGATCACGTCGATCGACTGCCATTGAAGATTCCTGCTTTGGTCGTTGATGATCCGCTGGCAGCCTTCCAGTCGCTCAGTAAATATTACTTGGATAAGATTAATCCGCGGGTCATTGCCGTGACGGGTAGTAATGGCAAAACGACCACCAAGGATATGATTGCCGCCATTTTATCCAGCACTTTTAATGTGACTAAAACCCAGGACAATTTTAATAATGAAATCGGCCTGCCCTATACGATTCTGCAGATGGAATCAAACACCGAATTTCTGGTTGCGGAGATGGGGATGGATCGACCCGGACAACTGGACTTTCTGTCGAAACTGGCCCAACCGGATGTTGCGGTCATTACGATGATTGGGGAAGCTCACATTGAGTTCTTCGGTACTCGGGATAAGATTGCCGATGCAAAGATGGAGATCACTCATGGATTAAAAGCGGATGGCTTCTTTGTGTATGACGGTGATGAGCCACTGCTCAGAGCCCGTGCTCAACAAGTGGATGTTGTTAAATCAACATTTGGTAGGGAAGCGGTTGACGATATTTTTGCGACCGATTCCAAAGATGGCCAGTATCAAACTGACTTTCACGTTAACTTGTGGCCGGAGATTGACTTCGCTATTCCGATGATGGGTGATTATAACGTGAATAATGCCCTGGCTGCGATTTCAGTTGGGCGGATTTTCCGAATTCCTCCTGAAATAATGGCTCAGAAGTTGACCAAATTTGACTTAACCAAGAACCGGACCCAGTGGCTCGTCGGCGCTAAGGGTGAACGCATCTTGAGTGATGTCTACAATTCCAACCCAACTGCCGCAAAAGAAGTCCTGAACGCTTATCAGAATACGAGTGTTAATGGCCGGCGGATTGCGGTACTAGGTGATATGCTGGAGCTTGGGACACAGTCAAAAGCTATGCACGCATCTCTGGTCGAGGCACTTGATCCGGCGTTCATCCCGGTGGTTTACTTGATTGGGTCTGACATGGCCGCACTTTATGAGAAATTAAAACCGGTCTATGCACCAGAGAATCTGCATTACTATCAAGCGGATCAGCTGGAACAATTGACGACCGATCTTCAAGCTGAATTGTCTGCCAATGATGAGGTGCTGTTGAAGGCTAGTCACGGTCTTCATTTAGAAAATGTTGTTGCTAAGTTGGTTAAATAAGGCCATCAGCGCAAGAGTTGGCTTGTTTTGCTTGCTTAATGTTATGTGACGGTGTAAACTAAAAAGGTTATTTTGTAATAAATGATTGTAGGTCAAGTGGCCGACGCATTCCGGGAAACGGATTTTTCCCCAGTCGGCTGCGGAACCTTGATTGTTTCAAATTTAGGAGGAAACATATTTGAAGTTTAGTGAATTAGGATTATCAGACCACTTATTAACTGCGATTAATAACAGTGGGTTTGAAGAAGCTACGCCAATCCAAGCCGAAACCATCCCAATGGTTCTTAAAGGTGAGGATGTTATCGGTCAAGCTCAAACTGGAACTGGAAAAACTGCCGCATTTGGCTTACCAATCTTACAGAAGATTGATTTTAACAATCCAAATGTTCAAGCCCTGATTATTTCACCAACCCGGGAGCTGGCAATCCAGACACAAGAAGAAATCTATCGATTAGGAAAAGATGAAAAAGCCAAGGTTCAAGTTGTTTATGGTGGTGCAGATATTCGCCGTCAAATCAACGCTTTAAAGGGTCACCCACAGATTGTGGTTGGAACACCTGGCCGAATCCTTGATCATATTAGACGCCATACTTTGAAGTTAGAGCACATTAAGACCTTAGTGTTGGATGAAGCTGATGAGATGTTGAACATGGGATTTTTGGACGATATCGAGGATATCATCAAACAAACCCCAACCGAACGTCAAACATTGCTTTTCTCAGCCACCATGCCCGCTCAAATCAAGCGAGTTGGGGTTCAGTTCATGCGTGACCCTCATCAAGTAACGATTAAGGCCAAGGAATTAACCACTGACTTAATTGATCAGTATTATGTTCGGGTAAAAGAATACGAAAAATTTGACACGATGACCCGTTTCTTTGACGTTCAGGATCCAGAAGTGACGATTGTCTTCTGTCGGACTAAGCGTCGGGTTGACGAAGTTTCTAAAGGACTGGAGGCTCGTGGTTACAAGGTTGCCGGGCTTCACGGTGATTTGACTCAGGCTCGTCGAACTCAAATTATGCAGGAATTTAAAGCCGCTAAGATTGATATTTTGGTTGCTACTGATGTTGCTGCTCGTGGAATTGACATTTCAGGTGTCACCCACGTTTATAACTATGACATTCCTCAAGATCCTGATGGCTATGTCCATCGTGTTGGTCGTACCGGCCGTGCCGGTAAGCATGGGGTTTCAATTACCTTTGCGACACCTAACGAAATGGATTATCTTCGAGAAATTGAAAAGCTGACCAAGGTGCGCATGCTGCCTTTGAAGCCACCGACAATCCAAGAAGCCTTCGTTGGCCAATTGAATTCTGCTGAATCAGATATTGCCGACTTAATCAAGAAGACTAATACTGATAAGTATGAAAAGATGGCCGATAAGCTGCTTGACGAGTATGAAGCGACCGATTTGGTTGCTGCTCTCCTTAACGACGTTACCCGCGACAACGTGAAGGTTAAGATTACCCCTGAGCGGCCATTGCCACGTCATGGCCATGGTGGTCATCGTAATGATCGTCGTGGTGGCGGTCATGGTGGACACTACAAGGGCTCAAAGAGTCATCGAAATGGCGACCGGAATAATGGCGGACGGAATCGTGGTCATTATGAAGGTAGCAATGACCGTAAGCATTCTGACAGACGGTCATCGAATAACAAAAAACGACGTTTTACGATTAAGAATAGCTAATTAACGTCTTCAAAGAGGTGATTATTCAGCGATGAATGGTCACATTTTTGTTGTATCAGGGTGGTCAAAGTTCGTGTCGGCTGATTAGGTCAATGACCATTTGATTGATGATAAGTCTTTCGAATCTTCCCCAAGTCGACCGATTTTATGTTAAACTTATTCTATCTTTTTGGTTTGCGAGGGATCTAAAAAATGATTGCAGGAATTGGAATTGACGTTACCGATATTAAAAGAATTGTTGCGGCGGTCGAACGTAACCCACATTTTACAGAGCGGGTACTAGTCGCGGATGAAATTAACCAGCTGGCTGAATTGTCTGATAAGCGCCGGTATGAATATATTTCGGGCCGCTTTTCTGCCAAGGAAGCCTATTCAAAAGCGTTCGGATCAGGGCTTGGGTCAAGGGTTCAGTTTAAAGATCTTTGTATTGTCAATAACGAAGCCGGCAAGCCGTTTTTTTCAAAACAACCATTTGATGGGAACGCTTTTGTCTCGATTTCTCACACTGACGATGTTGTGGTTACCCAAGTTATTTTAGAGAATCGGGGTTAGATGATGACGACAGGAAATTTACGAAATGCTCAAGTGACCGTTGATTTGGCTGCGATTTATTCAAATGTTCATCACGCCAAACAGCGATTGGATGAGGGAGTGGACTTATTCCAAGTGGTTAAAGCTGACGGTTATGGGCACGGAGCGGTTCAAGTCGCTGAAGTTGCCCAAAAGGCTGGGGCGACTGGCTTCTGTGTTGCTATCTTAGACGAAGCCCTCCAGCTTCGTCGGGCGGGGATTACGTTACCAGTGTTGGTATTAGGCATTACTGATCCTGAATATGCGCCATTGGCAGCTTCAGAGAATATTTCCCTCACTGTCGGGTCAGTCGATTGGCTTAATCAAGCTGTCAAGTTACTTGAAGCCAGCTCTTTTCAAGGCCGGTTAAACATTCATTTGGCGTTGGATACTGGCATGGGCAGGATCGGCTTTCAAACTGCCGATGAGCTTAAAGTGGCGGTTAGTGTTCTTAAGGCACATTCTGATCGTTTGTTTTTCGAAGGCATTTTTACGCACTTTGCCACAGCTGATAGTCCTGATGATGCCTATTTCAAAATGCAGTACCAGAATTTCCAAGATTTCATGGCCGTACTTGAAAAACGCCCGAAATACGTTCATGTGGCGAATTCCGCTACCAGCTTGTGGCACAAAGTTTGCGGCGGTAATATGATTCGCTTTGGGATTGCTGCTTATGGCTTGAATCCATCCGGTAGAGATATTACTCAGCTTCCATACCAGCTGATGCCCGCCCTGTCGTTGACCACTGAAATTGATTTTTCAAAATTAGTTAAAAAGGGCCACTCAATTGGCTATGGTGCCACCTACACGACTGATAGTGATCAATGGATTGGGACCGTTCCAGTCGGTTATGCGGACGGCATTCCGCTAGCAATGCAGGGCTTCTTCGTTTTGGTTGATGGAAAGAAGTGTCCGATTGTCGGGCGGGTGTGCATGGACCAATTTATGATTCGGCTGCCACACAATTATCCTTACGGCACGACGGTCACCATCATTGGCAAATCTGGCGATGCCGAGATCACGGCAGATGACGTTGCCGATTATCTGCATACGATCAGTTATGAAGTCATTTGTGGGTTAAGTCCGCGACTACGACGAAAATATGTATGATTTTTCTGTAATTTCATGGTATATTAGACAGTACAGTAATCTGGAACATATAGGGGAAAATACCAATGGAAAAAGCAACTAATTCAAAGCATTTTTCAGTTATGATCAACGATCAAATTGCGAACCGTTTGGAGCAGTTTAGTGCAACGGTTGGAATATCCGAAAGTGCAGCGGTTGAGATTGCAATCAACTACTTTTTTGATGATCCCAAAGTCATTGATGGCCTAATGCGGGGGTATCGGGAAATGGGTAGTTTAAACCGTGAGATCAGTAAGGACTTTTCCTGCTGTGAAGAAGACGCTGATATCCATTTAACTCAGTATCGTCAAAGATTACGGAATTTACAGTAATGTAAGTTACGATGATGGGAGGTATGAGGGTGACTGACGTTATTTTTAAACGTGGAGACATTTTTTATGCTGATCTATCACCAGTTATCGGTTCCGAGCAGGGCGGGATGCGACCGGTTTTGATTGTCCAAAATGACATTGGCAATCATTATAGTCCGACCGTCATTGTTGCCGCAATTACCGCCAGAATTTCTAAGCCGAAGATGCCGACTCATGTGGGGATCTTGGCTGGAAATGGGATAGAGAGAGATTCAGTTATTTTACTCGAGCAGATCAGAACCATTGATAAGCAACGATTGAAGGATAAGGTGACGCATCTCGATCCACCTATTATGAGCAAGGTCGATAAAGCAATTAAGATAAGCTTGGGATTAGCTAAAGGCTAGTGACGGACCGCAATACATAAAACATCACACAACGCTAGATTAAGTAATATGTTTATAAGCGAAAACGGACACCTCATTTGAGATGTCCGTTTCTTTAATATTAATGGGAATTTCGATTAATTTTTTTCTTCTTGTAAATTTTCGACCTCGGGGACTCTAAATTCTTTCCGTTCTAAGGCGGCAATGATTCTGTTCAAGCGATCCTGATCAACTTCGGCAGGGAGTGTGAACATGATGCGGTGGACCAACTCACCTTCCTGAGCGTCCAGGGAAATCACACTGGCGATGCTGGTGTACTTGGTGATGATTTTAGCGATTTCCTCAAGGTCCCCACGTTCGCCACTTGCAACAACGGTTAACACATAGCTGCCGATATTAACGTTCCAAGACTGTGACAACATGTCCAATAGGCGGGTATGGGTTAGGATGCCATAGAAGTTATTCCGTTCATCCAAAACGGCAATGTAGGGTAGATCTTTAATTGAGAAGAACACCTGAAAGAAGGCAGAATTCACGTTGATGAACTTAGTGGCATTCTTTAAAAGGGTCGTAACGGGAAGTGACATGTCGCCACCCCGTGATTTATGACGGTAAATGTGCATCTTGTAGATATTGCCACGGAAAATTTTGCCGGTTTCATCCAGAATTGGGACACAACGATAACCAGAATCCTCGAGCGTCTGTAAAGCCTCTTCCAAGGTAGCGTCCTCTTTAACAGTAACCAGTCGTTCCTTTGGCTTTACTAATGTTTTTAATAGCATGTTTAATTCCTCCAACTTAACCTGTATATAATCATCATAACATAGCCAAATTTAGAAAAGAACATTAAAGCTTGAATTATTCTCATTAACCTTTAAATTAATTAGAATAATTATTTAAAATTCGATTGCGAACTATCCGGCTACTAGAAACAGTCACTAGCGAGTAACAGGGAATCGCTTGGTCATTGATGCCATCAAAAAAGACGGACAATCAGTGTAAACGCAACTGATTGCTCGCCTCATTTGATTGTTTAGACCAGATGATGACATGCATTATCCTTTAGTTAGTATTAAGTCTAAAAGATTAAAGCTCGGCCATGCCATCGGCAGTTGTCTTTTGCAGTGTCTCAGCAGATGCCTTCATAGCGGCAGCTTCATCTGCATTAAGCGGTACTTCAACAACTTTTGAAATCCCTGAACCATTGACAACAGCAGGCGAACCGATATAAACGTCGTGAAGACCATACTCACCATCCATTGGGGCACCAACTGACAGTACGGCATTTTCATCGCGCAGGATAGCTCGAGAAATCCGCATTAAACAAGTGGCAACACCATAGAATGTGGCACCTTTTCGGTTGATGATCTCGTAAGCCTTATGACGAACCTGATCCTCGATTTCCTTTAAGTCATCCATCGATAAACCAGCTTCTTTAGCAACATCCAAGAATGGGCGGCCGCCAATTTGAGCTACAGAATATGCTGCAAACTCGGAATCGCCGTGTTCACCCAAAATGTAAGCACTGATTGATTGTGGACTGAGTTGCAGTTTCTTGCCCAAAGCAACCTGAAGTCTGGAAGTATCCAGAGAAGTTCCGCTACCGAAGACACGGTTCTTTGGAAAACCAGAGAACTTTTGAGCGGCATAAGTTAAAATGTCAACCGGGTTAGCGGCAACCACTATAATTCCTTTAAATCCAGATCCGACAAGTGGATCAATGATTGATTTCATGATCTTGAGGTTCTTGTTAACCAGATCCAGGCGGGTCTCACCGGGTTTTTGAGGTGCACCTGCAGTAATAACCGCCAAGTCGGCGTCCTTACAATCTGCATAATCACCTGAAAAGACGTGTTTTGGGGAAGTGAAAGCTTGTGCATCTTCAAGGTCGAGCGCGTCTCCCTCAGTTCGTTCCTTAATTACATCTACGATCACAAACTCTTCAGCGAGGCCTTGTTGCATCATTGCGTAAGCATAAGATGAACCCACGGCACCGTCACCGATTAAAGCTACTTTTTGGCGTTGTAAAGTCAAAAAAATCATCTCCAAATCATTAATATATAATTCCTAGAACAGGCCAATTATAGCATGATTTTGAAGGCGTCTCAACTGATAAACATCTTTTATTTTTCCGGGTTTTTGACGGCTTAAAAGCTTGCCTGATATGATATAATCTTCATGTTAATTAATTTTTCGGCAGCTGAACAGTCTTTGTTCAGCATTTTGTGTTGGAAGAAACGTGAGGAAGAATTTAGATAATGAAAATGATCGTTGGATTAGGAAATATCGGCCCCCAATATGATGGGACCAGACATAATACCGGCTTTATGGTGGTTGAAGCATTTGCCAAAAGCCATGACATTTCAATTAGAACACGTAAAATGAACGCCAAGTATGGGACTGGGTTCGTGAACGGCACCAAGGTCATGGTGGTTGAACCGACAACCTTTATGAACGATTCTGGCCTAGCAGTTCGGCCCCTAATGGACTACTTTGACGTTTCAATTGAAGATTTGTTAATCGTTCACGATGATATGGATCTGCCGGTTGGCAAGATTCGCATCAAGGATAAGGGGTCTGCTGGCGGTCATAATGGCATTAAGAGCATTATTGCCAGCGTTGGCACTCAGAGCTTTGACCGGATTCGCGTTGGCATTGATCATCCGGATCATGGCAATACGGTGGTTAATTATGTTTTAGGCAGATTTGGCAAGGACCAGGCCCCAATGTTTAAGCAGGCTGTCGACCATGCTGTCAATGCCTTGGACGATTGGATTGACGGAATGTCGATTCCAGATTTGGAAAACCAGTACAACTAACGAAAGGACATTATTTTGAAGTTAGATCAATTACTGACAACAATTCCTCAGTATCAAGCCCTGGTCTCAACCCTGAAGCCGGGCACGCGTCAACTGGTTACCGGCGTCGGTGGTTCCGCACGGACGTTACTGATCGACAATTTAATCCATTCGACCGACAAGCCAACTGTTGTGGTCGTTGACTCGTTATTTCATGCTGACCAGTTGGTGAATGATTTAGCTAATCTGCTTGATGACGATCAACTGTTTGAATTTCCGGTTGAAGAGATGGGGGCAGCTGAACTGGCGACTAGTTCACCTGAATATAAGGCTCAACGAGTATTAGCTTTGGACAAACTTGCCAGTGGAGATCCAGCGGTCATTGTCACTTCTGTTTCCGGGATCAGGAGACTGGTACCCGATAAGCAACAATTTGAAGCTGCTAAACTCACCTTGAAAATGGCTGGGACTTATGATCTGGAACAACTGAAACTCCAGCTGCACCAAATGGGGTACGTCTTTCAAAAAATGGTTGCTGCCCCCGGAGATTTTTCGATTCGGGGATCAATTCTCGATATTTTTCCATTAAATCACCAAAACCCCGTTAGAATTGACTTTTTCGATACAGACGTTGACTCAATGCGGACCTTTGACGTGTCCAATCAGCGAAGCATCAAAAACATCGAGTCAATTACCGTGCTGCCGGCGACTGATTTGTTGATGACCGATGAGCAGCGAAAAGCCGTTTCCGAACAGCTTTCCAAGCGATTAATTGCCGAACAGAGTCAGCTCGATGAGAAAGCGGCCAAAAAGCTTCAGGGAAATTTGGAACCGCAAATCATGGATCTACAAAATGGGCTGAGCGATCCACGTTGGCTGTTATTTGCAGATATGATTTACCAAAAACAGTTTTCACTTTTGGATTATCTGGCTGACGAGGGGGTCGTTATTTTTGACGATTATTCTCGAATCACGGAAACTGCCAGACAACTCCAAAGTGATGACGACGAGTGGTTGAATGACAAGATCAAGCACTACGAGGTTTTGAAGTCGACCACTTACACTAATGATTTCAAGAAAGCTTTTAGTGCCAACCAGCATGCCACTTTGATTTTTTCACTGTTTCAAAAGGGGATGGGTCGAATGCGGCTGGACGCAATTGTGGATATCACTGTGCGGCCAATGCAGCAGTTCTTTTCCCAAATGCCAATGCTTCGGACCGAGATTTTGCGTTGGCAGAAGATGAAGCAGACGGTGATCATTATGGTTCAAGATGAGAAGCGACTGGCAAAGGTTGCGTCGACGCTTAATGATTTTGAGATTACGGCCACTCAGTCCGACAAAGATCATCTGCTCAAACAGGTTGTCCAACTCATTTCAAGCAACTTGGACAATGGCTTTGAAATGCCTCTGGCTAATTGCGTCGTGATCCCTGAAAAGGAAATGTTTGGGACGGTCACTAAAAAAAGACCCCGCCAGACGACTTTTAACAACGCTGAACGAATCAAGAGCTATACGGATTTGAAGCCCGGGGACTACGTAGTCCACGTCAACCACGGAATTGGTCGCTATGAAGGCATGAAGACCATGGAAGTCGACGGTAAGCACCAGGACTATTTGACGATTTCGTACAAAGACAACGCCAAGTTATTCATTCCTGTCACCCAGTTAAACTTAATTCAAAAGTATGTGTCCTCAGAAGGCAAACACCCGCGGATTAACAAACTTGGCGGGAGTGAATGGGCAAAGACAAAGGCTAAGGTTGCTTCCAAAATTGAGGATATTGCCGATGAATTGATTGATTTGTATGCGAAAAGAAGTGCTGAAAAGGGCTATGCATACCCACAGGACGATTCCCTTCAGGCCGAATTTGAGGCAGCCTTTCCATATAGTGAAACGCCGGATCAATTGCGCAGTGCGACTGAAATTAAGCGCGACATGGAAACCCAGCATTCAATGGATCGCTTACTGGTCGGCGACGTTGGCTATGGCAAGACTGAAGTTGCGCTAAGAGCGGCTTTCAAAGCAATTGAAGTCGGTAAACAAGTGGCATTTTTGGTGCCGACCACCATTTTGGCCCAACAGCATTACGAAACGATGCTGGACCGGTTTCGGGAGTATCCGATTACTGTCAGAGTCCTTTCCAGATTTCAGACTGCCAAGCAGGTTAGAGAAACGCTGCAAGGATTGAAAGCCGGCAAGGTTGACGTGGTTGTCGGGACCCATCGATTACTCTCAAAAGACGTTAAGTTTAATAACTTGGGCTTGTTAATTATTGATGAAGAGCAGCGATTTGGAGTGAAACATAAGGAACGGATTAAAGAAATGCGTTCGGATGTGGATGTCTTGACACTGACCGCGACCCCAATCCCACGAACACTTAACATGTCAATGATGGGGGTTCGTGACCTGTCAGTGATTGAGACGCCGCCATCCAACCGTTACCCCATCCAGACTTATGTGATTGAGCAAAATGCCGGTACCATTCGAGAGGCAATTGAACGGGAAATGTCACGAGGCGGGCAGGTCTTTTACCTGCACAACCGGGTTTCCGATATTGAAAAGACGGTTGAACAAATTAGTGCCCTGGTGCCACAAGCTCGGGTTGGTTACATTCACGGCCAAATGTCTGAAAATCAGATGGAAGATATTTTGTATGAGTTCATTAACGGTGAATACGATGTTCTGGTCACCACCACGATTATTGAAACCGGCGTGGATATTCCAAACGTCAATACCTTGTTTGTTGAGAATGCTGATCGAATGGGTCTCTCTCAGCTTTATCAATTAAGGGGACGGATTGGCCGCAGCAGCCGGGTTGCCTATGCTTACTTTATGTACAAACCAAATAAGGTGCTGACAGAAATCGGTGAAAAACGGCTTGAAGCAATTCGTGATTTTACGGAGTTGGGGTCCGGCTTCAAAATTGCCATGCGCGATTTATCGATCCGTGGCGCCGGCAACTTACTTGGTAAGCAGCAGCATGGGTTTGTCGATTCGGTTGGGTATGATCTGTACACTCAAATGCTGTCGGATGCCGTTGCCAAGAAACGAGGCAAGAATTTCGAGTATCGTACGGACGCGACAATTGAACTGGATTTGGAAGCCTATCTGCCGAGTGATTATATTCAAGATAATCAGCAGAAAATTGAGCTTTACAAACGGATTCGTCAGATCGAAAACGAGGATCAGCTTCACGAAGTTGAGGATGATTTGATCGATCGATTTGGGGAGTACGACGAGCCGGTCGCAAACTTGTTAAAAATTTCTCAGCTAAAAATGTTCGCTGATTATGCTTTGGTCGACAAAATTCATCAAGATCAGCCAAAAATCACCATCACTTTTTCTTCACGCGCGGGAGCAGAGTTTGCCAGCAAGGAATTGTTGGAGGCGATTGCGCAAACCAAGTTTCGGGCAACCATCAATACCGAAAATGACCGATATCAAATTCAGTTAACCGTGCAACCCAATATGACCAAATGGTTGGATGGGTTGATTGCATTAGTCAAACAGCTCTCACAAACTCGGCATCACCATGGTGCTGCCGGTAAGGTAAAGTCCGATGAAAAATAGTTCAAGAAGACAACTCGTTCTTAAAGGGACCCTGCTGCTGACGGTTGCGTCGTTTGTCGCCAAGCTGTTGAGCGCAGTGTATCGAATTCCGTTTCAAAACATGGTTGGCAACATTGGTTTTTATGTCTATCAACAAATCTATCCGATTTATGGGATTGGGATGACCTTTGCCTTAACGGGTTTGCCGGTTTTTATCTCTAAATTAGTGGTGGACACGTTGGATCCAAGAGACCAGGTTGGTTTGGCCATTAGAATTCAAAATATCTTAGTAGTGATCTGTCTGTTGACTTTTTGCATATTACAATTTGCTTCCGGATTCATCGCTGGGAAAATGGATGATCAAAGACTCACACCTGTGGTTCAATCGGTCAGCTGGATGTTCTTATTCCTCCCGTTCCTGTCAACTTGGCGAGGATATTTCCAAGGCAAAATGGAAATGCGGCCGACGGCTTATTCTCAAGTTATTGAGCAGGTGGTTCGGGTATCCAGTATTCTCATAGTTGGTTATTGGGCTTTTAAATCAGCTGCCAATCCCTATCGAATGGGGCAGCTCGCCATGCTGTCGGCACCGATTGCTGGTTTGATTGCCTTGTTATTCATTCTGGTTTGGATGAGAACGACATCATTGCCGACAAAGTGGCAAAAGCGGCGACCGACCATTGGAATGCGGCAACTAATCAAGCGGATTGTCCTTGAAGGCGGCACCCTGTGCTTGGTTTCAGCGGTCATGTTGTTGCTTCAGCTGGCAGACTCTTTTTCCGTCGTTTCCGGCCTGCGATCGTTTGGCTACTCACTCATTGCCGCGCAAAACATCAAGGGAATTTACGATCGTTCTCAAACGCTCGTTCAGCTGGGACAAGTTCTGAGTATCGCCTCGGCAACGGCGATTTTGCCCGGCCTGGTACTTGCTAATAAGCATCGTCAAGACGTCACTTTTCAACACGTGGCCGCCACTAATCTGCGAACGAATTTGGCAGTGGCACTTGCTATGAGCACTGGGCTTACGGCCTTAATGCCCCAGATTAATCGGCTGTTATTTGCCTCGTCTGAACTGAACTTAACGATCAGTCTGTACTGTGTCAGTATTGTTTTAACCAGTGTTTTGATGACCTACAACGTTATTTTACAGAGTAAGGATCATTATCTGAGAACGATGATCGCCATTCTTTCTGGCTTTCTAATCAAGATTCTCGTCAATCAATTGTTTGTGGAAAACCTCGGGATCATTGGCGCGAGTCTCGCAACTTTGTTAAGCTTAACGGTGATGGTCGTCTTAATGAACCTGCTTAGCCGAAAAGAACTGGCCAAGTTGATATCTTTTAAGCAGCTTGGGAAATTAGCGGTTGTTTTGATGGCCATGCTTGTCGCAGTTAAGGCAACTGTGGTGGGGATAAGCTGGATTGAACCAGCCGTCAACTCACGGATTTTGGCTCTAATGGTTGTCGGGGTGGCCATACCGGTCGGCGTATTTGTGTTTTTCTTCGGCTGCAGTGTCTTGAGGGTCTTTACAGTCCGAGAATGGTTGGCCATTCCATTTGTCAGTAAGTTCTTAAAAATAAAAGGAGTCACAACTCATGAGAATCGATAAGTTTTTAAAAGTATCCAGAATTATTAAGCGCCGTTCCGTTGCCAAAGAGATTGCCGATAAAGGTAGAATTCTGATCAACGGACGGGCTGCGAAGTCTTCCACTGAAGTCAAGCCCAACGATGAGGTTGTTATCAAATTTGGTAACAAGACTTTGACCATTTTGGTTAAGGAATTGCTGGACACGACTAAGAAGGATGATGCTGAACGAATGTATGAAATCACATCGGAGGATTATGAACACGACTTTCGAAACGAATAAATAAATATTCATAAAAATTCCGAAAACATCTTGAATCGCCTAGACAAATGCACACAGATTGGTATAATTTACCTAGAACGTGCGAATGAATCGGGGGATTTAGCATGATGCAGCAAAGTGGGAAAGTACGAAAACTCGACAACGATTTTACCCGTCGGCGAGAGATTGAATTGAATAATTCAAGGGTCACCGCTGTTTTGTCTAACCGGCGAAAAAAGCGGGCCTTGGTTATTAGTGCCATTTTCCTGTTCTTTGCGTCCATCTTTATTGTCCAGATTGTCCGCGCCAAAGTGAATTACGCTGACGTTCACGTTCGAATCGCACGTGAGCAAAAGTCTTTAAAGCAGCAAAAAGCGGATCAAAAGCAACTAAAGACACAAGTTGCCCAGTTGAATGACAAGAATTATGTCGAACAAATTATCCGCGATCGTTATTATTATACAAAACCTGGCGAAACCGTTTATAGTTTCCCTAATAAGGCACCAAAAGATGTTAATAATTATGATGTCAAATAAGATGTGTTAATGAGGTTGAGGCAAAAAGCGATTGCGCTTTTGTCTCTGCCTTTTATTTTGATAATCGCTAGTCGAGACAAAATAAAATATGATATACTGGTAACACTATTACATGGGAGGAACATTTTTTTAGATGGCAATTGAAGTTGGAGAAAAAGTTAACGGTAAAGTTTCCGGAATTACGAATTTTGGTGCATTTATTGATTTAGGTGATCATCGAACCGGTTTGGTTCATATCAGCGAAGTTTCTGACGGATTTGTTAAGGATATACACGATGTTTTGAAGGTTGGCGATGATGTGACGGTGAAGGTCCTTAAGATTGAGGGCAACAACAAGATTAGCCTTTCAATCCGCAAAGCTTCCGATACCCACGAACATGAATCTTCTGACAATGAAAGCCATTCTCACAGAAATTTCCACGAGAACAACCACGAAAATCATGAGAATCATGGTAACCATCAGACTCACGGCTACCATTCACGTGGTGGTAGTTCTACTCACAACAACCATTCTAATAATCATGAAGAAAGCTTTGATGACATGATGTCCGGCTTTTTGAAAGAGAGTGAAGACCGCTTGTCCACACTGCGTAAGAACACTGAAGGCAAACGTGGTGGTCGTGGTGGCCGTCGTAGCTAATCGATTAGAATTTGACAATTAATAAGTTTGCGGTCGGGGCAATTATTTGCTGCCGGCCATATTTGTTTTATAGCTGAAAGTCATTAATGGAGGCCCCCGGTGGATTTACAGAGACAATTTAATTTCATTGTTAAGCAAAAAGGCTGGTGGAAACCCGGACAACCAGTGGTTGTGGCGGTTTCCACCGGAGTGGATTCGATGACGTTATTGCATCTGCTGGCGCACTTGCCCCCGGCTGTGCGGCCTACGATTGTCGTGGCTTACGTTGATCATCAGCTCCGGGATCAAAGTGTTGATGAAACTCACTATATTACGAGTTATTGCAGTGAACACGGCCTGATGCTCAAACAAGCCATCTGGCCGAAAGACGATCACCCTGAGACGGGAATTGAAGCAGCCGCTCGGACTTTTAGGTATCGGTTTTTTGAGAATGTTTTAAGGGAAACCGGTAGTGACTGCCTGTTAACTGCTCATCATGGGGATGATTTAGTTGAAACGGTCATCATGAAGCTGGTCCGTGGCGGCCAATTAGCTTCGTTGACCGGTATCCGAGAAACGCGGCCGTTTTCAAGCGCGAAGATAATTAGACCACTTTTGCCGTTTGGCAAGCAGCAGTTAAGATCGTACGCGCAAGTGAAGGGAATCAAGTGGTTTGAGGACGAGACAAATCGGCAGCTGTCCGTTGAACGCAATCGGATTCGGCAAGGTGTTATGCCGCTTCTCAAAGCGGAAAACCCGCAGTTATTGCCCCACGTCCTGAGTTATACCAATCAGTTGGTAGACAGTCTCGAGGCGGTCCATTTCCTGATCAAACCACTTGTCCACTCTGCGATTGATTTTACAGATGGCCTGCGGACCAAAATTGATCTTGATCAACTCAAGGGAGTTCCGCACAGCGTCGTTAAGTGTTTGCTTCAAGAAGTGCTTGAACGCCAGCTTCATATTCCCAACGTTTCAACTGATCAGCTTAGTGCAGTATTGGATCTAATTGAACAGAACCGCAAATCACAGGGCGAACTTGACCTTGAAGCTGGTTGGCAGGTCAGACGGGTATATCAATCACTCATAATTTGTAAGGAACCACAAAATTTCGTTGGCAAACCTGAAAAAGATCGGATTTTTATGGTAATATTAGACAGATGGTATTCTCTGGATCCATTCACCCAATTTGGTGTTTTTACAACCCGGAAACCTGCTGCTCACGGTCAATCAACAACCTTTTACTTGCGGGATACAGATTTACCAATGCAGGTTCGCCGGATAAAAGCGGGGGATCGGTTATCGATTGGCCATGGGCAACATCAAAAAGTCAACCGTGTGCTGATCAATGCAAAAGTTCCCAATGACCAACGGAAAATGACTTCGGTGTTGGTGGATGCCAGAGGAACCGTATTATCGGTGTTAGGTCTAAAAAACGCTGTTGTTTCTTCGGATTACAAGGACACGAAGCCTTATTTTTTGATTGAAGCCCAACGAAAATAATGATTGGAAAGAAAAGGAATTTGTAATGAATAACGACATCTTAAAGGTACTTTACAGCCAGGAAGAAATTCAGGCAGTCGTCAATAGGTTGGGAAGAGAAATTGCTCAGACTTATGCAGGTAAGACACCGGTTGTAGTGGGTGTTTTAAAAGGTGCCATCTTCTTCATGACTGACATCGCTCGAGCAGTTGATTCATATATGCAAATCGATTTTATCGACGTCTCCAGTTATCATGGTGCGACCGAATCTTCTGGGACGGTGGAATTGCTGCAGGATATCAACACAGATATTGAAGGGCGTGATGTCTTAATTGTCGAAGACATTGTCGATACCGGCCGGACGCTGAAGTTTTTACTAGACACGTTCGCCAATCGTGGTGCCCAGTCAATTAAGGTTTGCACTTTGCTGGACAAACCAGCTGGAAGAGCCGTCGATGCCGAGTCAGATTTTGTTGGATTCAAGGTTCCAAACGAATTTGTCGTCGGTTATGGTTTGGATTATGATGAAAAGTATCGTAACCTGCCATACATTGGTGTCTTAAAGCCAGAAATTTATACAAACAATTAATGGTCAAAAAAGGTCAAGTGTGTTAGTATTTTGACTATCAACATGAAAATATTTAGTTTTGAGGAGGACGTTGATGAACTCGAATAGAAATGGGCTTTTTAAAAATAGTCTGTTTTACATTGTCATATTTCTACTGATAATGGGGGTTATCTATTTCTTTAACGGAAATATCAACCAGACCACATCACAAGAAATTCAATCAAGTCAGTTTGTTAAGAACTTGAAGGATGACAAAGTAAAAAGCTTTTCCGTACAGCCGAGTGGCGGTGTTTATAAGGTAAGTGGAACTTATAGACAGGGTCAGAAGGTACAGGTGCAATCTGGACTCATTGGTGGTAATCAGACACAGTCTAAGAACGTCACCAAATTTACCACAACTGTCCTCGAGAATAACTCCTCAATTGCTGAAATCACCAAGGCAGCTCAATCTAACAATGTTAAGATGAATGCCAAGCCTGAAGAATCAAGCGGTTTTTGGGTAAATCTTTTAGTTTATGTGTTACCGCTGTTATTGTTTGTTTGGTTCTTCTATATGATGATGGGCCGTGCTGGCGGTCAGGGCGGTGGAAATGGCAAAGTGATGAGCTTTGGCAAATCTAAAGCCAAACCAGCCGACAGTAAGCAAAATAAGGTTCGCTTCTCAGATGTTGCCGGTGAAGAAGAAGAAAAACAAGAGCTTGTTGAAGTTGTTGAGTTCTTGAAAGATCCAAGGAAATTTACAACGTTGGGTGCCACCATCCCACATGGTGTTTTACTTGAGGGACCTCCTGGTACTGGTAAAACTTTGCTTGCCAAAGCGGTTGCCGGTGAAGCCGGGGTACCATTCTACTCAATTTCTGGTTCTGATTTCGTTGAAATGTTCGTAGGTGTTGGTGCCAGCCGTGTTCGTGACTTGTTTGATCAAGCCAAGAAGGCCGCTCCTGCCATCATCTTCATTGATGAAATTGATGCCGTCGGCCGTCGTCGTGGTGCCGGCATGGGTGGGGGTCATGATGAACGTGAACAGACCCTTAACCAGTTGTTGGTTGAAATGGATGGTTTCAGTGGTAACGAAGGTGTCATTGTCATTGCTGCCACCAACCGTGCCGATGTATTGGACCCTGCCTTGACGCGTCCAGGTCGTTTTGACCGGAAGATTTTGGTCGGTCGTCCAGACATCAATGGTCGTGAAGCGATTCTGAAGGTTCACTCAAAGAACAAGCCATTGGCAAATGACGTTGATTTGCATGAGATTGCCAAGCAAACGCCAGGGTTCGTTGGTGCTGATTTGGCCAACCTGCTGAATGAAGCGGCATTGCTGGCTGCCCGTCGCAACAAGACCCAGATTGATGCCAGTGATTTGGACGAAGCAGAAGATCGGGTCATTGCCGGTCCTGCCAAACGGAATCGGGTCATTTCAAAAGAGGAACGGGAAACCGTCGCTTATCACGAAGCCGGCCATACAGTGGTTGGATTGGTATTGAATGATGCTCGAGTCGTCCACAAGGTTACCATTGTTCCTCGTGGTCGTGCAGGCGGTTACGCCATTATGTTACCGCGTGAAGACCAGCAGTTGATGTCTAAGAAGGATGCCATGGAACAAATCGCTGGACTGATGGGTGGCCGTGCTGCCGAAGAAATCGTCTTTGACTCACAGTCATCTGGTGCTTCTAACGATTTTGAGCAGGCAACCAACATTGCCCGAGCAATGGTTACCCAATATGGCATGAGCAAACGGCTTGGTCCGGTGCAACTTGAAAATCCCGCCCAGGATACTTATGGGCCACGATATTCTCAAGAAACCGGTGCCGCAGTTGATGAAGAGGTTCGTCGTTTAACTAACGAAGCTCATGATACTGCTAAAAAGATTATTGAAGCGCATCGTGACAAGCATAAGCTGATCGCTGAAGCCTTGTTGAAGTATGAAACCCTTGATGAAAAGCAGATCCTTTCACTTTGGCACACAGGTAAAATGCCTGAAAGTTCCGATACCAGTGCATTTCCAAGTGAACGTGCGGCCACCTTTGAGGAAGCCAAACGTGAACTGGAACGTAAGGAAGCTGAACGTCAAGCTGAATTGGAAAAGGGTCATGGTGACGGGAGTCAATCCCAGGACACTGATCAAAACAATTCGGATGATCAAGTCACAGATGGTTCTGAAAAGCCGGATGACGTTTCTAACAACGATCAACCAAAAGATAACCATCATGATGATAACAATTAGTTGAATATTTCAAAAATGAGTTTAGGGTAGAATTATCTCTAAACTCGTTTTTATTTTTAGAAGGGGTGCAATATATTGGATGATTATTTAGTTAAAGCAACAACGACAGATGGTATGTTTCGTGCCTATGCTGTGAACGCCAAACAACTCGTAACAACTGCTCAACAAGATCACGATACCTGGAGCGCATCATCCGCAGCTTTGGGACGGACGTTAATTGGAACGGTGATGCTCGCAGAGTCCGTTGAGAAGAACGGTGAGGCCGTTACCGTTAAAATCAATGGTCAAGGGCCGGTCGGACAGATTGTTGCTGACAGCGATTCAAATGGTCATGTCAAAGGATATATTCAAAATCCCCACGTGCACTTACCGCTCAATGCACATCATAAGATTGACGTTGGTAAGGCAGTTGGGGTTAACGGACTTATTGAAGTGAGTCGAGCTGCAGAAGGCGAGGATCCATACACTGGAAGCGTACCGCTAGCTTCGGGTGAAATTGGCGATGATTTTACTTACTACTTGGCGCAGTCCGAACAAATTCCATCGGCAGTTGGGGTTTCTGTTTTTGTCAACGACGATAATTCGATTGGTGCAGCGGGCGGCTATCTTGTCCAAGTTTTACCCGATGCGACTGATGATGCGATTAATCAAGTGATTGAGCGCATCAAACAGATGCCGATGATTTCCGAGCTTTTATTGGATAATCAAACACCCGAAGACATTTTGGAACTTATTTTTGGGAAGGGTAAACTACACTTTTTGGAAACGGTACCTGTGGAATTTTTCTGCAACTGTTCTAAGAACCGATTTGGTAGGGACCTTGAAGGGCTTCCGGTTCAGCAATTAGAAACCATGCTGAAAGAAGATAAGGGAATTGATGTGACCTGCAATTTCTGTGAAAGCAAGTATCATTTCAATGAAGAAGCCTTGTCTAAGATTATCAAAGTTGCTCAGGCCGAGGGTCATCATTAAAGTAGTCTGTCACTTTTCACAAATATGTGATAATATAGCAGACGGAATTTCACAATTAGAAACGAATTTTGAGGTGAAAGCATGAAATGGAATATTGGTAATGTCACAATTCCCAATCAGGTGGTTGTTGCACCAATGGCTGGGGTGACAAACTCTGCTTTTAGAATTATCTGTAAAGAGTAAGGCGCGGGCCTAGTTGTTTGTGAAATGATTTCTGACCGCGGCATTATGTACAAAAACAAGAAAACGCTGGATATGATGTTTGTTGATCCACGTGAGCACCCAATGAGTATTCAAATCTTTGGGGGTACCAAAGAAACTTTGGTCCAGGCTGCCAAATTTGTTGATCAAAATACGGCCGCCGACATCATTGATATCAACATGGGCTGCCCGGTAAATAAGGTCGTTAAAACTGATGCGGGGGCTCGTTGGCTGCTTGACCCAAATAAGGTTTACGAGATGGTTTCTTATGTGACCGATGCGGTTAAAAAGCCGGTTACTGTTAAGATGAGAACTGGCTGGGATGAGAATCATATTTTTGCGGTTGAGAATGCTCTGGCTGCTGAAAGAGCCGGTGCTTCTGCTTTAGCGATGCATGGTCGAACAAGAAAGCAAATGTACGAGGGTCATGCTGATTGGGGAATCCTGAAACAGGTTGCCGATGAGATTCATATTCCATTTATGGGAAATGGCGATGTCCGCACTCCTCAAGATGCCAAAAAGATGCTTACCGAAGTCGGTACTGATGCCGTGATGATGGGGCGTGCAGTTGAAGGTAATCCTTGGATCTTGAAGCAAACCCAACATTATTTGGAAACTGGTGAATTGTTGGCGGAACCAACTCCGGAAGAAAAAGTGGTGACCGCAAAGGAACATTTACACCGGTTGGTAGAACTAAAGGGCGATTATGTCGGATCCCATGAATTTCGTGGGCAAGCAGGTTATTACCTAAAGGGGATTCCCCATTCTGCCCGAACAAAGGTTGCATTGACCAATGCATCTGGTGAGGCCTCAATGGACGATATTTTCGACGAATTCCTCGAAAAAAATGAACAGCGAAAAGCACGTCAGCACCGGATTGCACAATAATTTCGGCGCTCTTTGTGTTATGATTATTAATAGTATTAATAGTAAATTTTCATTTAGGAGGTTTCACAGTGGCCAAAGACAAAGAAATGAATGACCAAATGATTGTTCGTCGCCAAAAGATGGACGAATTACGCAAGGAAGGAATCGATCCGTTCGGACACCGATTCGTGCGTACATATCTTGCTGAACAACTTCATCGTGATTTTGACGATGAAGATAAAGATGAATTAATGGAAAAGGACAAAAAGGTGACCATTGCCGGTAGAATGATTGCCAAACGAGGCAAGGGTAAGGTCGGCTTTGCTGATTTAAAGGATCGGACTGGCAAAATCCAGATTTATGTTCGTAAGGATATTGTTGGTGAAGATGTTTATCATATTTTTAAGCGATCAGACATTGGTGATCACCTGGGTATTTCCGGTCAAATCATCAAAACGGATATGGGTGAATTGACCGTTCGTGCTGAGTCAGTGACCTTCTTATCAAAAGCATTGCGACCACTGCCAGATAAATTTCATGGTTTGAAGGATAAGGAACAGCGCTATCGTCAGCGTTATCTTGACCTAATTTCAAATCAGGATAGTTTTGATCGGTTTGTTAAGCGGACCAAGATTATCTCTGCGGTTCGTAAGTACCTGGATTCTAATGACTATCAGGAAGTTGAAACGCCAGTTCTGCACAACTCTGCAGGTGGTGCAAATGCCCGGCCATTTATTACTCACCATAACGCCTTGAACATTGACTTGTATTTGAGAATTGCGCTTGAACTCCATTTGAAGCGATTAATTGTGGGCGGCTTGGAACGCGTTTATGAGATTGGTCGAGTCTTTAGAAACGAGGGAATGGATACGCGACATAACCCTGAATTTACGATGCTGGAATCCTACGTGGCCTATTATGATTTCCACGATGTGATGGACGAAACTGAAGGAATCTTCAAGGCCGCAGCCGCAGCCGTTACCGATGACAACATTGTCACTTATCAGGGGCATACTGTTGATTTAAACAAACCGTTTAAACGCCAGCATATGGTCGATGCAATTAAAGCCTATACTGGAATTGATTTCTGGAAGCCAATGTCCGATGATGATGCAAAGAAATTAGCTGATGAACACCACATTCATTATGAGCCATGGTGGAAGACTGGCCACATTATTAATGCGTTTTTCGAAGAACTGGTTCAGCCGAAGTTGGAGCAGCCAACGTTTATTTATGGTCATCCTGTTGAGATTTCACCATTGGCAAAGAAAAACCATGATGACCCTAGGTTTACGGACCGATTCGAGTTGTACATTTTGACGAACGAATTTGCCAACGCATTTTCTGAGTTAAATGATCCAATTGATCAGCGTCAACGATTTGAAGCACAGGTTGCCGAACGTAAAGCCGGCAATGAGGAGGCTGAAGGTATTGACGAGGATTACATTGAAGCGCTCGAGTATGGCATGCCGCCAACGGGTGGACTTGGAATTGGAATCGATCGACTGGTCATGCTTCTAACTGATGCACCATCCATTCGTGATGTCATTTTGTTCCCAACAATGCGTGCTGAAGATAATACAAATAATGAATAATATCTTAAGCAATCCAAGCCGGGTTGCTTTTTATTTTGCGGACAATTAAATATGCAGAGGCTGTTAACTGGATTACCAATGCTTGTTACTGACCCTTCCGTGTTTATGTAGACCAGTTTGAATCGCCCTCATCAATTAACTTTACATTTTCCCTTGACGAATCGCAGATAATCAGATATATTTATAGATGCTGATTTGTAAGGGACGCACGACAAAACGTGTTAATCAAAAAAGTTTTTGTTGACTCTCATCAATCAGCGTGGTATATTTAAGTAGTTGTCGCGAGAGATGTTCATCGCTTAAGACAACTAAGTAGACCTTTGAAAACTGAACAAAATTTTCGACAAACAAATGTGCAGGGCGTTTCAATTTTTCGAAATTGAAACCAAACATTTGCGAAGTCAATTCGTAAAACAAATAATAAATTTTAAATCATGAGCTATCACAGGCTTATCATTTTAAACATTTTAAGATGAGAGTTTGATCCTGGCTCAGGACGAACGCTGGCGGCGTGCCTAATACATGCAAGTCGAACGCGTCTTGGCCAATGATTTCAGGTGCTTGCACTTGAAAGATTTGACATTGAGACGAGTGGCGAACTGGTGAGTAACACGTGGGTAACCTGCCCTTGAAGTAGGGGATAACACTTGGAAACAGGTGCTAATACCGTATAACAACCAAAACCACCTGGTTTTGGTTTAAAAGACGGCTTCGGCTGTCACTTTAGGAT
>NZ_BDGB01000071.1 GCF_002157585.1 Lentilactobacillus parakefiri
AAAACAGCTTAATCAAAAGATTAAAGCTGAAAAAAATAAAATTGAACAAAATCTCTGTAAGCAAATCATTAGATCAGCCAATTTGGATTATGGGACACTTACCACTCCACAGATTAAAATGATTGCTAAAAAAGTTGCCGCCTTTTTAAATCAAGCTCAAAATAACCGATAATAATTAGGTGGTAATGACTATGCCTAATCAATATGAAAAACTGGTTGAGCAACAAGCGCGTTTAAAACAAAAAATTGAGCGAGAAGATTTTAAATTACGGCAATCTAAATACTACGAAAATCGGCAAGCCCGCAAAGCCCGTTCTCGCCGATTAATTCAAAAAGGGGCTTTGCTCGAAAAATACTTTCAAGCTGATAACCTATCGGTCGAACAAACCGAGGAACTTTTAAAAATATTTGCCGATTATGTCAACACTAAAAAGCCAGCTAAATATAAAAAACGGTCCACCTAAGAAGCTGTCTAAAATCTCTTAAGTAATAGTGCTAAAAACGCTAAAACGACCATTTGCAGACTGGTGGTTAATTGACGCTCACAATTTTCCACAGTCGCCGACAAT
>NZ_BDGB01000072.1 GCF_002157585.1 Lentilactobacillus parakefiri
TCATAAAAAATACCTCCAAAGCTAAAGTTTTTACTTTAACTTTGGGGGTATAGCTCAAAATGTCCGCTTTTTTATTCTAATGATAAATAAAAAAACTGTCATCAGTAATAGATAAAAATCTATTACCAACAACAGATATTGTAGAACCTTTTTTCGTACATCCATTTAGATAAAATAGGGTCACTTCTTCAAAGAAAATTAGAAGTATGACATTTGGGCAATCCATTTCTCGTTGGCATTTAAACTAAAAATGTTAGTAAAGAGGCTCTCGACAAATCGATTTAATTTGTCGGGAGCCTCTTTATAGATATGCTTTTTTGCTTATTGTGTCTCGTTAGTGTTGCCGTTATTATCATTGGCGTTGTTATTCCCACCATTGTCGGGGGTGGTCCCGCTGTTATCAGTCGAACTTGACGACGCAGAACTACTGCTAGAATCACCATTGCCACCATCACCACTTGGTCGTTGTTCAGATGGAGTCGATGCAGATGATTCATTTGAACTCTCAGTGCTGCTGGAGCTTTCGTTTTCTCGTGGTTGGGTGACAACTGTTGAACTTGAACTTGCACCGCTTTCAGTTGTGTAACCACTGGTTGTTTGGTTTGAGCTATTATCAGTTACCGTGCCTGGATAGCCGGCAACGTAATACTCAGTGGTCCCACCACGGTTGGTTGCCACAACGTCACTTGGTTGGGCCCAGTCAGAATTTGGTTTGTCTTCAGAAATATAGCCCATGACGTTTTTATATATTTGCTGGGCAATTGAGGTTTGTGCCGAGGTGACATAGGAATTGGCCTTAAATTGATGGTCATATCCTGTCCAGATAGCCAATGAATAATTCTTGGTATAACCAGAGAACCATGAGTCCATGGTTGACATGGCCGGGACCTTATTCAAATAGTCGTCTGGATATTGAGTCGTCCCAGTTTTACCAGCCTCATAAAGGCCAGAAACCTTTGCCGCAGTGCCGGAACCGGCTGAATCTGTCATGACGCCTTTAAGCATATTGGTGATCATGAAGGCAGTCGCCGGGGACATCGCCCGTTTGCCGGCTTGACGATACTTATGGCTGACACCGTTAACTTGAACGATCTTGTTGATTAGATAAGGCTTGTAGTAGGTTCCACCATTAGCGAATGCAGCGTATGATGCTGCCAATTGTTCGGAGGAAATGTAGAGGCCAATGCCGTTTTGAATTTCCAGGGGTTTACTAAACGACATCCCCAAGTTTTTCAAAAAGGTGGTGGCTTTTGGCACGCCGACATTTTCAAGGGTTCGAATTGCCGGAATATTTCGTGATTCAACCAGGGCTTTTCTCATGGTAATGGTGCCTTGGTACTTGTTGTCAAAATCATAGACCGATTTGTCGGTTCCGGGATAGACATATGGCGTATCCTTTACTGGTTGGTAAGTCGGGTATTTGAGATACTGAATTGCCGGACCGTAATCCATAATTGGCTTCGCGGTCGACCCGGAAGACCTGCCAGTCTGGACAGCGCGATTTAAGCCGAAAGCCACCTTGGTTTTCCGGCCGCCTTGCATGGCAACCACTTTGCCGTTATTGACATTGACAACCGTTGCGCCAACTTGGAAGCGGTTGTTGGGGTAAGCAATTGTCGGATCGTTATTGCTGACTTGGTAAAGTTTCTTTTGAGCATTCATATCCAAATTCGTATAAACTTTCAAACCGCTATTTGGTTTGTAGCCTTTATCTTCAAGTTCCTCAATGGCTTGTTTTAAATAAGAATCAATATATTTGGAAGTTTTTTCAGAGGTTCGTGCTTTTGCATGAGTTGCGGAGAGATGGGCTTTGACACTCGTGCTTTTAGCAGCCTGGGCCTGGGATTCGGTAATGTCTTTGGTCTTAACCATTGCATCAAGCACTTCGTTTCGACGTTTAGAAGCGTATTGTGGGTACTTGTAAGGATTGTATAATGTCGGTGATTGCGGCATCCCAGCCAATAAGGCAAACTCTGGTAAAGTTAAGTGATCGAGTGTCTTATTGTAGTAATATTCTGCAGCTGTCTGCATACCGTACACACCGTTGCCCATATAAACTTTGTTAATATAGAATTCCAAAATTTGGCTCTTACTATAGCGATTTTCTACTTTGATCGCCAGCCAGGCCTCCTGAGCTTTTCGCTTAAAGGTTCGGTCGCTGGCAGCCGTTGAAAAGACTGACAGCTTGACCAATTGCTGGGTAAGGGTACTTCCGCCCTGAAGGCCCAGAGAAGACCCGGTTAAATTTGAAATTGCTGCACCAGCAATTCGAATCGGGTCAACGCCGTGGTGTTTGTAGAAACGGCGGTCTTCAATGGACACGACCGCCTCTTTGAGCGTCTTTGGGATATTTTTAGATTTGACGTAATCACGATTCTGGCTTCCGAGGCGTGAAATAACTGCGCCGTTAGCATCGTAGAATTTCGTGGAGTTGTCACTGGTCAATGCAGAACGGGTAATTCGAGGTGCACTTGAAGCGTAGTACGTAAACAGGCCGGCGCCAAAAAGAAATAGGACACCAACCAGGATTAAAGCCCATTTGAGAATTCGACGATACGGACCTTTCTTATGGGTGTTGCTAAACTGTCGTCCGCGCCGAACTTCAGCACGTGAGTTTCTAGGATTGTTCTGTGACATAGCCTTCTCCTTCGTAACTTATTCGATGAAAGAATCAACCGCTTGAAGATAGGGTAATAATGGATTAATTCTGTATTGAATCAAAAAGCCCTCTTGTTCAATGACTTTCCTGGGAATGGATTTCCGACCGCCAGTTCTTTGCGCATCCCAATAGGCAATCAGATCAGTGGCCTTGAGAACATAGACTGCCTGGTCTGACATAAATTTGATGATCGCAAAGCAGATGCCCTGCTGGCTCAAACATTGCCGCATATGTTCAACTTGATGCTCATGAAAATTTTTGAGTGGAAACGACTGCTTATTCTTCGTTTCTTTGGCATCAAAGTCAACGTATTTTCCACGATACACACCATTGTAGTCGGTGGTCGAAGCACGACGAAAATAAGCTTCCTTGATTCTGGCAGCACTTCTCTTAGGATAGTCAACAGAAACAATCTGAATTGGCGTCGGCTTTTTATGAATCACCGCAATCCCTTCACGAAGGTAGTACTGATTGCTTTTGTTGATTTCATCCTCTAAGGTCATTCCGCGATTTGAGAAGTTAATCGAATCATTGTGGGTACCGGAAGAAGTCGGCTGCTCATGAAACTGGTTTCCATTCGGGTATCTGATAGTCATTAAACGTTAGCTTCCTTTTTTGTGAATAGTTATATTGTACTTCATTTAACTTAATAATAACCACAATAATGTTATTATACCAAGTGGAGTCTCCATTTAAAATATTTAATTGTTAGGGTGATATCATGAGCCGCTTGTGGGTAACCGGCTATCGAAGCTATGAGTTAGGAATTTTTAAAGATGACGATCCGAAGCGAAAAGTCATTGATCAGGTGTTAAAAAATGAAATTGGTCAAGCAATTGTTGATGGAATGGACTGGTTAATTTCCGGTGGACAACTGGGAATTGAGCAGTGGTCCTTGGAGATGGCATTGAACCTAAAAGATACTTATCCAGGCGAATTTCAGACGTCAATGATGCTGCCGTTTGCTGAGTTTGGCAATAACTGGAACGAGAATAATCAGACCAAACTACAGACGTTAAAAGCCAAAGTTGATTTTTCGGCGTCTGTATCTGATAAACCGTACCAATCCCCTCAACAGTTAAGAAATTACCAAGAATTCATGCTTAGCCACACGGATCAGGCATTATTGATATATGATTTAGATAATCCAGGGAAATTGCAATACGATTATGATCAAATAAAAAGATTTGCCGACAGCCATCCATATCCGTATAAGCTGATTACTTTCGACGATTTACAAAGCGCTGCGGATGAATATCAGGAAAACTTGAATAATAGTGTTCAAGATGACTAATTTATGATATTATTTTAGTTGGTTTGTTGCAAATAGTGAGGTGTAACCCATAAATGGAAAACATTAATTATACTCCGAAGGATATTCTTCAAAAGGAATTCAAGCA
This sequence comes from Lentilactobacillus parakefiri, assembly GCF_002157585.1. Taxonomy (GTDB): domain Bacteria; phylum Bacillota; class Bacilli; order Lactobacillales; family Lactobacillaceae; genus Lentilactobacillus; species Lentilactobacillus parakefiri. The sequence goes on from NZ_BDGB01000072.1 coordinate 4,060, forward strand.
AAAGATGCGTGGCTATGATCCAAATGACGTCGACGGTTTTTTAGACGACGTCATCAAAGATTATGAAACCTTCAACAAAGAACTCCAGTCCCTCAGTGATGAAAATGAGCGACTAAAAGTCCAAGTCGATGAATTGAACAAGCAGATTGCGGTATCCGGTTCCCAGCCAATGCCATCTAGTGGCAGCGCTGCACCAACCAGAAGCGTTCCCAGTCAGCCAATGTCAAGCGCCACTAACATGGATATTTTAAAGCGCCTTTCCAACCTTGAAAGACGAGTATTCGGATCACAACTTGATAATAATACCAATGATTCACACAGGCTTTAATGCTTGCATATAACTAATATGGTGTAAATTCTGAGTAATTGCGGTCGTCTTTATGGCGGCTGAGGAAAGTCCATTCTCGCACGGGCTGCGATGCCCGTAGTGTTCGTGCTCGGTGAAAAAATAAGCCGGGGGACTCTTTGTGAGTTACGGCGGATATTAAAGCTAAGGCTTGCTATGCTTTAATTCCCTAAGGTGCCACAGTGACGAACAGTATTGGAAACGGTACTGATGGAACGCGGTAAACCCCTCGAGCGGGAAACCCAAACTTTTGGTAGGGGAGCTTCACACACGGTAAATGAACCAAGTGTGGGGGAGAAGTATTTCGATATTTCTCAGATAGATGATTACTACTTGTTATATCGTCCTGGGATGTAATAAGCACAAAACATGGCTTATAGGGATTTACACCAAACAGGTTGAGTGGGAGCTTGCTCCCACTTTTTTGTTACCCAGAAAATGCAGAAGAGGGATAAAATGAAATTTAATTTAATGGCCACTTGTGCCGCCGGAATTGAAGCCTTAGTTGGCAAAGAAATGCGAGATTTAGGATACGACGTTCAGGTTGAAAATGGGCGGGTTCGCTTCGAAGGCAATGAAGAAGATATTATTAAGACCAATCTATGGTTGAGAACTGCAGATCGGATTAAAATTATTGTTGACGAATTTGATGCTCAGACCTTTGATGAATTATTTGAACAAACAACGGCAATTGCCTGGGATAAACTACTACCAATGGATGCCGCATTCCCAGTTGAAGGCCGTTCACGAAACTCTAAGCTCCACAGTGTTCCCGACTCTCAAGCAATCGTCAAAAAGGCAATTGTCAACGAGTTGAGCACAGCTTATCATCGTCACACACGTCTCCCAGAATCCGGAGCTGAATTTCCGCTGGAAGTGGCAATTAATAAAGATCACGTCATGCTAACCATGGACACCACCGGTTCCAGTCTTTTTAAACGGGGGTATCGGATTGAAAAAGGGTCTGCACCGCTTAAGGAAAACATGGCGGCAGCTTTAGTGATGCTAACCAGCTGGTATCCGGATATGCCATTTCTAGACCCATTCTGTGGTTCTGGGACAATCCCAATTGAGGCGGCAATAATCGGGCGCAACATTGCGCCTGGTTTTAATCGCGATTTCATCTGTGAGCAATGGCCATGGGTCGATAACGATATGGTCCAAAAGGTCCGCGACGAAGCGGATGCTAAAGCCGATTATGACATTGAACTTGATATTTCCGCCAGCGATATTGATGGTAATATGATTGAAATTTCAAAGCGAAACGCAGAAGAAGCTGGTTTACTGGCCGATATTTCATTCAAACAATTGGCAGTCGCGGACTTTAAAACCGATAAGGTCAACGGTGTGATTGTCGGTAACCCACCCTATGGGCAACGAATGAGTGATGAGGAACATGCACACGCCTTATACAAGCAAATGGGCAAAGTCTTTAATCCACTCACCAGCTGGTCCAAATACTTTTTGACGTCAGATCTCGACTTCGAAAAATATTATGGTGCCAAAGCAACAAAACGGCGCAAACTCTATAATGGTTCTATAAGGACGGACTATTTTCAGTTTTGGGGCAAAAAAGTTCGAGATTTACGCAAATTGGACCAAATCAGCAGCAAATAAGCCGAAATATATGCTAAAATGAGAACAACTTGGTGAAAAGAAGTGGGTAGATGGTTAAACAGGTCGCAATTATTGGCGGCGGAATTGTTGGCGCAACGGCCGCGTTTTATTTGAGTTTTCTACAAGGCAATGAAAATATTCATGTGACATTATTTGATGAGGGTACTGGACAAGCCACTAAAGCGGCTGCCGGTATTATTTCGCCATGGCTGTCAAAGCGCAGAAACAAGCGCTGGTATGCGTTGGCAAAACGAGGGGCAGAGTTGTACCCAACCCTCGTTCATGATGCACAGTTAAGCACTCAGGCCTATCAACAGACTGGTACAATTGTCACTCGAAAGAACCATGATGACTTATTGGCACTTTATCACGAGGCTAAGATCAAGGAGCAGCATACCTCAGCAATGGGGCAAGTCGAATTACTAAGCGCTGAAGCCGTGAAACGGCGGCTGCCACTGCTCACGGATGCTCCGGAAGGCATTTTTGTCAGTGGTGGCGCACGAATTGATGGCGGCCACTTTGTCTCAGAATTGCTTAAAAGAGCCTCTGACAACAACTTGCTTATCAAGCACGAACGGGTTTCCTTAACCCAAAATGGTGACCTTCACACGTCAGAGGGGCAAAAACATTTTGATACGGTGATTATTGCCACTGGTGCTTGGATGCACGAGTCACTCCAGCCATTGGGGTTGAACGTAAAAGTCCGACCACAGAAAGGCCAATTAATCGATTTAACGGTCAAAATGCCCCACAAATGGCAAAATATGCCAGTGATGATGCCAGAAGGGAGTAGTGACATTATTCCGTTTAATGGCGGTAAATTGGTGATTGGGGCAACCCATGAGAATGATGAAGGGTTTGATTTAAGTCCTCAACCTGCTGCAAAACAACAATTGTTGGATAATGCCAGCGTGTTTATCAACACACTAACGGCTGCCCAAGTAAGTGACATGCGGGTAGGCACAAGAGCTTACACCGAAGATTTTGCCCCCTTCTTTGGAGCAGTTCCTGCCCAGCCCAACTATCTGATTGGAGGTGGGCTGGGGTCCTCAGGATTGACCCCTGGACCAATGATTGGCTATTTTCTTGCTCAGGCAGTGTTTGGAAGGGAAATCACCCATTGGCAGGATTACACGTTGCCGGTCAGTCAGTACGTTGATTAGATTGAATGTAGTGCTTGAAGAGCCAATGTGTGTGCACCCATGTTTTGATTGTCTGGAATCCACGTGTTGACCACGGTCGTAAACTGATTTTGGAGTCCCAGCAGTTTGTCGAGGTCATTCTCAAAATGCTTGGCGTATTGTTTATTAAGACTGTCAATGACGATTTTGCTGTCGGTATTGAAAAAAATCAGGTCGTTTGGATCAATCTGCAGGTTGATCAGTTTTTCAAATCCGGCAATCGCCGCAATGAATTCAGCATCGTGATTGTCAGTTGGTTGAATCACTTTGTTGAGCTGAAGCTGCTTGCCATTGTTGACAATTAGGATACCGATCGCGGTGTGCCCGGTGTGCTGATTGACGGCTGCGTCTGTATATAGTTTAATCATGTTATTCACACTTTCTTTAAGGAGTTTATTTATGATAAGCCAAAAGCGTCACTTCTTTTATCAACCAAGCCCATTAAGCAGTATTATTTGTTGGAGTTGGACCTTTGTCGTCTTTTTCATTGGCGTGATTATCTGGCTGGAGATTACGCATTTTCAGTGGATTACCTTATTTTTCTTCGTGTTGTTCGCGGTGATTGTCTGGGCAGAAATTCATTTTCGCAGTATTCACGTCTACGATCACAAGTTTGTCGTCAGTCGAATTACCAATCCGCATTGGCTCACGGTGGATTTGGATCAGATTTCACACATTCAGACCTCTAAATACCAACTGGCCTTTGTTGCCAACACGAAGATATACAGTTTCATTTTACCGGCCAATTCCGTTATTGAAATAAAAGAATTGATTTCCAACAAATAATTACTGGTCCGTTGTCAGTTGCGTATTATTTAGGAGGGTTATAATCATTATGAAGAGCGATGTTGAAATTTCCCAAGAAACTGTTATGGAACCAATTACGAAAGTTGCCGGAAAAATTGGTATTTCTGAAGACCAAATTGAACAATATGGTCAGTATAAAGCAAAAATCAATTTTGACCCAACCACTGAAAAGGCAAATGGCAAGCTTATTTTGGTCACTTCCATTAATCCGACGGCGGCCGGTGAGGGTAAAACCACCGTTACAGTTGGATTGGGAGATGCTTTCAACGAATTACATAAAAAAGTTGTCCTTGCATTACGGGAGCCATCCTTGGGACCTGTGATGGGTATGAAGGGCGGCGCCACCGGCGGGGGGTATGCCCAGGTTGTTCCAATGGATGACATCAACCTACATTTCACGGGTGACTTTGATGCTTTAACTGAAGCCAATAACACGCTGGCAGCCTTAATTGACAACCATATTCAGCACGGGAATCAATTGAATATTGATCCTCGCCAAATCACTTGGAAGCGTGTGATGGATGTTAACGATCGAGAACTGCGGCAGGTTGTCATCGGTCTCGGCGGCAGAACTTCAGGTGTTCCACGTCAAGACGGTTTTGACATTACCGTTGCCAGTGAATTAATGGCCATACTGTGTCTGGCAACCAGTTTACCTGACTTGAAGCAACGGATTAGTCGGATGTTGATTGGCTATACTTACGGTCGCCAACCGGTAACCGTGGCCGATCTACACGTTCAAGGGGCACTTACGCTACTGCTCAAGGACGCGATTAAACCGAACCTGGTTCAAACAATTGAGCATACACCGGCTTTCATTCATGGTGGCCCGTTTGCTAACATTGCCCATGGGTGCAACAGTATCTTGGCAACCCAAGCGGCCCTGCATTTTGGCGATTATGCGATTACCGAGGCTGGCTTCGGATCAGATTTGGGTGCGGAGAAGTTCATGGATATTGTCACGCCACGCCTGAATCAGCGTCCTGACTGCGTCGTGGTCGTTGCCACAGTCCGGGCATTGAAGCTCAATGGCGGTGCGGATAAGCACGAATTGAACATCGAAAATCTTGACGCACTCAAACAGGGAGTTGTGAACTTGAAACGCCACGTTGAAGGGATGCAGCAGTATGGCAAGCCAGTGGTTGTGGCAATCAATAAGTTTGCGACTGACACTGAGGATGAATTGGCTTACTTACAAAACTACGTCTCAAATGATCTGAAAGTCACTGGGACAATTATTAACAGTTGGGCGAAAGGCGGTAAGGGGGCCATCGACCTCGCTAAAGATGTCATCAAAGCTTGTGATCAGCCGGCGGAATTTCATGAATTGTACAATGATGAGGACTCAATTGAAGACAAAATGACCAAAATTGTGACCAGAATCTATGGTGGCGATGGGATTGAATTTTCCGCTAAAGCCAAAACTGCGTTAAAACGCATTAAAAAATTGGGTTATGATCAACTACCAGTCTGCATGGCGAAAACCCAGTACTCATTTACAGATAATGCCAAGCTGCTGGGAGCACCCGAGAACTTTAAAATTCACGTCTCGGATTTACAATTAAAACTAGGCGCTGGCTTCATTGTCGCCTTGACCGGAAAAATCTTGACGATGCCAGGGCTGCCAACTCACCCCGCAGCACTTGATATGGATATTGATGAACAGGGCCGAATTAGCGGACTGTTCTAAAAGGGAGCGTTTATTTTGCCAGTACTTTACGTTATCGGGATCATTGCTTTAATCGCGATTGATCAGTTTGTTAAGCACCTCGTGGTGGTCAGCCTCGCTTTGGGCGGCTCATTTTCAGTGATCGATGGCATTTTGTCGATTACCAGAATCAATAATACCGGTGCAGCATGGAGTATTTTATCTGGTCATCAATTTATTTTTGTGATTATCGCCATTTTCGCAGCAATCCTAGTTTTCTATTTCATCGTCCAGTACTGGGCGAATATGCCGTATCGAATCGGGCTGGGGCTACTGTTAGCAGGCACGCTAGGGAATGTCATTGATCGGATTTTGAATAATCACGTGGTTGATATGTTTCAGCTGGACTTTATCAATTTTCCAATTTTCAACTGTGCTGATATGTACCTGACATTTGGAATCTTGATTTTGGCCATCGCGATTATCCGCGAAAGCTGATGAAGGGGAAAATTATTTTGAAAGACTACATCATCACTGAACAGACCGGACGATTAGACAAAGTCATCTCCGAACTTGATCCTTCCATCAGCCGTTCACGGGCAAAAATGTTAATCGATGAGCATCACCTGACAGTTAATGGTGAGCCCGCTAAACCAAAGTACAAAGTAAAGCAGGGGGATAAAATTCAGATTGCGGAAATAAAGCCCACCCCGATCAGTCTTGAACCGGAAAATATTCCGCTTGATATTGTCTATGAAGATGCGGATGTGATTGTCGTTAATAAACCCCAGGGAATGGTCGTGCATCCTTCTGTCGGTCACCCTGACCACACACTGGTGAATGCATTGTTATACCATAGCCCGCTTTCAACAATTAATGGTGAGTTTCGGCCCGGAATCGTTCATCGAATTGACAAAGACACTTCGGGATTGTTAATGGTTGCCAAAAATGACGCGGCTCATCAGTTCTTATCACAGCAATTGAAAGCTCAAAAGAATCTGCGAAAATATGTTGCCCTCGTTCATGGCCGCATTAAAGAAGATTCAGGGGTGGTAAATGCACCAATTGGCCGCTCACCAAAGGATCGAAAAAAACAAGCAGTTGTCTCAGATGGGAGAAGTGCCGTCACTCACTTTGAGGTGTTGGAGCGCTTCTCCGATTACACCCTGGTTGCTTGTCGACTGGAAACCGGTAGAACCCATCAAATTCGGGTTCACATGAAATATATCGGCCATCCGATCGTGGGTGACCCCTTGTATGGGCCGCGAAAGACCATCCACGGGAACGGGCAATTTTTACATGCGCAGGAATTAGGGTTTGAACACCCGCGGACTCACGAATTAATGATCTTTTCAGCACCATTACCACCAATATTTGAACAAACACTTAATCATTTACGATTAAACAACGCTCTCGGATCTTGACAATCGGGCGCTGTTTTCATATTCTGAAGTGGTATAGCATTTTAATGCAATCACCAGGAACAAACGTTACTCAATTAAGGAGCTTTTACTAATGGGAAAGATAATACTAGACAAAATGGCTATGCAGCGGTCCTTAACCAGAATTACGTACGAAATCGTTGAAAAAAATAAGGGTGTTGAAGATTTAGTCTTAATTGGCATCAAGACTCGAGGAATCTTTTTAGCCAACCGAATTGCTGATCGGCTCCAACAATTGGAAAATGTGTCGATTCCTGTTGGTGAGTTGGATATTACAAACTATCGTGATGACATCGAACACGATGCCATGAGTAGTGACGTCAAAATGTCCAATAATAAGATTAACTTTTCTATTGAAGGCAAGCGGGTTATTTTGGTCGATGATGTTTTATATACTGGCCGAACGGTTCGTGCTGCCCTTTCTGCAGTGATGGACTTGGGCCGACCAAAGAGTATCAATTTAGCCGTTTTGGTTGATCGGGGTCACCGAGAACTACCAATTCGCGCTGATTTTGTCGGCAAAAACATCCCTAGTTCTCAAAAAGAAAAGATTAAGGTCTATGTATCAGAAATTGATGACAAGGATGCTGTTGAACTCATCAAATAATTCTCATTGCGAGGAGTCAGCATGACGGAAAGATATTTAATTTTAGAAGATGGATCCGCGTATGCTGGAAAGGCATTCGGATCATTAGCAACCACCACCGGTGAAATTGTTGCCAATTCAACAATGAACGGTTATCAAGAGATCATTTCCAATCAGATTTATCATAATCAAATTATCGTTTTCACTCAATCATCCATAGGAAATACTGGGCTCGACCAGAATGCGTACGAGTCCATTTTGCCGTCCGCAAAAGGTGTCATTGTCAGAGAATATGAAAACCTGGCAACTGATCACTTTAAGCGGATTTCTTTGGATAAATATTTGAAACAGCACAAAATTCCGGGAATCTATGATGTTGACACCCGTGAAATCAGACACCATCTTCAAAAACGCGGCAACATGAAAGCCAGCATTGTCGATGTTGCCGACGATCATGCCTTTGATCAGCTGCACGCAACGGTCTTGACCAATCAGCAGGTTGCCCAAGTTGCGACTCCCAAGCCGTTTCCAAACCCGGATGAGGGCGCAAATGTGGTGGTGGTTGACTTCGGTTTAAAAAGTGGGATTCTGAGAGAATTGTCCCACCGTGACTGTAATGTGACGGTGGTGCCATGGAATTTCTCTGCGGCTCAAATTCTCGATCTTGATCCGGATGGCATTGTTTTGTCTACCGGTCCAGGTTCGCCAGAGAATTTGCCCATTTCCATACTGGACATGATTACCGATGTTCAATCACAGGCACCCTTATTTGCGATGGGGCTGGGCCATGAACTGTTTGCACTGGCGAATGGTGCCAAAATTTCCCAACTAACCGTTGAACATCACGGTAGTAATCATCCAATTCGTGAAATTATCACGAATGAGATCTTTTTCTCAGGACAAGAACAGGGGTATGCCGTTGATCCCAAATCTATTGACCATGCCAAGCTATTTATTACGCATATTGACTTAGTCAATGGAACCGTCCAAGGCCTCAGACACCGAGATTATCCGGCATTTTCTGTCCAATTTTCTCCTGATGGCGCGCCAGGGCCTAAGGACAGCGTCGGCCTGTTTGATGACTTTATGGAAATCATGGCAAGAAGAAGGGACAGCAATGACGATCGATATTAACAAAATTCTCCTACTCGGCGGCGGCCCAACTAACATTGGCCATGAAAACGAGCTTGATGCGGCAGCTTTCGAGCGTTTGATGGCGCTCAAAAAGACCGGAGCGAAGATTATTTACGTGGATAACAACCCATTTTCAGTCACAACTGAGGAAATTCAACCGGCCAATGTGTACGTCCAAGCCGTTAATTTTCAAAATATTGTCAATATTATCGATAAAGAAAATCCCGATGCCATAATGGCAACAACGGGTGGGCTGAATGGCATGCAAATTGCCTGGCAGCTTGCTGAAAGCGGCGTCTTGGCTTCTAACAACATTTCTCTTTTAGGCATTAAACCGGCTGATTTGCGGAAGGTCATGGACAATCAGAAGTTGCGTGATACGCTGACTGAAATTAACGAAAAAGTGATTGCCTCAAAGATTGTCGCTGATGATGATGAAGCCATGGACTTTGTCCGCGAAGTCGGCTTCCCAGTGATTGTCAAACCAATGTCATCAAGTCATGATACCAGCCGGTTTATTTGTAATAATACCGACGAATTGGAGGATGCTCTGGATGTCAGTTTTAAGCGGACATACATCAAGCGCTGTTCAATTGAACAAAGCATCGTCGGCTACAAAGAAATCGAAATGGTTGGTATCCGTGATGAAAGTGGTAATAAGCTGTTGGTTTCAGGGATGGAAGATATGGACCCCATTGGGATTCATTCGGGTGATTCAATTATTTTTGCGCCAACTCAAACCTTGATTAATGAAGAATATCAAGCGCTTAGGTCGGCGACATTTCGAATTATGGATGCTTTGAATGTCGCGGGAACCTGTCACGTTCAATTTGCCCAGTCTCGAACGGACGCCAATTATTTTGTGACTAAGGTGAGTCCTTTTTTTACCAGAAACACAATTTTGGCTGCTAAGGCAACCGGGTATCCCTTAACCTACGTTTCAAGCTTTCTCGAACTAGGTTACAATCTAACCGAAATCAAATTGCCAAGTCAATACAATAAATTTTTGCCATTTATGGAACCAACGATGGACCACGTGGTGGTTAAGATTCCATTGTGGCCGTTTAGAGATATTACGGACGTCGACCAGCATCTGAATACTTTAATGAAGTCTGTCGGGTCGACAATTGGCATTGGCCGAACGGTTGAGGAAGCGATCATTAAGGCCATGCACAGCTCCCAATTTTCACCTCGGGATATTCTTCCAAGTGTGTCAACAGTCAACGATGATGAGGTGATTAATCAGTTAATCCACCCGTTGGCAAGCCGCGTGTTAATTCTGATGGAAGCCTTGCGAAGAGGATTCTCAATCGATGAGTTGTCTGAACTGACACAAATTGATCGTTTCTATTTCTACAAACTGAATCAACTATTGAGAGCTCAAGATTTTGTTGTGAACAATCCATTGTCGCCGCAATCCATCGAAATTGGCCATAAATATGGCTTTGGCGACGGTATGCTGGCTGAATTATGGCAAGTTAATATCTCAAAAATTCAACAGTTGAACGAAAACTACGAGAATCACGTGACTTATAAGGCAGTTGAGCCAAGCGCCGGGGAGATGCTGGAATCCACGAATATTTTTTACAGCAGTTATGAATTGGAAAACGAGAGTCGACCATTCGAAGAAAAGAGTGCCTTGGTGATTGGCCGTGGTGGCAACCAGCTCGGACCAAATTCAGCGGCCGATTACTATACCTCACAGATTTTAAGGGCGCTTCACAAATCGGGTTATAAAACAATCATCATGAATACTAATCCGAATGCAGTGTCACTAACCCCTCAGCTAAGTGATAAACAGTATATTGAACCAATTCAACTCGGCAATATTCTAAATATTATTAATTTAGAGAAACCGGATGTTGTCATTCTGCCCGGCAATCGGCATTACTTGTCTAAACAACTCAAACAGTTCCCAAATCTTGACATCATCGTGTTGCCGCCAGATCAGAAAGTTGCCACCTACAATCAAAAATATGCAACAACCGCGGTCGATCTCTTTATCGAAGGGAACAAAATTTTACCCGTTACAACAATCTCGTTTGTTGGTAAAGATCAGCGGACAGATTTGCGATTTATTAACGATTATAAAGAACCGATGGATAATTGGCAATCTGATGAAACTCAGTTGATTGCCGATGCCACCAAAAAAGTGGATACCGGGCAATGGCAAGGATTGGTGCAGGTCTTGTACAATACAACTGGAGATTCTCAGTACGAAATGACCGGAATTCGACCTGTTCGGATTACTGAAACCGCTTTTCTAACTAAAACCACCGGTATCAATTGGGTGACCGTTTTAGTTCGTAAATACCTTAAAACATTAGATATGAATGCGCTGCGAGAAGATTTAAAGCCATCTGAGCACAAGCGTTCATCAATCATGACGGCCCATTTTCCATTTAGAGAGCTTCAGTCGAGTCGGATTGAAGGAACCACCAAACAAGAAGTTGGTTCCTCATTCTCATTCAAGAATTTTGAATAAGTTACAAAAATGTCAGGACAAAGTGAATGTCCCGACATTTTTTTATATTGCTATAACATAACCACTCATTACGCCACAGACTTATTTTTTCATCTGATCAATTAAGCCTTCATCAGGCGTAACAAATAGTGTGGTTTGATTATCGTAGATGACATACCCCGGTTTGGTCCCATTAGGCTTGCGAATATTCTTGACTTTTGTGTAGTCAACTTGGACTTTGGCCGATCCACGGGCCTTGGAGAAATAAGCGGCCAAATTAGCGGCTTCTGCCAAGGCTTTCTCGGAGGGGTCAAAACTTCTGATAATAACGTGAGACCCAGGAATATTTTTGGTGTGCAGCCAAGTGTCGCGCTTATCGGCCGTATGCATCGTCAATTTTTCGTTCTGTAAGTTATTCTTCCCAACTAAAATTTCAGTTCCATCGCTGGCGACAAACTTTTCTGGGTGATTAATTTTTTGACGTTTATTTTTCTTCTTTTTGTTCTGCTCATGGTCACGGAGATAGTGGCCTTGCTCCAATTCGTATTTGATATCGATCAGGTCTTTTGGGTCAGCCAATTCAATTTGTGATTGAATATTTTCAAAGTAGTCAATTTCTTGTTTGGTGAGCGTTATTTGTTCGCCAACGAATTGAACGGCGTTCTTCAGCTTTTGGTATTTTTTGAAATAACGCTGAGCATTTTGTGAAGGGGATTGTTGATTGGAAAGCTGGATGTTAATCAGTTTATTTTCATCATAGTAATTAGGTAGTTCAATACTGGTCATTCCCCGTTGGACGTCGTTGAGATAGGTTGTTAAGATTTCACCCTTAACACGGTAATCATCGGCATTTTCGGTTTCCTTCATATCCCGCTGAAGTTTTTTAAGCTTTGTCCGATTCTTCTTCAGTTGCTTTTTGACAACTTGAATTAGCACCGCACCTTGTTCTCTGACTCGGTCTCGTTGCGCTTTGCTGGCATAAAAAGCATCCAGCAATTCACTCAATGTTGAGAAAATTTGATTTTTAGTTGTACCTGGATACGGAAATGCGGTAAAATTAATCTTGTTACCTGCAATATGGCTAAAGGTTGGCTCTGGTGAGTCGAATTTTTGGAAGAAATCCTTAAAATTAGTCTCAACTTTCTCGTCTTTATGCAAACTAGTTGCTAATGCCAAGGACGTGTCATTGCCCAATCCCTGGATCGTCTTCCGCAAATTTTCAGCCAAGACGTCCACATTCGGAAAATCTTTGATTAATTGGTGAACCTGATCAAAGTCAGTCAAGGTAAATGGGTTTTCCAAGTCCTGCTTCGGGGGTTTGATATATGTCGCACCCGGCAGCAGCAGTCGATACCGGTTAACATCAGATCCTACATGTTTAATGGCGTCAACAATCTTGCCGGTTGCTTGTTCGACTAAGATAATATTACTATGACGAGCCATAATTTCGACGACCAAGTCTAATTTTGTCTGATCGCCCAGCTCATTTCGTGCCGTGAAGGTTAAGGTCAACACCCGGTCATTTTCCTGTTGGGAAATATCGGTCAAAATCCCACCGCTGAGGTGTTTACGGACGATCATTGTAAAATTCGTCGGCACACTGGGATTGACGTAGGGAACCTTGGTAATCTGTACCCGAGCATACGTGGGATTGGCAGATAGCAAGAGCTGTTGATTCTTCCCGTGAGCTCGGATTGTTAATATGAGTTCATTCGGATAGGGTTGATTAATTTTGCTGATTCTGCCAGTTTGCAGCAGGTCTGTTAGTTCATTTTTCATAGAATGGGTAAAAGAACCATCAAATGACATCTTATCACTCACTTTCGTATAAGTAGCATGTACTAGTATAGCGCACTTTCCTTACTGATGCTAAGGAAGGCACATGTTATTTGTATGTCATTATCAAATAGCGTATACTAATTTTTCGGAGGTCTTTTCATCATGAAAGATATTCTTGTGGCACTTAATTCGGCTGCCAAAAACCACCGTTCTCAAATCTTCACTATTACAAAGGCAATGAACCTGACCATTTCTGAATGGAAATTGTTAAACCAAGTGATTGCCGGCAATACCACTCAAGAATTATTGTCCGAGAGTACCAAATTGGACATCTCCACCTTGTCGCGGCAATTGAAGCGATTGTTAGAACAAGATATGATCGAAAAAACTGCCGTTGGTCGTGATAAGCGGCAGCTGATTTACAAAGTGACTGATAAAGGAACAAAAGCCAGTCAACACATTGCACTTGAAATTTCGCAATTGACTGAACGCGTCTTTAATCACTGGACTGACGAAGAAAAGAATCTTTTGAAGATATTAATCAATCGTCTTGAAAAGAGTTTGGATAGAATCTAATTACAAGCAGGTGAGTTTAATGAAAATTGCGATCGTGACTGATAGCACGGCATATTTGACGAAGGAAGAACAAACGAAGTATAACATTATCGAAGTGCCAATTCCCGTCATTATCGATGGCCGTGAGTATAAGGAGGGCGTTGATTTAACAACGGCGGAATTCTACGATAAATTAAAGAATTCTCAAGCGTTTCCAAGCACGTCTCAGCCCCCAATCGGCGAAATGATCGACTTATATAATTCATTGGCCAAAAAAGGCTATGACACGGTGATCAGCATTCACCTTGCCAGCACGATTTCTGGTTTTTATAGCTCACTGACTCAAATTGCCCCAACAATTGAGAGCATCAAAGTGATCCCATACGATTCCAAGATTACCGTCAAACTAATGGGGTACATGGCCATTCAAGCCAGCAAAATGGCGCAAATCGGCCGTACTCCCGAACAGATTATTACATATCTTGATGGCCTTCGACAGACAATTGATGAACTGTTTGTCGTTGATGATCTGCAAAACCTGGTTCGGGGTGGCCGCCTGTCAAACGCTTCTGCATTCATTGGTGGAATTTTGAAGATCAAGCCCCTATTAACGTTTGATGATAAAAGTAATGAAATCGTTGCTTTCGAAAAAATCCGTTCTCGCAAAAAGGCTCTTAAACGAGTAGAAGAACTCTTTGCCACGGCAAAACAAAAGGCCAATTACCCATTGCGGGCATTGGTGATTAACGCGAATGATCCGAAAGCCGGTAATGAATGGGCAAACAAAATTCACGAACTTTATCCTGATATGAAAATTGACCAAAGCTACTTTGGACCGACAATTGGCACTCATTTAGGCGATAAGGCACTGGCTCTTGCCTGGCTTAGGGACTTTGAACAAGATAACCTCTAAAGTGAACTTTATTAATCTGCAACCGTCTATTGTTCAGTAAAACACGAACTAGGCGATTGCTTTTTTTGATGCATGTGATAGACTTTAATAGTTACATAAAATAAATATGGGGTAGGATTCAATGCGTTAAGTGTCGGAGGAACGGAATGTGAACTTCGAACGAAAAATGGCTGGCTTCGACTTGTCGACCGTTTGCGGTATTGTTTCCGCATTCACTATGTTATTTAGTTTTCTAAATAATGGTGAGCTCCTTTATAAGGAGATGCTGCATCATGAAGTCATTATCACTGGGTTTTCGTAAGCTGCGGGTTGTTGATATTGTTGTATTAGGCATTTTTATGTCGTTATTGTTAATTCTGGGTCGATTTACGGTCGGTGTTCAGGCATGGCGGTTGAGCTTTGGCTTTGTTGTGACCGCAATTGCCAGCATGTTGTACGGGCCACTATGGTCATCAACCATCGCTGCTTTAACAGACATTATCGGCACTTTGATGTCCGGAAGTGTTTATTTTCCAGGTTTTACAATCTCGGCGATCTTGGGCGCAGCTATTTATGGCTACTTTTTTTATGGCAAACCGATCAGTTGGAAACGAGTGATTATCGCCCAGCTGATTATTGCTGTTATCGTCAATACTGTTTTGAATACCTATTGGTTAACCATTTTATATAAGACACCATTTTGGACATTTTTGCCAGCGCGGGCATTAAAAGAACTGGTTATGACACCCATTCAAATGGCCATTCTGTATTACACGCTGAATTCTCAGACAATGGGTAATATTTATAATCGGTTGTTCAACTAAAATAATAAGCGACACACCGTACCATCAAATTGGTTGGCGGGCCGCTTTTTGTCATACACAAAGGAGCGATTATCCATGTATCAAATTACAATGCACAATATGCGCTTTCACAGTCATATCGGCGTTTTACCTGAGGAAAAAGTGGTCGGGCAAAACATTCAAATTGATTTAAAAGTGGCTGTGAATGCGGTCCCAGCTGACGATGATCTGAAGTCGACAGTTTCATACGCGGATTTTTACCCAACCGTCGCCAACGTGATTCAAAATAACCGGGTCAACTTAATTGAGACCTTAGCACAAATAATCATTGACGCCATCAAAAACATTGACCGGCGCATTGCGGCTGTCAATATTCACATTCGTAAGCAGGGAACGCCGATTAACGGGGTGTTGGATGACGTCGAAATAGAAATGGAGCATTAGCATGGAAGATGTATATTTAAGTTTAGGTAGTAATATTGGGAACCGAGAGGCCTTTTTGCAGCAAGCCATCGAGGCGTTGGGCAGTGACCCACGGATTATGATTGAAAAGCAGGCTAGTTTGTACGAAACTTCTCCAGTTGGTGGCGTTAAGCAACGGGCATTTGTGAATACGGCCGTCAAAATTGGCACCACCTATGAGCCACTGGCGCTCTTAAAAGTCATTCATGAAATCGAAAGTGGTCTTCATCGGACCCGTTCGATTCACTGGGGTCCAAGAACGGTGGATATTGATATCATCTTCTTTGGCAGCGAGCATATCCAAGAGCCCGGGCTGTCGGTTCCGCATCCAGAAGCCTTCAACCGGTTATTTGTGTTAATTCCGATCCAAGAATTGATTGATGAACAGTTTCCAGACGCCCATAAGATTGAGATGGCCATTTCGATCCTTGAAAAAGAAGATCAATCAATCAAGAAAATTAGTCCTGCTAATGACTTCTACACAGAGATTACCAGTAATGTGACCAAGGTGTTAGCGGCAATTGGTGACGATCCATCCAGAAAGGGGCTTATTGAAACTCCGGATCGGGTTGCCAGAATGTATGCCAACATCTTTGATTCAATCGGATTAGAAGATTTTCAGGACTATAAGTTGTTTGATTCACCTGAATCGGATGATTCAAAGACGGTCATGGTCAAAGGTATTCCATTTTACTCAATGTGTGAACATCATATGATGCCATTTTGGGGCAAAGTCAGCGTTGCCTACGTACCTGATAATGGCAAAATTATCGGCCTTAGTAAAATCCCCAGGTTAGTCGATTTTGTATCACACAAGTTAAGCCTTCAAGAAAAAATCACGGATGATGTTCTAGTCCAAATGGAAAGGATCCTCCATCCCAAGGGCGTGGCGGTGATTGTCGATGCCCGTCATATGTGTATCGAAATGCGAGGTGTCAAAAAAACCGGCACCGTGACACGAACTACTAAATTTACAGGAATCTTTCAACAAAACGATGAACTGAGAAGTGAGTTTCTAAATTCAATTCAGGTGGGGCAAATATGAAAGATGATTTAACCAGTCACTTTGCTGAATTTTTATATGATCAAGGTGACCGCATTGGTTTGTTAAAACAAGTTTTACGCCAATTGGGCAATCCAGATACCAACTATTCAATCATTCACGTCTGTGGTACTAACGGCAAGGGATCAACCGCGACAATGATTGCGGCATTGCTTCAGAAGATGGGTCAGCGGGTTGGTCTGTTTACAAGTCCGTTTATTGGTGATGTTACCAATAGTATTCGCATTAATCAGCAGGCAATTCAAATGACTCACTTTAACCATTATCTGAATCGACTTCAGCAATTAATGGCCTCATTTGGTGATGGTAAGCAGGAACTTTCTGAGTTTGAGGCGCAGTTTGTCACGGCAATGCAGTATTTCTCTGATCAAGGAGTCGACTATGTGGTGTTGGAATGCGGTTTAGGTGGCGAACTCGATGCCACCAACGCGGTTACGACAACGATGTATTCAATCTTCACTAAGATCGGCATGGATCATACTGGGATTCTTGGTAATACCATCGAGGAAATTGCGACGACAAAATCAAAAATTATCCGCAAGGGAAATACAACGATTACAGCGCCAAATCAACGGCCACAAGTATCTGCTATTTTGAGCCATGAGGCCATCGAGAAAAATGCGGTTTTTCTTGATGCTAATCAGGTTCAGATTGATCAACAATCGGATGACCGAACTAGCTTGCATTACCAATTTAATGATCGAGCCGGTCACTTCAAATTTGGTTTGCAGGGTGCTTACCAGGTAGAGAATGTCCGAACAGTGCTTTTATGGCTATTTGATTTTCAAAAACATCAGCGTTCAACAATTGACACGGATCGCTTGTTAACCCAAGCGTTGGGGAAGCTGAGTGTTCCTGGGAGATTTGAAACGATCAGCACCAAACCAATCATTATGATTGATGGGGCTCACAATGTTGATGCCATTTCGGCCTTCGTTCAATCAGTGAAACAATCCTTTCCAAAACAGCCTAAGTTGATTATTACCGGTTTTCTTAAGGATAAAGATTACGTCGATAATGTGCGCTTGTTGGCTCAAATCCCAAATGCAACCTTCAGATTAACTCAACCCGACAATCCAGAGCGCAAGCTAGACAAAGATCATCTCCAAACAGTTTTCAAAAACGTTACGGAAAAGCGTTACCCAACGTTTCGTAACCCAATCGTCGCTCTCAAGAACAGCATGGCTGAAGCGTCTGAGAACCCGGAGCTGGTGATTTTGGTGGTGGGTTCATTCTATCTCATTAACCCAATTCGTGACTACCTGATAAAGACAAGGAGTGATTCAAATGACTAATCCTAACGAAATCCATTTTCGAGGGGCTAATTTTGACTTCAATATTACGGAAAGCCCAATTATTTATTCGATTCTCAATTTAACGCCGGATTCATTTTACGACGGTGGGGTCAATACCTGTATTGATCAGGTTTTGGACCGTATCGAAACTGAAATGAGTTATGGTGCCAAAATCTTTGAACTGGGTGGCAAATCGTCCAAACCGCATTTTGATGATATTAGTGCCGATGAAGAGTGGCAGCGGGTAGAGCCCTATCTCAAGGCGATTCAGAAGCGATTTCCCAACATTGTATTGGCAATCGATTCAAATACCAACTCGGTGATTGAGCGGGCTTTGCAATCCGGCATTCAGATCATCAATGATATTGATGGCTTTAATTCTCAAACTAAACTGGATTTGGTTCAACAATATCATCCATCAGTCGTCACGATGTTTAACGGACGTAATTTTGATGAACAGTCAGCAACCCTCGAAGACACGATGCAGTCATTTTTCTCTGAGACAATTGCGCGCTTGAAACAAGCCGGTCTTCAAAAAGAAAACATCGTCATCGATCCAGGAGTTGGTTTCTCTGATCGTAATACCCTTGAGTTTGATTTGATTAAAATGCGCTTTACAAAACAAATGCGTCAGTTTGCGACGCCGATCATGATTGCAATTTCTCAAAAGAGCTTTGTCAAACGATTGTTTGATGCCGATTCAGGAGAGCGGCTAATTCCAACGCTGCTGTTTGAAGCCTATATGACCCAACTTGGTGGCCGGATTATCCGAGTTCACAACGTCAAAGAAACCCAAGAGCTGATTAAGACGTATCAGATTTTTAAAGACCTATTAAACGATTGAGGAAGTGATCTGTCATTTTAGTCGACCAACTAGGTAAACAAATAACGACTTTAAAAAAGCAGTCATATCCATGGCTCAATTCCAAGAAAATGCAGACGGTCACCAAGTTGTTGACATTGCACCAAACGGGATTGCGTGATCGCAGCTCCTCATTTCATCTATCAGCAAGTGCAATGGTGTTTGACGCTGGTAGCGGAATTTTTATCCGTCATCCATATCTGCACACTATTTTACTTCCTGCCGGACATGTGGAACCAAACGAAATGCCAATTGGTTGTGCGATCAGGGAATTTACTGAGGAGACAGGTCTGGTTTTGAAGACCGTTCCGCATCATTTAATTGACGTGAACATCATTGACATTCCAGCTAATCCAAAAAAGGGTGAGGGTGCCCACCAACATTTGGACTTTCGCTACTGGTTCTCTTCCATTGAACCAGAGACCAACTATCAGTCTGAGTTGCCGGTATTCAGGCTGACAAGGCGGGAAGCCCCAGCGGAGTTCCAGCCATATTTTGCCTTGATGCCGTTGAATTAGAAGGGAAAAACACCAATGATTGTTATATACAATTAAACGTTCGGATATAGCTGAAAAACACTGTCAAATCAGTTGTTGTTAGCTACAATTAAAGAATGCATTTTGAAACTAAAAGAAGGTTCAACACGATGGACAATCAAATTATCATCAGAAAGATGCGGGCTGAAGATTACCCAAATGCTTATGCCTTGTGGCAACATGTTCCCGGCATGAATTTGAGGGAATTTGACGACAGTTTTGAGGAAATCAGTCGATTGTTACGTTTTAATCCGAATTTTTGTTTTGTAGCAGAGACCCGGTCCGGCAAACAGATCATTGGCAGTATTCTTGGTGCAACTGATGGCCGCCGCGGGACAATTTATCATTTGGCTGTTGCTCCGAGTTACCAGAACCAGGGTTTAGGAAGCCAACTTGTGACTAAAGTGATTGAACAGCTGCAAGCCGTCGGAATTCATAAAATCTTCGTCAATGTGATGAAGAATAACCAAGTTGGTCAATCATTTTGGCAACAAGTTAAATTCGTCAAACGTGATGATGTCATCCGTTTTAATAAAATCATCTAAATAGACAACAGGAGAGCGGGGATTAAATCCGATATTCGTAATTTAGATTCTACTTTACATAATATATATTATGCGAAGTAGGATAAACATCTAAAAAGGACCAGCCATCAAAGCCAACACTCTCGGCAATGATAACTGGTCCTTTACTTTAATTTCGTGAACAATTAACCAACGGCTTCTTCCAGATGATTGCCGGATTCAACTTGAGTGTTCGTTTGGTAAAATTATCCACCTGTACTTTTAAAACGTGACGCTGAATGCGTTTATTTAACGGCGGTAATTTCATGTAGTCGCCATACAGCCTCGTTAAGTACGCATCATAATCCGCCAAGACCGGAACTTGTAAATTCTCAAAGTCCATTGGGATTAGATGATGGATCTCTGTTGGTTTGATTAATTCTTTTCCGTATTGGTATGGTGATGACATGTTGATCAACGACAATTCTGAGTGACCGTTGTATTGCGTCATTGTGCTCAGCCGAATATCGTAAAGCTCATTTAAATTATAATCAGCGTATTTAGATTGTGTGATGCTTTGCTGATACAGATCCGGATAAAATCGTTTCCGAATCTCTTCCAACAGCATTGCTAACTTAGCTTGCTGGTTGTGTTGCTGAGTCCGTTTATTTGGCATCCGATCAAATGGAAAGACATCAATAAAAATGCCATTCTTAGCTTTCGTTAACTCACGGCCGTGTTCCAGAATCCGGGTGCCATCAGCCATCACTTTGGCAAAATCGTATTCGTATTGTGGATCAAGGCGATTCTCTTCAACAAAGTATCCTCGATGCAACAATTCAGCTGGTGCGACTTGCAGGAACTTTTCGAAGTCAGTTCGCGGCAAGCCAATATCAATATCGTCGTCCCATGGAATAAAGACGTGATGACGGACGGCACCAATTGCTGAACCGCCAGTTAGAAAGTATTCCAAATGATATTTAGAATTGATTGCCGCCACATTTGCCAGAATACCAAGTTGAATTTGGTGAATTAAATGTAAATCAACCATAGTTAGAACCCCCTTAATCAAAAATCCGATCTCATATCTAAACCTCTTTCAAATTTGGATTGTTCACTTATTAATATTAATCGATTCCAACATTGGGTCAATGAATATGCTCATTTATGCTATACTTAACTTAATAAAATATAGATTTTATTAAGTTATACACAAAAAAACAGACAGCCCCACCAAATTCCCGCGCATTGGCTTGGGCCATTATTAACGATATTAAGGAGCTTAACGATGAAATCATCCCAATACATCGACCACAACGAACAGCTGGTTCAAACCCTGCCAACCTATATTAACGACTATTACCTCGATAAATCCACGGTGCCATTATCCCCCGCCACGTTATATCAGTATCTAAACGAATTTCACCGCTTCTTCACCTGGATGATCGATGCTTCAATTACCGACGTCAAACATGTCAAAGATATTCCACTCTCAGCTTTGGAAAACTTCAAAAAACAGGATATGGAGCTGTATAAGTCTTTCCTGCTGAACCGCGGTAAGCAGACCGCCGCTCATCCGCAAGCACCTATTTCTCATCGAACGGTCAACCGCTCACTGAACGCGTTGTCGGCCTTGTTCAGGTACCTATCTGAAGAGACCGAAACTGCGGATGGTGAACCCTATTTTTACCGAAATGTGATGAAGAAAATTGCGCTGGTTCCCGACACTGAAACCTACCAAACCCGCGCCAGCAACATCAAAGATCAGTTGATGTTGGGCGATGCTGACGTAAAATACGTTGAATTCATCCAGAATACTTACCCCAAGAAACTGACAAATAAACGAACGCTATCTTTATATCAGCGTGATCGTGAGCGTGACGTCGCAATCAATGCGCTGATGCTTGGGACCGGCATTCGGGTCTCTGAATTGACCAATGCAAATATGGCCGATTTGAATTTGCCTAAAGCCACAATTGTGGTCAGGAGAAAAGGCGGAAAATACGATTCCGTTCCCATTGCCAATTGGGTACTGCCACATCTGGCAGCTTACTTAAAAATCCGTAAGCAGCGGTATTTGGCAACCAAGACTACCCCTGCCCTCTTTTTAACGAAAGGGGCAAGCCAACCCCGGAGAATCTCAACCGCGACCGTTGAGTTGCTGGTGGCCAAATATTCTCAAGCTTTCAATCACGTTCGGATTACACCCCATAAGTTAAGGCATACCCTAGCTTCCAAGCTGTATCTGGAAACCAACAATGAACACTTGGTCGCAACTCAGCTTGGCCAGAGCTCAACTTCTGCCGCCGGATTATACACGCATATCATTGACACCAAGCAACGCCAAGCACTCGATAAGCTGCATGGTGACAAGAAGCATCACTAATCGGATTTAAGACTGAGGTAAAGATCCTTCATTGACTTTGCTCCTTTGAAAGACGGATTAATCACCAACCGATTGAGTGGATTTCGAAGCTTTTTGATATGCCAGCCATAATTTTGATTGAACTTTCGAAAATGTCATTTGATCAAATTTACTGGAATGAATCCATTTCCCAGGAAAATAGCTCACATCGATATTATCCGCTACTTGTGCTTCCAGCAACTTAATCTTCCATTTCTGATGGGTGAAGGTATGAGTGACTGTTGGGACATCCACTGCATGCAAATCGGCACTTAATTGGTATTCGGACTGCAGTCGCGCTTCGATTTTGCCAACCAACATTGATTCTGGCGTTGCCTTTTCATCAGTTAAATTCTCGCGGTCAAATAAAGGAAACATCCAAAAATTGGCTAAAATGCCATGACTAGGGCGTTTTTCAAATAAGTAACCTTGCTTGGAATGAATGATTAAACCGAAATAGTCGTGGGCAATCGGTCGTTTCTTTTTGGTTTTGACTGGGTAATGGTCTTCGATCCCATCCTGGTAAGACTGATTAAAATCCTTGACCGGCGATTGGCTGGTATCGTAATTGGTCGCGGTCATGTAACTGGCGCCTAAATCCATAATGGCTTGATTAAAGTCACCCGGACGTGCTTTGGGGATGATTAAATTGATTATTCTTTCGAATACTTTGCGGGTCTGCGGTTTAGCAATATCATCATCAATCTCCAATAATCTGGAAAAGACGCGAAAGGCATTCCCATCCACTGCAGCGACTGGTTGGCCAAACGCAATACTGGCAATGGCGCCGGCTGTATAGGGACCAATGCCACTTAGTTCCTGAAGGGCTTCAGTAGTCGTTGGCCATCGACCTTGATAATCGAAAACAATTTGACGAGCCGCCTTTTGAAGGTTCCTGGCCCGCGAATAGTAGCCCAGTCCTTCCCAAGCTTTCATCAATTTGTCTTCAGTAGCTGTTGCGAGATCTTCCACCGTTGGAAACTGGTCCATAAACCGTAAATAATACGGAATGACAGTTTGCACCTGAGTTTGCTGCAGCATAATCTCGGAAACCCACACGTGGTAAGGATTGTGATCGCGCCGCCAGGGTAAGTCGCGCTTGTTTTGATCATACCAGTCAAGCAACGTTTCTTGGAATGCTTGACTTCGCTCATGCGACCATTTAATCATCTGACAATTCTCCTTACAATTTATTTCAAAAAAGGGCTGTTGGCAAAAATCGAGTTTTGTCACAGCCCCTTGATTGATCAGCGTTATCGTTGATTCACTTATTTTTTTGCCAATTCTTTTTGATAAAGGTTTCCCGTCCGCCCATTTCTTCCATTTGATAGCGGAGCGGATTTTTCTTGTAGAACTCTTGATGTTCTTCTTCTGCAGGATAAAATGGTTTGGCATCTTCAATTTGAGTCACAATTGGGCTGTCAAATTGTTCACTTTCGGCTAATGCTTTCTTTGAGGCCTCAGCGATTTTTCGTTGTTGCTTGTTCTTTACAAAAATGACTGGTCGATAGTTATCACCGCGATCTTGGAATTGCCCCATCGCATCGGTTGGGTCAGTTTGATGCCAATAAATTTCCACTAACTGATCATACGAAATTACGTCAGGATCAAAGAAAATCTTGACAGCTTCTGTATGGCCGGTGGTATGGCTGGCAACCTGTTCATAAGTTGGATTGGCAACATGACCGCCGGTATATCCGGAAACGACCTTATTAATGCCGGGAATGGTGTCGAATGGTTTGACCATACACCAGAAACATCCACCTGCAAAAATTGCTGTATCTTCCATGCATTGCACCTCATTTTTATTTATTCAAATAATTGTTTGTATTTACTGTATCCCTTTGCGTCCAATTCGGCAACCGGAATAAACTTTAAGGCAGCAGAATTGATGCAAAAACGGTGACCGCCGGCGTCCTTGGGCCCGTCTGGGAAGACATGGCCAAGATGGGACCCAGCCTGTTTGCTTTTGACTTCTTCACGAATCATGCCAAAGGAAGTATCTAAGTGATTGTCAATGTTGGCCAGATCAATTGGTTTAGTGAATGACGGCCAACCACAGCCAGCGTCGTATTTATCGGTTGAAGAAAACAGCGGTTCTCCGCTCACGACGTCAACGTAAATACCATCCTGGTAAAAGTCATCATACTGACCACTAAACGGCGCCTCAGTGGCTTTATTTTGGGTAACATCGTACTGCTCTTGGGTTAGTTTGTTTTTAAGTTCCTGCTTGTCCATATTAACCCTCCATTTAAAATTAGGTTGTGTACAACTAAACTAAATTTATTATAGCCGTCAACTGCCACAAAGTAAACAAAAACGGCCAAACTAACCATTGAGATTAGCCAGACCGTTTAAAAAGATCGGATGAATTAACTTAATGCGTCTGTTAATGGTGGAACAACTTGCTTCTTCCGAGAAACAACTCCCGGTAATGACAGTGTGTCGTCAGCTAATTTGCTGTTAAAGGCTTTTTCAACTGCAGATGCTGGTTGACCCACTACAATCATCTTTGAATCACTATTCAAGACGTTGGTGATCAACACTAAGAACAGGTCGTAACCTTTATCAGCTGCTTCAGCCTTCATGGCCTTCTCGATATCATTCTTACGTTTGTCAATTTCACTGAATTCAACAACGTTGATTTGGTCGATACGAACACTCTTGTCTCCCATTGTAAATGACTTGGCGTCCGAATCAATCAACTCTTGGTCACTCTTGGCAGACACGTTAGTTCCAGCTTTAAGCATTTCAATCCCATACTTTTCGTAGTCAATATTAGCAATTTCAGCTAAAGTCTTCACAGTAATTTTATCTTCTTCGGTTGTGGTTGGTGACTTCAATAACAACGTATCCGAGATGATTGCCGAAAGCATTAAGCCGGCTAATTGTGCAGGAATTTCAACTTTATTTTCGTCGAACATCTTGACGATGATGGTGCTGCAGCAGCCAACTGGTTCAGCACGGTAATAAAGCGGCTGGTCAGTTTGAAAATTGGAAATTCGGTGGTGATCAACCACGTGAGTAATTGTTAAATCTTTGATGTCGCTGACACTTTGCTGGAATTCATTGTGGTCAACCAACATGACGGAATCAACTTCATTTTTTGCAGTTTTGATAATGCGTGGCGTTGGTTCGTCAAAATAATTCAAAACAAATGCAGTTTCTGAATTGGGTTCACCCAAAGCAACGGCTTCCGTATCATACCCTAATTTGTTCTGCAAATATGAATAGGCTTTTGCAGCGACAATCGCATCTGTATCAGGACTTTGATGGCCAAAAACTAATTCTTTACTCATTTACATAATCTCCTTTGATAATTAAATTTATTTCCCTAAACGGGCTAAATAATCTTCTTTAGCAAGGAACTCATCGAACTTCTGCAAGAAACGTTCAATTCGTGGAATTTCATTTTTCCGGTTGCGGTAGACAAAGTTTAGGTCAAATTTGACTTTAGGATCCAGTTCAGTGACCCAAATATCGTCGTCAGTCAACTTCTTGAGATCGATATTGAGCATGTATGACTTTGGTAATGCCGTATTCGTGTGAGAATTAATGGCAAACTTTAAAATTTGCTCAGGCATCGTATATCTGGCAGCCACTTTTGGCCAGTCAACCATCTGGTTCGTAAAGGATTCTCGCAAAGTTTGATTGAGATAATAGTCTTGGGGATACATCACCCATGGCCTATCGTTCACATCTTTCAAGCGGACTCGTTTGCGTTTAGCGAGGCTTTTGTTGTGATGGATAAACAGTAAGTCATCCGAAATAATCTTCTTGGAACTGTAGGGCTTCCAATTCTTAATCGATTCGTCAGGCAGGTACATGATTGCCAAGTCGATTCGGTTGTTCTCCAAACTTTCCCAAATTTCTTTTCTGGTCAGCATATGGAAATTGACTTCCAAGTCCGGATTTTCCTGGTAAAGTGCCAAAGCAAAATCTTCAAAGACTTTGGTCTCGACGGAAGCCAAGATCCCCAGATTAATTTGACCAGTTGTTGAGCTGGTTGCTTGTTGAATCTGGTCGTTAGCATCATTTAACAGGTCGTATATTTGCCGAGTGGTTTTCAACATGATCACACCTGCATCGGTGAGCCTTAATTTCTTGCCAACCGAGTAAAATAATTCAGTGCCCATGGTTTTTTCAAGCTTCTTAATTTGCTGAGTCAACGCTGGCTGGGTAATCCCCAAGATCTGAGCAGCCTGGGTGTAATTCATTGTTTCTGACAACTGGAGAAAATACGATAAAGTCTTAGATGCAAAAATATTTTCCTGAGTGGTTTTCATTCAGACTCTCCTTATCGGTCCATACGACCATTAAATAATTAACAGGATACTGCTATTATGATAATTCTTATTGTTAATACAATCAATTAATATGGTAAAAATTTAATCAATTGATAAGTCGACAAACTTAGGCCTAATTGAAGTCGGTGTTCCTTCACTGTCAACGTCAATCACGAACGAGCCGTTGGAATAGCGGCCACCAAGGGAATAGTCAGCAGAGACAATATCGTGAACCCGACGATGGTCTGTTCTAACTTCAAGTGCCTGATCGTCAGTTTGAATTCGGCAAAAGTCCACGATTCGATGGGGATTGTTCTTGAGTTCCCGCAAAATCATGACACCCTTTCGAGCCCGTGAAGTTGCAGGAATTTCTTTAACAGCCAACTTCTTGAAAGCCCCTCGTTGCGTCACAATCGCTAAAGTATCATCTTCGTTAACCAGCTGCAGGTTGGTGACTTTATCGACACCTCGCAGCCCCATTGATTTGACTCCGGTGGTTCTGGCGCCGTTAACCGGCACCTCTTCAATTCCGTAACGTAGTGCTAAACCATTGTTGGAAATCAGCAGTAGTTGTCCAGCAGTCTCTGGTGTTTTCAGATAATGAATGGAAACGACTCGTTCATCGGTATTTTTGAGCTTCTCATAAGTATAAGCATGCTTCTTATAGGTCCGACCGGGTTTCATATCTTCAAAAGCAGTTTGCTTGATGTGACCTTGGTCAGTCGCAATGAGGAATCTCCCGGGTTGTTTGAGCGAGTCAAAGGCATAGGTTCCAATAATTTCCTCGTCAGCATCCAAGCCGATGGTTTGAGAAATATGTTCCCCGGTATCCTTCCACTTCACATCTGCCAATTCAAAGATTGGCCGATAAATTAGATTGCCCTTGTTGGTGAACATAAACAGATGATCACGGGCGTTTAATTGGGACATAAAAATTGGATAATCTTCATCCTTTAACCCGGTATCTGTCGTTGAGGCTTTATATGATCGAATGCTGCTGCGCTTGATGTAGCCGTCGTGACTGACCATGACCACAACATCTTCGTCTGGAATCAAGACATCGGTGTTAATCTTGATGTTTGAGACCTCGGCTTGGACCTCAGTCCGACGAGCACTCCGATAAGTTTTGGCCAAGGCTCGTAATTCGTTCGCCAAAACGCGATTGAGCTCTTTTGGGCTATCTAAAATTTTGTTGTCTTTAGTAATCTCGTCTGCAAGGTGTTGATGCTCATTTTCCAGTTCAGTCACGTCAGTATTGGTCAAACGGTATAGCTGCAAGGCAACGATAGCATCCGCCTGCTTTTTTGAAAAGTCGTAGGTTTTAACCAAATTATCGCGGGCATCTTTACGATTTTTGCTTGCCCGAATGGTTTTAATGACTTGGTCTAAAATTGATAAGGCGTGAATCAGTCCTTCAACAATGTGCTGACGATCTTGGGCCTTCTTTAAGTTGTACTTGGTCCGCTTTTCAATCACTTCCTGCTGGAATTCCAGGTATGCCACCAGAATCTTTTTCAGCGACAGGCGTTCCGGCCGCATATGGGAAATGGCCACCATGTTGAAGTTATAAGAGACTTGCAGGTCAGTGTTTTTAAACAGATAATTTAAGATTCCTTTTGAGTCAACGTCGCGTTTTAATTCAACGACAATACTCAAACCGTTTCGATCACTTTGATCACGAACTTCTGAAATTCCGTCAATCTTCTTATTTAAGCGGATTTCATCGATCCGTTTGACTAATTGGGCTTTATTGACCTCGTATGGAATCTCTGTGATGACAATTTGTGATTTGTTGCCTTTCAGAGGTTCAATTGATGTCTTCGAGCGGACAATAATCTTGCCGTGACCGGTCTCGTAGGCTTTTTTAATACCATCAATTCCTTGGACAATCGCTCCGGTTGGAAAATCAGGGCCTTTGACAAATTGCATCAAATCGTCCAGGGTTGCGTCAGGATGCTTCTGCAGATAGAGAATCGCATCAATGACTTCTCCCAAGTTGTGCGGTGGAATATCGGTGGCATAGCCTGCTGAAATCCCAGTAGAACCGTTCACTAAAAGATTGGGGAATCGGGATGGCAAGACAGTTGGTTCATACTCAGTGTCATCAAAGTTGAGCACCCAGTCGACCGTATCTTTTTCAATATCCCGAAGCATCTCACTGGCAATTTTGCTCAAACGGGCTTCGGTATACCGCATTGCTGCCGGCGGATCACCATCCATCGACCCATTATTACCGTGCATTTCGATGAGTGGCTCTCGAACCTTCCAATCCTGACTCATCCGGTTTAAGGCTTCATAAATTGAGCTGTCGCCGTGGGGATGAAAATTACCCATAACATTTCCAACGGATTTTGCCGATTTTCGAAACGGCTTGTCATAGGTATTGCCATCTTTATTCATCGCATACAGAATTCGTCTTTGAACGGGTTTTAACCCATCACGAATGTCTGGCAATGCCCGTTCTTGAATTATTGATTTTGAATATCTGCTAAAACGTTCACCCATGACATCTTCGAGGGTCAAACTTTCAATTTTACTCATTTTTAGTCGCGCCCCCTAATCATTTGTATTATCCAATATGCTGCCATCTTCTTCTAAGTTAAACTTAACGTTATGTTCGATCCACTTTCTTCGGGGTTCAACTTTATCCCCCATTAAAGTAGTGACTCGTTTCTCAGCAAGTGCGGCATCGTCGATTCTAACCCGAATCAAGGTTCTGGTATCGGGATTCATTGTCGTTTCCCACAGTTGATCGGCGTTCATCTCACCCAAACCTTTGAAACGCTGAAGGCTGTATCCCTTGCCAAAATCTTTCGAAACCTTGTTTAATTCTTCATTGGTCCAAGCATATTGGACTTTCAGCTTCTTGCCGGCACCTTTTTGCAGCTTGTAAAGCGGTGGTAAGGCAATAAAGACCCGGCCATTATCAATCATTGGCCGCATATATTTGTAGAAGAATGTCAGTAGTAAAATCTGGATGTGTGCACCATCGTCATCAGCATCGGTCATAATAATAATCTTATCGTAGTTGGCATCATCAATATTAAAATCAGCACCAACCCCGGCACCAATTGTATAGATCATGGTATTGATTTCTTCGTTTTTCATAATTTCTGGTAATTTAGCCCGTTCAGTGTTCAAAACCTTCCCACGAAGGGGCAAAATTGCCTGATAACGACGGTCTCTACCTTGCTTGGCGGAACCACCGGCAGAATCCCCTTCAACTAGGAACAGCTCATTTCTGCTGTAATCTTTTGATTGAGCGGGAGTCAACTTCCCTGACAACAGGCGTTCCTGCTTCTTATGCCGTTTGCCGGTTCGGGTTTCATCCCTGGCTTTTCTGGCTGCCTGTCGAGCTTGTCTGGCACGCAATCCTTTATGAACCAAAGTTTGGGCGAATTCACCGTTTTCCATCAAGTAATAGCCTAATTTTTCGCTGACAACGCTATCAACGATTGAGCGGGCTTCAGGGGTGCCTAATTTTTCCTTGGTTTGGCCTTCAAATTGGAGAATCTCTTCGGGAATTCGCAATGATAAGACAACGGATAATCCCTCGCGGACGTCGCTGCCTTCAAGGTTCTTATCTTTTTCTTTGAGCATGCCCACTTTTCTGGCATAGTCGTTAAAGGCTTTTGTCCAGGCATTTCTCAGGCCAGCCTCGTGAGTCCCGCCATCCTTCGTTCGAACGTTGTTGACAAAGGACAGCATGGTTTCAGAATAGCCATCATTATATTGAGCAGCGACTTCGACTTCCACGCCGTCTCTTTTGCCATCAAAATACATGACGTCGCCCAAAGTGTGCTTATCTTCATTCAAATACTGAACGAATTCCTTGATACCTTCTTCATAGTGAAAAACGTCTTCCTGCTCTTGATCAGTTCGTTCATCGGTCAGGGTAATTTTAGTTCCCTTAAGCAAAAACGCCGATTCCCGCAATCGCTCGGAAAGAACTGAGAAGTTGTAAACCGTACTGGTAAAAATGGTTGGATCCGGTTTGAAGGTCACCGTCGTCCCACTATGGGCGCGGGTTTTACCCAACTTTTTCAGTGTACCCACCGGATGGCCGCCGTTTTTGAAATCTTCTTCATAGCGGTAACCGTCACGGACGATGACAACTTTCAGCCAAGTGGACAACGCGTTAACCACACTAGCGCCAACCCCGTGAAGGCCACCAGAGGTTTTGTAGCCGCCCTGGCCAAATTTACCACCGGCATGGAGCATCGTTAAAATGACTTCGGGGGTTGGCTTTCCTGAAGCGTGCATTCCCACCGGCATCCCCCGTCCGTGGTCAACCACCGTGATGCTATTATCTTTATGAATTGAAACGTCGATT
Organism: Lentilactobacillus parakefiri; assembly: GCF_002157585.1. Classification (GTDB taxonomy): domain Bacteria; phylum Bacillota; class Bacilli; order Lactobacillales; family Lactobacillaceae; genus Lentilactobacillus; species Lentilactobacillus parakefiri. Next base: position 35,058 of record NZ_BDGB01000072.1, read on the forward strand.
TCGTCTCCGTAACCGGCCAACACTTCATCGACCGCGTTATCAACAATTTCGTAGACCAAATGGTGCAGGCCACGTGAATCTGTGGAACCGATGTACATTCCCGGACGCTTTCTAACCGCGTCGAGTCCCTCAAGAATTTGAATCGAGGAATCATCATATTTTTGCTTTTGCTTTGCCATTCGTTATGACTCCTTTTTTTGCAATCTACTTCATAATAACCTAAATTTACGCTGATGGAAACGAAATTTTATTGGCTGAACCTAAATTACATGCTAAAATGAGAAACGCTATTAAGTTTATTAAATGCGACTATTGTGAGGTTTGAGATGAATTCTAATATTGAACAAATTATAATGCTGTTAGTGATAGCTTATTTGCTAGGGTCAATTCCCAGTGGCGTTTGGATTGGTAAAATTTTCTTTCACATCGATATCCGTCGCCATGGTTCCGGTAATATTGGCACCACTAATGCTTACCGGGTTTTGGGCCCGATTGCCGGCTCAATCGTGATGGCACTGGATATCTCAAAGGGGGCAGTGGCCACCCTGTTGCCGACTTTTTTTCATATAACGACGATCAGCCCGTTGATCTTTGGATTAATGGCCATTCTGGGTCACACCTTTTCGATCTTCGATAAATTTAAGGGCGGCAAGGCAGTGGCGACCAGCGCGGGGATGTTGCTGGCGTACAAACCAGCCTTCTTCTTTTTGGCAGCCGGCATTTGGATCCTGATAATCTTGTTAACCAGCATGGTGAGTCTAGCCAGCATGGTTGGTTTTACGCTAACGACCATCGCCATTTTCTTTACGCACGATCTTTTATTGAGTACCTTGGCGGTGATTCTGACCTTTTTCATTTTTTACCGTCATCGCGCCAATATCAGCCGAATCAAAAACGGCACGGAAAGCATGGTTCCCTTCGGCCTAGGGAATCGGCTCCGGAAACGCAAAGATTCCAATAAATAAGTTAATCAAAAGCGAGTGATTTCTGAAATAAGGAATCACTCGCTTTTCGTCTGACACTTTAACGGGCCGGACAATTTATTTGACGGCTGTCTTTAATGACGAAACATTTAGAAGAAACTGATTGAATACCTGCCGACGAAAGCATGGCGGCCGTCCAATCGGTTAATGGCGAATTTATCTTCTAACTTGCCATCGGTATTAACCGTATCAGCCAGTCCCCACCATGGTTCAATACAAGCAAACGGTGCTTGTTTCGGGTACGGTGACCAGATACCGACGTAAGGGGCATTTTCAACCGTCAGGGAAACGCCGTGATCATTCTGGGCGTTAGCCAGCATCACGGTTGTTTCCTGGCGATCAAGGCTTAAAACGATGGCATCGCTGTTAAACAGCTCGTGCTTCAATGGCAGCGGCTTAGTCAGGTCAATGGCTTGGGGATCAGTTGGATCGCTGTACGGCGGTTTTAAGGGGATCTGAACGTATGACTTCTTTGGTGCGACGCGAATAAAGGAATCCTCAAAGCTGCCTTCTCCTTTGACTAATGGAACGTTAAAGCCAGGATGGGCGCCAATTGAGAATAACATTGTCTCCTGAGTTGGGTTGATGACGTTCAGACTCACATTCAATTGATGATCAACCAGTTCATAAATGATTCGCAACTCGAATTTAAACGGATATTTGGCCAGCGTTTCATCCGTTGGCCGTAAAAGAAGGGACACTTTGGTTGGCAATTGCGATTCAATTTGAAACTGATTGTCACGAGCAAAGCCATGCTGAGTCATCTCATAGGAATGCTCCTTATAGGTATACTGATTGTCTTTGAGGCGACCAACGATGGGAAACAGAATTGGGGCGTGACGCCTCCAAAATGCTGGGTCGGCCTGCCAGATATATTCTAGTCCGTCAGTATCTTTCACCGAGGTGAGTTCTGCGCCCTGTTCATTGATCAACACAGTTAAATACTGATTCTTCAAGGTAATCATTTGATCTCTTCCTCCCGACTTTAAAGAATGTAACGTGAAAGATCCTTATTTTGAGCCAATTTGCCAACTTTATCATCAACATACTTTTCAGTAATGGTAATGTCGCCCATCTGCATATCCGGTCCTTCGTACAGAATATCTTCAAGTAATTTTTCAAGAATCGTGTGCAAACGACGCGCACCAATGTTATCAGTGTTGTGATTGACATCGGTAGCGATTTCGGCAATTCGATTAATTGCCTCGATGGTGAAAGTGACTTTAATATTGTCAGTCCCAATCAAAGCAATGTATTGTTTGGTCAGTGAGTTAGTCGGTTCGGTCAAAATTCTGACAAAGTCTTCCTTGGTCAAATCATTCAACTCAACTCTGATTGGAAAACGTCCTTGGAGTTCTGGAATTAAATCTGAGGGTTTATTTTCGGCAAAAGCACCTGAGCCGATAAACAGCATATGATCTGTGTTGACGGTGCCGTATTTGGTGTTGACCTGAGATCCTTCGACGATTGGTAAGATATCTCGTTGAACCCCTTCGCGGGAAACTTCACCACTATTTTGGGATTTTTCCGGCGCAATCTTATCAATTTCATCAATAAAAATAATCCCGGTATTTTCAGCACGAACAATCGCATTGTGATAGAGATCAGCTTTATTAATCAGGTCTTCGGAAGCCTGACGGGTTAAAATTTCGCGGGCTTCACTCACTGGAACAGTCCGCTTGATTTTCTTTTTGGGCATCAACCCAGCCAGTGTATCATTCAAGTCAATTCCCATTTGGTTCATCATCGTACTTTGACCAGCGGGTTGTTGTGAGGGATCGTCCATTTCAATTTCAACCTGGTCGTTTTCCAGTAGGCCGGCCTTGAGTTTTTCAGCGATTGACATCCGTTTTTCACGGATATCATCGGTGACTTCTTCTTGATCGTCCTGATTTTCGGACGGCATCTGGCCATTCTGCATCTGGGTAAACATGTTCATCAGGTTCTGCATCTCATTTTGCCGGTTTTCTTTTTTCTTTGCCGGTGCCAGAAGTTTGACCAACTGATTGTTGGCCTGCTTTTCAGCTTCGACATGAACCTGCTTGTACTGGTCAGCACGCTCCAGCTGGATGGCATTTTCAACCAAGTCGCGGACCATTGATTCAACATCGCCACCCACATAACCGACCTCGGTAAATTTCGTGGCTTCAACTTTCACAAATGGCGCGTTGACAATTTTGGCCAAACGACGGGCAATCTCAGTTTTCCCGACTCCAGTCGGTCCGATCATTAACAGATTCTTTGGTGAAATTTCATCCTGCATGTCCTTTGACAGCTGCATTCGGCGGTATCGGTTTCGTAAGGCGACCGCAACCGCTTTTTTTGCTTCGTTTTGGCCAACAATATATTGGTCCAAGACAGAAACGATTTCTTTGGGTGTTTGAGTAGACTCAGTCAATTTAAGTTCCTCCTATAGTTCTTCAGAGATCACGTTTTGGTTCGTGAAAATATCAATATTGCCGGCAATGTGAATGGCAGCCTCGGCAATCTCTCTGGCGCTCATATCTTGGGCGTGGTGCTTCATGGCAGTCGCAGCCGCTAAAGCAAAGTTACCACCGGAACCAATCGCTAGAATATCATCATCGGGTTCAATGACTTCTCCTTGACCGGATACCAGCAATAAATCTTTGTCATTCATGACAATTAACAAAGCCTCAAGTTTTTGTAATTGTTGATCACCACGCCATTCCTGAGCTAATTCAACGGCAGATCGTTTCAGATCACCGTCAAACTGGCTCAATTTCTTTTCAAATCGTTCTTCGAGGTTGAAGGCATCGGCAACACTTCCGGCAAAACCGACAACGACTTTATTATCATAAATCCGGCGAACCTTGTGGGCAGTTCCCTTCATAATCACTTTTTCACCCATGGTAACCTGGCCGTCACCAGCCATAGCAAGGTGGCCATTGTGACGAACAGCGACGATCGTAGTTGCTTCAAATTTGATTGGCATAATATACCCCTTTATTTGTTTGATTTTAATGAATCATTATTTCGTGGAAAATACTTTTTATAATCATCCATTAAATGTGATTTGGTAACGTGTGTGTAAATTTGGGTCGTTGCCAGACTGCTGTGGCCCAATAATTCTTGAACTGACCGCATGTCGGCACCGTTGTTGAGCATCTCAGTCGCAAAGGTGTGGCGCAGCATGTGGGGATGAATCTTCGTTGTGAGACTGCTTTGCTTCACAATTTCGTCCATAAGATATTCAATTCCCCGACTTGTCAACGGTCGGCCATAATGATTGACGAATAAGAACGGGTGGTCTTGATGGTACTTAGCCATGATCGGGCTTCTAGCGTCGGTAAGATAACCTTCAATGGCGTCTTTGGCATATTCACCAAAGGGTACGTATCTTTGCTTATTGCCCTTCCCAGTGACTAAGATGGTGCGGTTGTCCAAGTCGACGTCCTTGAGCTGAATGCCGGCGCACTCACTGACCCGAATACCAGTCGCATATAACGTTTCCAGAACAGCCGTATTTCTCAATCCGAGTTGGTGATTGGGATTTTGTTTGGCTGCTTGAAACAGCGCCCGCATTTCATTTTGATACAAAAATCTCGGTAACCGGCGATTATTTGACTTCAAGTGGACATATTCAAATGGATTATTGGCGATGACCGCATTTTTCACCAAGAAGGCATAGAACGACTTCAGCGCTGACACCTTTTGGGCGATGGAATTTCTAGCGTACTTTCGCTCGTAGAGGTCGCTCAAGAATGACTCAACATCAAACGAGTCTACTTGGGTCAACGGCTTTTGTTCACTGGGAATTTCGGCCAGAAACCTGGTGAACTCGCTGAGTGCTTGTTGATAAGCCTGGATGGTATCAACCGAGTAGTGACGGTCGCTTGTTAAATACTTCAAAAACCACTGACTATTCTTTTGATCTTCATCTGGTTCAGTCATTGCTATCACCCTCAACAATGTAATCGTGTTCATGTCCTAATATCTATGATAGCAAATAAACGTCACTTGTGCCTGGTTTGAGACGAAATTAACCAAATCTCAATCCGATCATGTTCATCGAATAAGCGTCATTTTACTCACCTGATTAGCAGTCATCAATCGATTGTGCTAGTCTTAAGCAGAACTTAAGTATTTAAGCAATTAAGTCATTAGAAATGAGTATACAAAAAAACTGAATCGAATGATTCGATCCAGCCTAATTGATTATTATCCACGTGTCCGAAGTGAAGCTCGAATACGAGCAGCTTTACCTTGTAAGTCACGCAGGTAGTAAAGCTTGGCACGACGAACGTGTCCTTGTCTTACTACTTCGATTTTATCAACTCGTGGTGAATGCAGTGGGAATATTCGTTCAACCCCAACACCGTTACTAACTTTACGAACGGTGTAAGTAGCTTGAATGCCTGAACCCTTGCGTTTGATAACAACACCTTCGAACAACTGAATACGTTCTCTGGTACCTTCGACAACCTTAACGTAAACTCTCACAGAATCTCCGGCACGGAAATCAGGAATGTCATTACGTAGTTGCTTTTCGTTGATCTTGTCAATCAATTGATTTTGTCGCATAAACAAATCTTCCTTTCACTAACATTCATTATCTTGTCCGACAGCGGAATGTTGTTTTGCGGCTTGCGCCAAAAATTAGTGTAACATAATTATTCGTTGTCTGTAAAGGACTTTTTCTTGTCAGCAGCTTTTGCAGCCAGTTTTTCTTCTTCCTCAATTCGAACGTCGGCAAATAATTTCTTTTGCGTGCTGGTCAACTGATGATGGTCGATGAGATCTGGTCGCCGAAGATAAGTTCGGCGCAAGGCCTCCTTTTGATTCCATAAAGCAATCTTTTTGTGATCGCCGTTCATTAGGACCTCAGGAACCTTCATTCCCCGAAATTGAGCTGGCCGCGTATACTGAGGCTCTTCCAAGAGACCGGTTGAAAACGATTCTTCAACGCTGGATTGATTATTGCCCAAAACACCGGGAATCAGGCGGGTAATTGCGTCAATCATGACCATCGCTGGTAGTTCTCCGCCAGTTAGGACAAAGTCGCCCAAAGAGTATTCATCGGTCACAATGGAGCGAATCCGTTCATCATAGCCTTCGTAATGACCGCAGATAAACGTCAAATGGTCGTCGTGGGACAGTGCTTCGGCATCGTGTTGTTTGAAAGGCTTTCCGGCCGGATCCATGAGAATCACTTTGCCCTTTGGATAACCGGCAGCTTCAGTGGTTTGTTTGGTGTGGTCATACGCGTCTAAAATGGGTTGAGCCTGTAGCAGCATACCCGCGCCACCGCCAAAGGGATAGTCATCAACGTGACGGTGCTTATCGGTGGTAAATTCACGAAAATTGGTCACGGCTAGATCAATAATGTGATTCTCAATTGCCTTTCCGATAATCGAATCGTGCATTGGGACTGAAAACATTTCTGGAAATAAACTGAGCACATCGATTCTCATTCGTCCAACCCCTCCGGAATGTCAGCGACTATCTTGCCGTCATCAAGATCAACATTTGTGATGACAGAATCAATTTTTGGCAGCAGTAAGTCTTTTTGTTGATCGCGTTCAACCACCCAGACATCATTGGCACCCGGTGAGAGGATCTCTTTGACCTGGCCAATTGGATTGCCTTGTGGATCAACAACGTCCAACCCAATGATCTGATGATAGTAATATTCACCAGGCTGCAGGTCATCGTTTGAGAGGCTTTCCTCATCAATTTTTAGCTCTGAGGGCTTTAAGTATTCAACGTCATTGATTGAAGGATGATTCTTGAAGTGCAGCAGGACAAATCCTTTATGTTTACGGACGCCGTCAATTGTCAGCGCCACTTGTTCGTGCTTGTTGGGCAGTTTGGCAAAGACCGTATTGCCGACTTTGAACCGTTTTTCAGGAAAGTCAGTAATTGAAATCACCCTGACCTCACCCTTCAAGCCTTGGGTATTGACAATCTTGCCAATATTATAATAATTCATTCACTCACTCCTCCAGCTTTAATGAATCTCATTTTGAATAAAGAAAAAAGGGCCTAAACAAAACCTTCGTTTCGCTTAAGAACCCTATTGTTTCCCATCGTCGACAATTAGACGAGCTTTCTTTTGACCCTCAACCGGAACGCTGTAAACAATTGTCCGGATTGTCTGAATCACATGACCATGCTTTCCAATGATTCTGCCAATATCTTCTTCGTTCAACTTCAGATGATATTCCATAAACCGATCGGATTCATTATGCGAAATCTCAATATCCTTAGGATAGTCTACCAACGGTGAGATAATCTTATTAATTAAACCATCAATACTTGTCATGATGATAATCACTCACTTACTTTTTTGAGTATTTAGCTTCGTGATATTTCTTCATAATACCGGCATCTGATAAGATGTTACGAACGGTATCAGATGGTTGTGCACCATTATTCAACCAGTTCATGATTGACTCTTCTTCAAGCGTAATCTTGGCAGGTTGAGTTAATGGACTATAAGTACCAACGTTTTCGATGAACCGACCATCACGAGGACTACGTGAATCGGCTACAACGATACGGTAATATGGGCGCTTCTTGGAACCCATGCGCTTTAAACGAATCTTAACTGACATGCTTTTACCTCCTGTAATGTTTTAACGATTAATAATATACCAGTAATTTGAATGCTTGTAAAGGTTTTTTTCTTTACACCATCAAAATAGCGGACTGAGTAGCTCGTTTTGACCAATTGAACTGATTGGTTGGGTGTCAATGCAATGAACTTGTCAGCATTAATGGCGCTTTTTATTTTTCTTCTTCAAACGCCGTTTCTTATTCTTTTTCATTTTGCGACTGAACTGTTTCATTGCCAGTTTGGACATTTTGCCGCCCATTCCGGTACTGTTCATCATGTTTTCCATTCCGGACATGTTCCCTTTGGAAACCTTGTTCATCATGGTCTTCATTTGGCCGAATTGCTTGATCATTCGATTGACTTCTTGGATTGGTCGTCCAGAACCGCGGGCAATCCGCCGACGTCTTGATGGATTCAACACATCGGGGTCGGTACGCTCTTGATCGGTCATTGAATAGACAATTGCCTTTAAATGATCCATGTCTTTTGGATCCATGTTTGCATTTTTAAGCTGTGGATTATTAGCCATCCCCGGGATCATTTTCATGATTTCATCTAAGGGACCCATTTTTTGAATCTGATTTAACTGGTCAACAAAATCGTTGAAATCAAAGGTATTTTCCTGGATTTTCTCAGATAATTCTTGGGCTTGCTTTTCATCATACTCTTTTTGAGTCTTTTCGATGAGTGAAAGCATATCGCCCATTCCAAGGATCCGAGAAGCCATTCGATCGGGATAGAAAACGTCCAAATCAGACATTTTTTCACCCTGACCAACAAATTTGATTGGCTTTTGAGTGACTGCTCGAATTGAAAGGGCGGCACCACCACGGGTATCACCATCCAACTTGGTTAAGACCACCCCGGTAACGTCCAGGGGTTTATTAAATCCTTCGGCAGTCGCAACGGCGTTTTGACCGGTCATTGCATCGATGACCAACAGAATTTCGTTTGGTTCAACGGCATCCTTAATATGGCTTAACTCGTCCATCAACTTTTCGTCGATTTGCAGACGACCGGCCGTATCGATGATGACATAATCATTATGGTCTTGTTTGGCCTGCTCAACACCGCGTTTGGCAATTTCTACCGGATCGACATCGACTCCCAGCTGAAACACTGGAACATCGATTTGTTGACCAACCGTCTGCAGTTGATCGATAGCAGCTGGCCGATAGACATCATCGGCAATCAATAACGGCCGGGCATTCTGCTCATTCTTTAACTTTAAGGCCAATTTACCAGCTGTCGTCGTCTTACCGGCACCTTGGAGGCCAGACATCATGATGATGGTGGGAATCTTTTCTGATTTATTCAGGGGAACGGCTTCTTCCCCCATGGTTTTAGTTAACTCTTCATCAACAATTTTGACGATTTGTTGAGAGGGATTTAACCCTTCCAGTACCTTGGCCCCGTTGGCACGCTGCTCAACGGTTTTGACGAAATCACGGACGACTTGGAAATTAACATCGGCTTCAAGTAAAGCCAATCTGATTTCCCGCATCGTTGCCCGCAGATCGGACTCAGAGACTTTCCCTTTGCCACGCAAAGTTTTCATGGCGTTTTGTAAACGTTCGGTTAATCCTTCAAAAGCCAATTAATTCACCCCTTATTGTTCTTCGGTTGTTTCCAGATTTTTGATCATTGAATTCAATTGATCATCGTGTGGATATTTTTTTTGAATATAAGTTTGAATATGGTCAAGTTTGTCGTTCCGGTCAACAAAGCTATGATATAAATTCAATTTATCTTCATATTGCTGAAGAATCTTCTCGGAACGACGAATATTGTCATAGACGGCCTGCCGACTGACGTTATATTCACCGGCAATCTCACCCAGTGAGTAGTCATCCGCATAGTACAGCTCAATATAGTTAGCCTGCTTTTTGGTGAGGAGTGGCTCGTAAAATTCAAACAAAGAATTGATGTAGTTGTTTTTTTCCAGTTCCATATTGAAACTCCTTTGACGACCAATGCTTAATCCAGCGTACAGATTTAAATAATGTCAGTCAACATTTAAATACCGGGTTATTCAGAAATGAGGCCCTTAAACAACCCATAAACAAAGTCATTTGGATCAAAGGGCTTCAAGTCGCCAACCTGCTCACCTAAACCAACGTACTTGACCGGCAGATGCAATTCACTGCGGATTGCAAGGACGATTCCACCGCGAGCCGTGCCATCGAGCTTAGTCAAGACTATTCCGGAAACGTCAGTGGTTTCCTTAAACATTTTGGCTTGAGTCATGGCATTTTGACCGGTAGTAGCATCAAGAACCAGTAAAACTTCGTGTGGTGCTTCAGGAATCTCACGCGTCAGAATTTTCTTCATCTTGCTCAATTCATTCATGAGGTTAACCTTATTCTGCAGACGGCCAGCGGTATCGACCATCAAAATGTCATAGTCGTCTTTACGGGCTTTGACAACCGCATCGTAAACCACAGAGGCTGGATCGCTTTTAGCCTTGCCTTTGACAATGTTCACGCCATCACGTTCTGCCCAAACATTTAGCTGTTCAATCGCACCGGCTCTAAAGGTATCGGCAGCAGCTAAAACGACCTTCTTACCCTGATCTTTGTACATTTTGGCCATCTTACCGATGGTGGTTGTCTTACCGACCCCATTGACGCCGACAAACATGATAACCGTCGGGCCGGATTTCGCCATGTTGATAGCTGAATTTTCACCATTGCCGGCCTGATCGTACATGTCAATCAACTTTTTGACGATCACGTTTTGAACATCTTTGGTTTTTTTGGCATTTTGCAGTTTGACTTCATCACGCAGTTCATCGGCAATCCGCATCGAAGTTTCAAACCCGACATCTGATTCAATCAGCATATCTTCCAGGTCATCAAAAAACGATTCATCAACATGGCGGAAGTTGGCTAAGAGTGCATTCAGTTTTTGACCAAACGAGGATCGTGACTTTTCCAATCCTTTTTCGTATTTTTCAGTGTTTGAGTCTTCTGTTGCTTCCGCTGGAGCTTTACTTTCAGCTGATTTTTCCGGTTCTGTTGGCGCCTCAGAGGTTTCAGCCGAAGCTTGTTGCTCCGCCAACGGATTGGATTCACTTACAGCTGGTGCTGGTTGTTGAGCATCAGTTTGATTTGTGGTCTGGTTATCATTTTGCTTCTCTGGTTGACGGACCGGTTGTTCATCTACTGACTGGTCAGCTGGTTCATCAACTGGCCTTTCGGTGGCTTTTGCCGTCTCTTCAGCATCCACGGTTGTTTGATTTGAACTGGCCGTGCTTTGGTCGTCTTTGACGGGTGCTTCTTGTTTAGAGTCGATTTGTTCAGTGGATTCAGCTGTTTTTTTTTCGTCGTCTTTTTTGGAACGGCGTTTAAAGATATCAAAAAGTCCCAATTAACTCACCTCCGCTTTTAAATGATCTAAATTAACAGTGACAACTTTTGAAACGCCGGATTCCTGCATGGTAACACCATACAGTTGATCGGCGTAAATCATGGTTTCCTTTCGGTGGGTAATGACCACAAATTGGGTCTCATCACCGAACCGTTTGAGGTATTTGGCAAAGCGATCGGCATTAAATGAATCAAGGGCTGCCTCTGCTTCATCCAAGATGCAAAATGGTACCGGTCGAACCTTGATGATCGCAAACAACAGCGTGATCGCCGTTAAGGCTTTTTCGCCACCTGACAGCAGATTTAAGTTGCGATAGTTCTTGCCAGGTGGTTTGACCATAATCTCAATTCCAGTATCCAACATGTCATCGGGATTGGTCAAGACCAGCTTGGCTTCTCCGCCACCAAACATGTCAACGAAGACTTTTGAAAAGGCTTGGCTGACTTGCTTGAATGCCTTGGCAAATTTAGTGGTAATGGTATCATCCATATCGCGCATGGTTGCCGTTAAATGGTCCTTGGCTTCCAAAAGGTCTTGTTTTTGACTGGTCAAAAATTCAAACCGTTTGGAAACTTCCTTGAAGGCTTGAATTGCCCCGATATTTACCGGGCCAATTTCGTCAATGCCAGTTCGCAGCATTTTAATTTGACGGACAACTTGCTTTTCGTCCCAGTTCCAATCCGGGTTAGCCAAATCGGTTTGCTCAATCTGATAAGTTGTTTCAAGCGTGGAAAAATTAGTTTCCAAATTCTGGCGGTTCTTAGTGGCGGCTGCTTGCTGACTGGTCAGCTCATACTTGGCATTGTTTAAATTGATCTGCTCATCTTGAATCTTTTGGTTTAACTGATCCAGGTGATCTTGTGCCGACTCGACGGTGGCTTTTAATTGACTCTGGGTTGCGTTAAGGGCACGCTGATTATCAACGGCTGCATGAATTTGCTTGTTCAATGTCCCAGCGTCAACTTGTGCGCTGAGTTCGGAAGCTAAATGGTCTTGCTGTTTAAGCAGTTGAACCCGATTTTGCTGATGCGCAGCAATTTGTTTATTGATGGCAGCTTGATCAACTTGGAGCTGGGTCATTTTTTGCTGTTCAATGACAATGGCTTCTCGCAAAGTTTGCTTTTCAGTAGCAAACTTTTGGGCAGACTGTTTCACGTTTGCCAGTTGAACCCGTTTGTGATCCAGGTCATCGTTGACTGCCTGTACTTGTTTGTCAATGGCTGCTTGGCGATCGACGAGCTGGGACTTGTCGTCTGCTTGATTAGCCTGGGCCGAATTCTTCAGCGCAAGTTTGAGGGTTGCCAGTTCACGCTGCTTCTCCTCAACCGTATTTTGCAGTGACTGACATTGATTCTCCAAAGCATCTATTTGCTGACGAATTTGAAAAACTTTTTGTTGGCCGCGTTCATGTGAGGCAGTGATCTTTTCAAGTTCAACTTTAGCGGATTGAAGTCGGTGTTCATTCTCGGCTAATTTTTGGTCCATTTGGGCAGTCGATTGATTTAAAGATTCCAACTCGGCCTTTTGGATCAAAACGCCTTGATTGTCATTACGACTGGCACCACCGGTCAAAGATCCGCCAGCATTGACGACCTGCCCATCCAAAGTGACAATCCGGGTTCGATGATTGATTTGCTTAGAAATATTAATGGCATGATCGAGTGTGTCCGCAATAATGGTCGTCCCCAAAAGGAAGCCTTTAATCTGAGCGAGATTATCTGGCATGGACACCAAATCAGCTGCCACCCCAATGAATCCGTCAATTCCCTGTGATTCATGGATAATTGTCTGACTTAGCTGACGACTCTTAATGGTTGAAATTGGCAACAATGTCACCCGACCAAGTCGTTCTTTTGTCAGCAAGTGAATGGCTGAAGAGGCTGCGCGATTGTCTTCGACGATGATATGTTGCGTCTGAGCGCCTAAAGCGGTTTCGATGGCCTTGACATAACGTTTTTCAATCGTTAAATAGTCGCTCACCGGCCCCAATATACCGGGCAGCTGGTTTTTCCGTTTCAAAAGATTAGCCACTCCGCGATAAAAGCCGCGGTAGGAATCATGGAGATTCTTCAGGGATTCTGCTTTGGCTTTGGCCTGTTCAGCAATTTTCAGCGCAGCCAGCCAATTGGCTTGGGAACTGTCAACGGCTTGCTTACGAGTATTCATTAAGTTGGTTAAATCAGCCAACTGCTCAGAGACTTCCTGCAAGTTTGATTGACCCTTCGTGAAGGCAGCCTGCTTTTGTGCCAATTCTATTCGGAGCTTACCAAGCGCTTCACTTGATTTGTTTATCCGTTCCTGCTGTGATCCTAACTGCTGCTCAAACTGCTTTTCATCGTGACTCTTCATGGTGATTTGATTTTTTATGTCGGTTTTTTGCTGCAATAAATCGACATATTGATTCCGCAACTGATCGATTTCAGATTCAATGACCGACACACTGTTAGCCTTTTGGGCCTCAGAAAGTTTGTCGAAATCGGCTTGTTTGGCGGCAATTTTAGCTGATAACCGCTTACCGGCATCTACCGATTGAGTGAGTTTGACCTGAAAATCATCAATTTGCTTGTCAGTCAGTTTAATTTGCTCAGTGATTCGTTTTAAATCGGCATCCTTAAAGGACTTCTCCTGAGTGGATAATTGATGTTGACTCTTCAGCGATTGGATTCGTTCAGTAGCGCCCAAAATTTGTTCGTTGATGTGATCAATTTTCGCCCGGTTTTGAGTCAACTTAGCCTTCAATTTATCGCGGTCGTTTTCGTCTCGGCGGACTTGGGTGTAAATTTTGTTCACCAAGTCAGACTTTTCGGCAACCGTTTGTTTCAGCTGGTCACTCGCTGCCATCAACTTCTTGGTTGCCAGAATCAACTGCTGTTTTTCAAATTGATCCAAGCGCTTTTTTTGATCAAGATAATCGGTTGCCAAACTACTCTGTTCTTCAAGGGGCGCCATTTGACTTTGAAGTTCTGAAATAATGTCCTCAACTCGATTAAGATTATCAGTGGTTTGATCAATTTCTTTTTGAGCAGTCGTCTTATGCTGTTTGTACTTATACACGCCGGCGACGTTTTCAATAATTGATCGTCGATCCTCGGGTTTACTATTGAATATTTGTTCAACATTCCCCTGAGAAATGATCGACAGCGACCCTTGCCCAATGCCGGTATCCAAAAACAAATCAGTGATGTCCTTGAGTCGACATTGCTTTTCGTTCAAGTAATAGGAACTATCGCCATTTCGGAAAAGTTTCCGGGAAAGCTTGAGCGTGTCGAAGGGTGTCTTAATGAAGTGGTCGGAATTATCTAAGGTTAAGGTCACTGAGGCCATGCCTAAAGACCGTCGATCAGCAGAGCCTGAAAAAATGACATCAGGCATCCGCGATCCACGGAGATTTTTGGCAGATTGTTCCCCCATCACCCAACGAATGGATTCGGCAATATTACTCTTGCCGCTGCCGTTGGGTCCCACAATGCCGGTCATGCCGCCCGGAAAGTGGATTAAGGTTTTGTCGGCAAATGATTTAAAACCGATAATTTCAATGGATTTAAGTTGCACACTCATTCTCCAGTCTAAACTAGATTATCGCCCTCAGTGTCAAACTGCTCAAGCGCTTGTTGGGCGGCTTTTTGCTCCGCAGCTTTCTTTGAATGACCAATACCTACGCCATAAAGTTTGCTATCAATTGAAACGTTGACTTTAAAAGAACGATCGTTATCCGGACCGTACTCATCCACTAATTCATAATCAATGGCAACCGGCCCATCAGCTTGTGCGAGTTCCTGCAGCTCAGTCTTATGATCGAAGAATTCAGCAAACATCCCCTCATCAAGCTTTGGGAAAATAACTTTAGTCACGAAGCGTGTGACCTCGGCCTGCCCTTGGTCCAAATATAGACAGCCGACAAATGATTCAAAAATATCACATAAAAGGGAGTCCCGATCACGAGCACCGGCCTTTTCTTCGCCCTTACCCAAACGAATATACTGATTAAAATGACATTCTCTGGCAAAGGTGCTGAAACTTTGCTCATTTACCATCGCTGCTCGAAGCCGTGTAAGCCGTCCTTGAGGCATCTTTGGATAACGTTTGAAAATGTAGTCAGAAACGATCAGCTGTAAAACTGCGTCGCCCAAAAACTCCAAGCGTTCATAGAATTTCAAACCTTCACCGCGATGTTCATTGACGTAAGACGCTTGTGTGAACGCTTCATCCAATAAATCCTGATCATCAATATGAATGCCAAAATCCTGTTTTAGCATCTCATTTAAACCCTTTATCAATCTTTTACCTCCAAATAAAATCCAGATAACAGTAAAAAATTGAAATTATATCAAACTTGAAATAATTTCAATTTACGATCACTTTTATTATTTTTGATGAGCCATGACAAAATCAACAGCCTCATTAATGGTATTCAGCTTCTCAGCATCCTCATCGGAAATTTCCGCATTAAAAGTATCTTCCATATCCAACACAAATTCAACGAAATCAATTGAATCAGCATCAAGATCGTTTTTAAAATTCAAGTCACCGGTAATTTTACTTCGGTCGACATCAAATTGGTCAGCCACTAAATCGGCAATTTTGTTAAACACTTCATCTTTGTCCATTTTGATAAACACCTATTTCATAAAATTAATTTGCTAATGATTATTATATCAACTATTTACTGCTTTTGATACTATCTTTTATTTGCTGCAGCTCATCAGTGTGATCAGTGACGTATTGATTCAAATCAGGAATCATATTAGAAGAAATGATCTGTCGAATTTGACCAATCGTGTTCTTGACGGTGTTAGCCTTACTGCTGCCGTGCGTTTTGACAACCGGTGCCTTCACACCCAGTAAAACGGCGCCACCGTATTGTGAATAATCCATTGAACCGCCGACTTTGTGGAAAGCGTCTTTTAACATCAAAGCCCCAAACTTCGCTTTGGTGCCACTGTCCATGATGGTTGTCTTGATGAGGTCAAGCATCGATAAAGCGGTTCCCTCAATACTCTTTAACACAGCGTTTCCGGTAAACCCGTCAGTCACAACCACATCCGCTGCACCGTTAAGCAATTCACGAGATTCAACGTTCCCGACAAAATTGATGTCCTTATCAGCTGCCAGCAGGTCATGGACTTTACGGTGATTCATATCGCCCTTATCCGCTTCGGTACCATTGTTCAACAGGCTAATCCGTGGATTTTTAACTTGGTTAACGTTTTGAGCATAGTACTTTCCCATCAAGGCATACTGATAAATATTTAATACCTTCGTGTCAGCATTTGCACCAACGTCAATCATCACAAACTTATCTTGATTCTTGACGCCGATGACCGGCAGCGTGGTGGTCAACCCAGGACGATCAATGCCTTTGATTCTGCCGACGATAAATAAACCGGCAGCTAAAATGGCCCCCGTATTTCCTGCAGAGAAGAATGCGTCGGCACGGCCTTCTTTGACGGCAGTTGCCGCCAAAACGATACTGGATTGTTTCTTAGTCCGAACCGCCTTGACTGGTTCGTCGCCCATTTCGATGACTTCATCAGCTTGGACAATCTGGATCCGATCGTCATTTTTGAGATATTTATTGATTTGGTCGGTTTGACCAAATAGTTGAAAGTCAACATCGGAATAAGCATCCCGTGCCAATTCAATACCTTCAACAACTTCTTTTGGGGCGTAATCGCCACCCATGGCGTCCACTGCAATTTTCATATTTAACTCCTCTTTAATCAGTCGTAATGGTTTCATTATATTTTAAATACTGTGATAATTGTACATTTTCTGGCTTTTTCTGCCAGTCTTGGTGAATCGTCAAAGTTTGGGCCTCCTGATTGGCAACTTGTAAAATGTTCAAGTCGCCAACCGGATCAGCTACTTTAAAATCTGGCATCCCGGATTGCTTACTGCCAGTGATGTCACCTTGACCGCGTAATTCCAAATCCTTTTGGGACAGGAAAAAGCCGTCGGTACTGCTGGCAATCGCGGTCATTCTTTTTTTGCCAAGCTCATTTTTAGGATCGGCAATTAAAATACAGTAGGACTGTGTGTCGCCACGGCCAACCCTGCCGCGAAGCTGGTGAAGCTGTGCCAAGCCAAAGTGGTCGGCATCAAATATCAGCATCGTATTAGCATTGGTGACGTCCACACCAACCTCGATCACGGTTGTCGCCACGAGAACTTGAAATTGGTTACTTTTAAAGTCGGCCATGGCAGTATCCTTTTCTTCATCAGACATTCGGCCATGTAAGAGACCAACTGAATATTGCGGTTCAAAAATCGCTTTGAAACGGTCAAATATTGCCATCGCATTCTTCATGTCAACAGCTTCGGATTCTTCAATCAGCGGCGTGACGACATAGACTTGATTGCCGAAATCGAGCTGCTTTTTGACAAACCGAATCGCACTGTCGGTTTTCGCTGACGTAATCCAAGTCGTCTTAATCGGCTTTCTGCCCTTTGGTAGTTCATCGATCACGGAGACATCCATATCGCCATACATAGTGATTGCCAACGTTCGCGGAATTGGCGTGGCGGTCATCGCCAGCATGTTGGTACTGTTTCCCTTCAACCGCAGAGCTTGTCGCTGGTTGACACCGAATCGATGCTGTTCGTCAATCACTGCCAAGCCAAGATCGTGATAATCGACTTGATCCTGGAATAAGGCGTGAGTGCCGACAATCAGGTTCACTTCACCATCGGCAATTCGCGGCAGCATGGCCTTACGGGCCAGCCCTGTCGTTGCCCCGGTCAATAAGGCGATATTCACATCGAATTTTTCGAATAGCTTGGCAAACGTGTTAGCATGCTGTTCGGCTAAAATTTCAGTTGGTGCCATAATGGCGGCCTGCTTGCCAGCACTGATTGCCGCTAAAATGGCGATTGCGGCAACAACCGTCTTACCACTGCCAACATCGCCTTGAAGCAATCGATTCATTTCAAGTGGTTCTTTCAGGTCAGTCAAAATTTCATTGACAACCTTATTTTGGGAATTGGTTAGTTTGAATTTTAATTGACCTGTAAACTGTTTAACCAGCTCGGCATCATAGGCAACTTTGGCTGCTGGATCCGGCTTTCGATGGCGCTGTTTTAAAATCTGGATTTTCATCGCAAATAAGAAAAACTCCATGAACTTAGCCGTCCGAAAGGCTTTTTGGGCTGCTAGGGGTGAGGTTGGAAAGTGAATATTTTGAATGGTATCGTGAAAGGACTCCAATCGATACTTAGTGCGAATTGGCTCGGGAATGACATCCACCAGCTGATTTTGGTATTCATCAAACCCAAGTCTAATCAATTGCTTAATGGTATTTTGTTTGACTTCTTTATTGCTCGGATAAATGGAATCGTAAGTGTCGCTTTTTTCGCCGTTTAAGATTTTCATCCCCTGAATCTGGTTGCGACTGCGATCGAAGGTGCCAAAAATAATCACTTGGGCTTCCAGCTCGAGCTGTTTTTTCAACCAAGGTTGATTAAAAAAAGTAACGTTGACGATCTCATCATTAATCTTGAGATGAAACCCGAGACGACTTTTACGGCGACCAAAAAAACGAACGGTTGGTTCACTAATCACCGTACCTTTGACAGTGACTTTTTGGCCATCAACCGCGGTCCTTAAATCTTTTAGTGATAAATCATCATATCGGCGGGGATAGTAAGTCAGTAAGTCATTAATGGTATTGATTCCAAGCTTATTGAGCGCGATAAGCCGCTTTTCGCCGACTCCTTTAAGAACCCCAACCGAATCGCTTAAACTGGCCAACCTGACCCCTCCTTTAACTGTGATATAAATAAAAGCTTGGCCAGTTTTGACCAAACTTTTACGAATTTGTTTATTCGACCGAAATTAAGAATGGGTAAACTGGCTGGTCCCCTTCATGAATTTCAACTTCCAGTTCGTCATCCAGCTCCAAAATACCGGCCTGGACCTTTTCAGCGGCCTTCTGGTCGGCACCTTCGCCGTAAATAATTGTGATCGCTTCACTATCATCATCGAGCATCTTTTTGACCATCTGAATAGCAGTGTCGATCAGATCATCGCCAGCCGTGGCAATGTCACCATCGACGATGCCCATGAACTGATCTTTTTTGATATCCAAATCATCAATTTTGGTATCTCGAATAGCGGTGGTGACTTGGCCAGACTTAACCGTTGGCAAATTATCTTCCATTGCCTTTTGATTATCTTCCAGTGAATTTTCAGGATTAAACCCAAGCATGGCAGTAATGCCCTGTGAAATGGTCTTTGAATGAACAATCACTGTCGGAATATCCACCACCTTGGCAGCTTGCTCAGCAGCCAGGAAGATATTTTTATTGTTTGGCAGGACGATCGCTTGCTTCGCTTTGGTATTCTGAATCGCGTTAACAATGTCTTCGGTACTTGGGTTCATTGTTTGACCGCCGCTGACAATATAGTTAGCGCCTAAACTTTCGAATAGTTGGTTCAACCCTTTACCCGAAGAGACCGAAATAATGGCCGTGTCTGAAGTTGGTTGCTGGGTGCTGATACTTTCGGCTCTTTGAATTGGTGAGGCGTCTTCGTGGCTGTCCTCATCTTCTTCAATGATGGTTTCTTGTTGGAGCCGCATGTTATCAACTTTGACGGTTGCCAAATCCCCAAATTCCTGACCCCAGGCGAGGACCTTGCCGGGATGTTCAGTGTGGACGTGGACCTTAACAATGTCATCATCATTGATCACTAACAGCGAATCACCAAGTTTGGCCAGGTAATCATAAAAAGTCTGGTAGTCAAATTTATGATCAACCTCTCGACCCTTGCCGATTCGAACCATAATTTGCGTACAGTAACCGTACACGATGTCTTCTGGATTTAGTTTGCTCTGAACGCTTTGATCGGCGACTTTAATCATCTGATTCATTTCAGCATCATTCGGCTGATATTCGCCAGACTCCGCTTCGTTTCGACCATTCAAAACATCATCGAAGGCCTCCAATACAAATACCAATCCTTGACCACCAGAATCGACAACGCCGACCTGTTTAAGAACCGGCAGCAAATCCGGCGTTTTCTCCAATGCCGACTGAGAAGCTTGATAAATCGCATCCATCACGGCTACCACATCATTGGTTGTGGAAGCGGCCTTCTTACCGGCAGTTGCGGCCATTCGAACAACCGTCAAAATGGTTCCTTCAGTTGGCTTCATGACGGACTTGTAGGCAATCTCCGTTCCAGCAATAAAAGCATCAGAAATATCTTGCGCACTCAGGGTTTGCTTTCCTTCAGTTGATTTGGAAAAGCCGCGGAAAATCTGCGATAAAATAACCCCTGAGTTGCCTCGGGCACCCATTAAGAGTCCCTTAGCCAAAGCAGCGGTTAAGTCGCCAACGTTTGTCTTGACGTCTTTGTTGACGTATTTGTACCCAGAAGCCATTGACAGGCTCATGTTGGTCCCCGTGTCGCCATCTGGAACTGGAAATACGTTCAGTGAATTGATAAAATCAGAATTTTTATTTAATTTAGTTGCGGCTGCTTGAACCATTGCCGTAAATTCGGTGTTGGTAATTTCTGTAACTTTCAACAACTTGTCCTCCTTGGTCACTTGCATAATCAGTCATTCATTATCTGAACGCCTTGAATGATGACATTGACCGAATTTGCAGATACCCCAAGCATACTTTGCAGGTTATATTTAACCTTTGCTTGAACGTTTTTAGAAACTTCCGAAATCTTGTTGCCATAAGCAACGATAATATAAACATTCACTTCGATTTCATTGTCGTGTTGTTTAACCACAACACCCTTGAAATAGTTCTC
Organism: Lentilactobacillus parakefiri; assembly: GCF_002157585.1. Lineage (GTDB taxonomy): Bacteria > Bacillota > Bacilli > Lactobacillales > Lactobacillaceae > Lentilactobacillus > Lentilactobacillus parakefiri. Next base: position 55,750 of record NZ_BDGB01000072.1, read on the forward strand.
GCGGTTTAAAATCGTGTTGACATTGTCTCTAAGCTGATTGCGACTTGCCATACCCACGACACCGTAATTATCGGTAGCGGCGCCCCCAACAACGTTTGCAATAACATTGTTGTCGATGTCAACTGTTCCGAATCTGGTTTTGATTTTGACGGCCATGTGCAGCAGCCTCCTTAATTTTCTATTAACCTTTAACGATAGTTAATATTACCACAATAACGCTAAAAACCAAAGTAATCTTGACGGCGATCAGAGGACTGTCAAGTATAATTACTTGAAAGAAAAGTATTGCAATATCAATGTATCTATGATAAATTATTCTAGTGTAATGAAACAGACTTTAACACTAAAATCAAAGAGAAGGGAGATTTGTTACCCATGGCAAAGGATTTTATTAATGGTAAGCGTACCCACTTTGGTAACAAACGTTCACACGCTTTAAACTCAAGCCGTCGTACCTGGAAGCCAAATTTGCAAAAAGTTCGGATTCTTGTTGATGGCAAGCCTAAGAAGGTTTGGATTTCTGCCCGAACCCTTAAATCAGGTAAAGTTACCCGCGTATAACAATAACTTGGATCGATGTTAATCGGTCTTTTTTATTACCCTCAAATAGGGGCAACGCTTAGTAAACCGAAAACGGTTGCTGAACGTTGCCCCTATTTTTTAATTATATCGATTAATATCTTTACTTTGAATCACACACATCACCCCACTGCCAAACTTGAATTTAGCAGTATTCCCAACAAATTCATTGCTGGCCAAAGACATTGGGTGTTTCACTTGATAGTCATCTAACTGATACTTTTCGTCAAATAATGTCAAGTGATCCATCGGCGTCAAGGCAACGAAGGCTAAGTACTTTTTATCAGACTCTTTTTCAATTTGATAAGTCCCTGGCAAAAAGAAGGTGATCGTGTTTTGCTTGTCAATCATTCGAATTTTTGGTGCATATGGCTTGAAACGCGGTCCCAGGACCATCCACAGGTTAGCCAGAAAATGATCCAGCCGGCCACCTGTCGCACCATAAATATCAAGTCGATCAGCATGGTGTTCCTGCAAGGCGACCTTCAGCCCCAATTGAGTATCAGTATCGTCTTTTTCAGGAATCGATTGGCGGATATCTTTAATGTGGTTGCGAACCAACTGAAGTTCGGCAGGCTTCAAAGAATCAAAATCGCCAATCGCAACGAGTGGGTCGATTCCCCGCTCGATCAAATGGAGATTGCCTCTATCGATGCCGATCCAATCGCCTTTAATCTGTCCATTTTTTAGCTCGTCAGGCCAGAGGTCAATGGGGCCGCCAACCAATAGATTTAAGATCTTCATTTATTTGGTCGCATCCTTTATTGCTTTGATTCGGCTAACTGGATCATCGGCGTCAAAAACGTATGAACCGGCAACCGCAACCGTTGCCCCGGCTTGGTAAGCCCCAACAACGGTGTGATCATTGACGCCACCGTCAATTTCGATGTCAAAGTTCAAGCCTTCAGTTTTTTTCAACTCATTGAGTTCGGCAATCTTCTTAACCGTCTCAGGCAAGAACTTCTGGCCGCCAAAACCAGGGTTAACGGTCATCACGAGCACTTGGTCAACCATGTACAGCACGGGTTTTATAGCTGACACAGGCGTGCCGGGATTGATGACAACTTCGGCCTTGACACCCTTATTCTTGATCATTTGCAAAGCACGGTGAATATGGGGAGTTGATTCCACGTGGACCCCAATAATGTCGGCACCGGCATCGGCAAATTGGTCGATAAACCGTTCCGGTTGTTCAACCATCATGTGGACGTCTAAAACCATTTTGGTAATTGGTCGAATCGCTTTCACCCAACCCGGCCCATAAGACAAAGCAGGCACAAATTGGCCGTCCATGATGTCGATGTGAAGCACTTCTGCCCCACCCTGGTCGACTTTTTCAATATCTTTTTGTAAATTAACATAATCTGCGCTCAAAATTGAAGGTGCAACTTTAATCATAACGAACTTCCTCACTTTTTATAATTTGGTTTCCGGTTTTTGATGTCGGTGTACAGTTGCAGGTAATTTTCATACCTGCTCTGCATGATTTCACCACTCGCCACTTCTTTTTTCACTTCGCAGTCCGGTTCATTGACGTGAACACAGCCCCGAAAACGGCACTTAACAGATGCCCGTTTGAATTCAGGGAAGTAATTGGCCAATTGCCGGTAATCAATCTCTAGGGTATCGTAGGACGAAAATCCTGGCGTATCCGCAATATAACCGTCGTTTACCCGCAGTAAAGCCACTTTGCGGGTGGTATGTTTACCACGATTCAATGCGGCCGAAATCTCACCGGTTGCGAGCTGTAGATCCGGTGCCAAGTGATTGAGAAGTGTCGATTTACCGGCACCCGTCTGTCCCATTATCACATTTTCTTTTCCTGAAAACAATTGCCGTAAATGGTTCAATGAATTTTGATCAAAGGCGGCGTCCGGCAGAATGACGTCGTAAGGAATCTTGGTGTATGCAGCAGCCAAATCTTTAAAATAGTGACGCTGTTCTTCAGACAATAAATCCGTTTTAGTGAAATAAATAATCGGCTTAATGTTGGCAATTTCCAGTGCAATCAACTGGCGGTCCAGTAAATTGCTGGAAAAGGCGGGCTGAGTCGTTGCCGTTGCCACAATTGCCTGGTCAATATTGGCAATCGGCGGCCGCACCAATGAATTCTTTCGTGGTAGCATCTTTAATATGTATCCCTTGTCGCCATCTTCCACTTGGAACTCAACGTCATCACCCACCAACGGTGTAATTTGACGTTTTCGAAAATTCCCCCTGGCACGTGTTCGATAAACTTTGCCTTCTGAGTGGACATCATAAAAGCCACTCAAAGACTGAAAAATCTTTCCCTGTTTCAATTGATCACCTCGATAAAAAGTCACTTCCCTTATATTATAAGAGAAGTGACTTTGTTTTGCAGTAATTATTAATGTGAATTATAGGTGACATTATTATCACGCATGATCGTTCGGCCATCACGGACCACTTTGTATTGGCCAACTTCACTGCCTGACAGTTTAAATGGCAAGGTCACTTGCGTGTCTTTGGTAATCACCATTTGTTTGTAAACTGTCGACAAGCTGTGATCATGATCCTTCAAATAAATCAACACCACGTTTTCATTTGAGCCAGAGGTACTCTCAGTCGATGCATCATCACTGGAGATCCCACTTTCATTCAACGTCGAGTCAGATGACGCTGCAGAATTGTTGTCCAGATACGGAATGGTAATTTTAACGTTAAAGCTCTTCAGCTCATCCGAACTGTCCTTCTTAGGACCACGGGAAATCCAAACGGCAACATTGCCACCCTGTTGGATCGATTCATTCGCATTCGGTGATTGGCGAACCACCCGCCCCTTTGGTTGGTCGTCTGAATAAACGTAATCAAAAGTAGGATTAATTTCTACCTTATTTGAATATGAGACAACCTGGGCCTTGGTCATTCCGGTTAAATCTTTGAGGGTAATTCGTTTGACCCCGGTCGATACAACAAAAGTCAGTGTCTTCGTTGCCGGATTGAAACGTTTACCAGATTCAAAATCCTGCTGCAGGATCCTGCCAGAGCCAAATGAACTTGAAGGTGCGTTGCGTTTATGAACGGTAAAGCCTTCGTCTTCCAGCTTCTGTTTGACAACGTCATATTCCTGACCGACATAGTTGCCGACCCGAACCAGACGAGGCCCGGAACTCACCACCAAGCTGACCTTAGTCCCCTTTTTAACCTTGGAAGATTCTTTTGGACTGGAGCTGATCACTCGGTGGCGATCGATTTTGTCACTACTCTGGTATTTGATATCACCGACAACGAGGTCGGCATCCTTAATCTTGGCTTCGGCTTCAGTTTCCAGTGTCCCAGAGACAATTGGAACCGTCGTTTTACCGTTAGCGGAAACAATCATGTTCAATGCCATGATTATTAGCAGAACACCAACAATCCCCCCGATAAGCCACCATCGACGTCGACGCTTTTTCTTCGCTGGCTGCTTGTTATTTGTCGGCTGAGTTGCCTTTTCCTCACGCTTAGCCGGATTGGCAGCTGCTGAGGCGGTCGTATCAGCTAATGGCGAAAACGGCATAACCCGAGTTGCTTCGTCAACCGAATTTTGAGGCGGCTGAACCGTAAATTTCGGTTCGTTGGCCCGCGACTTGTCCAAAGAAGTGTTCAAGTCCGCTGCCATCTCATTGACGGTCTGATAGCGATCATCCGGATCCTTGGCAGTGGCTTTCAGCACAACATTTTCCATTGCCTGTGGGATGCGGGGATCAAAGTCCCTAACCGAAGGCATTGGTGTCTGCGAGTGCTTAATCGCAATTGAAACGGCTGTATCACCATTAAAGGGTACTTTACCGGTTAAAATTTCGTAGAGAATAATCCCTAATGAATAGATATCCGACCGCGTGGTTGCCATCTGCCCCTTAATTTGCTCAGGAGACAGATAGTGAATTGAGCCAATAATCGAGCGGGTCTGCGTCATGGTATCTTCTGTACCGGCCCGTGAAATTCCAAAATCAGTAATCTTAATATAGCCGTTTTTATCGACTAGAATGTTCTGTGGTTTTAAATCACGGTGAATAATATTGTGGCGGTGGGCTTCACTGACAGCTGAGCAAATCTGCTCCATAATGTTGACGACTTCAGCGTAGGGAATTGGGAAATTATCTTTGATGTACTTCTTTAAATCTTCACCGTCAACAAACTCCATGACCAGATACTGCATCCCTTCAACTTCGTCAACATCATAAATGCCAACAATATGGGGATTGTCTAGCTGAGTAGCCGCCATTGCTTCATGCTGAAAGCGTTTCTTGGCTTTGGGGTTATCACGAAAGTCCAAACGCAGCAGCTTGACGGCAACCTTTCGCTTCAAAATTAGATCTTCGGCCAGGTAAACGTCAGCCATGCCGCCTTCGCCCAAGCGACCGATAATTTCATAGCGCCCGTTTAATACGTAACCCTTATTCATCGGCGGTCACCTCCGAATCGTACTGGGCGATCAAAACAGTGATGTTATCCAATCCACCATTTTGATTTGCTGATGAAATTAGCATGTCGCATTTTGTCTGTAATTCTTCATCTAAAGACAAAATCTTTTCGATATCCGCATCATCGACCATGTTGGTTAATCCATCGGTACAGAGCAGAATTTGATCGCCTGGTTGTGCAGTGTAAGGCTTAAAGTCAGCCACCGAGTCACTGTTAATGCCCAGACTCTTGGTAATAATATTTTTGTATGGATTGGTTTTGGCTTGGTCTGGGGTAATATCGCCGTGTTTGACTAATTCGTTCACATAAGAATGATCTTCAGTGATCTGAGTGAATTCACCTCTGGAATAAACATACCCCCGACTATCACCGATATTTGCGATCAGACTCTGCTTGCCATCAATCAGTGTTGCTACGATGGTTGTTCCCATACCGTGGAGTCGAGTATCAGTGTTGGATTCATCGATAATCGCTGTGTTTTCTTTGGCCAACTGAGTTTTAAACCAGGTTTCAATTTTATCCAGACTGGAAATTGTCGTTGCTTCAAAAGCTTCTTCCATGTGCGTAACCACCATTTGAGAGGCAACTTCACCGGCATTATTACCACCGATTCCATCAGTAATTAAGGCCAAAATCAGGCCGGTTTGATTTTTAAACGCACCGACGGCATCTTCATTTTTGTCACGAACTTTTCCAGTTGAGGATTGATAGGCAATTTGCAAATTGATCAACTCCGTTATGATTTCCGAATGAGGGAGCAAACAAAGAAGCCGTCTGAATCATAATCATCAGGATAGATTTGAACCATCTCACTATCTGAATTCAAATTTTTGGCAGTCTTTGTCTTAGCAACTTCAAAATTAGGGTTCTCGTTAATAAACTTGGCGATAACGTCTTGATTTTCCTGCTTAACAATTGTGCAGGTACTATATGTAATAGTACCACCAGTTTTAACTTTGGCGGAAACCGCGTTTAAAATCTGCAACTGGATCTCACTGAGTCGATTGATATCGGCAACTGTTTTGTCGTAACGAATTTCTGGTTTTCGTCTGAGAAGCCCCAGTCCGGAGCATGGCGCGTCAACTAAAATAGCATCAAATAAGCGATCCTCAAATTTGGTATCAACCTTGCGGGCATCTAGTTCAAAGGTTTCAACCTGCTTGTAGACCCCAAGACGAGTGGCATTTCGCTGAACGGTCTTCAGTTTATTTTTATGAATATCCAACGCAAAGACTTTACCAGTCTTTAAACGGCTGGCAATTTGGGTCGTCTTGCCGCCTGGGGCACTGCAGGCATCCAAAACGTTATTGTCCGGAGCGATTGACATCGATTCAACTGGCAGCATGGCACTTTCATCTTGAATGGTCAAGAGACCATCAGTGAAAAAGTCACTGTGAATGATTTGACCATCATTAATGATAATGCCTTCACTGGCAACTTGACTGGGTTCGGCGTCGAAGCCGGCCTTAGCCAAATCAGCCAATAAATCCCTTTGAGAGATTTTGCTCAAATTAGCGCGAACCGACTGCTTGGGTGCTTTATTGAGGGATGCCAAGATTGAAGCCGTTTTGGGTTTGCCGAGTTGGACTTCAAGCATCTCAACCAACCAGGTTGGCACGCTATATTCAATCGATAAACGAGTCTTTTCATCCTGAATGTCGTCTAAGTTAGGCATCCCCTGGCGATCCATCTGATGCAAAATGCCGGTCACAAATCGACGGGTTCCGTCATGACCCATTTGTTTGGCAATTTTAATAGTTTCATCAAAAATCGCCCGTTTGGGAACCCGATCCAAATATTCTAACTGGTACATGGCAGTATAAAGTAACTCTTTGACCCATGTCTCAGTTTTTTCTGGTTCACGAAGAAATGGTCGGAGCTGATATTCCAGTGTCAAGCGGTGCTGAATCACCCCATACACAATGTTGGTAAAGAGACCCTTATCAGCAGGACCCATCGAAGTTGACTGAATGACTGCGTTAATCTGCAGATTTGAATATGAACCATTGCTGGTGCGAACTAGCGTCATCACTGCAAGTTGACGTGGATTGTTTGTTGTATATTTCATTTATTTAATCACCTGTTGGCCAACTTTAAGTGACTGACCAATCCCATTTAAGTAATCTGTTATTTGTTGTTTTGGCTTGCCGGCCGGCTGAAGTTCCTGAATTGAAAGAACGGTTCCTTCTCCAGCGGACAATAGTAGTTGGTGCTTGGTCTTTTCAACCACGGAACCGGGCGTCAAATCGGTTGTTTGATCAATGACGGCAGCTCGCCAAATCTTGGTTCGCTTACCGTTGATCATCGTGTAAGCGACCGGATCCGGGCGAAGCGCACGAACTTTAGCGTTGACCATAAATGCAGTTTGATCGAAGTCCAATTGTTCCTCCTCAGGTTTAATGTTGGGTGAAAAGACGACTTTGTCTTCATCTTGAGGAACTGGTGAAACATCACCAGAGATCACTTTCGGCAAAGTCGACAACAGCAAGTCACGGCCCACAATACTGAGCTTGTCAAACATTGTCTCGGTATCGTCATCTGAATGAATTGGAATCGCTCGTTGTGCCAAAATATCGCCGGCATCCATTTTTTTAACCATATAAATGAGGCTGATACCGGTTTGTTGATCACCGTTCATAATTGCATACTGAACCGGAGCGCCACCGCGATATTTCGGTAGCAGCGAGCCATGAACATTGACGGACGCAATTTTGACGGCGTTTAACATCTTCGTCGGCAAAAACTGACCATAGGCAGCCGTGACAATTAAGTCTGGATGAAGGTCAATCACCCGTTGCATTTCTGGACTCCCACTAAGTTTTTCAGGCTGAAAGACCGGTAGATGATTGGCAGTGGCCGCTTGTTTCACCGGACTTTGAGAAATCTGGTGCTTGCGTCCGACTGGTCGATCCGGCTGGGTGACAACACATAAAATATCGTATTTTTGATCAAGTAATCCTTGTAAAATCGGCACCGCAAACTGCGGTGTTCCCATGAAGACAACTGTCGTCAAATTGATCGTTTCCTTTCGTGATTCAAATTACATAAAGTCCAGAGGCTCGTTATCGATAGCGATTTGAAGACCTTGACGCTGCTTTTTTTGTGACTGGACTAAAATGTTATCTAAAGTGGCTTTTAGCTGAGGTTCCTTTCGATACTTAATAATAATTTGGTAATAGTAATGGTTGTTGATCCGGGTAATTGTCTTTGGCGTTGGGCCTAAGATAATCGCCTTTTTTGATAAATGCTTTTTCAAAAAGTTCATAATGCCAAACATCTCAGAAGCCGTCTGATTCTCACTGGGAGAATTGCCGGTTAGCTTAACGGTATAGTAGTATGGCGGGTATTTGCCATCGTGGCGAACACGCATTTCGGTTGCATAAAACTTCTCGTAATCCTGGGTCTTTGCCAATTGAATTGCGTAGTGATCAGGATTAAAAGTTTGGATGATGACCTCACCAGTCTTGTCGGCGCGTCCTGAACGGCCTGAAACTTGCGTGAGCAGTTCAAAGGTCCGTTCACTTGACCGAAAGTCTGGAAATTGCAGTGCGGAATCGGCATTCAAGACGCCCACTAAGGTGACTTCGGGAAAGTCTAATCCTTTGGCAATCATTTGGGTTCCCAGTAAGATATCCGCTTTGTGAGCGCCAAATTGATCAATAATTGCTTCATGAGACCCCTTTTTACGGGTGGTGTCAACATCCATTCGCAGAACTCTGGCGAATGGAAACATATCTTTGACCTGTTCTTCAAGCTGCTCACTGCCCATCCCATAAAAGCGAATCCGCTTACTGTGGCATTGTGGGCAGACGGTTGGCACCGGTTCCTTGTGGCCGCAATAGTGACAGTTAAGGGTGTGTGTATCTTTGTGCATCGTCAGTGAAATATCGCAGTTGGGACATCGAGGCACATACCCACAGTCGCGACACATCAAGAACGCAGAATAACCGCGGCGATTCAGTAATAAAATTACCTGCTCATGTTTGTCTAAGCGAACCTGAATGGCATCAGCCAATTTTGTTGATAAGGCGCTATGGTGTTTGGCCAGTTCAGTCTTCATATCAATAATCGATACGTGTGGTAAAGCGTGTTGATTGATCCGATGGGGCAGCCGTAACAGCGTGTAGACACCCTTCATTGCCCGCGCACGGGATTCAAGTGATGGTGTGGCACTTCCCAGTACCACCGGGCAATTGTTGTAGGCAGCCCGCCATTTTGCCACATCCCGGGTTTGGTAACGGGGGTTGTCAGCTTGTTTGTAGCTGCTGTCGTGTTCCTCGTCCATAATAATTAAGCCAACGTTTTTAAGCGGTGCAAAAACCGCTGAACGCACACCGACAACCACCTTGGCTTTGCCCTGATTAATCCGCTGCCACTCGTCGTAGCGCTCGCCAGCAGACATGGCGCTATGAAGCATGGCAACTTGATCTCCAAACCGGCTGCGAATTCGACCGACAATCTGGGGCGTTAAAGTGATTTCAGGCACCAGCATTAGTGCCGTTCGCCCTAACTCAAGAGCATGGGCAATTGATTGCAGGTAAACCTCGGTTTTCCCAGAACCGGTGACGCCCTCCAGTAAAAAGACCTGATCCTTTTGGTGGGTGATTGCCTGCTCAATCGAATCAACGGCAGTTTGCTGATCCGGCTGTAATTTAAACGGGTGGCTGGGCGCGACATCTCTCATAAATGGATTGCGGACGTGGCGTTTCAGAGTCGAAGCCACCCAGCCCTTCTTTTCGGCAGTTTTCAGAGTCGCACTGGTGATGCCTAACGACGCCCATTTTGAAACAAGCAGGATGTCATTTTGATACTTTCTTAACATGTGTAAGAGTTGAATTTGACCGACTGCGTTTTTACGAACCGACTTGAGGGCGTCGTTAATCTGAGGTTGGTTTAATTGGCCCTGATAGGCCTTTCGCATAATTGGCCGAGCATGATGAGTCAAGTCGTACTCGACTTTTATATCGCCACTTTTCTGCAGCTTTAAAATCTCCGCCAAAACTTGATTATTAAATTTTTGGCGGTCATATTCAACTTCTGGTTGGCCTTGAAAAATTTCTGGATACTGGTTACAAACCTGTTGATTTTTGGCAATCAGTTTCTTCTGATTTTTGGTCCGCATCCCACCGGGCAGCATCGTTTGCAGACAGCTGATTTTAAATGAATATGTTTGGTCGGCCAGCCATTCCGCCAGATTCAGCAGTTCAGAATCAACCACGGGATATAAATCGATCAGGTCAGAAATTGGTTTCAATTTTCCATTGAAGCTGGAACTGTTAGAAACGCCAACCACAAACCCGGTAATTTTCCGGTTGCCAAAAGGAACCTGCACCCGCATGCCCGGTTGAACTTGATTGGCTAAATGGTCTGGAATCGAATAGCTGAACGGACTGTTGGTTTGGCGCGTTGGAACGTCAACAATAACTTGAGCAACCTGCAAGGCAGATTCTCCTTTCGCTTATTTTTGCATTTGTTTTGAAATAATCTCAATTAACTGATCAGCAATCCTGGGCTTACTTTCAACGGCGGTTTTGATTTGTTTACCGTCAGCAAATAAAAATGTCACTTGATTGTTATCGGCGTTAAACCCGATCCCAGTTTGAGAAACATCGTTGGCGACGATCATGTCCAAGTTTTTGGCTTGAATCTTTTTGGTAGCGTTGCTGATTAAATCGTTAGTTTCTGCAGCGAAGCCGATAACAAGTTGGCCCGGTTTTTTGATCGTCGCAATTTTCTGTAAGATATCCGGATTTCTAACGAGTTCTAACGCCATGGTTTGATTATCAGCCGTCTTTTTAATTTTTTTATCTGCCACCTTAGCAGGTCGATAGTCGGCAACGGCTGCGGCCATTACCAAGATATCCGCGTGAATAAACTGTTGTTGAACTGCATCAAGCAATTCGAGGGCCGTTTCAACCTGAATCAGCTTGATGCCGACCGATGGCGTAATCAACGGATTAACGGCAATTAAAGTGACGTTGGCACCGGCCTGCTTGAAAGCATTGGCAATTGCAAACCCCATCTTCCCGGATGAATGGTTGGTTAGATAGCGAACGGGATCCAGTGGCTCTCGGGTGCCTCCGGCGGTAACGACGACAGTTTTGCCGGCTAATCGTCCCTTTTGAGGCAGCAATTTTTCATCAACCCACGCCAAGATTTCAGTTGGTTCCGGCATCCGCCCCTTACCGGAATATCCCTCGGCAAGAAAGCCTTCCGCCGGTTCCATGATTTGAACTCCGACGCCTTTCAAATTGGTGATATTTTCCTGGGTGGCAAAATTAGTGAACATATGAGTATTCATGGCCGGCACAACAAATATCGGTTTGGTCATGGTCAATAAAGTTGAAGTGACCACATTGTCGGCAATTCCGTTTGCCATTTTTGCAATTGTATTAGCGGAGGCTGGGGCGACAATGGCCAAATCGGCAGCGTCAGCGGTCTTAACGTGAGGAATGATTGTCGGATCTTCGCTGACAAAATCGTCAATTAAGACGGTATTCTTGCTGACAGTTTGAAACGTCAGCGGCGTGACAAATTTCTGTGCCGCTTCACTCATCACCACGTGAACATCATTGTGATTTTTCACTAAGAGACGAACCAGTGATAAAGATTTATAGATGGCAATGCTACCAGTGACGAATACGGCAACATTTTTGTTTTGAAACATCTTTCCACCCCATTTCAGATTTCATTCTTTATTGTACCAAATCTAAGGCGGATAAAAACAGTCGGTGCTTTGAAAATCGACCGCAATCTGGTGGGAAAGCTTTTGCTAATCAGGAAATTACGACAACGCCGCTTGACAAGTTTAGTCATTCGGCTAAGTCAGACTAAGTGGACACAAACTCCTATTCGACAGTAAATGCAAAGGGACTGCCAGCAAAACGGTCGTTTTGCCACAGTCCCTTAATGATCAATCTTATTCAAAATCTTTTGCTTTAGGGTCAATCTTTAACACACCGGCAGCAACTTCTTCCAAAGCTTTGCCAACAGACTTTTGTGATTTGTAATGGTCTAGTAACGGTTTTGCACCGGCATCCAATTCATGCGCCCGTTTGCTGGACAAGGCAATCAATGAATAACGGGAATCAATTTTATCTAACAATTTATCAACAGATGGGTAAAGTAACATATTATTTATCTCCTAACATTGATTCATAATCGGGCATAACCCGAGCGACTTTTAATCGTTCACTTCTAATAATTGACTTGATTCGGTCGACAGCCAGAGGAACCTGGTCGTTTAAGACAGCATAATCATAATTCCGCATCATACTGATTTCGCCAACCGCCTTTTTGATGCGCTTGTTAATGATATCCATCTTGTCAGTTCCGCGACCCACCAAGCGATGTTTTAATTCCATCAAGTCTGGCGGCGTCAAAAAGACAAAAACCGCATCTGGAACGTTGGCACGAACCTGCATGGCACCGTTGACTTCAATTTCCAAGAAAACATCTTTGCCAGATTCCAAAGTCTCATTGACATATTTTAATGGCGTACCATAGTAGTTGTCAACATACTTGGCGTATTCGAGCATTTCACCATTCTGAATGTTCTCTTCGAATTGCTCCTTAGAAACAAAATAATAATCGACACCGTTCTTCTCACCAGGGCGCGGTTTTCTGGTTGTCATTGAAGTTGAATATTCAAAATCAACATCCGGCTCCTCGAACAACGCTTTGCGCACCGTTCCCTTGCCAACTCCAGACGGTCCTGATAAAACAATCAACATTCCTCTTTTAGCCATCGAAAAAATCCCTTCAATTATTTGTAATACTAGCTATTATCGCCCTTTTTGCACCATTTGACAAGTACCAGCAGGCTGATTAAGAAATTTACATTTTGGGGTTGCGTTTTAGAACGAACGTTCGTATAATGAAGCTACAAACAAATGTTCGGGGTGAACAAAATGCAAAACAAACAATCGTATCTTTCAGAAATTACCAAAACGTTCAAAACCAACTATGATCGTTTCTTCGAAATTGTCCGAAACACTCACCAAATCAAACAGATGCCAACTTTCCAGCTGAACTACTTCATTCAGAAAACACTAGAAAACCATTTCCCAATCACGATTGAATTTAACGATCAGAATAACGAACAGTCCGGCTACTTGAGCAAAATTTCCGCTGATCGTTACCTGCTTACTTCAGATGATAATCACTTCAGTAGAATTGTTAAGCTATCAGAAATTAAAGCAATCCGTAAATACTAAGATTATTATATCAGATTAGCTTTTAGGGCTTGGCGCAAAACAATTAGTTTTGCGCCAAGCCCTTTTCCATTCTGATGCTTATTTAGCTAACCGGCTGGTTGATAAACAGCTCCTGGCCGGACCCGTTGAAGCTGAGCACTGATTTCCTCAACGCTGTTTTAGGAATCTTTGATCTTTTGCTTTTCTTCATCGGCCAATTTCAATAACTCGCTGGCATGCTCTTTGGTTAACTTGGTGATGGCTGTCCCGGAAAGCATCCTGGAAATTTCAGCAACGCTTTGCGCAGTTGTCAGTTCCGTAATCGTCGTGGTCGTCCGATCGTTAGCAATCTTTTTTTCAATAAAGTCATGATGATCACTCATCGCAGCAACTTGCGGTAAATGGGTAATACATAAGACTTGCGATTTTTGCGAAATGGTATAAATTTTATTTCCAATGGCTTGAGCAACCCGCCCAGAAACGCCGGTATCAACTTCATCAAAGATAATCGATGTGACACCAGCTGCTTTGGCAAACATTGTCTTTAAAGCCAACATAATTCGGGATAGTTCCCCACCGGAAGCAGACTTGACGAGAGGCAGCATTTTCTCACCCGGATTGGTCTGAATATAAAATTCTACTCGATCAGCCCCCAGCCGATTTAGGGCACGATTTTGCTGAATATTGACCTCAAAGACCGCTTTATCCATATAAAGGTCAGATAACTGCTGGTGAACGGCCTTTTCCAGTTTCTTCGCCCACCGATGACGGACATCTGAAATTTTAGTTGCCCGTTTAATTAAATCTGATTTGAGAGCCGCTAGTTGATTATCCAAATCGTCACTAGCTTCGGCATCTCCAGACATTTGTGCCAGTTCTTGCTTGATTTTGGCAAGGTATTCCAAAATTTGACTAACGGAGTCGCCATACTTGTGCTTCAATTGGTAGATGCTGTTGAGTCGCTGTTCAACTTGATCTAGTCGGTCCTGGTCGAATTCTAAATTGCTCAGCTGATCAGAAATCTGGCTGGCGACGTCTTGAAGCGCAAAAAAGGCGCCGGATAAATTATCCGAAATTTGTTTGTATTCCGGATCCAGCTCTTCGATATCCTGCATAGAACTCATTGCCGAGCCAATAGAATCAATTGATCCACTGGCATCCTCATCGCCGTTAATTCCTTCATAACTTGCCAAAAGGGCGTCGTGAATCTTTTGAAAATTGTTTAGCCGGTCTCGTTCGGCAACTAAATCGGTATCTTCATTTTCGTGAAGATCGGCAGTTTGAATTTCTTTAATTTGAAATTTTAGCATATCGACTCGCTGAGCCCACTGCTTCTCGTTTTGATGCTTTTTTTGGTTTAAGTCCCGCAACTTGATGAATGTGTCATATTGAGCTTGATAAGATTGCAAAATGTCAGTTAATTCATCTTCTGCATAGTCATCCAACAATTGAATGTGACGTTCCGGCCGCATCAACTCCTGATGATCGTTTTGACCTTGAATATCGACAATCGTCTCACCGATTCGTTTGAGAGTGGCAATATTAACCATAATGCCATTTACGCGACAGCTATTTCGGCCATTGGCAAAGATAACCCGTTCGATGATCACATTTCCGTCACTATGATCAATACCAAGGTCATCTAAGACATTATATGTTGGGTTATCATCATGAAGGATGAAATTACCTTGAATGACGGCCTTAGAAGCACCAGTCCGAATCAGGTCAGGGGATCCCCTTCCGCCAACCAAGAGGCCGACAGCATCAATAATAATCGACTTTCCAGCACCGGTTTCACCTGTCAACACTGTCATCCCTGATTGAAAATCAATATCTAAATGTTCAATGATTGCAAAATCGGTAATTGATAATTCGAGTAACATGTCTTCAACCTCTCAATAATCCTTAATCAGTTCCTAACATACTATTGATCTGATTGCGCATATTAATCGCATCGGCTTCAGTTTTGCCAATAATCAAGACCGTGTTGTCATCGCCGAGGGTGCCGAAAATCCCGCTATAGTTCATCTGGTACATCAAACTAGAAATGACTGGCCCACTACCAGGTAAGACCTTCATAAAGACCAACTTGTCTTGTGAATCAACTGACACAAAGGAGTCCCGGATGGATTGCACCAGTTTTTTTTCGGTGTCGATATTTTTTTGAGTCGGCAAACTGTACCGATACCCACCAGTAACGGAAGGAACCTTAACCAATTGCATATCCTTAATGTCTCGCGAAACAGTCGCTTGAGTCACTTTGATCCCTTGCTTATCCAGTAGTGAGACAAAATCTTCCTGCCGTTGAATATTATTACTTGCCAGTAATTGTTTGATTAGCCTTTGGCGTTCTTTCTTACGCATCATTACACCCCCAACAATAAAATTGAATAAAAATACAGGTTTAAGAACCCTTTAATTCAGAATAAGCGTTCTCGATGACTTTTTCAATCGAAACATTTGGTGACATGACCGGTTGATCATCAGATTCTAATTCAACTAGGAATTCAATATTCCCAGCGCCCCCTTTGATCGGCGAGAAATCAAGGTTTTGAACTGAGTACCCGTTGGCAACGGCAAAGTTCAGAATCTTTTCCAAAACCATTTTATGAACGGCAGGATCTTTAACGATCCCATGTTTACCAACATTCGCTTTGCCAGCCTCAAACTGGGGCTTAATTAACGCAACAACGTGCCCATTTTTAGTAAGGATCTCTTTTAAGGGTGGTAAGATCAATTCTAAGGAAATAAATGACACGTCAATTGAAGCAAACTGTGGCTGCCCTTGCGTAAAGTCAGCCAGTTTGCTGTATCTAAAATTCGTATGCTCCATGACGACCACCCGCGGATCCTCCCGCAGTTTCCAAACTAACTGGTTACTGCCAACATCCAGAGCATAGCTCAATTTAGCACCACTTTGCAGCATAACGTCCGTAAACCCACCGGTTGATGAACCGATGTCTAATACGGTTAGTCCCTTGACATCCAGATGAAATACTTTGAGGGCCTTCTCAAGTTTTAATCCACCACGACTGACGTAAGGCATTTGTTTGCCTTTGAGATGCAGATCAGTATCAACTGGAATTTTAGTTCCCGGCTTATCCAAACGTTCTTCGTTATCACCGAGAATCTCCCCCGCCATTACTGCTCGTTTAGCCTTCTCCCGGGTGTCAAATAACCCTTGAGTGACCAATAATACATCGACTCGTTGCTTTTCCATATTACTTTTCGTCCTTATTTTTAAAATAACTTGTAAAATCGTTTAACAAGCTGTTATCAATCGATAAATCGTCGCCGGCAGTTGTGAGTGCTTGTTGAGCAGCAGCCACAGTCTGGTGGAGCATTTCATACGACTTAGTTAAGCCAACCAGGTTGGGATACGTATTCTTGTTTGCATCTTGGTGAACCGGTTTGCCAATTTCAGCTTCGGTTCCGACCACGTCCAAAATGTCATCATAAATTTGGTAAGCTTCCCCAAATTTTTCGGCAAAAGTTAACATTGCTTCACGCTTTTCGGAAATGACCCGTCCCATAATTAGCCCCGCCTCGACAGCATAACGAATCAAAGCACCGGTTTTATGACGGTCCAGTTTTTGAAGGCCCGTCAACGATAACCGAGTGCCCTCATATTCGATGTCGTCTGCTTGCCCTGAAACCATTCCGTGGGGACCGGCAGCTTTGGCAAGCGCCAAAGTAAGCTCCGCCTGGGTTTGACTATCGAAATCATTATCCACCAACCATTGAAATGCCAGTGGTTGAAGACCGTCACCAGCAAGGGTCGCCATCCCAGCACCAAATTTAATATGATTGGTTGGCTTTCCCCGTCTAAGATCGTCATTATCCATGGCCGGCAAATCATCATGAATCAATGAATAGGAATGCATTAATTCCAAGGCACAGCTGGCCTTTAACGCGGAGTGGTCAATTGGATCGCCCAAGCTGGTCAAGACGGCCAGTGTCAGAAGTGGGCGCAAGCGTTTTCCACCAGCATTCACTGAATAGCTCATAGCTGCTGTTAAGGTCTTTTGATCAGCATCTTTTTCAATCTCGTTTTCCAATACATCATTAATTTTTGGAATCCACAACTGTTCAAGGTCAGTTAGTTTGGTTGCCATCGCTACCATCCTTCTCATCTTTAGGCGCTTCAAAAGCCACCTCGTTGCCATCTTTGTCCATCATTTTGGCCATTGTGTGTTCTGCCTTGGTTAAAGTGTCTTGAAGCTGTTCACTCAATTGAATTCCGGTTTTAAATTTGGCCATCGACTCTTCCAAGGAGACGTTTCCCTGCTCTAATTGGTTAACAATTGTCTCCAGTTCGGTCATTTTTTCCTCAAAGGTTTGATTAGCTTGTTTGTCAGACATATTATTTCTCCTTCTTTGCATTAATCTTGTTGACAGAAGCGTTGACAGAAGCGTTGACGGTACCATCACTGAAATGGACATCAATTGTTTGACTGTGCAAATCAGCGACCCGTTTGATCAATTGCCCCTGTTCGTCAGTTGTATACGTATAACCTCGACTGAGGATCTTCAGCGGGCTCAAATGGTCGAGTGATCCAACCAACATCTGGTAATGTTGGGAAACATTTTTCAGATTCTGAGTCGTTGCCCGATTGAGGCGGTCTTTAAGGGTTCCCAATTTTTGCTGTTGTTCTTTGATGGTATAGGTTGGCGCCACGAGTCTCAGGCGTAACTTGAGGTCGTTAAAGCGTTCCTTTTGCTTACCCGTAATTTTGTCAGATTGATTGTAGAGTCGTTGATTCAATAAATCCAATCGTTGAGAGAAAGTTTCATAAATCCGCTGCGGGGACGTAAAAACCGTTGACTGCTGGAGTCGCTTCAAACGCAACTTATTCGCTTGAACCACTTGGTAAGTCGCATTGATAATCCGATTTTGAGTCGTTCTCAAGTCGACTAACACCTGGTCAAGACGTGGAACGGCCAGTTCAGCAGCCGCAGTTGGCGTCGCTGCACGAACATCCGCAACTAAATCAGCAATGGTCGTGTCAGTTTCGTGGCCAACCGAGGAAATCACTGGAATTTTACTTGCAACAATCGCTCTGGCAACATTTTCCTCATTAAAGGGCCATAAGTCCTCAATCGAGCCACCACCACGGCCGACAATTAGGGTATCAAAACTCCCTAGTTGATTGACCCGCTCAATCTGTCGGACGATGTCTTCACTCGCCTCGGCTCCTTGAACCAGTGCCGGAAACAGGACAATCTGAGCAATCGGATAGCGACGCCGAACGGTGGTAATAATATCACGAATCACCGCACCACTGGGCGAAGTGACAACCGCAATCCTTTTAGGAAATTGGGTCAGTGGCTGCTTGGGCAAATTAAACAATCCTTCAGCAGACAGCTTTTGTTTGAGTTGCTCATAAGCTTGATATAGTTGACCGACGCCGTCAGGTTCCATCTGTTCGACGTAGATCTGATAACTTCCGCTCGGCTCATAGACTGAAATATGTCCCACAACTAGAACTTTCATTCCTTCTTCGGGAGTGAACTTTAGCCGGTTGAAAGCCGATTTAAACATGATTGCACTAATTTTAGCGTGATCATCTTTTAAGCTAAAATACTGGTGGGCATTCGGTCGTAGTCGAAAATTGGAGATTTCCCCAGTGAGGTATACCTTAGTTAAATACGGATCAACATCGAATTTTCTTTTAATATATTTTGTTAAGGCGCTAACGGTTAAATAATCATTCGCCACGTTCAAGGCTCCATTCTGCTAAATCAACGGTTTGCTGCATCAAGGTCGCAATTGTCATTGGGCCAACACCTCCTGGAACCGGTGTGATGTAAGAAACTTTATCAAACAAGTCATCATAATCGGTATCCCCTACTAGATGACCTTCTTCGTTAATGTTTTGACCAACATCAATAATCACGGCTCCCGGTTTGACATCGTCTTTTGTCACGGTGTGGAGGCTACCAGTTGCTGAAACAATCACATCGGCATTCTTCGTATACTCAGTAATATCTTTTGTTAATAGGTGGAGAATCGAGACCGAAGCGCCGGCATTTAACATCAATGCAGCCATCGGTTTGCCAACAATGGCACTGCGACCGATCATCACCGTGTTCTTCCCTTTCAAATCAATGTTATATTCTTTGAACATTGTCATCACACCCTTGGGCGTGCATGCCACTGGGTACTTGGTTGAGTCATTTAAGTATAACTTGCCAACGTTGATTGGATGAAAGCCGTCGACATCTTTTTCAGGCAAAATGGAACGTGTAATCTGCTTTTCATTAATTTGTTTTGGTAGTGGGTCCTGCACCAGAATCCCCGTAATCTTAGGACTTTGGTTGTAGGCCTGGACAACGTTTAGCAGTTCTTGCTGTGTGATCGTATCAGGCAATTCTCTGACGATTGAATAGATCCCTAATCGTTCGGCTGTCCGGTGTTTATTTCTAACATAGCGCTGACTGGCCGGATCCGTTCCAACGATGATTACAACTAACCCTGGTGTGATTCCGTGTTGATCCTGAAGTTGTTTTACCCGGTCACTCGTTTGTGAGTTTAACTTCTTTGCCAATGCCTTACCATCAATAATCGTTGCCATTTAGAAATCGCTCCTTCATATTTTTGTTGTTAGGAAATCATATGTACAAAAAAATAGATTTACACATGTGTAAATCTATTTTACCAGTTCTTCTAAAGCATGTGACAAAATCCCGTTAACAAATTTTCGTGAACGGTCGTCACTAAACTTCTTTGCAAGTTCAATTGCTTCGTTGATTGATACCTTGGCAGGCATGTCATCGACGTAAACCATCTCATAGATCGCAATCTCCAAGATGATTAAATCGGTTCGGGCAATGCGCCCAAGTGACCAGCTGGCAGCTAAATATTTTTCAATTGTGTGATCAATTTCGGCCTTGTGTTCCAAAACCCCAGAGATCAATTGATGCAAATATTCAGGGTAGTCGTCGCCGTATTTACCGCTTGTCAAAACCTGGAAAAAATCTTTCCAATCAGTTTGATCGTTAGTATTTAAGGCGAATAACGTTTGGAACGCAATTTCTCTGATTTGGTGTCGTGTTAGTTCCACTATTCCTCACCATTTTCTTCTTCGCCAGCAAAGGGGTTATTCGGATCAACCGTACTGGTGGATTTTTCCGGAATCACTCCTTGAACGTGTACATTGACTTCGGTTACCTTCAAACCGGTCATAAACAACATCTGTTGCTCAACCTGGCTTTGAATTTCCAGTGCAACTTTAGGAACAGAAACGCCATAATTTAAGTATACATAAACGTCGATGGTTAATTCTTCGTCGGTGTAGGTTAAATTAACGCCTTTGCCGTGTTCCTTTCTTCTTCCAAGAAGTTCATTCACACTTGTTGAAAACGAGCCACGCATCCGGTTAACGCCGTCAATTTGTGATGTCGCCACCCCAGCAATAATTTCAAGTACGTTAGGTGCGATCTCAATTTTGCCAAGTTCGGGATCATTTGAATGAAGAATGATATTCGTGTCTTCAGCCATTATAAAGCCTCCGTTTCAGATCAATCGGATACTATGCCCGTGAAATATAAGTCCCGTCGGTGGTGTTGATCGTTAGCTTGTCACCTTGGTTAACAAAGAATGGCACTTGTAAGGTTAGTCCAGTGGTCATCGTTGCGGGTTTGGAACCACCTGAAGCGGTATCGCCTTTGATACCCGGTTCAGTGGCAGCGACTTCGAGGACGACGGTATTTGGTAATTCAATCCCCAAAGTTTCATTGCCGTATTGAATGACTTGAACTTCCATGTTTTCTTGTAAATAGTTCAATTCACTTTTAATTTGTTCGGCAGGAATTGAAATTTGATCATAAGTATCCATATCCATGAAGACATGTTGATCACCGTCGGCATACAAATATTGCATCTTGCGGGTATCAATTTGTGCCTGTTCCATCTTAGCGCCTGAACGGAAAGTCTTTTCTTGAACGGCACCAGTCCGTAAGTTCTTCAGCTTTGAACGGACGAATGCCCCTCCCTTACCAGGCTTAACGTGTTGGAAACTCAAAATCCGCCAAATTGCGTTATCGACCACGATGGTTAAACCATTTTTAAAATCAGCAGTTGAAATTGCCATTGTTGTTCCTCCTAAATGTAATGTAACATAAATAGATTATATAATACTTTCGGTCAAAATAGCCAATGAAAATGGTATCTTGATCCTAGGCAATTAAAAAGCTGGGATGCAAAACACATGTTTTGTCCCAGCCTCTTTAATTAAACTATTGTGCTTACTTTGCAGCTTCAGCAACTGGATAAACTGAAACCTGACGCTTGTCGCGTCCTTTTCTTTCGAAACGAACAACGCCATCAACGACCGCAAACAATGTATCATCATTACCACGCTTAACATTGTTTCCTGGGTAAATATGAGTTCCACGTTGACGATAGATGATTGATCCGCTGTGAACTGATGAGCCGTCAGCAGCCTTCGTACCTAAACGACGACCAGCTGAGTTACGACCGTTGGCAGTTGACCCACCACCTTTATGGTGAGAGAAGAATTGTAAATTCATTGCTAACATAGGTTTACACCTCCAGATTAATTAATTGATTTTGCTGTGTTTAACTTAATATACTTACTATAACTATCGGCTATATCAGCCATTCCGTTCGCAAAAGTATTCAAAACTGCATCAGCTTGAATACTTTTCTTGGAATCATTGACAACTGGTATATTGACTGACAAATAGCCACCATTATCATCGTCACTGTCGACATCCACATTCAATCCGACCACCTCTTGGAGGCCGTTAACCGTTGTGATGCTTAACACTGAAACCGCGGAGCAGACAATGTCTTGTCCATACTCACCTGCATCGGCATGACCGGTGATGGTGAATCCACTTACGTGACCACGGTAACGTTTGATGGTTGCTTTAATCATATCAGTCACCTCAGAGTTAATTATGCCTTGATTGAATCAATAACAACCTTGGTATATGGTTGACGATGGCCCTTCTTTGAACGTGAGCCCTTCTTTGGCTTGTAACGGAAGATAATAATCTTCTTTTGACGACCCTGCTTTTCAACAGTTCCAGTTACTGATGCGCCATCAACTAATGGTGTACCAACCTTAACTGAATTGCCACCAACCATAACAACTTGATCAAAAGTCACCTTTGCGCCTTCTTCTGCGTCTAACTTCTCAACGTAGATTGCGTCTCCTTCGGAAACTTTATATTGCTTACCGCCTGTAGTAATAACTGCGTACATATCTTGTGCACCTCCTTATAAGTTTGCTTAGACTCGCCGAGAACAAGCGCTTCGACCACTGTCGAAGACTTATCAGCTTGAATCGAGCGGTTGTAGCTGTGGAAGCCACAATTACAACGTTACTAGTATACATAATTGACAGGTGTTCGTCAATAGAAATCTGTTTGTCCGTAAAGAGGATGCGACAAACCATTTAGCGTTTCACCCATTCCTTCGTCGTTTCAGATATTTTCTTGCGGAAACGTGGGACTTAAAGCATGGTTCGCGTGGTGGTTGAAAAATTAGTAAAATACTGAATAATGCCACTAACGATAAAAATAAAGACAATGAAGATTACAAATCCCACAACGTCCACCTCCTAATTGTGACAGTATTCCGCTGCACATCTTGATTATCCTGTTTTCGGAGGTAACGTTCAATTTTTTGAAATGAATCAACTTAAATTTTAATAAAAATGCAACTTTCTTAATAAATTCATAATCATTCTGATAGCTTTCCCCTAAAAAACTGATTAAACATTGACTACCCTGTTAATATTTCATATAATTGTTATTGTTGATTTGTCGCAATAGCTCAGCTGGATAGAGCAACGGTCTTCTAAACCGTAGGTCGAGAGTTCGAATCTCTCTTGCGACATCATACACTGTTTTTAACAGATCTACATCAACATTGATAGAATGCCTTAAATCCGTTACCAAGATGGATTTAAGGCATTTTTATTTGGCCTAAAAGTTGTGACTATTTTATATTAATTCACTGGTTTTCAGAAATAGATCCACAAAATGGTCAACGAGATTTCAAGTCATTAATCATTTTACATCTGGGAATACTAAAAGCATTTATCGTCTTACTCATACTTTATAATTTCGAATATTACCTTGCAGAAACGTGGGAAATAAAGCAGTTTCCGGCCATATAAGCAGGCAATCCGAATATCCAAGCCCTGGATATTCGGATTGCCTGCTTATATTCTGGAAACTAACCGCTTTATTTCCCACTCTGAATTAATAATCTTGATCCTGGCGGTCTTCATTAATTTGATTTTTATCATTGAAGGCCTGTTCAATCTCCTGTTCAGTATAGCCAAAATCAACCAGGCCAAACTTGAGAAACAACCGCCAAGAATGATTAAAGCTATCACCACTGTGATTAAAATAAGCGTCAAACAGCATCCGTTTCAAGGCTAGATACTGTTTATCAAGATTCTCCTCTTTTTTGAACTGCTTGATTTTAGCCAAATCTGCTTGGGAATTTAAGATCACATGGTTCCAATTCTTGAGGTTGGAAATCAGAAGATAGAAATCCATCGCATCCACGTATTCATAAAGCAAGGTTTCTCTCGGTGTCTTGTCTGCATCATGTTTACCCCGATGCGTTTTCCAGACCTTGAACCACTCAGAAGTGTTGGCCATCTCAGCTAACTCCACATCTAGGGCAACAAAGGCATTTTTCACTCTACCGTCATTTGACCAGTGAAGTTGTTTCTTTGATTCGATTTGGCGGTTCAAATAAACCGATGAAGCGATCAATGATTGTAAATCCATTTCAAACTCCTATCCGAAAATAAACTTATTTGACAGGATCTCAAGCTGTTTTTTATTATCCAGGTACCAATCTTTGATAAACGGATAATCTAATAATAGGTTCAGCCAGCTCTCCTTTTGATCCTGGTCGTGAATGGTTGCCCCCCATTTTGGCCGGTCTTCATCACCGGCGTTATAAACGTTAAGCTGGGTATCGTTATCAAGTGTTAGTGAGGCACCGCCATTTTCGCCGGACATCAAAATGTATTGGTTATCAGCAGATTTAACAAACAGCTCGTCCAAAATTGGTTCAGGAATTGCACCTGCCGCAAATTCGTAGAACTCGCCATTAACCCCATCAAGGACATTAAAGTCAATCTTGAAGCCGAAACTTTCTTTAAGAACTTCGGCAGCCCGCATAATAACGTTTATTGCCTGCTTAAGGGCAGAAACTTCGAGGCCTTCCATATCAACCACAAAGTAATCAATTAACGCCGAACTATGAAACATCATTTCCTTACTCTTCAAATTTAAATAAAATAGGGGTCGGTTATGAGCAGTTGGCCCGAAGAAGAACCCAGCTGCATTCTTCGTCGACTTGGTGAATGTAAAGGTATTGTCACCAAGTGAGGAAAATTTTGCCAGCAATTTCTGGACATGTTCAGAATTACTAATCGAAAGCCCATCGACGTTGTCGGACAGCTTCAATAAACGTGCAAAGAATATCAACTGAACATCTTCATCAGAAAATTGGTGTGGAAATTCTACGAAGTCGGAATTCAGTTGATAATTAGTTAATGAAACGGCTGCTGTTAACAACTCATTTAGGTCCTGGGTTGTGTTTAAGCTGGTAAAGGCGTTGACATACTTAGAACCATTGTCTAACCCGGTCTGAATGGATTGCGCATAATGATTTAAAAGTTGGGTCGTCGTCAAAACGTTTTTTTCTGTTTCCGTATTTTCGTTACTCACCGTCAGTCACCTGCGATTCTTTGCTCAAGCTTTGCAAGTATTTGGCGTATAAGTTGTTATTGTTTTCAATAAATGCTTCAAAACTGCCAAACGAAGCCCGAATATTTTGTTTTTCCAAATTGTAAATCGTTTCTTCCTTGGATAATGCCAGAATTTCATTTTCATTCTTTTTGATCTCTGCCCGGGCACCGGAAGCCTGCTCATCAACATTGGTTAAGTCCAACAGCGCATTTTGAAGTTGTTGATGTTCTTCCTTAACCTTTCCTGCTTCCCAAGGCATCGGTGACTTCTCTTCATTTTCTTTAATTTGTTTACGAATTTCTTCCTTACGCTGATCACGCTTGGCTTGATCTTCGATCAGTTGGGTCAACTTTTCGTTCTTTTGACCCAGTTCGCGCATTTGATCGTCATTCACCCGCTTGTTTTGGGCTTCAAGTTCGAACGATTTAGCCAGCGTGTTGTATTCGTCTTTAGCAAAATTGAATCGAACGTTAATTGCATCCAACTCCCCAAACATCCGGTGGTCCCACCAGTTACCAAAGTAGATGTTGAATTTCCCCAAATCGTATTCGTGGTAATAAAAGAATGGATAGGTCGTGCCTAAATAATCAATGAGCTTGTCACTGAGATGATGACTTAACTGAGCTTTCAAATCAGCTGCCAGGCTAAAGAAATTCGTCTGTGGCTGATCAGCTTGTTCACCCTTGACTTCTGTTGCAAAGCGGTTGGGATCCATTAGTTCATATACTTTTAAATCATTGCCATTTTTGATCGAGTCATTCAAATTCGACAGATATTTTACCTTTTCACTTAATGCAGAAGCTAAAATCGAGTCGGTTTGGCTGAATGGATCGTTTTCAATTTTGTTATCCATAATATTGCCTCGTATTCCCCTTATTTATACATTTAATGTTATCTGAAAAACGTATATAAATAAAGGGCTAATCGAATTATTTATGAAAGATTTGTCAAAATGATGAGAATATCAGCCATTGTTTTGAAAATTGCTCAGAAATATCAGAAGCGGCCGACTCATCATGACGAGTTAATGATGACCTGGCCGCTTCTATATTTTGCTTGTTTCAAAATGATTGGTAGGTGAAAAACTCACTCTTGTCGATTAGGATATTACTGGTGTCAAACAATTTCGTTCTCTGATGACCTATTTAACAATGTAAACATTTTTATAATTGTACGTAGCACCGGCCGTATTGTAAATAATCCCTTTCACTTTACTACTCAACAAGTTTTTGCTTGCTGATTGATACAGGGGGGTAATGCCTTGGTTCGCCAATAAGATATTTTGGGCCTTGGTCATGTCCTCAAATCGTTTGTCAGGATTGCCTGCATCAGTGATTGAAGATGCTTTGATCAATTTGTCGTACTGCTTGTTAGACCACTGCGGAACGTTGCTGGGATTTCCTGACGTTAAAATATTTAAAAACGTAATTGGATCCGCAAAATCGGCGTACCAATCGCCCATTGTGACTTGGTAATTATGTGATTTCTGTCGTGATAGTAAAGTTTGGAACGGGATATTTCTTAAGCTCACTTTCAGTCCAGGAAGGTTCTTTTCTAACTGTGACTGCAGATATTCACTGACTTGTTTTTGGGCAAATTCGTCTGAACTGAGCAGCGTAAAACTCATTTTGGTAATCCCAAGTTCTTTGAGGCCGGCTTTAAAAAGCGCCTTTGCCTTCGTTGGGTTATATTTTAAAGAATCCGGTTTGGCAGTTGTTGCTGTGAAATCTTTACCAGTCTTAGGATTAATTGACAGTCCTTTAGAAACAAAGCTTTGGGAGTTAAACGACCCATCCCCCAAAATTTTCTTGGGTAATTGACTGCGATCGATAGCCATCGAAATCGCTTCTCTAATCTTTAAGTTTTTGAACAGTTTCTTCTTTTGATTGAATGCCAAGTAGTAACAGCTCGAAGTTTCTCGGGTCACCAAATTGTGGTTGTTCTTCAGATTTTTGGCCAAGACACCTGATAAACCAACATATTGCAGCTTATCAGTCTTGAATTGGTTATAACCAGTGGAAGGATCCTTGGTCACTTGATAGTGGAGTTTGGCTAATTTAACGGCTTTCTTATCCCAATAATTTTGATTCTTGGCAAGCGTCCAAGTCATCCCAGTCCCATTCCAGTCGGTCAGCTTGAACGGTCCGTTGTAGACTATATCAGCACTCTTTGTGCCGTAATCATCGCCATACTTTTCGACAACTTTTTGATTTTGCGGGAAGAAAAGCGGAAAGCCCATCAGCAGCTTGAAATACGGAATTTTCTTTTCCAGGGTTACCACTAGTTTATACTTGCCATCAGCTTTAATCCCCAGTGAATTAGGTGATTTTTTGTTGGCTTGAATCGCATCGGCATTTTGAATTCCTGAGAAAAGATATTCGTACTGGGATGCCGTTTTTGGATTAACCGTTCTTCGCCATGAATAGACGAAATCTTTGGCAGTAACGGGATCACCATTACTCCATTTGGTTCCCTTCCGCAGATTGAAGGTGTATTTTAACCCATCATTTGAAATTTGAGTTTTAGTGGCCAGTGCATTCTCAACTTTGCTATTCTTGCCCAGACGATAAAGGCCCTCATCAATGTTGTTTAAAACTTCAAATGTTTGAACTGACGTCGTTCTTGAAAGATCAACCGTCGACAATTCTGAATCAACTGCAGTGGTAAATTCCTGTTTGGCAGCTAGTTTCCCTGAACCACTCTTTTGCGATGAACAGCCACTCAAAATCAAAGCTGTGGAGACAACTAACCCCATTTTTAAACCAAATGAAATATTTGACATAACGAGACACCCCTTTAAAAGCCATATGAGATTCAAAGACATTCAATTATAATCGTGTTAGATTTTGATGAGAGCTGATCGGTATAAAAAGAGCTCACAGCGATACACCCTGGTGCACCACCGTGAGCTCTTTGAACAATCGATCACGTTCTTATCAAGTGCGGTAAAGTAATTCTAAAACTAATACTTCTCAAGATACTGTTCACGTTCCCAACCGGAAACTTGCGTGCGGTATGAATCGTATTCAAGGTTCTTAGCTTCAATAAAGCTGTTGTAGAGATGTTCACCAAGTGCCTTCTTCATTGTTTCGTCAGCTGAAAGATCCTTCAAGGCATTATGCAAGGTGTCCGGTAAGTTGGTGATGTGACTCTTCTGACGTTCTTCAGCATCCATTCGATAGATGTTACGGTCGATACTGTGTTCAGGTTCAATCTTGTTACGTAAGCCATCCAAGCCAGCTTCCAAGACACATGCAATGGCTAAGTATGGGTTAGCGGTTGGGTCAACGGATCGAAGTTCCAAACGAGTGGAATTACCACGAGCACTTGGAATTCGAATCAGTGGCGAACGGTTGGAACCGGACCAAGCAACATAAACAGGTGCTTCGTAACCTGGAACCAAACGTTTGTAAGAATTAACAATTGGGTTACATACAGCGGTAAATGAACGAGCATGCTTCAATAAACCACCCAAGAAGTAATAAGCTTCTTGAGAAATTTCTAATTCGCCGTCTTTGTCGTAGAAGGTGTTGCCCTTATCGTTAAATAACGACATATTTAAATGCATCCCTGAACCGTTAATACCACTCAAAGGTTTTGGCATGAACGTAGCGTACAAGCCATATTTACGGGCAACCGTCTTAACAACCAATTTGAACGTCTGAATATTATCAGCAGCGGCTAAAGCATCGGCATATTTAAAGTCAATTTCATGTTGACCAGGCGCAACTTCATGGTGAGCGGCTTCAACATCAAAGCCCATTTCTTCAAGCGTCAAGACAATTTCACGACGGCAATTTTCACCCAAGTCCATTGGGGCCATGTCGAAGTAGCTTCCCTTATCGTTCAGATGAAGTGTCGGCTCACCGTTTTCATTCATTTTGAACAAGAAGAACTCTGGTTCAGGCCCAATGTTAAATGAAGTAAAGCCGGCCTTCTTCATATCACCGAGAACACGGATCAAGTTGTTGCGAGGATCGGCTGCGTATGGCTCGCCGTTTGGACGGTAGACCTGGCAAATAACTCGGGCAATTTTGCCACGATCAGTACTCCATGGGAAAATCATCCAAGTTGATAAATCAGGGTACAAATACATGTCACTTTCTTCAATTCGAACGAAACCTTCGATTGAAGAACCGTCAAACATTAATTTGTTATCCAGCAGTTTATCCAACTGAGTGATTGGGACTTCAACGTTCTTAATTGTCCCAAATAAGTCTGTGAACATCAGACGTAAGAATTTGACATCCTCGTCCTTTACCATCTTGCGAATATCATCTTTTGAATAATCATGCCTTGTAGCCATCTATCCATCGCTCCCATCAATGATTTAGTTTATTTAAATTGTTCAAATTAGTCGGATCATCAAATGACGAAGAAGGCGGCTTCAATCCACCAATGTTTAAAAACTCATCTTGAAGAATTTTTCTAACATCGCTGTCGGTCAAACCCTTCTCAAGATTACGCTTCCGTTCATCTTCCAATTGATTCTGCTTCTTGTACACCTCTTTGATACCAGAGATATTCAGACCGTCATCAAGATAATCTTTGATTTCCAAAAGCCGATCGACATCATTCAACGAATACATCCGTCGATTACCTTCATTACGAAGCGGCTTAATCAACTCCTGCTGTTCATAATATCTGATTTGTCGTGCTGTCAAGTCAGTTAGCTTCATCACAGTTCCAATCGGCAGAACTGACATTGAACGCCGTAATTCCTTCTCTCGCATTGTTCACCTCCTAAATCTTGTCCTTATAATACCATTCCCATAATCAAAGTCAAGGCCAAATGTCACATTTTATAACATGAATTCACTAATTGTTGTCAGCCAGCCATTTTGCAACGCTACTTTCAATCTCCCACAACCGATTTGGCTGCTGAACGAGGTTATACCAATTCGGTCTTGGCTCAGTTTTATTTCTGAACCAAGTCAATTGACGTTTGGCATAATGGCGTGAATCCTTTTTGATCAAATCAACCGCTTCTTCCAAAGCTGTTTGCCCTTGAAAATACGGGAACAATTCCCGATAACCAATGCCTTTACCAGCTTGAAATTGTTGACCACCGTGGTCGAATAACCAGCGCGCTTCATTCAGCAGACCAGCCGTCATCATTTGATCGACTCGCTGATTAATTCGCTGGTATAGTAAAGCCCGTTCGGTATTTAATCCAATGACGGAGACGTCATACTTTGAGCCGGCATTATGCTGATCAGAGAATCGATGGCCCGTGTTTATGTAGACTTCCAGCGCCCGAATGATGCGTCGCACGTTATGAACCGGAATCGCTTTTGCTGCGAGTGGATCGATGTTGGCTAATCGTTGATGAAGCGCCAGATCACCATTGGTTTGTGCCTCGGCCAGTAATTGCCTTCTCAAGTCATCATTTTGATATTGGTCACCGCCCAGTTCCATCCCTGAAAGCAGTGCTTGGAGGTAAAACCCGGTGCCACCCACAATGATTGGCAGTTTACCCGCTTTATGAATGGACTGGATTAGCTCCGATGCATCGTGGACAAAATCAGCGACCGAAAAGCGTTCGTCAATATTCCTGATATCAATCAAATGATGCTTGATACCGGCCATTTCAGTCGGCGTGACTTTGGCCGTCCCGATATCCAGGTGTCGATAAACCTGCATCGAGTCTCCTGAGATGATCTCCGCGTTAAAGCGGTGCGCAAGTTTAATGGATAAATCAGTTTTACCGACGGCTGTCGGCCCGACGATTGCTAAAACTTTAGTCATTCCAGTCCCTCCCGCATCTCTGACCTGATTTGAACGGCCCGAGCAGGATAATCAGTGATAATCGCTGCCATGTTGCGTTCAAAACAATATTGCATATCTTCTGTTGAATTCACCGTCCAAGGCCGCAGATTTTGAGCAGGCGCAAAAAAGGGATGTCGTTTCAGCCAGCGAATATCTGGATGAAAGTCGGCAATCAAATGGTCCTTTTTCAGTGTTTTAGCTTGTTTAGCCGCTGTTTTGAATAATTTAGCGCCCGATAATTTGGGATCCAGGTGGTTGAGGATTTCAAGCGACTCAGCGTTAAAACTTGAGTAAATCAGTTGAAATGGATACTGAATGGACACAAAGTAATCAAAAACAGCTGCTTCGATGCCGGGGTATTGAATCTTGTTGGTCTCCAACTCCAGATTAAAAATACCGGTGAAATTATCTTTAATCAACAGTTCAACGACCTCTTGGAGCGTTGGCACCGTAATTCCTTTAAATTCGGTGCTGAAACGAATGCCCGCATCTAAATGCTTGATTTCAGCCAAGTTTTTGTCAACAATCCGTCCTGACCCATTGGTAGTTCGATCAACGGTTTCATCGTGCATAATGATTAATTGATGATCTTTAGAAAAATGAACGTCGGTTTCAATGCCGTCCGCCCCATCATCAATGGCGGTTTGAAAGGAAATCAGTGTATTTTCCGGTCGGGTCCCCTTACTACCGCGATGGGCAATAATTTTGGTATTGATTTTCAAAATAAACTCCTTTTGAGCGATTAATTAATCAATTAACTAGATATCTCAGAAAAAATAAAGCATAATAAAAGTATCAACGAATATTGGAGGGTTTAGATATGAAACAGTTTACTAATGGGCTCATTGTTGGTGTTCTCGGAACCGTTGCAGCCGGGGTTGGTGCCTTATTGACATTTAAAAAATCAGTTGTTGACCCAATTGAAGACGAAGAGCAAAAGTTCGAGGATAACCGGAAAAAGGCAATGCGTAAGAGCCGAGCTGCCCACCACGGATAGAACGTGATCCGATCCATTTAAACTAATAACGAATCTAAAAATAGGACTATGAACAAAACAGTGGTTTTGTTCATAGTCCTATTTTATCAATAATTGCTCTTTTTTTCCTTACCATTCCAGCCTTGATAACCACTTTTTAAGATATAGAGATCTTTATATCCCTTTTTACTTAAGAAAAGAGCAGCTCGTTTGCTGATCGTTTTGCCCTGATCGTACATGTACACGGGCAAGTCTGGGCGAAGCTGGGTATAAAAGTTTTTGATGGTTGAATAGGGCATGTTGCGAGCGCCCAATACGTGGCCATCCTTAAAACTTTTTTGTTCGCGCAGGTCAATGACTTGTGCTTTTCTCATACCCTTCTGGAACTCGTCGTTTTTCAAATATGTTGCCGCTTGTTTGACACGCATATTCTGAAAAATCGTGTAGCCGCCCCACGCAAGTAAGATGATGATCAAAATGATGGTTGTCACCAGATTGGCGCTGATTGCACCGATTATCAATAAAAACATCTCTCTTTCTCTCAAATAATATGATTATTTTGTTCCAAATGGTTGATTGTTTCTAAACTGTAACGCTAATGATGCCGCACCAATAATGCCGGCATCATTACCTAGTTGAGCCAACTTCAATCTGGTTGAGTCACGGACAGAAGGAAAGGCATTCTCTTGGAAATAACGGGTAGTTGGTTGAAGCAAAGTGTTACCGGCGTTGGAAACACCACCACCGATGATGATGTTTTCCGGATTCAGCGTGTTACCAATGTGTGAAAGTGCTAATCCTAAGTATGAGCAGACCCGATCAACAATTTGGTTAGCCAGAATATCCCCATTGTCGGCTAAGAAGAAGACCATCTTCGAGGATAAATCTTCGTCACCGTCAATCAATTCTTTAATCCGTGAATGACCCGTAAAGGCTTTAGCCATATCTTTGGCAATGTGGACGACGCCGGTTGCTGAGGCGTATTGTTCCAAACAGCCGCGCTTGCCACAAGTACATTGATAACCATTAGGAACAACGGTGATGTGGCCAACTTCTCCGGCCCCCCCGTTAATCCCGTGAACCAACTTACCATTGGCAATCACACCACCACCAACACCGGTTCCAAGTGTGATGAAGACAACATCCTTTGCCTTGTCTCCAGCACCTTTCCAATATTCACCAAGGGCGGCACTATTAGCATCGTTATCAATCAGAATGGGTAAATTGAGGTTAGCAGAAATCGTTGCTCCAACCGGTTGCACGATGTCCCAGTTCAGGTTATATGCCCCCACAACGGTGCCTTTTTCACGGTTAACAGCTCCTGGTGTCCCCATGCCAATACCGTAAAAATCGCTGGCATTGTAGTCATCTTTTCTCATTTGGTCACTAATTGACTTGATCATATCAGGCACAATATGACTACCATGTTCGCTGATATTTGTCGGAATGCGCCATTTAGTAAGGACGTTTCCCTTTGTATCAATGAATGCAAATTTGATTGTCGTTCCACCTAAATCAATTCCAATTAACTTTTTAGCCAATGTCTTTTCCCCTACTTTCTTGTTTTTCTTCAACACGATGTTCTCGCGTCAAAATCAGCTTCGCGTGAATAAACTCATCATGACTGATCAGCTTGGCATCATGGAGATGGTCCAACTCCAACGCCATGACCTCAATGTCCCAAAGGCGTTTGCCGACATAGACATAAATATTGAATTTCTTCAGCAACTGCTGAACATCATACAGCGTTTTCATTATCTCACATCCTCATGTAAATTTCTTTCATTTTCTAGAATTTTAAAATTTTGCCCGCATACCTATTGTAAACAAAACGAAAGCGATTACAACCAGCATAACGACTGAAATAATTCTTTTGACCTGACTGGTCTTGGAAAAGCCGACCCCGGTCACATATGCCACAAGGAATCCACCAACGAGTCCCCCCAGATGGCCGGCAATATCAATTCCGGAGACAAAAATATCGGTTCCGATATTTAAGACAATAAACAATAGGAATGTTTTAGCCATTGAAACGATTGCCGGATTTTTGGAAAAACTTTCTCCCAACATCATAAAAGCACCAAAAAGGCCAAAAATCGCGGTACTGGCACCGGCCGATAAACTATCTGTAAACGCGAAACTACCAAGGTTCCCCAAGATGCCGGAAACAAAGAAAATAACCACAAACCGCCAGTGACCAAACAATTGCTCGACATACTGTCCAATGAAATATAAAGTGATCCCGTTCATCAAGATGTGGGTGAAGCCAATATGAATGAACATCGGGGTTACCAATCGCCAGTACTGGCCTGCACGAATCAATGGGTTGTATTTCGCACCAAATTCGACCAAGGTGACAGGATTTTCGGTTCCCCCCATTAACGACATGACGGCAAAAACAACCACCATGATTATTAACAGTCCATACGTGATATAAGGTTTGTTGCGTATATTGCTCATGACCCCTCCTGTTATCCGATTAGTAAATGAGTTTGTCGACTTTAACGTCAAAGTCTTCTACGTCCCAGACAGGCTCGTCAAACAATTGAACCGGCGTCACTAATGCGATGCTCGTTCCGGTAAGGCCCTTCAAGAAGCGATCGTAAAATCCACCGCCAAATCCGACTCGAAAATGATTTTTGGAAAACGCCAAGCCCGGGACCAATAAAACGTCGAGTTGATTTTTTGCCAGCACTTGGCCGCCAACCGGTTCAATTGTCCCGAATTTAGTCTGACTGAGTATGGTGTCAGGCTCCAGCAAAACAAAGGCCATCTGCCGGTGCGGAAGTGTCCGGGGAACGGCGACTTGCTTATCATGGGCTAATGCCCATTGAATAATGGGCTGGGTATCAAGTTCATCGTCCATACTGAGGGTGATTCCCAATGTGTTACTATTTGCAAAATGCCGATCGGCAAACAATTGCTGATACAAACGGTGAATTTGCGGCTTTTGTTGGGGATCCTGCAGAAACTTATTCAGTCGAGCAATTTGTTGGTCACGAAGGACTGATTTTAATTGGTTGTTTTTGCTCATTTATCTCACCTGATTATTCAGTCAAATTTGATGGACGGACTCTTCTGTATATAAAAAAGGTTTGGGTATTTACCCAAGCCTTATTTGGTTTCTCGATGTAATGTAACTTTACGCTCGCGTGGGCAATACTTTTTAAGCTCCAAACGGTCGGGATTGTTTCGACGGTTCTTGCTGGATAAGTAAGTACGTTCGTGGCATTCAGTACATTCCATTGTAATGTGTACTCGCATGGAATACGACCTCCAAACTTTTGATAGAGTAGCTATTCTAATAGCCTCAACTTAAAATATTTTATCATCAATCCCAACAAATTACTAGGACAAAATAGATAAATGTTAAGTGTTTTTACTTAACAGTTGAAGTTGATTGGACAGTCTTCCAGTAAGCAGAGTATATTTGCTTAGCCAACGCCATGTTATTACTTTCGGCGTTAACGCCCAGGTTAGGCATTGCCAAAGCAACGACGACCTGCGGATGGGTCGATGGTGCGTAGGAAGCCAAACTCAGGGTGACGGTTTCATTTCCATTATAAAATGTTTGAGCCGTTCCAGTCTTGGCAGAGATTTCCGGTTTGATAGAATCCAGCATCCCACCAGTCTTGTAGGTGTTACTTCCATGAACCACTCGATATAAACCAGTTGTGACAACGTTTCGCTGTGCTTGAGTCATGTCAATATGATTCAGGACCTTCGGCATCACAGTGGCCTTTACCGTCCCTAGTTTACCATCTTGACTGGTTCCACGAATCGCTTGAACAACGTGTGGTTCAATCCGATTGCCGCCATTAGCGATTGTTGACATGTACTGAGCGACCTGCATCGTCGTGTAGGCATCGTAGTTACCAAAGGAAAGATCCAATGCACTTCCGATGTGCTTGTAACCACTGGCACCTTGTAATCCGGTGGATTCACCAGGAATGTCAACCCCGGTCTTGACGCCCAATCCAAATTGGTTAAAGTAGCCACGCATCGTATTGAAAACGTTGGGACTCATGGTTAACGCGCCACCTTCAACATAATTGAAGTGACCTTCTTTCATCGCCAACTGCATCATGTATGAGTTGGAGGATACTTGAAGCGCATCACTGGCATCAACTGAGATGTTAGCCCGACCGTTGTGGTTGAACCAAGAAGACTTTTTGACCCCACCGGTTGTAATCGGCTGGTCCGTCAAAGTACTGTTAGTTGGTGTGATCACATGATCCATCAACGCGCCTGAGACCATGGCACCCTTAACAACAGAGCCCATAACGATTGAACTGTTAATGGTTCCTAATATATTATCAGTGATCTTTGACGTCTTTGGATTGCGATCAACCCCGGCCATCCCAATGATTGCCCCATTGTTAGGGTTCATGACCACAGCATAGGTCCCGGTCGAATTCCCGCCAGCACCGGATTCAGCAGAGTGAACTAAGGATTGCAGCTGCTTTTGGAACCTGGCGTTGATCGTCAATTGAAGATTGTCACCTTTTTGACCGCCATATTTTTTAATTTCTTTTTTGATCTGATTATCACTATTCAAAATGATCTGAGTTTGAGACTTGGTCCCTCGAAGCACTGGTTCGTATTGGCGCTCCAAATAACTTTGACCAACACTGTCATTTCGCGAGTATCCCTGTGCCAACAGCTCATTGACTCGATCACTCGGCAGGCCCGTCTTTTCATTAGAAACCGTTCCCGTAATCCCTTGGATGGAACGGCCATTCGGATAATTACGGCTCCAGCTGGTTCCAACGTTGACTCCCGGCATATCCGCCAAGTGTTCCCCGACCATCGCAACTTCTCTGGTTGAGACTTTGGCATCCTTAATGTTGACGGTTGATAGTTGGTAGGCCCCACTCATCTTAGCAAAGATGGTGGCCGCGTTTTTGGTCGCAGAAGAGAAAGTCGACTTTGGATAACTTTCCACTTTGGCAACCGCTTTATTATACTTCGCGTCGACAGAATAACCGGAAATCCCTGGGATTGATTTTTCAACTTTGGCCAAATTGTTGGTATTTGACAAATAATAATCAGCCAGTTGACGTTGCGTCAAACTCCCCGTTGAAACGGTGACATACTGTGCTAGTCGGTTAGCTGTCTTATACATATCGGCAGATAACACGTTAACGCCTTTTGTATAAATAATTGCCTGGTGAGCAGAATTCCCAACTAAAACGTGCCCGGTGGAATCAAAAATCATTCCCCGCTGAACATTCCCGTTGACAACTGAGGTGTCTGATCGGTTAACTTCGGCTTTAAATTTAGAACCGTACATCACCTGCAGGTATGCCAACTGGGTAAGTAGCGCAACAAATAAGATTCCGACGATAATAAAAATAATATTGATTCGAAAAGGCAGTGAAACACCTTTTGCTTTGTTCGTTTTCTTGGTGCGTCTTTTAAAAATTTTCACAATATTAACTCCTTGCCATGAAACTTATTTTATCAAATTTTCCAACTAAAAACTACAACCGGTAGTCAATCTTTAACTTATTATGATATTCTATATGTTGTTAATCACTTTTAAAAAGGATGTAGATTATGAATTCAAAGAAAACAACGAAAATTTCCATATTAGTCCTGTGCTTTTTGGTACCGGTACTTATCTCTACCAGTTACTTCATTTTTCGCCACTTTGCACCGTTTGGCGGTTCGTCAGTGATGACCGTTGACTTGGGTCAACAGTACATCGATTTTTACACCAATTTCCATGATACCCTATTACATAGTCCAAGCGGCTTTTTCTTTTCATTTTCCAAAGCGCTTGGCGGCGACATGATGGGCACCTGGGCTTACTACCTAATGAGTCCATTGAACTTAATCATGTTACTGTTCCCGCTTTCTAAACTCCCCAGTGTCTTGGGTGTTATTACGATCATCAAGTACGGTTTGGCCGGCTTAAGTTTTGGCTACTTTCTAATGAAGGTCACGAAACACGTTGGCTGGTCAATCATTGGCTTTTCCGTTTCTTACGCCATGATGGGCTGGATGGTCGCCAATCAGTTCAATATGCTTTGGACTGATGTCTTGTTTGTACTGCCGATGATTTTTTACGGACTCTTTAAGATCTTGAAGAATCAGTCGAGTGCCATTTACATCATCAGCTTAACGGCGATGTTAATCATGAATTACTACATGAGCTACATGATCGCCATCTTCTTGACCCTCTTTATGTTTATTTACTGGGCCGCCAAAGCGCTCCCAGTCGAGAATCAAACATCTGCCAAAGCTGTTTTCAAATGGCTGAAAGCATCCATTCTAAGTGGGATCCTGGCCGCTTGGCTGCTGCTGCCGACATTTTTCTCGCTGCTGGGAAGCAAAACCCAGTATTCAAAGGGTCAGTACAAAATCAAGTTCGAATATAACCCACTGGATATGTTGGGCAAGTTCTTTAACGGCTCGGTTAACTTTAACGAACTGCCAGCTGGGACAGCTAACGTGTTCGTGGCTAGTGTCGTCCTGATTTTATTTGTTTATTACTTCTTTATTCCAACCATCAAGCGAAACGTCAAAATCGCCAATCTTTCATTAACGGCCTTTATGATTCTGTCAATGTGTTTTCAGCCGTTGGATCTATTCTGGCACGGAATGCAGCTGCCGGTTTGGTACACCTTCCGATTCTCCTATCTCTTCTCATTTTGGATGATTCTAACCGCCTTTCAAGCGTTTCTGCACATCTTGGACGAAGGCATTAACTGGAAAGGCTATCTGGTCACCGCCGGCATCATGGCGTTAGGGGTGCTCTACGTTGAACTCCGCTGGAAGCATCTCGAATATATGCGTCACTTTGATTTTCTCTGGGGCTGTGTGTATTTAGTCGTTTCTCTTGGAATCGTTGTTTTCCTAGGAATCTATCGTAAAAACATCGTCTTGGCAATGACACTGGCTGTTCTGATGAGTGGTGAAATGGCGCTGAACATGGTCACTTCGCTGAATCACCTGGATTATTTGAAAGCCAACAACTACACAGCGTTTGAACGGATCATGAGAAAACACGTCAACGAGATTAAACAAAAAGATAAAGGATTCTACCGTTTAGGAACAACCTTCTCGCGAACCAAAAACGATGCCTTCACTGGCAATTACAACGGTGGCTCAATCTTCTCATCGACCCTTGAATCCGATACGTCTCAATTCTTCAAAAATATCGGCCAGCCAAACGGAGATTCGTTTGTTCTTTACTCTAACGGAACCATGTTTACTGACTCATTGCTGAACATGAAGTATTACATGAGTCACCAGATTACTGAAGCCAATCCGAATAAAAAACCAAAGAAGCAGTTATTGACTACTTTGACGAGAAAGCCTGATTACAACAACTATAATTTACTGTCACAGGATGCACTGATTGGTACCTACCGTAATCCGTATGCGGTTCCGATTGGTTTTCTGGCTCCCAAATCAGGAATGGAACACAATTCCATTGCCAAGAGTCCAATCACTTATCAAAACCAAATTGCACACCGACTCGATCCAAATATCAAGAATTTGTTTGAACCGGCTGCTTATACTGACATGCGGTGTAACAACATTCAGCCAATTTCTAAATTAAACAATGCTGTCCTGAAGAAAAAGAACCTCTTGGAAATGTCCTACATTATTTTCTCAGTACCGATTGAGAAGAATACGTCTTACTACATGACATTGGGCACCGAAATCAATAAGGGCAACATTTCAATTTCCGTCGATGGCCAAGCACAGACTCAATTTACGCCGTCTGAAAAGACCATCATTGCTAATATTGCAACTGGTACCAGCATTAATACCACGGCTAATGTTCAGATCTTTGTTAACAAGAATAACGCCCTCTTACAGGATGTGAAATTGTATAAAGTTCATAATTCAAAGATTGCCAAATTCTCTAAAGACTTGAATTCAAAACCCTACAAGGTTACAAAGTGGAACCATCACCAATTAACCGGGACAGTCGATGCAACATCTAACAATCAAGCATTGACGACCACCATCCCATTTGAAAATGGCTGGACAGCCAAGGTTGATGGCAAATCGGTTCAGCCAGAACGCTGGGCAAAGATGTTCCTATATATTCCAATCAACAAAGGTCACCACAAGGTTGTCTTTACCTATTGGCCTGAGGGTCTTAAAGTCGGCTTGCTGATTACTGCTTTTGGTTTAGCATTTATTGGTACCGAAGCAATCTTGAAACGCCGCAAAAAGCAAAAGAATGAGAACCCTGAAGGTCCGACGAACACCAAGTAAATGGCATGATTAAAGGGATGAAAACCATTTTTTTTGGCTTCCATCCCTTTTTAGATTGTCACATTTACTTATCAAGATCACCATTAGGTGTGTACGTATACACAACGTTTTCAGGATCTTTTTCTGGATTGAAATCGACTTTCAAATCAAAACCGACAAAGAACCAGCGATCATCTTCGTCGACAAAGTAGGTAATCCCATCCTTTTCGGTTTTGGTATAAGTCTCACCCGGCTGATCGTCACGGGTCAAGGCTAATGAGAAGCCTTCGTGAACCGGCGTCTTCCCATAAACCTTGCCATAGAAGCGCACACCGTTACCTTGACTTAAACCCATTTCAGATTGGAACCATTTGCTTGCGGAATCAGTTACATCAATTTTCATTATTATGCCACACTCCTAAAATCTGTGTTTGTATTCGCTTACAATCAATTATAACATCATTAAGGTATTTCACAAACGATATGTCGGCCCACAGGACACACTCGCAGCATCTATGGAAATTCCGCTTGAACAGTTAAGTTGGGACTGTCAGTAACTAATAAACTCAAGCGATCAAAAAAGAGCTAATCGTTAGGCAAAGCATGCCCACGGTTAGCTCTTTTCACATTGAAATTATTTGACGATACAATGGAAGCTATTCAACTTTAGTAATTTTGACTTTCATAGTTCCGGCTGGAATTGGAATATTGACCTCTTCATTTAACCGGTGACCAATGAGTCCCTTGGCAATTGGTGAATCATTCGAAATCTTCCCTGACATTGGATCGGCTTCAGCAGCCCCAACAATTTGATACGTTTCGGGATCTTCATCAGGTAATTCTTGGAAGGTCACTTTCTTGCCAACAGTCACCTCATCCTTATCGCTATCATTTGAATCGATAATTTGAGCATACTGCAGCATGTGCTCAATCGTTGTGATGCGACTTTCAAGCATACTTTGCTCGTCTTTAGCAGACTCATACTCAGAGTTCTCAGATAAGTCCCCATAACTTCTTGCAATTTTAATTCGTTCCACCACTTTTGGTCGTTGGTTTACTTTAAGGTCTTCTAATTCTGCCTGTAATTTATCGCGACCATCGGCAGTCATTGGATATGTGTCTTCAGCCATTTGGTAATTTCCCCTTTTTATTTTTAAATTGTTGAATCAAGATTATTCTTAATTTCTTTGTTGCCACGATGCATCAAGATGGAACGCATCTTAGTGGTCAGTAAATCGATAGCAACTTGATTTTCCCCACCTTCAGGAACAATCAGATCAGCATAACGCTTGGTTGGCTCGACAAACTGATGATACATTGGTTTAACGGTCATCAAATACTGGTGAATAATGTTATCCAATGAACGGCCACGTTCTTTTGTGTCCCGCTCGATTCGTCGAATTAAACGAATATCATCATCGGTGTCAACAAATACTTTAATATCCATTAAATCACGTAATCGCTGATCGTCAAGGATTAAAATGCCTTCCAGAATGATCACCTCACGCGGTTCTTGTCGAATTGTCTGTTGACTTCGTGTAAATTGACCGTAGTCATAGACTGGTTTTT
Source organism: Lentilactobacillus parakefiri (assembly GCF_002157585.1). Lineage (GTDB taxonomy): Bacteria > Bacillota > Bacilli > Lactobacillales > Lactobacillaceae > Lentilactobacillus > Lentilactobacillus parakefiri. The sequence goes on from NZ_BDGB01000072.1 coordinate 97,231, forward strand.
CAATTGGTTCATATTTCAGCAGTTGCTTGAGCTGTTCGATCAACAGATCAAAATCAAACGCCATTGGGTGATCGTAATTAACCTTTTTCCGATCTGCCATCTTCATTTCAGCTTGGTCGTTATAATATGAATCTTGTTGAATAATTGTGATCGAATAGTTGGATAACTGATCAAAGATCTTTCGAGCAACGGTGGTCTTGCCACTACCTGAGCCTCCGGTAATGCCAATGACGACTGGCCGTGTTTTGTGATTTACCATGTGAACAGGAGCCCTCTCGATTAGTTGTTGTCGGCAGTATGCTGAGCAATTTGCTGCTGATGTTCAGCGTACGTCTTTGAGTAATAAACTTTTTTCGTCTTTGTGTTCGCAACAAAGTACAGGTAGTTCTTTGAACGATCTAGTGGGTGCAAAACGGCACTCATCGAACTAATGCTTGGACTGTCAAATGGTCCCGGGCCAAAGCCGGTGTACTTGTACAGATTGTACGGTGAATCACTCTGCAGGTCTTTGTTGGTCAGTGCTTTGTTATTTCGATGAATGGCATACAAAACAGCCACGTCTGATTGTAGTGGCATATTAATGTCAATTCGATTTAACAGCACGCCCGCCATCTTCCTCCGGTCAGTTTGGTTAACACCTTCACGTTCAATTAATGACGAAAGAGTCATGAACTGCTGCATGTTCATCCCCGACTTTTTAATGGCCGCAAAGTGTGGTGAAACCATCTGATTGGTCTTGGTAACCATCTGGGTAACCAGAGATTTTAACGATGTATTCTTCTCCACTTCATATGTTGCCGGATACAAATAACCTTCGAGACGGTAACGAACGTTTTTAGCTTTCATCGCTTGGTTAAGTAGCTTCGGGTAACGACCTGCCAATCGTTCAAGGTACGTTTGGTTCTTCATTAACTTCAAGAAGTCGCCGCGGGAGAAGTCAGTTGTCAGTGAAATCTGGGTGGCAATTTGATCAACGTTGGCTCCTTCTCGAATTAATACCTTGCCCTTGGTACTTTGAATTGGTTGGTCACTTCCGCCGCGTTGGAGTCGGTTGGCAATTGTTTTGAGACTCATTGAAGGCTTTAATTGATAATAACCAGCTCTAAAGTTAGCCATATTATTTGATTTGACATAGTAATCAAAGACCATGCCGCTCTTAACAATCTTTTTGTTTTGAAGAATCGAACCAATTTGTTTATTTGAGGCGCCAAGTGGAATGTGGACCTGAGTCACGTTGGAATTTTGTGGGTTCATTGGTTTTAAGGCATCTTGAAAATATCGATAGCCCATGAAACCAATCGTTGCAGCTAAAATAATCAGTAAGGTAATGACAGAAATAATAATTTTTCGCCCGAGGCTTTTGTTAAGTTTGGGGTTTTGTCGCCTTGAGTCATCGCTCATGAGAAGCTCCTCCTATCTATTCAATTTAATTATAGTTTCCGAATTATCTAATTTCTGCATTTAAATCAGCTGTTAATCGTTTTTTAATCTTTTCAAAGGCTGTGTTGACCACATCATCCTTCAAAGTTTCACGTGGATCTACATAAGTTAATGAATAAGCCATTGATTTCTTACCATCAGGAACGTTATCACCTTCATAAACATCGAACAAGCGGACATCGCTCAAGTACGCCCCACCACGTTTATTCATGACTGCCAGGATCTGACTGTTCGTCACGTCATCATCAACCACAAGCGAAATGTCCCGTTTGATTGAAGGATACTTGGAAATCGTTTGATACTGATTGTCATCCTTTGGCAAATCGATTAATTCCTGCATATTGAGTTCAAATCCGTAAGTTTCCTTGATCTTGAACTGCTTGGCAATTCGAGGATGAATTTGGCCCAAAAAGCCAACGTAGTGGCCGTGAATCGAGATGTTAGCCGTTCTTCCAGGATGCATTTCGGGGTACTGATCAGTCGCTGTATACTCAATGTCACCTTTAACACCCAGGTTAACCAAAAATTGATTAACCATTCCTTTCAACTGGAAGAAATCAACGGGCGAAACGTGATTATTCCAGAGCGGGTTCGTCAAGTTACCGGTCACGACGCCGGCAATATGTTCAACTTCTTCGGGGCGTATTTGGTCGGCAGTATCTTTGTAAAAGACCCGACCGGCTTCGTAGAGTGCAACGTCATCAACCTTATGAGCATGGTTATAGGCAACATCATCGAGCAGTCCGGATAGCATGTTCATTCTTAATACTGCGTGATCCTGGGTCATTGGCCAAAGTAATTTGGTCTCTTCACTCTGACGCATCAAAAACATCTTAGCCTTGGCTGTCGTTGTCAGTGAGTAAGAAATTGCTTGAGTGAATCCCAACCCTTCCAGAGCAGTGCGGGATGCGCGCTGTAATTTCTGGGTTGGGGTCAAGATTCCAACACTTTGACGACCAGTTGGCAAGGTTGCCGGCAGATTATCATATCCGTAAATTCTGGCGACTTCTTCATAAAGGTCGGCGTCCCGAAAAATATCCCAACGTCGAGCAGGAATGGTGACATTTAAACCGTCTTGATGAGTTTCACTTGAAAAGCCAAGCCGATCGAAAATACTTTTAATGTCTGCGGTTGTTAAAGCTGTTCCAAGTACGTGGTTGGTTCGTTCGGCAGTAATGTAGATTGTTGGCAGCTGTGGGTGGTACTCACTGGCGTTAACAGTACCACGAGCGATCTTGCCGCCAGCCAGTTGCTTAATCATGCTGACTGCTTCGTCAACGGCGTCCTGAACCCCATCTGGATTAATCCCCCGTTCAAAGCGTTGTGAGGCCTCAGAGTGCAAGTTATGCCGCTGAGCGGTCTTTCTGATCTTGAAGCAATCAAAAATAGCAGATTCAATCACAACGTTTTCGGTATTGTCATCAATTTGGGTATTGAAGCCACCCATCACACCAGCAAGCGCAATTGGTTTGTCGTCATCGGCAATGACAATATCATCGGCAGAAAGTGCGTGTTCATCTTCATCAAGTGTGGTTAATTGCTCACCTTTTTGTGCGAGTCGAACGTGAACGGTGCCGTTAATTTTATCCTTGTCAAATGAATGCAGGGGCTGACCATACTTCAATAAAATATAGTTGGTAACATCGACAACGTTATTAATGGGACGAATGCCGGCATTCCAGAGAACAATTTGCAGCCAGGCCGGACTAGGGGAAATTTTGACACCTTCAACCACCCGCAGTTTGTAAGTCTTGGCAAGCTGATCGTCTGCCGTTGCTTGGATTTCCTGGTCAATGTTTAATGAACTGTCTTCATCAACCACCGGTTTTTTAATTTCTGGTTGTTGGTCGTAAATTGCAGCCAAGTCATGGACAGTTCCCAAAATACTGAGCATATCACCACGGTTGGGCGTGACATCCAGATCAATAATCGGATCATCCATTCCCAGGTATTTGTAAATTGGCTCACCAACCGGCACGTCGTCATCAAAGACATAAATGCCATCAGCCCATTCCTTTGGGATAACGTCCTTGCTGAAGCCAATCTCATCAAGGGCACAAATCATCCCCGACGATTCGATTCCGCGCATCTTTGACCGCTTAATTTTGACGTTGCCACCGATTCGTGAATTAGGGAGGGCAACAATGACTTTCTGGTCCACATCAACGTTGGGCGCCCCACAAACGATTTGTAAGGGTTCATCTTCGCCGACATCCACCTGACAGACGTGCAGATGATCTGATTCTGGATGCTTAGTCATTGACAAGATGTGGCCGACAACCAGCTTCTTTAATCCGTCTTGGGCAACGGCGACTGAATCCACTTCAACCGCTGTCCGTTCGATCTTTTCAGCCAAGTCTTTTGCGGGCATATTCAGATCTAAGTATTGTTTGAGCCATTTATATGAAACTTTCATTATCTAATTACCCCTCTTACTGAATTGATTTAAGAAGCGAACGTCATCCAAATAGAAATCGCGGATATCGTCGACACCATACTTAAGCATCGCAAAACGATCGGGGCCAACTCCAAAGGCAAAGCCACCGTATTTATTGGCGTCAACACCGGCCATTTCCAAAACGTTTGGATGCACCATGCCAGCACCCAGAACCTCGATCCAACCGGTGTGCTTGCAGACATCACATCCCTTACCCATACAGTTAAAGCAAGTAACGTCAACTTCAACAGACGGTTCCGTAAATGGGAAATAACTTGGACGAAGTCGAATATCAAATTTGTCACCAAAAATATTTTGAGCCATGGTGATCAAGGTGCCCTTCAGATCAGCCATTGTCACGTGTTCATCAATGAACAGTCCTTCAACTTGATGGAATTGATGAGAATGAGTGGGATCGTCAGTATCCCGACGGTAAACGATTCCGGGTGAAATCATCTTCAGCGGACCCTTTGAAAAATCATGTTTCTCCAGCGCCCGTGCCTGCATTGGTGAAGTTTGGGTTCTCATCAGGATTTCCTTACTTATGTAAAATGTATCCTGCATATCCCTTGCTGGATGATTCTTGGGCAAGTTCATCATCTCAAAATTATACTTATCTTCCTCAACTTCTGGGCCGGAAAGAACTTCATAACCCATCCCCAAAAACAGATCGACAATTTGGTCGATAATCTGTTGAATCACGTGGGGTTGACCCTGGACAACCGGCTTTCCGGGCATCGTAACATCAATCTTTTCGGCCGAAAGCTGCGCATTGAGTGCAGCATTTTCCAACGTTTCTCGATGATTCGAAACGGCTTCGCTAATCGCATCTCGAATCTTATTGGCATAGCTGCCGACTTCTGGTCGTTCTTCTGGGTTTAATTCCTTGATTCCCCGCAAGGCAGCGGTAATTGGTCCTTTTTTCCCGAGCAAATGGAATCGAATTTCATTTAATGCCTTTAAGTCGCTGGTCTGCTGAATATCAGCAAGCCCCTTTTCTTTGATCTCTGTTAATTGATCTCGCAGTGACATAGTATCCCTCCAGTTCAAATTTTAAACACAAAAAAACTCCGCCCGATAAGGGACGAAGCAACGCGGTACCACCCTAATTTGCTGTCACAAGACAACACACTTAAGACATCGCTAACGGTGATTAACCGGAAATTTTTTGTTAGATAACGCCCAATTTCAGCTCGAAAAATGAATTCGTGAAGCTATCCTGCTTCGTTCTCACCAACCACGAAGTCTCTTCTATAGGACAGCAACCTACTACTTTTTTCTCAAACGCTTTACATTAGTGAATAATAAGCTAAAACAAAAAAATGGTCAAGCTACTTTTCGACGCTTGGATACCATTTTTCTGACCATGTATGAATTTCATGCATAATTGGTGCTAATTCCTTGCCCTGTTTGGTCAATGAATACTCAATTAAAGATGAATCATCATGTTCGGTGCGGATAACCACGCCATCTTCTTCCAGCTCTCGCAAACGTTCTACTAAGACCCGATCGCTGCACTTTGGAATTTGTCTGGCAATCTCTCTAAATCTCAGAACACCTTCCTGAAGGAGGACGTCAATGATTAAGCCATTCCATTTTTTACCAAGGAATGAAAATGTCTTCTCGAACTTTGGACACAAATAATAATTAATGGCATCTTGCAAACCAACTGCTTGTCGCATATAAATTCCCCCCTCTCATCGGACAACGCCTATTTAACAGCAGTTGTTCGCTTAACCTGTTTCTTTAATGCTTCAAATTTTGATTTAAGTGGACTCACAAATTCGTGAACAGCTTCATAGTCGTCAACCAATGAGACGATGACACTTTCCTCATACTTGGGCCGTGCAAGGGTTAATCCCCACATGTGCTTCAAAATAATGTCTTTTTCCATGGGTGATAATTGCGTAATCCGCTCAGCATTCCGCAAGGCAACTCGTGGGTGAATAAATGCATGGGAACCCAAATCAAACTTGGTGGTTCTCCAGTCATAGAAAAACAGATCATGTAACAATCCAGCACGCGCAACGGCACGATAATCTAAGCCCCTTCTTTTGGCAATCTTGTAACTGTCAAAAGAAACAGCAATTGAATGTTCAAGTCGAGTTGAGTGATGGTGCTGAGTATAGTTCGCCAATTTCTTAACCATGTCGGTCGCCATCAGGTCAGAAACTATTTCACGATACTCGGAATCATTTTTCCATTCATCCTTTTGCATGTAATACCCCTTTGTCTGTATTTACAAACATGATACATGGTATCTCCCTAAATATCAACGAAAATGACTGTTATTTAACAAACTTGAAAAGTAATACTCCGGTTGCTACGGCGACATTCAAGGATTCTGCTTCACCGTTCATTGGAATATAGAGGTTTTGGTCGGTTTTTTCCAAAATTCTCGGATCGACCCCATTACCCTCATTTCCCATAATCAGTGCAAATTGCTTTGTAGGTGTTATATCATAGTAAGAAATGGCTTGATCGTTTAATTCAGTGCCATAAGTTTTAACACCAGCTGCTTTGAAGGCTGCCATCCATTCCAAAATATCTCCGGTAAAGAGTTGCATATGAAATTGACTGCCCTGCATCGATCGGACAACTTTTGGGTTATAAAGATCTGCCGACCCCTTGCCAAAGACAATGCCGTTGAGCCCGGCCGCGTCCGCCGTTCGAACCATCGTGCCAATATTGCCGGGATCTTGAATATTATCCAATAAGAGCCAGGCACCCCTTAAGTCGTTTGGAATCTGCTCATGATAATCTGCCGTATTGAGGACAGCAAACACGCCCTGGGGAGTTTCGGTTGATGAAATATGTTTGGCAATTTCTGGGGTGATTAAAAAGACCTCGGTAGCATCGTCCACTGGCAAATCGCCCAGATAACTCTCGTCTTCGACCATGAGTTGTTTGATGGCTTGACGATGGCGAATCGCTTCATCAACAATATGCCAGCCTTCAATCACATATTGGCCTGATTTAACACGGCCCTTTTTAGACTGCATCTTGGTCCATTCTTTTACTCGGTTATTTTGATTTGATGTAATTCTTTCAATATTCATACAATATCTCTCTTTCATAATTAATAAATAGGTGGTGATCACTTGAACAACCAAATTCGAACAGTCGAAATGAACGCTTCCGGACGGGTTCAAGGGGTTGGCTTTCGCTGGTCAACTATCCAGCTGGCCCAAAGCCTCAATATTTCCGGCTGGGTCAAAAACGAAGCAGACGGCAGCGTTTCAATTCTTGCAAGTGGCGAAAGTGAAAACTTGACGCAATTTATTCAAAAGATCAGAAATTCACCAACACCATTTGCTAAAGTCAAAAGTCTCCAAATCAATTATATCGCGAAAAGGGTAAATAAAGGCTTTAATGTCAAATATTAAATTGAAAAGCGGTCAATAATCTAGTAAGATTGTTTTGTTTACGTACTTAATTAAGAAAGGTCTTACTCATGAAAAAAATTAAACATCTCACCACACTGGGATTACTTTCCAGCATGGCAATTCTTTTGAGTGGCTGTGTCCGAACAACCAAGTCCGGCAAGCCTTACGGGGCAGTCTATGATTATTTGGCACGCCCTGCCCAAGCAATTATGGAATGGATCGCCCAATTTGTCGGCAGTTATGGCTGGGCCATCATCGTGTTGACCGTAGTCGTTAGATTGTTCCTGTTACCAATCATGGTTCGCCAGATGAAAGCCTCAACGATTCAACAGGAAAAAATGCAGTTAATTAGACCACAGATGGCTGAATTACAGAAACGGCAAAAGGCTGCCGGCACCCCTGAAGAACAGACGGCCGCCAGCCAAGCCATGATGGCCCTATACAAGCAAAACGGCATTTCAATGACCGGCGGAATTGGTTGTCTACCATTATTGATTCAGATGCCGATTTTTACGGCATTATATGCAGCGATCCGCTACTCACCAGAATTGTCTCACACCGTGTTCATGGGTATTCGACTAGGCCAATCAAGTTGGGTATTAGCAGTCCTGTCATTTGCTTCTTATTTATTACAAGGCTACATCGCCATGCTGGGAACGCCAGCAGCTCAGAAGAAACAAATGGGCGCGATGATGTTGCTAAGTCCCATCATGATCTTAGTGTTCACCCTAACGGCCCCTGCAGGTTTGGGAATTTACTTCTTCATTGGCGGCCTGTTCGCATGTTTGCAGACATTGATCATCAACATGTATCGGCCAAGAATTCGCAAACGGATTGCGAAGGAAAATGAAGGCAAAAAAGCTGTTACCGTTGAAGATCTAATGCCTGATCCAACCCCGACTGCCAGTGCCACGAGCCAGGCTGGTCCCGACGTTCATCAACGAAACCGTCAGCGAAACACCGGCAAGCAGCAAGCCGTTCGTCAACCTCAATCTCGACCAACTGTGCAACCGACGAAAAAGCCTGAAGATAGTCAAGTTAAGAAGCCAGCAGCCAAGCGTCCTCGAAATGTTGGTAAGCAGCAAAGACATCATAAATAATGACAATTAATCACATCATTTGGTGTGATTTTTTTATTTCTTCAATATTTTGAGTTTTATCACACCCCATCTTTGAGCAGGAATGGTAGGATATTCATGTATATTTTTCAGGAAAAGAGTTGTTTTCATTTATGAATCAAATTTCGCTATTGATCATTCTCCTGGCGGCCCTTGTCATTCCATTGGCAATGGCCCGTTTTAAAATCACCTTTCTACCAACAGCGGTTGTTGAAATTATTGTTGGTGTCTTACTTGGTCCGTCGTTGTTCAACTGGATCACCAATTCAGAAACCCTGGAGATTCTGCAAAATGTTGGGGTTATCTTCCTGCTGTTTTTAAGTGGCATGGAAATTGATTTCAGTCTATTCAAACGAAAGCCTACTAACCTTTCGCCGCTCGAGGAGAAAGGAAAACATCATCAACCAAAGTACTCTGTATTGCAGGTGGCCACAATCGCCTACGCATCAATACTCGTTATGTCGTTGATCGTTGCTTATCTGCTTAAGTTAAGCGGCTTGTTCTCCGATATTTGGCTGGCTTCGATTCTGTTTATGACGATTTCACTGGGCATTGTCATTGCTGGGCTAAAGGAAAAGGAACTGCTCAGCAAGCCATTTGGTCAGGCAATCCTTTTAATCGCGGCCCTCGGCGAAGTGGTTCCAATGGTTGGGTTGACGTTTTACGCTTCCGCCTACAGTCCCCATTCAAAATCATTGTGGCTGATTTTACTAATTTTAGTCGCCGCTGCCTTATTATTCTGGCGGTTTAAAGCCTTCTTCCGGTTCTTTGATCGGATTAACAAATCAACCACTCAGCTGGATATTCGGCTCTCGTTTTTTATCATCGTGGCGCTGGTAACCGTGGCAGAATCAGTTGGGGCCGAGGGAATCTTGGGGGCCTTTCTAGCTGGTATTGTCATCAAATTGCTTGAACCCCACGAAGAAACTAAAGTTCGCCTGGATTCAATTGGCTATGGCTTCTTCATCCCCATCTTCTTCATGATGAGCGGGGTCAATTTAAATCTCAGGGAATTAATTACTAATCCCCAAACACTGATCTTAATCCCAGTGATCTTTGTTGGTTATGTGTTGGCAAAGGGGTTGGTGTTCAGTGCCTTGAAGTTGCGCTTCAAAAGTTTAAACGCCATTGCGGGAACTGCCATGAGTGCAACCACCATCACCGTTGTCCTGGCAGTGCTGCAGGTAGCCAGTCACTTACACAGGATCACCTCTCAACAGTCAGGCGCCTTTTTGCTGGCAGCTGTCATCACCTGTGTCGTGGGGCCGTTGATTTTTAATAAGCTGTATTCGGCTGAAGCAGAAGATCTCAAAAAAACGACTGTTCACTTTATTGGTACCAATCTGACGACCGTTCCTGTCGCCCAACAATTGGCAAAGGGATGGTATGACGTCACCATGTACACCAATAATCAACACAATTATCGGGCCTTCAACAGTGAAACAACGATCCATTTGCTGGACAGTTTAGCACCACAAGCCATGATTCATAACGGGGTGTTTGATGCAGACGTCGTTGTTTTGGGTCAAATTAATTCCGAAAAGAATTACGAGTTGGCTAAAATTGCTAAAAAATATGGGGTTCACCGCGTGATCGTCAGATTCGAAGACCGCAATATTTTAGACGACCGCAGAGACGAGTTGAACCGCTTAGGAGTTGAACTTTATAACACACCAGACGTCAATATCAGTATGCTGAGGGCGTTAATTGAGGCGCCATCGACAATGCGGCTCATGACATCGATGGATTCCAGCGTTTATGAAGTTGCCCTGAGAAACCGCCGTTATGCTGATATTCAGGTTCGAAACATTCCCTTCATCGACAAGGTCACCATCACTCAGATATACCGTGACAAACGGTTTATCCGGCCATCAGGTGGGACATCGTTAAAATTAAATGACCACATTATTTTTACCAGCAGCAAAGCTGAAGCACCAGAAGTTCGCAAAGAACTTGGTAAGCTTAACTAATAAAAGAGGTTCTACAATATATGTTGTTGGTAATAGATTTTTATCTATTACTGATGACAGTTTTTTTATTTATCATTAGAATAAAAAAGCGGACATTTTGAGGTGTACCCCCAAAGTTAAAGTAAATATTTGCTTGTCTTTCCTAGGCGGCCCGGAGTCGATATTTTATCGGCGATGTGCCGCCTAGTTTCATTTGAATTCGTTCAGTATTGTAGTAGATTATCCACTCTTTGACAGCCGTTATCAATTCCTCAGCGGAATTGTAATTGGATAAGTCGCCTAACTCAACTTTTA
>NZ_BDGB01000073.1 GCF_002157585.1 Lentilactobacillus parakefiri
ACCTACCAGCTAAACTCCGTCGCCGAGTCAAACGTCCCGGGACAAAGCATCACCGAATCAATAAGAAGAATCTGGGCCATTCAATCGAAGAGCGTCCCACTGTGGTTCAAGCGCGTCAAGAGCTTGGACACTGGGAAGGTGACTTGGTCAAAGGTAAACGGGTTGAATCTGAGCCAGCATTAATGACTTTGACTGAACGTGTTAGTCGTTTAGAAATCATCG
>NZ_BDGB01000074.1:0-741 GCF_002157585.1 Lentilactobacillus parakefiri
GCCCAAAGGTTCCCTCAGAATGGTTGGAAATCATTCAACGAGTGTAAAGGCAGAAGGGAGCTTGACTGCGAGACAGACAGGTCGAGCAGGGACGAAAGTCGGGCTTAGTGATCCGGTGGTACCGTATGGAAGGGCCATCGCTCAACGGATAAAAGCTACCCTGGGGATAACAGGCTTATCTCCCCCAAGAGTCCACATCGACGGGGAGGTTTGGCACCTCGCTGTCGGCTCATCGCATCCTGGGGCTGTAGTCGGTCCCAAGGGTTGGGCTGTTCGCCCATTAAAGCGGTACGCGAGCTGGGTTCAGAACGTCGTGAGACAGTTCGGTCCCTATCCGTCGCGGGCGTAGGAAATTTGAGAGGAGCTGTCCTTAGTACGAGAGGACCGGGATAGACATACCGCTGGTGTACCAGTTGCGCCGCCAGGCGCACCGCTGGGTAGCTACGTATGGATGAGATAAACGCTGAAAGCATCTAAGTGTGAAACTCACCTCAAGATGAGATTTCCCATTCCTATATGGAAGTAAGACCCCTGAGAGATGATCAGGTAGATAGGTTGGAAGTGGCAGTGCAGTGATGTATGGAGCGGACCAATACTAATCGGTCGAGGACTTAACCAAGTAGAAATGGTGTTCAAAGGCAGAAAATTAATATTAGCTAGTTTTGAGAGAACGAAGTTCTTTCAAGGAAAAATAGTGTGGTGGCGATAGCCAGAAGGATACACCTGTTCCCATGCCGAACA
>NZ_BDGB01000074.1:784-2245 GCF_002157585.1 Lentilactobacillus parakefiri
GCCCCCTGCGAGGGTAGGACGTTGCCACGCGATTATTCCGGCATAGCTCAGTTGGTAGAGCACCTGACTGTTAATCAGGTTGTCGACGGTTCGAGCCCGCCTGCCGGAGTTATTATTTTTAATGGAGAGTTGTCCGAGCTGGCCGAAGGAGCATCATTGGAAATGATGTAAACGGGTAAAAGCCTGTTTCAAGGGTTCGAATCCCTTACTCTCCGTAACCGAATAATAAGTTTATGACCCGTTGGTCAAGTGGTTAAGACACCGCCCTTTCACGGCGGTAACATGGGTTCAAATCCCGTACGGGTCATTTTGGAGGATTAGCTCAGCTGGGAGAGCATCTGCCTTACAAGCAGGAGGTCACAGGTTCGATCCCTGTATCCTCCATTTCCATAGCAACATTGGTTCGTTGGTCTAGTTGGTTAGGACGCCTGCCTGTCACGCAGGAGATCACGAGTTCGAGTCTCGTACGAACCGTTGTTATGTATTTGAAAATTGAATACACAACATCAGTATTATTACATTCAAGATGGTAAATGGCTCGGTAGCTCAGTCGGTAGAGCAATGCATTGAAGCTGCATGTGTCGGCAGTTCGATTCTGTCCCGCGCCATTCATGGAGGGGTAGCGAAGTCTGGCTAAACGCGGCGGACTGTAAATCCGCTCCTTCGGGTTCGGTGGTTCGAATCCACTCCCCTCCATCTTATAGGGATATAGTTTAATGGTAGAACTACGGTCTCCAAAACCGTCGGTGTGGGTTCAACTCCTACTATCCCTGTTAATAATACTATGGCGGTATTGGTGAAGTGGTTAACACATCGGTTTGTGGATCCGACACGCGTGGGTTCGATTCCCACATACCGCCTTTTGATTGGGTTATAGCCAAGTGGTAAGGCAACAGACTTTGACTCTGTCATGCGCTGGTTCGAATCCAGCTAACCCAGTTGGGTTAGCCAAAGTTATGGCGGTATAGCCAAGTGGTAAGGCAGAGGTCTGCAAAACCTTCATCGTCGGTTCGAATCCGATTACCGCCTTTTTCCATGTATTGGCCAATCAAATATTATTTTGCCGGAGTGGCGGAATTGGCAGACGCGCTGGACTCAAAATCCAGTGATCGTTGAGATCGTGTGGGTTCGAACCCCACCTCCGGTACTAAGTAGTCACATAGAGCATTTTAAAAAGAAGTGAAACGTTGATATAACAGCGTTTCACTTCTTTTTTTATATTGTCAGTCATATAGATTCACATGGTTCATCAAAAGTGGTTCTACAATATCTGTTGTTGGTAATAGATTTTTATCTATTACTGATAACAGTTTTTTTATTTATCATTAGAATAAAAAAGCGGACATTTTGAGGTGTACCCCCAAAGTTAAAGTAAATATTTGCTTGTCTTTCCTAGGCGGCCCGGAGTCGATATTTTATCGGCGATGTGCCGCCTAGTTTCATTTGAATTCGTTCAGTATT
>NZ_BDGB01000074.1:2538-2842 GCF_002157585.1 Lentilactobacillus parakefiri
TGTAGTAGATTATCCACTTTTTGACAGCCGTTATCAATTCCTCAGCGGAATTGTAATTGGATAAGTCGCCTAACTCAACTTTTAACTTGTTAAAGAAGCTTTCCATACAAGCGTTATCTAAGCAGGTTGCTCGTCGAGACATGCTTGGTGTGATGATGTGAGCGCTTCTGAGCTTCTTCTGCCATGTTCGATGTCGGTACTGCCAACCTTGGTCAGTGTGCAGGAACTGCTTGTATGGTTGGTTTGGTATTAACTCAATTAGGGAATTCAATGGTTTCATGGCAAATTCAAGATTGGGACTGCC
>NZ_BDGB01000075.1 GCF_002157585.1 Lentilactobacillus parakefiri
TTCTCAGCTTCTAATTGTTTAAGCCGATTTTGTTCCGGAGTGAGTTTCTTCTTGGTTGACCGCTTCTTAGTCGGTTTCTTTCGTTTGTTTGTCATTTTGGGCTTCCGTCCTTTTGATATAGACAATAACCCATTTGGCCCTTCATTGCGATAAATCTTTTTCCATTGGTAAATCTGAGCAGTCCCGAGATAGCCGAACTTAGCAGCGATTTGCGTATAGGAAGCATTGTTAGTAATTGCCCATCGGGCAAGGG
>NZ_BDGB01000076.1 GCF_002157585.1 Lentilactobacillus parakefiri
GAGCCCAAATTATTCAGATGATGAATCAGTTCTTCACATTTTTGCCGAAACGGTTAGTTTCGCTGTTAACAGCAAGCTAAATGGTTAAATTAATTAAAATATGCCCTGTGATACCAAGGGATCAGTCTGTCTTCATACTTTCAAGTTTCAGGTTAATACTTACTCATGACTGACACCTCCTCGTATTATTAAAAATGTATTCAAGTATTGACCAGCTTCGCTGTTTGGATGCTGTGTGATATTCTCTAATTGTTCATTGGATTCGGATCCAACTGGTATAGGCTTTCGCCTCCTGTAGTTTATCTACATTTTAAGAATGCCGCCC
>NZ_BDGB01000077.1 GCF_002157585.1 Lentilactobacillus parakefiri
AAAGATAATACGAAATTACTCAAAAAAAAGGGCTATTACAGAACTGATTGAGGCTAAAAAAATTGATAATAAAATTAAGCAAATAGATAGTTATGTAAGGGGAATAAAGTGTGAGTTTGAAAATAAATAAAGTATATAATGGGGATTCCATAAAACTTATCCAAGAAGTTCCTTCGTCAACAGTTGATTTAATTCTTTCAGATATCCCTTATGGTATTTCATATGATACTTGGGACGTTCTTCACAACAATACTAACTCTGCACTTGGTGGTCATTCTAAAGCGCAAAATAAGAATAGTGCTTTTAAACGACGTGGTAAGCCCCTAAACGGATGGAGTGAAGCTGATAAGAAAATTCCTTATGAATATCAGAAATGGTGTTCCACGTGGGCAGAATCATGGTTAGATTCTTTGAAGCCAGGGGCTAGTTGCTTTATATTTGCAGGAAGACGATATGCCCATAGGTGTATTGCAGCACTTGAAGATAGTGGCTTTACCTTTAAAGATATGTTGAGTTGGGATAAAGGAAATGCTATACATCGTGCCCAACACGTTTCATCAGTATTACGTCGAAGGCATGCTATAGCTGACGCAGAAAAATGGGAAAACTGGAGACTAGCTAATCTACGCCCAGAGTTTGAACCCATTTTATGGTTTCAGAAACCCTACAAAGTAGGGACAACCATAACGGATAATATACTAAAATATGGTATTGGTGCTTGGAATGAAAAGGCTCTTCAGAAGTACAACATAGGTGAGTATAGAAGTTCAGCAAACATGATCAAGGTAGAAACATTGCCGGATGACCATATATATCACGAAGCACAAAAGCCGTTAAATTTGATGAAGTTATTAATTGAATTAACAACCCAACCAGGTCAATTAATAGTTGATCCGTTTATGGGCAGTGGAACCACATGTGTTGCAGCTAAAGAACTTTCTAGGAATTATATTGGCATGGAACTAGAAACTAAGTATTATGAAATAGCACAGAAAAGATTAAAAAACACAAAAGTGAATGATGAACTTTTTCTATTTTGAATTTAGTACAAGCGCAAGGGTTTATAAGTCTCAAATACCCCCTCGAAAACGTTGAAAGAATAACCCCTAATATCTATAATGTAGATATTAGGGGTTATTTATTTTTATATACCAGAAATAGCTTCTTTTATTCGTTATTTTTTCGATACCTTTTGGAACGATTTTGACCAGGAAATAAACGATCATGCGATCCGACTCGAATGCCAATTAAGACTAGTTCATCTTTATCAATCGTATAAACCACCAGGACATCGTTAGTTTCGCTTGGTGTTTTGTTTTTCGGGGTATCTCGTAAGTGAAATTCATTATAACCGCTCATTCGCCGATTAAGCTCATGATCTTCAAATTCTGGTGGTAATTGTTGTTGCTCAAGCAACAGATCAATGGCTGCTCGAACTTCATCAATAATAGATTTGTCTAAACTGGCTAACCGTTTTAGATCAGCATTAAAGGTTGCACGTGGTTTAAATCTTAATTTTTTCATTATTTAAACTGACCCCAATAATCATCATTTGATTCAACAATTTCATCATCAGGTAAAACATGTCGTTTAATTAACTGATCACGCGCAATTGCATATTCTAACGAACCTTCTTTCGCTTTTAATGCTCTTTCTAGCCAGTCCATTTTTTCTTGTGAAACGATGGCCACTGCGCGACTATTTGAACGAGCAATATAAACTGTTTCGTCTTCGTCATTAACTTGATCTAAATATTTTTTTAGGTTAGCGCGAAAATCGCTCTGTGTTAGTGCTAATGTCATATTTACCACCCTTTCTTTGTACTCAATATTGTACTTTAACTTGTACTAAAAATCAATTTTTTAAGGAGCTAAAACTATGCAACAAGTTGTCTTACCCATCAAAGATTCAAATGTTCTCAAGGAGGTTCAAGATACCTTACTCAACAACTTTAAAGCTGGCCGGCGTAACTATACAGTTTTTCAAGTTGGCAAAGCGACACTGCTGCGAGTCAGTGATGTCATGCGCTTAAAACAGGCCGATATTTTTAATCCGGACGGTTCTATTAAACAAAATGCGTTTATTCACGATCGAAAAACGGGTAAACCTAATACCTTGTACCTTAAACCGGTTCAACCAGAGCTCTTATTGTACCGTCAATGGCTACTTGATCATAGACTAGCCTCTGAATGGCTCTTTCCTTCCATTCAACACCCCGAGCGCCATATCACGGAAAAACAGTTCTACAAAATTATGAGTAAGGTTGGCGATCTGTTAGGCATTAATTATCTAGGGACCCATACGATGCGCAAAACGGGTGCCTATCGCGTCTATACGCAATCTAATTATAATATTGGCCTAGTCATGCACCTATTGAATCATTCTAGTGAATCCATGACGTTAGCTTATTTAGGTTTAGATCAAGTCAGTCAAGAAACGATGCTCGATCAAATTGATTTTGGATAGAAAAACATATAAATCGTATATAAGCTCGGGAATAATAACCTAAAGTGCTGTTAAACACAGCTTCAGTTTTTATTGTATCCAGTTTCTCGAGACCTTAGCCTGTTTTTCCACATACTTTCCCGTTCAATAATTTTCTCTCTGCCTATTGAACCTAATGCATAAGCTTCTAATATTGAAAAATGAAAATTCTGTTTTATATAATTTTCATCAAATTTCTTTTTACTTTCTTCATTCAATTCTTCCAATCCTTTATTGCCACCGGTTAAACTATTGTAATAGCTTATCCATCGTCCCCATATGCCCTTTACTCCTGTTGCAGAGCCAACATATAATTTGCTGTTTTTTTCATCTGTAATCAGATAAACGCCTTCAATATTTTGAAGAACCTGCTTCCAATCATGCAAATATCCATGGTCAATTTCAGATAATTTATTATAGGTTAAATCCAGTTTCTTGTAACCAGGAAATTTTTCGCCTGTATAAAACGGACTTGGAAGAATTTCTTTAATTACTACTTTGGGGAATAAGTTATCTAATTTCCTATAAACACTTCTGGTCTCTAATTTTACTTTGACAACTAATCTACCGACGTATTTTTCATACTCTGACTGCCACTCAATATTGTACTTATCATTAGTTTTATCTCTGTCTATAATTTTAAATACGCCTCCAAAAAGAAACGTATCGGAATTATCAGGGTATTGAGCAAATGTGATGACAAAATCACTTGGAAATCTTTCACCCTTGCTATTATGCATATGGGTTTGCCATTGATCCCAATCATCATTGTCAGCTTCAAATAGCTGATTATGTAAAACCTGTAGTGGAAAGTATCTATTACCGGTTTCTTTATCAAAAACTGGTTTGGCAAAATGCAAACGATATTTCTGATACTCATCTGGATTCACTGGAATTAAATCATTTAATTGAATTTTATTGTTCATAATCATTACTCCCCTTCAGTATCATAAATGCTTTTCATCTTACTATTTTTCTTTTAGAGGCTGTGTTAGTAAAATTGAATGATGTGTTTAACCTTGTGTAATATCGTCGCACCTCCATTACCTTTAGGTGTTATTAGTTTAGTTGGCGATATTCTTTTAAACTTAAAGGTCGTGTAAACGTGCCCCAAACTTAAATAACCCTTAATGTAATAGTAGTGGCCATGTTTAACGGTTCGAATGATTTTGTAAGGATAAGCATCTTGCTGTGTCATTCCAGCCACAATTCGATGTCGACTGATGGTATAAAGAACTGCATGTCCTGAGGAAGGATACTCTTCCCAATTCCCGCGCAAGTAAGTTGGGGTTGTGCTTCTCCAAGTCTTAGCATGAGCAGAACTATTAGTCATGTAGATTCCAATAAGTGAAACTAATAGAATTAAGCTGAGTTGAATCTCTTTTTTTATCGTTTTTTCCTCACTTTATTCTTTATTTGGCTTAAAATATGCTTGTTCTTGTGTTTCATTTTCTAAGAAATTAAACGTATGATTTCAAATTATTGATAATGTTGCCTAGATATTTTTTTGTACCCCAGTTTTTTACACAGAAATGTATCAAAAAACATAGGTCTTGGGCAACTTACTAAAGGCCCCCATGATAATATTTAGTAGCTGTTTGCCCAGGAATCTTAACATATAAATAATGTGTTTGTCGTTTAACTATAATTGTATCCCGTCCACCCTTATACATACCATTTTTGTGGCCATGACCTGTTAATTCATATTTATAGTGTCCTAAGACCCGATACTTGACTCCCGTTACTTTTATCCCAGGCATTCCCATCCATCCGGAATAATAAGATGCTCTCTTTATCCTATATTGCCCCCATACTTGTCCCCTAGGATTATAGCTCCAAGTTCCTCTAATCAAACTGGGAGTCCCTTTGTGCCAACTCGAAGCCTTAGTAATGACGCTTGTGCTACTAAGCCCCAGTGTAAAACTGAACAAAATCACAATTAATTGAATCCATTTTTTCATAATGCGCCCTCCATCTTAAAAACAATAAATAGTCGAATAATATGAATAAGAAATAAAAACACCGTCACTTAACAATTAGATCATTAAGATCCGAAAATTTTTTTATGGTTGCAGGATTGGCAGTTCTATAATTTAATATTTTACCTACTAGTCCTGAAACGTTTTTCGCATCTCTTAATCCAAGATTCGTTATACGCCCTGTATTCAACTCTAACGTAACATTATCAGCTAAATAAAAGTCACCAACAACTTTCTTATGGACCAATACAATAACGAGTTTAACAGATTGTATTTTAACAGCATTAACTTTCCAATGGCCGTCTGCTAATTGTGCTAAACGATCAATTGGCAAATTGTCTCCCTCACTTAACTTAAGAATTAACAATTTATCGGCTCTATCCATAATTTGAATCATTCCATTCTTATTTAGTTTAATTAAGCTAATTAATTTGATTAGTTTAATTAAACTAAATATTAATACATCTTAAAGCTTTGTCAACCTTTATTTTGTTTAACACTTATAGCATATATGTTTAAAAAATAGCATATATGCTATAAGTGAGATATGGAAAAAACAGAATTTGAAACTTACAAACGTCCCAATGGTCATGATGAATTCGATGAATGGTTACGGAAACTGCCAATTAAAGATCGTGCTAAATTACTGCAAGTGATTACAGATACGCAGGATCAAGGTTTACTAGTCGCTCAACGCATGACTTGGGTTAAAAAAATAGAATCAGCTAAAAATTTATATGAATTAAGAAGTAAGGTATCCAGTAATATTCAACGGCATTATGCTTTCACGTTAAGGGACCAAAATATGTGATTACCCATGGATTTACCAAAAAGACACAAAAAACACCACCCGCTGAAATTAAACATGCGATTGAATTACGAACTGAATGGGAGGATAGTCAAAATGAAAATCAATGATATTTTAACCCGGGAATTAAAAGACCCTAAGTTTGCTGAAGCTTATCATGCTGACAAGGAAAAATCTGCCAGTGCCTTAGCGTTGTATCATACTCGTGAAGAAGCTGGCCTAACTCAGGCCGATTTAGCTGAAAGAGCAAACGTCCCTCAATCCACCATTGCTAGAATCGAACGTGGCGATAATGTAACGTTTGATAAACTAGCTGAAATTGCCCATGCTATGGGTAAAACAATTAAAATTGAATTTACTCAATAAGTTAGACCTTTAAAGGGGTATTTGGCAGCAGTTGATTTAATCAACTGCTGCTTTTTTGATCAAGCTAAATTAGCTTGCGCCGTTTGCACAAAACTCCGCCTGAAAGGCTCCTGCTGAAGGCATGCTCATGATGCAAAATCATTCGGCTGACAGCCCCCGTCTGGAAGACTTTTTTACTCAAATTCCGATAGCAATTTTGAGTAAAAAACGCGAAGCTTTGCCAAAAAGTGGCTAGCCAACCGGCTAACCATTTTGGCATTGCGCAGCGAACTTGGGGGTCAAGGGGGAGCGTTAGCTTTCCCCCTTGCAAGCACCGCAGCTGGCACAAACGTAGTCTTGTGGCTAGCATGCGGGTTGCTCGCCAATCCTCTGTTATTCGATTATCATTAGGAGGTCATCAGCCGTCGGCTGATCCGACTTTTGATATCTCGAATAACTTTGCCCACAGGGCAACGGAGGTGGGGCTTGTGAACGAACGACAAAATCTGGCTAGCACAAAAAAGACGACTCAGGTTCATCGTCAGGCTAGCAAACAAATCAACTTTCGGGTGAGTGAACCGGACTATTTAAAGCTGGCGCGATCGGCGCAAACTTTAAATATGTCCGTGCCGGCTTTTGTCAAAAAGAAGGCCCAGGGAGCGCGCTTAGTTGCTCCTAAGATTGCCGCCCAAGATGCCCAGAACATCACCCATCAATTAGCGAAAATTGGCGGTAATCTTAATCAATTGGCCCATCATGCTAATCAAGGTGGTCAAGTCGACCCCCAAGCATTAAGGGACTTACAAAATGAGGTGCAGCGCGTATGGCAACAACTCATATAAAACGCTCAACCAGCTCGTCCCGGTTAGTCAATTACGCTGAAAAACGAGCCGTCAAAAAAGATGGCCTCAATTTAGATATTCAGTACGCTAAAAGCGAATTTAAACAAGTTCGGGCCGTCTATGGCAATCCTGGTAAAACCCAAGCGTATGCCAGCCGGATTGCCTTTAGCCCGTTGGAATTTAATCCTAAAGATCCTCATGATCAGACAACGGTTTTAGCCGTTGCCAAAGAAGTTTATGCCAAAGCCTATCCTCATCAACAAGTGGCCCTTTATGAACATGCCGATACCGATTCGTTACATGTTCATGCCGTCATTGGTGCGATTAACCTGGAAACCGGGGAAAAAATGCATGGTAATTGGCATCAATATCGCGATCACTTAGTCCACATCACTGATCAAGTCTGCCAGGAACACGGCTTAATGGTCACGCAGCCCGATCCTAATCGCCATGAGAAACGCTCGATGGCTGAAATTAAGCTACGGGCTCAGCACCAGCCCACTTGGAAAGATCAAATCCGACAAGCAGTCGATCACACCATGCAGAATCCCCTTATTCGCGATTTTCAGGCTTTTCAGGACGATTTGAAGCAGCAGGCCATCAAAGTATGGGAGCGCGGAAAGAATCTCACCTATCAGCTTTTAGGCACCAATTACAAGTCTCGAGGAACCAAACTCGGGATTGATTATGAAAAGGAGATGATTTTTAATGAGTTGGCAAGCCGACAAACCCAATCAAGAACCAACCAGTCAGAACAAAGATTTAATGCAACAACTGACCCAGCTCAATCAGACTCTGACCGAACTCCGGAATTACCAGGGCACTCAGATTCAACTACAATCCACAGCCAAAACGTCCCTCGATCAACAACTTCATCAGATCGAACAGACCGCCCAACAAGTCAACCAACAGTTTCAGACGACCTTAAACAACTTAGACAGCAGCAACGCCAGCTCGCAGGCCCAATTAAAACAGACCTTACAAAGCGCCTACGCAACGTTTCAAAAGCAGACCAACCTGATCAGTCAGGAAAATCTAACCGCACTCAAACGGATTCAAACCGAGCAAGGCCAAAACAACCAGCGCCTCAGCCAACTCAGCGACCAAGTGAACCAGACCATTCAAGAGACGATGGCCCAAGTCGCTGATCAAATGGATCAGCAGTTACAAACCACTAAGAAACGGCTCTCGTGGTACGAAATTAAGAATTATCTGCTGGCTGTAATCCCAACAGGGATTCTGACAGGCCTTATTTTCTGGTTATTGACCAAGTATTTCGGTTAATTCAAGTTAAGTTTTCAGTGTTTCACGTCCTAATTTACTGACAGTTTTACTCCAGGGTTAAACCGAATTTAGGATTTTGAAACCAATTAGCGTATTTTTTTGCTTATTTTTGGCCGTTTTTATCGTTTCTCAGCCATTTTAAATCAGTTCTGGTGTATTTATATGTCAGTTAACTAGAACGGCTGAGAAACGATTTTAGAGCTAATCTGAAACAGCCCCTTGATTTTTGAATTCTTCGGGGTGTTGCGCTCGATATTTAGCCCCAGCTAGTTTATTCCAGTAAATACCGAACAGATTCGTCATGGTCCCGTACAAATAGTTTTCAACGTCTTTAACGTGTTTTTCATTACTTCTAAGCACGTTAAAGTATCTTCTCAACGTCTTAGTCATCAGTGGTTTAAGCGTGTCATCACCTAAATTGATTTTGACCCCTAAGTCTTGATGTTCTTTTTCGAGGTTGTTTTTAGCATTCAAAATAATGCGGATAAAGCGCCGCATCTGTTGTGGTGTTCGACACCAGAAACTGAGCAGTTGAATGGCTTCGGGTTCTAAGAAGACTTCCCAGCCACTTTCTGGATCGGTTAAGAACTCGTCAGCATGTTTTACTAAATCCCGGTTTTGGGTTTCAATTTCAGCTGGTGAAAAGTTGGCTGTGGAAAAGTCTAACTTTTGAGTATCTATCTTGTATCTATCTTTATCTCTTGCTTTAGGTTCTCTATCTAGATTAACTGCACTTTTTGCAGTTCCGCTTGTAGCAAGGGTTTGGGAGGCGCTGTCAACGGACTTATGCGGAACTGCACTTTTTGCAGTTCCGCTTGTAGCAAGGGTTTCAGCGGTCTCTCGCGGAACTGCACTTTTTGCAGTTCCGCTTGTAGCAAGGGATTGCGGCGCCTTTTTACCATATTCGCTTCGTAGATAGACATCGGTGGCTTTGACATCGAGTTTGGATAAATATAGACGATTCGGTTCATTCTTTTTCGTTTTAGGATTGAAACCCATTTGTTTTTGAAAGAGTAATCCAATTGACGCTAGTTCAGTTTTTACTTTGATAACTTTGTGTTCAGAACAATTGAATAAGTCCATCAATTCTTGATTAGTAAAAATAAAATAAATATGATTATCTTCATCGACCCAGTTGTTTCTTAATGAATATTCTAACCGGTCTTTGAGGATCATGTAGGCAAGTTTAGCGTCACTGCTGAGGTGCTTATATTTTTCCCCATACATTAAAACCTTGGGAAACTGAAAGAATAAGGTCCCATAAACGTTGTCAGCCTCGTAGTAATTGAAATCAGTTGCTTCTGTCATCATAAAAACTCCCTTTCTATACTCGACCCATGCTGGCTCAAAAGAGAGTTGCTAAAACATCTGACTTGTTTTAAAATACAAATCTGATATGCTCTAACTGAACTACAAAGCATTCATTGGTTGTGAGGGCTTTGTGATTCATCAGCATGGATTTCTTTTCTTGGTTGCCCAATCGGCAACTTTTTTAATTTCTAACAACAAAATAGGACTAAATAGCCGTTGGCTACTTAGTCCATCTTTAATTTCTTGTTTGTTATTATCTACTCTTGTCCCGATTTAAGGGTATGAGGTATAATGAATACAAGCACAGAAATCAAAGTTCAAACATTCATTCTGCCAGGTCTGAATGTTTGGACTAAGTAGCTGTTGTCTAGCTACTTGCTAAGAACATAAAATCTCGATCCCAATCGGATCGGGATTTTTTCTTGGCTTGATTTTTATTTACTTTTATTTTGTTGTCAGATTAGTTTCAGTTTAGCACACCGCTTTCAGTGCAACAATAACTATCTTTACAGATTCCAGTTGTACTTTGAATCGATTAACCTCAAAATAGAAAAAAGGACATTTTTAATTTAACTAGGTGGTGATTGACATTGGCAAAAACAATTAAACAACTTGCAGATGAATTAAAGGTCTCCAAACAGACTATTCAATATCACTACCAAAGACTACCAGCAAAGAACCAACAAAAGAATAGTCAAGGTACAAACCTTATTAGTACTACAGCAGAAAGGATTATAAGAAGCAAGGTAGCAAAACCTTTGCTAGCAAAGAAACAACAAAAAGGTAGCAAAGATCCAACAAAGACTAGCAAAGAAAATAATGATCTGCTTATTACTCTAAGACGAGAAGTAGAAGATTTAAAGTCTCAACGTGACAAACAGCTTGCTGCCAAAGACCAACAAATAAGTAGCAAAGACCGCCAAATAGATCATCTAACAAAATTGATAGATCAGCAGCAACAATTACAATTAGCAATAGTAGCAGAAAATCGCCAATTAAAAGAGCATGTTCAGAAATTGAGTGGCTTGCTTGAACCTTCTAGTACAACTCAACAGCAACAATCAAACGACAAGGACGATGCCTTGTCGAATAGTTCTAATACCAGTCACGGCAAAGGAAAAAACGACGAGAAAAATCATGTTGTTTATGAAAAACAAAAAAGAATGCATAAAAATAAACCCAACAAGAGTTTGTGGCATTTTTGGTAATAATTCTATGATCCCAATCAAAAATCAACATGGATCCATAACAACCAATATCAAGGACATGAAACGTTAGCTCGGAATCTCGAGAGTACAAAAACAAAGTCAGAACCCATTAACAGTGAAGTACAATCAATTATGATTAAATCTTAGGAGGATACTATGACACCATATGAAAAGTTACAAAAAAAGATTTTTGAAGCAAAAAATTTTAACACTTCTTCAGAAGAAATAGCAACATTTATTACAAATCTTAGTAAGGAAAATTATCTGAATATAGCTAGTGAGATTGAATCAATACCAGAGTCAGTTGTACACGATTCTACACCTGAGAAGATCTACGCTAAGGTTTCTGATATGATTCTGTCTAGAGCATTTAATGAACTTGGTTTAAAATCAAGTGTTCTGAATGAGCGAGGCAATGCGGCTGATGTTTATGCAGAGTCTAGGTGGCATAATTATTCTTTGGTTGGAGACGCAAAAATATATAGATTAAGTCGTACAGCTAAAAATCAAAAAGATTTTAAAGTTACAGGATTAGATACTTGGAGAAAGGATAGTGAATATGCAGTATTGTGCTCCCCCTATTTTTGTTATCCAAAGACAAAGAGTCAGATATACTCAGAATCCCTCACTAGAAACGTGTCGTTATTTTCTTGGGAATGGATGCTGTTTCTTATAAAAAACGATGTTATAGAATCACCTGCCTGTAGTTTGGCAGACATATGGAACTTTGCTGAAACATATCAAAAGAATGTACTTTTACCGGACATTCAAAAACGATACCTTGAAGGCGAAGGCAAATTTATCGAAAATTTTGTAGTCAATCAGAATGGTAAACTTAAGTTTACCATTGATGATATTTTTAAATATCAGGTTGGAACTGTAAGTACTCGAGCAGAAGTCGAAAAATCTTATTGGGCAGATCAGAAAAAGATAATACGAAATTACTAAAAAAAAAGGGCTATTACAGAACTGATTGAGGCTAAAAAAATTGATAATAAAATTAAGCAAATAGATAGTTATGTAAGGGGAATATAGTGTGAGTTTGAAAATAAATAAAGTATATAATGGGGATTCCA
>NZ_BDGB01000078.1 GCF_002157585.1 Lentilactobacillus parakefiri
CTTAACTGATGAGCTAAATCATTTATCTCATGGCCGGTTTGGCGATGCCAAAAGTGTTGCCAAAGCACTGAAGAAAGCCCTTAGAAGTTCTTATCGGCTTAGCAAGACGGTTGCCGATTCCGTTGATCAAGTATTGGCCATGTACGCTAATCAGTTGCGGATGCTTAATCAACAGCTAAAGCTGTTAAATAAAAGCATTTCTGATCTGTGCTCGGTCATTTCAGGTGCAGA
>NZ_BDGB01000079.1 GCF_002157585.1 Lentilactobacillus parakefiri
GTAACCTGAAGGCTAATTTGCGTTTCCGTAGATTATCGGTACGTGGATTAAGACAAGTCAATAATGAATTAGGAATTATCTTGATGGCAGCAAATATGAATAAATTGGCCAAAATGATAGCTAATTTAACTCATATTTTTGGTTGGATGGAAAAACTGAGCCGCATCTTCCAGAGAAAGTGGGAAATGCGGCTCAGTTTATTTATCGGCGGGACTTATGTCCCAGCCCCTTCTCGTTAAATGGCAGGGATCTGCCGTTTGTCGCAGCTTTTGGCAAGATAGAAGTGGTGATCAAAGTTGCCATTACAAACGCAAAAGGGTTATGTTCCAGTCTCGATTTTAGATTGAATGACGCTGCCAATCAATTCTCTCTTTTTCCTTATTATTGGCAGATTATATTGAGATTTTAATGATTTTATTTTATGATACAATTTGTGACTAATTGAGGAGGAAACTCAGTGAAATACGAGATTGCAAAAGGAATTCGTCTGATCACGATTCCGACCACAAAATTCAAAAACAGTAAATTGGTGATTAACTTTACATTCCCAGCAAAACACCAAAACTACGCCAAATTGGCACTGCTGGCAGAGTTGCTGGAAAATTGCTCTGCGCAATATAACAGCGAGTTGCTGGTTTCCCGTCAACTTTCAAAAATGTACGGTGCCAGTTTTGGCGTGACTGTGTTGCGGTATGGCAACCAACACACGCTTCAGGTATCGATTACGTTTCCAAATGACCGGTATTTACCGCCAAAAAGTGAATTAAGTACTGCAATTCTGGCCTTTCTTAAAGAAATGATTGAGCATCCATTTGTCGATGGTGATCAGTTTAATGCAGCCTACTTTCGCATTCATCAGGGGAATATGATTCATTACCTGGACTCGATTCAAGATAACAAAGCATTTTTCTCAACATTGGCGCTTCAACGTTTGTACTACCCAAATGATCCGGACCACGGTAACTTTCTGATGGGCAGCCACCAAGAAATGAGTCAAATTTCAGCACAGGATCTCTACGCGTTTTATCGATGGGTTTTAAAATCTGCAAAGATTACCATCCTCGCCGGCGGGGATTTAGCCAGCGACCGATGGATTGCCGGATTTAAGCGTTTTTCTTCTTTCACTGATCGGAATTTAAAGCCCTATCAATTAAGAGTTGTCCCAGCGCCCGTCTCCAAGGTTCAGCGAGCAACCAAAGTGATTGCAGGATCACAGTCGGTTCTCAGCATGGCTTACGAACTGCCGATCTATTTTGGGGACGACGACTACTTTGCTGCCGTGATTTTTAATCAATTGTTTGGCGGTTCAAGTAGATCATTGCTATTTACAAATGTCCGTGAAAAGAATAGCTTGGCCTACGACATTCACAGTAGCTACAATTCACTAGTCGGGATGGTGTCCGTTCAGGCCGGAATTGATTTTAAAGATGAAGCTCGCGTCACCCAGATGGTTGCGGATCAATTGCAACAGACCACTGACGGACAGTACGCCGATGAATTGCTCGAGGGCGTTAAACAAGCACTGATTAATCAACATCGCTCAGAAGCCGATCATCTTGGATCCTTAATCGAGAAACAATACTTACAGCAGATGATGGGGTTTAGTTTGGATGATTCAAAGTGGGAACAGCAAGTATCCGGTGTGACCCGTTCGCAGATCACCAAAGTTGCCAAACAGTTGACTTTAAGGGTTATTTATCAGTTGAATAGTAGGGGGGATAAATGATGGAATTGATTGACTATCCAAAATACAATGAAAAACTATTTGTTCAAACCCTCTCAAATGGGTTGACCGTTTACCTCCAGCCTAAGCCCGGGTTTAATAAGACAACCGCGGTGCTTGGCGTTAATTATGGGTCAATTGACAGCGAATTTATGCTTAACGGTGAAAAGGTCATTCAGCCCGCAGGAATTGCCCATTTCTTGGAACACAAGATGTTTGATAAAAAAGATTATGATGTTTTTGAACTTTTTAATAAAACCGGTGCCCGATCGAACGCCTTTACCAGTTTTACTAAGACCAATTACCTGTTCTCAACGGCAGAATCGGTCAAAGCCAATTTAGACATTTTATTGGATTTTGTGCAGATCCCTTACTTTACACAAGCCAAAGTGGAACGTGAAAAAGGGATTATTGATCAAGAAATCAACATGTACCAAAACGATCCAGATAATCAGGCATACTTTAAAATGATTGCCAGTTTGTATCCAGAGTCAGTTTTAGCAAACGATATTGCCGGAGATATCCAGACGGTTGCTCAAATTACGCTTGAAGATGTCGAGTTGGCCTATCGAACCTTTTACCGGCCAGAAAACATGAGCTTATTTATCACCGGCAAATTAGACCCCAACGAAGTTATGGGCTGGATTGAGGAGAATCAACGGCAAAAATCTACTCAAGATCCGATTAGGCTTCAACGCCTGCTGACACTACCGGTGGCGTCAAAGGAAACCATACTGCACACGGAAATGGATGTTTCTAGGCCTAAAATAACACTGGGCTTAAGGGGACGTGATCCGGTTTTAACCGGACGTGCCGGGCTAAAGTACGAAATCGCCATCTCTGTCATGTTTGACCTGTTTTTGAGTGAAAACTCGGTTGAATATGATAAACTGTATCATGATGAAATCATTGACGATTCGTTTTCATGGGAGTTTGAAAATGAGCGAGGCTTTCATTTTGCCGTAATTAATGGCGATACCGACAAGCCGCTGGAACTTGTTAAACGACTTAAAGAAATCATTGCAGCTATCCCTGCCAAGATTGGGGATCTACAAACCGAATTTCAGTTACAGAAAAATGAGTTATTTGGCAACTACATTGAAATGATGGATTCGGAGGAAGCAATCAGTGGTCAGTTTGACGGATTTATCGGTGAACCTGTTACAATATATGATGAGGTTGAGATACTCAAGTCACTAACTTTGGCCGATGTTTTAGACGTTGCTAAGCGCTTTTTGAGCCAGGCAACCATTCAAGAAGTGATGATTCAAAATCCGAACAGGTAAAGGTTTGGTTGATAATGCGTACTTTATGAATTACTTAAAATAATCAAGGTTTACCTTATGATATACTTAATAAAGAATACAAAAAATTCAATGGAGAATGAGTATGAGCGACGAAAAAGATAATTTAACAATTGGAAAAAAGCTACATGATGCACGAGTGGCAAAAGGTTACACCTTGGATGATTTACAAAAAAATACCAAAATCCAAAAACGGTATTTGATTGCAATTGAAGACAATGACTTTGATGCCTTGCCGGGTGATTTTTATGTTCGGGCATTCGTTAAACAATATGCTGATTCGGTTGGCCTGGACGGCACCGAACTATTAAGCCAGTTTGACACGAAATTACCGGACACCGAAGACCCGGAATACGTGGATCGTGTGAATGACGATAACCCGGAGACGAGATCTGCTCAACGGAAAGTTGAAGAACGAAATGACAAATTGCGTCGCTACATTCCGATTATTTCGGTTTCTGTCGTTGTTTTAATCATTTTAATTGCCATTTGGGTGGCTGCTGCCAGAAGCACCCGAAACACTGCCAAAACTCAGATTGAGACTAGCAGCGTTTCCGTTTCCGGTGATAAATCTTCTGGTTCAAAGGCTTCCAGTTCTAAGAAAGCCAAGACGACGAAAAAAGCAAAGGAAATTGCCTTTAAAAAGGTCACAGCTTCCGGCAGTAATTTGACCTATCGGGTAACCGGAGCTTCCGGAACGACGCCATTAAAAATTTCAGTGACCGGTTCAGGGAGCGCCTGGACATCCGTTTCTGCCGATGGAACTTCCTTATGGCAGGCCTCATTGACCAGTGGCAATTCACATACGATTTCACTCCCAAGCTCGACTAATACCGTCACGATCAACACTGGTAACGCTGAAGCTACCCGGATTACCGTTGGCGGAAAGAAGTTGACGTTGGCCGCACCGTTAAATGGCGGTTCAACTCAGGTTAGAGTTGTGACATTGCAGTTTGGTAAGGCGAGTTCATCTGCTTCAACCAGTTCTAGTTCAACCTCAAGTACTACAACTGACGGCACGTCAACTACCGGCGGGACCACTGGATCAACCGGTACGACAGGTACCTCATCGACCACTGGCACCAACCAGACCGGCAATACGAACGCAACGACAGGCAGCACTGGTACTGATAATAACAATACTGGTACCACTAATGGTTATTAGTCAGCTGGAGGTTTAACATGAATTTACCCAATAAATTAACACTATTTCGAATTATTCTGATTCCGTTTTTCATTTTAATCCTTGCGGTACCAATCTTTTCCGGTAGCGTGGATTGGGCGAGAACCTCGATCAGCATGACTAGGTTAGTTGCGACCATTATTTTTGTGGTTGCCTCTTTAACTGATTTCTTAGACGGCCAAATTGCCAGACGCAACCATTTGGTCACTAACTTTGGCAAATTTGCCGATCCCTTGGCGGATAAGATGTTGGTGATGACCGCGTTTTTATTTCTAGTTGGCTTGGGGGATGTCCCAGCTTGGGTGGCGGCCATTATTGTCTGTCGTGAGTTGGCAGTAACCGGGCTGCGGCTGATCATCGTTGAAAATGAAGGTCAAGTTATTGCTGCAGCGTGGCCTGGCAAGATCAAAACAACCACTCAGATGTTGGCGATTATTTTACTGTTTTTGAACAACGTTTTATTTGATGCAGTCAATTTCCCAATGGGCTTGATTTTGCTGTACACTTGCCTGTTCTTCACGATCTATTCAGGGATCGATTACTTTGTTAAAAATCGCTCAGTATTTTCAGATTCATTTTAATCATAACTGCCGGAAGGTTCATGAAAATGAGTCTTCCGGTATTTGTGTTTTGTTAGATAAAAAGCGACTGTTTGCCGTATTTATAAATCAGAGGGAGCAACTAAAATGGCATTAGAAGAGACATTAGTCAATGAGCTATTATCAAGACACATTACGATTACTGCAGCAGAAAGTTTAACTGCCGGTGAATTTCAAAGTACTCTCGGTAATGTGCCCGGCGTCTCCGAAGTTTTTGAGGGGGGATTTGTCACATACTCAAATCAGGTTAAAGAACAATTATTGCATATCCCAAGCCAAGTCATCGATGAGTTTGGCGTGGTGAGCGAACCGACTGCCATTTGGATGGCAAATCAAGCCAGAAGTATTATGAACAAAGACCTGGGTGTGTCTTTTACGGGAGTTGCCGGACCAGACAGGCTTGAGGGAGATCCTGCGGGCACGGTGTGGATTGGAATCGCCTATAGCACCCAGCACACCTATGCCAAGCAATTTCATTTTAAAGGGTCAAGAAATGAGGTTCGCGCAGCTGCAGTCAAGGCTGGTTTGGAGATGGTCTTGGACATGATCCATCGGCATTAAATGAATCGAACTTTTGTTCGCATTTTAATTGCTTTTTTAGATAATCATTAGTATAGTTAGTAAGTAAACTTTTCCGTTAAGGATAGTGGGAGGAATTTAATGGCTGACCAAAGAAAAGTAGCTTTAGATAAAGCCTTAAAGAATATTGAAAAAGAATTTGGTAAGGGATCCATCATGAGAATGGGTGATAAGGCCGATACCCAAATTTCCACAATTCCATCTGGGTCGTTAGCCCTTGATGATGCGTTGGGAGTTGGTGGGTATCCACGAGGTAGAATTGTTGAAGTTTATGGCCCCGAAAGTTCAGGTAAGACCACGGTGGCTCTTCACGCGGTTGCTGAAGTTCAAAAACGCGGTGGGACGGCCGCGTACATTGATGCTGAAAATGCCCTGGATCCGGTTTATGCGACTCATCTTGGTGTAAACATTGACGATTTATTGCTTTCACAACCAGATACCGGAGAACAAGGGCTTCAGATTACTGATGCTTTAGTCACCAGTGGTGCAATTGATATTGTTGTCATCGATTCGGTTGCTGCACTGGTTCCCCGTGCTGAAATCGAAGGTGAAATGGGAGATGCCCACGTTGGCCTACAAGCTCGACTAATGTCTCAAGCGCTCCGGAAACTCTCTGGAACCATTAGCAAGACGAAGACCATTGCCATCTTTATCAACCAGATCCGTGAGAAAGTGGGGGTCATGTTTGGTAATCCGGAAACCACGCCTGGTGGTCGTGCCTTGAAATTTTATGCGACCATTCGACTCGAAATTCGTCGTGCTGAACAGATCAAGGACGGTACCAACATCATTGGTAACCGTGTTCGGATCAAAGTTGTTAAGAATAAGGTTGCGCCGCCATTTAAACGTGCTGAAGTGGATATCATGTATGGGAAGGGTATTTCCCAATCTGGAGAATTGGTTGATATGGCCGTTGACAAGGACATCATCGATAAATCAGGTTCATGGTACTCATATGGTGAGGAACGAATCGGCCAAGGGCGTGAAAACGCCAAGACCTATCTTGAGGAACACCAGGAAATGTATGATGAAGTGATGAAGAAAGTTCGGGCTGCTTATGATATT
This sequence comes from Lentilactobacillus parakefiri, assembly GCF_002157585.1. GTDB lineage: Bacteria > Bacillota > Bacilli > Lactobacillales > Lactobacillaceae > Lentilactobacillus > Lentilactobacillus parakefiri. The sequence continues at coordinate 6,454 of NZ_BDGB01000079.1, forward strand.
CCTGACGAAACCGATACTGATAAGTCTGATAGCTCGAAAAAATCTACTGATAAAAAGGCTGATAAGAAGAGCGATAAAAAAGACGCCAAGAAGGAATCTACTGCGACTTCTTCAAAAGACACTAAAGTTGACAGTATCGATCTGGATATTGGTAAATAATTGGTTACACCAAATGAAAATAGATTTCTTGAATGGACACTCGGCTGAGTGCCCATTTTTTGCGATTCAAACACGGTGTACTGGGCTTTTGTGAAACATTCTGAAACAAAATAACGATCATTAAAAATCTTGGCATATACAAATATTAAAACCCGCAACGTAAAGATGATTGACACTCGTGTTAACAAACATTAAAATAAGAATTGTGTCAATAATCAAATAACATCTAATTGGTTTACAAATAATCATTTTTTGATGATTTGGAGGTGAAAAGCCATGACCATGGCTGGGATAATCCTCGCAATCATCGCTATAATTGTTGTTGGTTTTGTTGGTATTTTAAGCTTTGTAATCGGCAAGTCTGCACAAAAGAAGATCCAAGAGAAAGATCTTGACTCCGCTAATGGGTCGGCCAAGAACATTTTGGCCGAAGCTAAGAAAAAGGCTGAGACGGTTGTTAAAGAAGCAACCTTATCGGCCCAGGAGAAGAACCACCGTTACCGTTCATCAGTTGAAAAAGAATTGAAGAATCGGCGGGCGGAGATTCAAAAGCAAGAGGATCGTTTGCTGCAGCGAGAAGAGGCTCTTGACCGTAAAGATACGGCTTTCGAACGTAGAGAAAGTTCGTTGAATCGAAAAGAGCAAAAGATTAATCGTGAACAACAGAATTTAGTTACACAACAAGAAGAAGCAAACTCACTTATTGCAAAACGCCAGGCCGAAGTTGAGAAAGTTGCCGCTTTAACTCAAGAAGAAGCCCGGGACCTGATTTTAAAAGAAACTAGCGCAAAATTGGCTGACGAAAAGGCTCGGATGGTAAAAGAAAGTTACTATCAAGCCCAGACAGAAGCTGATGAAAATGCCAAGAATCTAATCATAGAGGCCATTCAACAAAGTTCCGCAGACGTTGTTTCGGAGACAACCGTTTCCGTCGTTAGTCTGCCTAACGAAGACATGAAAGGTCGGATTATTGGTCGTGAAGGCCGTAATATTCGAACTTTTGAAACGCTGACTGGCATTGACTTAATCATTGATGATACCCCACAAGCAGTTGTACTGAGCGGCTTTGATCCGATTAGGAGAGAGGTTGCCAAAATGACACTTGAAAAGTTAATCAAGGATGGTCGGATCCATCCGGCACGAATTGAAGAAATGGTCGAAAAGAGCCGCAAAGAGCTCGACGAACGGATCCAAGAAATTGGTGAAGAAACGTTATTTGACCTTGGGATTCATTCGATGAGTCCTGATATGATCAAGCTGGTTGGACAGCTCAACTTTAAGATTGATCACGGACAGAACTTGTTGAGTCATTCAATTGAGGTCGCTAAGTTGGCAGGTGCTTTTGCAGCAGAATTAGGTGAGGATGTTACTTTAGCTAAACGCGCAGGATTATTACACGATATCGGTAAAGCTGCCAATAATGGTGTTGAGGGGTCGCATGTACAAGTTGGTGTTGATTTCGCCAAGAAATACCATGAGAGTCCAGTTGTCATTGATGCTGTCAAAGGTTATGAAGAAGGCCACAATCCAGAAACAATCATTTCTGAGTTGGTTGCTGTTGCGGAAAAGATCGCGATTTCGCGTCCAGGCGCACACAGTGAATCACTTGAAAGCTTTGTTCATCGACTTGATAGTCTTGAGAAGATCACCGACAGCTTTAACGAAGTACAAAAGAGTTACGCAATTCAGGCAGGTCGAGAGATTCGCGTGATTGCAAAGCCCGAAGATATAACGGACACACAGGCAATTGTGCTTGCCCGTCAGATCAAACAAAAGATTGAAACTGAGATGAAGTATCCTGGACACATCAAAGTAACGGTGATCAGGGAAGTTCGTTCAGTCGAATACGCAAGATAAAAGATCAGAGTCTCTGGTCTTTTTTCTTTTATAAATGTTAGAATTATTTTATATTATTCAGAAAGTGTCGAGGAAAAATATATGCGAATTCTTTTTATCGGTGATGTGGTTGGCGACAAGGGTGTTTCAATGATCGGCAATTATCTGCCAAGGCTTAAGCAGGATCTTAAACCGCAAGTAACCATTGTGAACGGCGAGAATGCGACTTCGATGGGCCGCGGAATTACACTCAATATTTATAAGCAATTAATGAGTGACGGTGTGGATGTAGTCACCCTTGGAAATCATGCTTGGAGCAATAATGAAATTTTAGACTTCATCGATGATACCAAGCGGCTGATTCGACCATACAATTTTCCCAAACGAACCACACCCGGAAAAGGGTACACCATGGTCAACGTTAACGGCAAGCAGCTGGCAGTCCTGAATTTTCAAGGGCGGGTCTTCATGGATAATCTTGATGATCCATTTGCGCTGGCCGATGAACTTGTTGAAGAGATTCGCCAGACAACCAATTGCATTTTCATGGATTTTCATGCCGAAGCGACCAGTGAAAAATTAGCGATTGCCCGGTATTTGGACGGCCGCATTTCGGCGGTTGTCGGGACACATACTCACGTCCAAACGAATGATGCTCGAATTCTTCAAGGCAAAACCGCCTTTTTAACCGATGCTGGGATGACCGGACCTTTTGATGGTATGTTGGGCATGCAGCCGGATAGTGTGATTCAGCGCTTCTTAAATCAGCGGCCGGCCCGGTTTAAAGTCATGGAAACCGGTCGGGGCGTTATTTCCGGCTGTTTCATTGACATTGACGATAAAACCGGTCACGCCACCCATATTGAAACGGTGTCGATGACTGACGATCAAATTTAAGTGTGTTTTGAAATGTAGACGATACTGAAATCGAATTCAGTGAGAATTTAAGGGGACTTTCAGTTGGCAAAAAAAGAATTAACTCCAATGATGGTGCAGTATCAAAAAATCAAGGATCAGTATCCGGATGCTTTTTTGTTCTACCGTCTTGGTGATTTTTACGAGATGTTCAACGAGGACGCCATCAAGGGTTCACAGTTATTGGAATTAACTTTGACGAACCGGAGCCGAAACGCGGCTAATCCGGTTCCAATGTGTGGTGTGCCCCACAAAGCGGTTCAAAATTATATTGATATTTTAGTTGATCAGGGATACAAAGTAGCCATTTGTGAACAAATGGAGGACCCACGATTGGCTAAAGGAATGGTCAAACGAGAAGTGATTCAATTGGTGACACCTGGAACCCAGGTGGATGTCGGCAGTGAAAATGCGAAGTCCAATAACTACTTAACGGCCGTTGTGGACGATCAACAAAACCATGAATTTGCTTTCTCATACGCTGACCTTTCAACTGGTGAGCTTAAGGTTGCCAAATTAACAACTCAGGCTGAATTTGTCAATGAACTGGTTTCTTTGCAGACTAAGGAAATCGTGGTTGAAGCCGATTTGCCTGAGTCAATTCAGGATACAATTCAGAAATTGGGAATTTTGATTTCTCATCAATCGGTTCTGCCGGTCAATTCTTCAGTCAGTTACTTAAGCCAAGACGTTGATGACGACTTGATGAAACGCGTTGTTAAACTGTTATTGGACTATATTCAGGCTACTCAAAAAAGAAGTCTGCAGCATTTGAAACGGGCTGTGATTTATGAGCCTTCGGACTTTTTAGAACTCGACCACAATTCTCAGTATAATTTGGAATTAATCCGCAATATCCGTACCGGTAAAAAAGCCGGTACGCTATTGTGGCTGCTTGACCAAACCAAAACCGCGATGGGCGGCCGGAAACTTAAACAATGGATTGAACGGCCGTTGGTAAACCGTAAGTTGATTAACCAGCGTCACGACGCGGTCGCAATTTTGCTAGATCACTACTTTGAGAGAAATCAACTTCAAGATGAGCTTATCAAGGTTTATGACTTGGAACGATTGGCCGGTCGAATTTCTTTTGGCAGCGTTAATGGCCGCGATTTGATTCAGCTCAAGGCTTCTCTGATGCAGGTACCAAAGATTAAATATATTTTGGAACAAATTGCCGATAAAAGCTTTGAGAACATGCTCAAAAGCCTAGTTCCGCTTGATGATGTTGTTAACGAAATCGATTCGGCGATTATCGAAGAACCACCGATTTCCATCACGGATGGTGGTGTGATCAAAGATGGTTACGATCAGCAGCTTGATACTTATCGGGATGCAACTAATAATGGGCAAAAATGGTTGGCTGAATTGGAGGCCAAGGAACGCAAAATTACTGGGATTAATAACTTGAAAGTTGGCTTTAACCATGTTTTTGGCTACTACATTGAAGTCACCAAGGTTAATTTGGACAAGATTCCCGCCAACCGCTATCAAAGAAAGCAAACCCTGGCCAATGCCGAACGGTTCTCGACGCCTGAGTTGAAAGAAAAGGAAGCTTTGATTTTAGAGGCTCAAGAACAAAGCAAGACCTTGGAATACAAATTATTTGTTAAGATTCGTGACGACATCAAAAAATCTATCAAGCACATTCAGGATTTAGCCGATGCCGTGGCCTCAATCGATGTTTTACAAAGCTTTGCGGCCGTTAGTGAGGAATACCGATTTGTCCGGCCAACCCTCACAACTCAACACGTCGTTGAAGTTAAAGACGGCCGCCATCCAGTTGTCGAGAAAGTTTTAGGCCACCAGCAATACGTCCCGAATGACGTTAATTTGGGCGAAGATACCAGTATTTTACTGATTACAGGTCCCAACATGTCCGGTAAGAGTACCTACATGCGTCAAATGGCATTGTGTGTCATCATGAACCAAATGGGGTGTTTTGTTCCCGCTAAGCAAGCCAAACTGCCGGTCTTTGATAAAATCTTCACCAGAATCGGTGCGGCTGATGATTTGATTTCCGGCCAAAGTACGTTCATGGTCGAAATGAAAGAGGCAAATGATGCCATCGAGAATGCCACGCCTAACAGTCTGATCCTGTTCGATGAAATTGGGCGGGGGACCGCCACCTACGATGGGATGGCGTTGGCCCAGGCAATTATTGAATATGTTCATAACAATATTGGTGCTAAAACTTTGTTCTCAACTCATTACCATGAACTAACGGTCTTGGACGAGTCACTCAAACGACTTCAGAATGTTCATGTCGGCGCGACGGAATCCAATGGCGAGCTGGTCTTTTTGCATAAGATCCAGCCCGGACCGGCTGATAAATCGTACGGCATCCATGTTGCCAAGTTGGCGGGCTTACCAGAAGGCTTATTACACCGCGCTAATGATATTTTAGTCAACCTCGAGCAGCAGGCTGATGAACAGCATCAAACGTCCTCAGCGGCAAAGCCAACCCCTCAGACGGCAGCTGAGCAGCAGACCTCCTTATTTCCACTTGAGCAAATTGGTGATAAACAAGCTGAAGTTGTGTCACAATTAAAGAAATTAGACTTGATGGGGAAAACGCCTATGCAAGTCATGAATCAAGTTTACAAATGGCAGCAGAAGATAAACGGAGATTAAGGTGATTGATTTGAACGAAATTCATAAGCTACCAACAATCCTTTCTAACCAGATTGCTGCTGGTGAAGTCGTTGAACGACCGGCATCAGTCGTTAAAGAATTAGTTGAAAACTCAATAGATGCCCATAGCACGGAAATTGATGTCACCGTTGAAAATTCGGGCTTGAAACTGATTAAAGTTGTTGACGACGGAAATGGCATTGACCGTTCCCAGGTACAGACAGCCTTTTTGCGCCATGCAACCAGTAAAATTTCCGAGCAGCGGGATTTGTTCCGGGTTCGGACACTCGGGTTCCGCGGCGAAGCACTTCCCAGCATTAGCTCAGTTGCCAATGTCCGGATGAAAACGTCAACCGGTTCAACCGGAACCGAAGTGGCATACAAGGGCGGCAAACTCGTGACCCAAAAAGCCGCCGAATCGCGGAAAGGGACGACTGTTGAAGTAGCATCCCTGTTTTATAACACGCCGGCGCGCTTGAAATACTTGAGTTCACCGAATACGGAGCTTTCTAAAATTTCTGATATTGTCAACCGATTGGCATTGAGTCACCCAGAGATTGCTTTTTCATTTATCAGTAATGGCCGTGAACTGCTCCGAACTTCCGGCCGTGGCGATTTACGTCAAGTCCTAGGAGCAATCTATGGTGTTAAGACAGTTTCCAAGATGGTTGCGATCAAAGGAACCGATTTGGACATCAAAGTCAGCGGGTATGTCAGTCTGCCGGAGTTGACCCGTTCAAGCCGAAACTATATTTCACTGATTTTGAATGGGCGATTTATCCGTAACTTTCCATTAACTAAAGCGGTCATTGCCGGTTATGGTTCCAAATTGATGATCGGTCGTTTTCCGATTGCGGTGGTCAAAATCGACGCTGATCCGGCATTGATTGATGTGAATGTTCACCCAACCAAACAGGAAGTTCGGATTAGTGATGAACCGATGATTGGGAAATTGATTGCCAATGCGATTTACGATATGTTAAGAGACAAGCAGCTAATTCCTGATGCAACAAGGGATTTCAAACAGCCCGTTGATGCAAACCCCAAACGGTTTAACGTTTCGACTGCTGATCAGGTTCGAACTAACCCGCCATTGTTTGCAGTTGACACACCAACGGTTCCCTCAGCTTCTCAATCCGAAGTGACCCCGGTGGTGGTTAAAACCAGAGATGACCTTGCCAGCCCACAAGTTGCCCAATTTGATGACTTTCTCAAAAGTGAGCCCAGCGGCTTGCCGGCATTTGAGGGGACCCGGCCAGAAACGGCAGATCCTTCACAGCCGAGCGCAAAACCTGAGCAGTCTGAATTGGTGATTGAAACTGGGTTTCCGCACCTTGATTACATTGGACAAATCCATGGAACCTATCTGATCGCTGAAACTGCGGATAATATGTATCTGGTGGATCAGCACGCGGCCCAGGAACGGATTAATTATGAGTTTTATCGTCAACAAATTGGTGAGGTTTCTGATGATCAGCAGAAGTTCTTGGTACCCCTCGTGCTCGACTATTCGACATCGGATTTTTTGATGATTAGTGATCGTTTGGATTTACTGGACAAACTGGGAATCCATCTAGAGCCATTTGGACAAAATAGTTTCATCGTTCATGAGCACCCAATGTGGTTCAAAGCCGGGCAGGAAGAAGATACCATTAAAGAAATGATTGATTGGATTTTATCCGATCATAAGATTTCAGTGGCTGCTTTCCGCGAAAAAACGGCTATTATGATGAGCTGTAAGCGGGCAATTAAGGCCAATCATCATCTCGATGAGCTTCAGGCAAAGGCATTATTAAAGCGCCTGCCTGAGTGTGAAAATCCGTATAACTGCCCACATGGCCGGCCGGTTCTCGTGAAGTTCAGCAATGCGGACATTGAAAAAATGTTCAAACGAATTCAAGACCCTCATCATACGGACGAAGAAATCATTTAGATTGTTGCCCAGTAACGACCGAGATTATGGTACAATTTACTGGCAAACATACGTTTTAGTGAAGAGGAGAAGTTGATGTTTGAATTTTTGGAAGGCACGGTCGTTGATATCGCCCCAACTCACATTGTCTTGTTAGTGGGCGGGGTTGGTTATTTGATCAATACTGCAGACCCGTATCGGTTTAACGTTGATGAGAAAAAGGTCATCAGAGTCTATATTTATCAGTCAGTTAGTGAGACGGCAATTGTCCTATTCGGCTTTGCGACCATTGAGGATAAGCAGATTTTTGAAAAATTGATTTCAGTTTCTGGTATTGGTCCCAAAAGTGCCTTGGCGATCTTGGCTGGCAACGACCGAGATGGGCTGATTGCTGCCATTAATAACGAAGACGTCAATTTTTTAACGAAGTTTCCTGGCGTTGGCAAGAAAACCGCCCGCCAGATTATTTTGGATATGCAGGGAAAGTTAGACGACATTGCAACTGATGGTGGTTTGCCTGCACAAACGCTTGGGGGGGCTAAAAAGTCCTCAGAACTAACCGATGCTTTATCTGCACTGGAGGCACTGGGATATGGTACCAAACAAATTGCGGCAATCGAACCGGACTTAACCAAGCAGACAGATTTGTCAACCGACGAATACTTAAGTTTAGGATTAAAATTATTAATGCATTAGAAATGAGGAGATGATCCATTGGCCAATGAAAAAGATGATCGACTGGTTTCACCAGAAAGTGTTGATACCGATGAGAACAGCATTGAAAAATCGCTTCGTCCCCGAGTTTTAAATGAGTATATTGGACAAGATGACGTTAAAAACGAGTTAAGGGTCTATATCAAGGCCGCTAAGCAGCGTGAGGAGTCATTAGATCATGTGTTGCTTTATGGGCCTCCTGGACTTGGAAAAACGACTTTAGCGATGGTGATTGCCAACGAGATGGGAGTCAACATTCGGACAACCAGTGGTCCCGCGATTGATAAGCCAGGGGATCTATTGTCCCTCCTCAACGAACTTCAGCCCGGTGATGTGCTGTTCATCGATGAAATTCACCGACTGCCCAAAGTGGTTGAAGAAATGCTTTATTCGGCCATGGAAGACTTTTTTGTCGATATTATTGTCGGGCAGGGTTCAGGTGCCCACCCAATTCATTTTCCATTGCCGCCATTCACCTTGATTGGGGCAACGACCCAAGCAGGGATGCTGTCGGCACCGTTGCGTGATCGGTTTGGGATTGTTGAGCACATGAATTATTACAAGACTTCGGATTTGGAAGATATTGTCCGCCGAACCGCGGATATCTTTCAAATTGACATTGAAAACGATGGTGCTCATGAGATTGCGTTACGGTCACGTGGAACACCCCGAGTGGCCAATCGATTATTAAAACGGGTACGGGATTTCGCTCAGGTATCTGATAAAGACCAAGTTGATTTGGCAATTGTCAGGTATGCCCTGGCCAAGTTAAAAGTCGATGATTTAGGGTTGGATGCCACTGATCTCAAACTCTTGACGACGATGATCAAATACTACGATGGCGGCCCGGTTGGCTTAAATACCCTAGCCGCCAATATCGGTGAAGAAACCGATACGATTGCTGAAATGTATGAGCCCTATTTGCTTCAGATCGGCTTAATCAAGCGGACAGCCAGGGGAAGAATCGTAACCCCCAAAGGATACGCGCATTTGAGTTACCCAATGCCACATCAGGACGAAAGGAATTAAAATCTTGAAAACAAATTATACCCTTGAAGATTTTGACTATGATCTGCCACATGAACTCATTGCCCAAACACCCATTAAAGATCGTGATGAATCACGATTGTTAGTGCTGGATAAAAAGACAGGTGAAATGCAGGACCGCCACTTTTACAACATCATTGATTATCTCAATCCCGGGGATGCTCTGGTGATGAACGATTCAAAGGTCATGCCTGCTCGAATCTACGGTGTCAAAGAAGACACCGGCGGCCACATGGAAGTATTGCTGTTGCATAACATTGAGGGCGACCGTTGGGAAACTTTAATGAAGCCCGCTAAGAAAGCCAAGGTTGGAACGGTGATTAATTTTGGTGACGGCCAGCTCAAAGCGGTCGTGACCAAGGAATTGGATCATGGTGGTCGGGAAATTGAATTTAAATACGACGGGATTTTCATTGAAATCCTGGAACGGCTTGGTGAAACGCCATTGCCGCCGTATATTAAAGAAAAGTTAGATGATCCCAATCGCTATCAGACCGTCTATGCCAGAGAAATGGGCTCGGCGGCTGCACCAACGGCTGGTTTGCACTGGACGAAAGATTTGCTCAAAAAAGTCGAAGATAAGGGCGTTCACTTAGTTTATTTAACGCTACACGTCGGTCTTGGAACCTTCCGACCGGTTGATGAAGAAAATATTGAAGATCACAAAATGCATAGCGAATTTTACGTTTGTCAGATGAAGCAGCCGACACGCTGAACGCTGTTCGGGATAATGGCGGCAAAATTGTAGCCACCGGAACGACTTCAATTCGAACATTGGAAACGGTTGGAACCAAGTTTGGCGGCGATATTCGCCCCGATTCTGGATGGACGGATATTTTTATCAAACCGGGTTACCAATGGCAAGTAGTCGATTCGTTTATCACCAATTTCCATTTACCCAAATCTACTTTGGTCATGTTGGTGGCATCATTTACCGGACGTGATAATATCTTGAACGCTTACCAGCATGCGATTGAAGAAAAATATCGCTTCTTTAGCTTCGGCGACGCAATGTACATTCACTAGGAGGACTATTATATGCAACCAGCGATAACTTATCGCTTGATTAAAAAGGAGAAGCACACCGGTGCGCGTTTGGGTGAAATCACCACGCCTCACGGTACTTTCAAGACACCGATGTTTATGCCTGTCGGAACTCAAGCAACCGTTAAAACCCTTGCCCCGGAAGAATTGGACCAAATGGGCTCGACAATAATCCTAGCGAACACCTATCACCTGTGGTTAAGGCCTGGTGAAGACATTGTTGAAGAAGCGGGCGGACTCCACAAGTTTATGAACTGGCACAAGGGAATTTTGACCGATTCCGGTGGCTTTCAAGTGTTTTCGCTGGCTAAGAACCGTGATATTACTGAAGAAGGTGTGACCTTCAAAAATGAAATTAACGGTTCAAAGATGTTCTTGTCCCCTGAAAAGGCGATTCAGATTGAAAATGATTTGGGACCGGATATTATGATGAGTCTTGATGAATGTCCACCATTTTTTGAGTCTTATGACTATGTCAAAAAATCTGTTGAGCGGACCAGCCGCTGGGCAGAACGTGGCTTGAAAGCTCACCGAAATGCCGACTGGCAGGGACTGTTTGGGATTGTCCAAGGGGCCGGGTTTGAAGACCTTAGAAAGCAATCCGCAAAAGATTTGGTCAGCCTAGACTTTCCTGGATACTCGATCGGCGGGCTGTCAGTGGGTGAATCGAAGCAAGAAATGAACCGGATTTTGGAAGCCACTAGTCCACTTCTGCCAGAGAATAAGCCGCGCTATTTGATGGGTGTCGGGGCGACTGATTCACTGATTGATGGCGTGATTCGCGGGATTGATATGTTTGATTGTGTTTTGCCAACGCGAATTGCTCGTAACGGAACGGTCATGACTTCGCATGGCAGATTGGTTGTTAAGAACGCTAAGTATGCGCGCGATTTTACGCCACTGGATGATCAGTGTGGTTGTTACACTTGTCGAAACTATACCCGAGCCTACATTCGTCATTTGATGAAGACTGACGAATCTTTCGGGATGCGCTTGTGCAGTTACCACAATCTGTATTATTTAATTCACTTAATGAAACGAGTTCAGCAGGCAATCATCGACGACAATTTATTGGATCTGCGGGCAGAGGTGTTTGAACAGTACGGCTATAATAAACCCAACCCCAAAAACTTTTAGGTATAGACTATTAGAGGCTTATTTGGTAAAGTATTACTATGGAAAGTGTGGGTGAAAAAATTTGAATCAATCTTATTACTCAATTTTAATGATTGTTGTTTTGTTTGCGGTGATGTACTTCTTGATGATCCGTCCCCAAAAAAAGCAACAACAAAAGCGTCGGGAACAACTTTCAAAGATCAAGGTTGGCGACCAAGTCATTACAATTGGTCGGCTACATGGTGTCGTTGACGAAATCAACGAAGCTGAAAAGACCGTGACTTTGGATTGTGACGGCATTTACTTGGTATTTGACTTGAGTGCAATTGCCTCAGTTAAACAGCCTGCTGTTGCTGCACCTGCAGCAAACAACGATGCAAATGCAACTGCAAATGATGATCACAAAGATGACGCTGTTTCAAAGAGCGACCAGGATGCCACTGCGGATTCTGATGCGAAAGAGGAAACAAAGTCAGAAGACAAATAGTTTGATCAAATCGGTTGGGAAGTTGACTATCATGAATCCCGACCATTTTTTTACCTGGTAAAGAACATACGTTTGATTAAGGGCGATCTTGATGAAATCATCAATTAGAAGCATCATTCATGTGGATATGGACGCTTTTTATGCGTCGATTGAAGAACGTAAGGACCCTAGTCTGAAGAAAAAGCCGTTGATTGTCGCAAGGGATCCACGCCAAACCGGCGGCAGAGGTGTGGTTTCGACGGCCAACTACAAAGCCCGCAAGTTTGGTGTGCATTCGGCAATGAGTGCTATGAAGGCGTTTGAACTTTGTCCGCAGGCTGTTTTTCGATTTTCTGGCTTTGATCTCTACCGTTCAGTTTCCAATCAAATTCATGATATCTTTCATGAGTACACGGAAGTGATTGAATACGTTGCTTTGGATGAAGCATACCTGGATGTTACTCATAACAAAAAGCACTTGTCTGATCCGATTCAAATTGCCCGGATGATTCAAAATGAAATTTGGGATACCACTCACTTAACCTGTTCAGTGGGGGTGTCGTACAATAAGTTTCTTGCCAAAGAAGCGTCTGATTACGCCAAACCAGTTGGGATTACCGTTATTGCGCAGCGGGATGCTCTGGAATTTTTGGGCCGACTACCGATTGAAAAATTTCGCGGTGTCGGTAAAAAGACTGTTCCCAAGATGCGTGAGTTAGCCATCAATAATGGCCAGGATCTCATTTCGTGGTCACAAATGGATTTGATCAAACACTTTGGTAAATTCGGTTATGTGTTGTACCAGCGCGCCCGAGCGATTGACGAGCGGCCAGTGGAATATCAACGGGTTCGTAAATCGATTGGCAAGGAGCGGACGTTTGGACCGGCGATTGACACCCAAAGTGAAGTCGATGATGAACTTCAGCGAATTGCCGGCATGGTGGTTAAGGCAATGGATGACAAAAAGAAGCATGGCAAAACGTTGGTTCTTAAGATTCGTTACGCTGACTTCTCAACGTTTACCAAGCGAGTGACCATGGATAATTATCTGAAGAACAGTTCTGAAGAATACTTTGCGCTGGCCAACGATTTATTGGTCGATATGCCGGACATTGCAAAGGGGGTTCGCCTGTTGGGGATCACCATTACTAACTTGGATGATTTAACCTATGAGAATATTGTTCTTCATTTGTTTGATTGATTCATTATATCCGGCGGTTTATATTATGCACAAAGTAATGTATACTGAAGTGTTCAACAATAAAGTTATGGAGCAAATAAAATGTCAATACAAGATCAAATATTGCGCGAAATTAAAAAATTTAAAACCATTATTATTCATCGTCACAAACGTCCAGACCCTGATGCCATTGGATCACAAATGGGCCTGGCTCAACTCATTAAAGGATCGTTTCCCGATAAAACAGTTCTGTGTGCCGGTAAGCAATATGATAGTTTTGCCTGGTTAGGAACAGCCGATGAAATTTCCGATGAACAATATAAAGACGCTTTGGTCATCGTTGTTGATACCGCCAACCAGCCACGGGTCGATGACGAACGTTATACCACAGGTAAAGAACTAATCAAGATCGATCATCACCCAAACGACGATCAGTTTGGCGACCTGTTGTGGGTTGAGCCAGAATCTTCAAGCACGTCTGAGCTCATTTATGATTTTTATGATGCCAATCGGGAACAGTTAACCCTGCCTGACGAAGGTGCCAGGCTGTTGTACGCTGGAATCGTTGGTGATACCGGAAGATTTATGTATCCATCTACCTCACCACGTACTTTGGCCGTCGCATCGAAATTAGCGGAATACGATTTTTCAACTAGTGAAGTCAACAAAATAGAAGACGAGATTGACATCCCACTTGCTCGGCTATCTGCTTATGTCTATGAGAATCTGAATATTCTTGATAGCGGAGCTGCCTACTTGGTTTTATCCAACAAAGTGCTAGAACCATTTAAGCTGGGAGATGAAAGCACCTCTGCGGTCGTGCCGTTACCCGGCAAGATTAAGCAAGTGGTTGCCTGGGCAATTTTTGTCGAACAAAAAGATGGGACGTTCCGAATTCGTCTACGATCCAAGGGGCCGGAAATTAATGAACTTGCCAAGCAATACGGCGGTGGCGGTCATCCACTTGCTAGCGGGGCCGTTGTCGAAGACGAAGCCCATATCAAAGAATTTGTGAGCGATCTGAATCATTGGGTCGCCAAAAACAAGTAGGAGATTATATGAGTAATTTTTCAGAATTTAATTTAAAGCCATTTTTGTTGGATGCCGTTAAGGAGCTGAACTTTAGTCACCCCACACCCGTCCAGGAAAAGGTCATGCCTGTTATCATGCAGGGAAGAGATGTTGTGGGGCAATCCGCTACTGGTAGCGGGAAGACCCATGCTTTTCTGTTACCGATTTTTAACCAGCTTGATCCCAGTAAAGACGAGGTCCAAGCGGTGATTACGACACCCAGCCGAGAGTTAGCCTATCAGATCATCGATGCTGCCAAGCAGTTGGCTAAGCACGCGGGCGAACCGATTTCAATTGGTGCCTACATTGGTGGAACGGATAAGGCTCGTCAAGAAAAGAAGATTCAGCATGAACAACCGCAACTGGTTGTCGGCACCCCTGGTCGAATTTGGGACCTCATTTCAAACGGTGGCTTGGATGTTCATACTGCCCAATTAGTGATTGACGAGGCGGATATGACCCTGGATATGGGATTCTTGGACGTCGTTGACAATATCGCCGCCAGTTTTGGGAAACACGTTCAAATGATGGTCTTCTCTGCAACCATCCCCCAAAAGATTAACATCTTTTTAAAAAAATACATGGTGAATCCCTTCATCGAAGAGATCCCAGTGTCAACCATCATCAGCCCAACAATCGATAATTGGCTGATTTCAACTAAAGGCCAGGATAAAAATCAACTTATTTATAAATTGTTGACGATTGGGGAACCTTATTTGGTTTTGATTTTTGCCAACACCCGCAAACGAGTGGAAGAATTGACCGACTATTTGAAGGGCCAGGGGCTCAAAGTTGCAATGATTCACGGTGGTCTTAAGCCTCGTGAGCGTAAACAAGTGATGAAACGGGTTAAGAACCTTGAATTTCAATTCGTTGTCGCAACTGATTTAGCTGCACGGGGCATTGATATCGAGGGGGTATCGGATGTCATCAACGATGATATTCCCACCGAAGATCTCGAGTTTTTCATTCACCGCGTTGGCCGAACTGGTCGAAACGGCATGTCAGGAACTTCAATCACGTTATATTCACCTGATGAAGAAAAAGCAGTCGAAGAGCTTGAGAACATGGGAATTCATTTCAAACCCAAGGCACTGAAAAATGGTGAAATTGTTGATTCCTATGACCGTAATCGGCGAAAGACCCACCGAAAGAAGCATGACAAGCTGGATCCAACGATGATCGGAATGATCAAGAAGAAAAAGAAAAAGATCAAGCCTGGTTACAAACGGCGAATTAAAAACACGATTGCGAGAAAAGACGAGATGGATCGTCGAGTCGCTAAACGTGAAGAAGCCCGAGCTAAGCGTAAACAACGTAAGAATAGTTCTTCAAGGTATCAATAGGTCTGTATTGACACCATATTCACAAAAAAGTATACTTTGAGATGTGTTAAGAATATGCCGCATAAGGATCTGTTTCAGAGACGTTTTGGCTGGTGGGAAAAACGACGGAAATTACGCGGTGCTCTCTTAAAAGTTAAATGATCAAACGCAACTCTACGTTATAGAGATTAAGTGGTTAACGATAAACATCGTTGCAATCAGAGTGGTACCGCGTCAATGGGCGTCTCTGCGAGCAACGGTGTTTTAATTTTGTCGAAGGAGAAAAAACATGAAACAGTTAAGTAGTGGTCAGATTAGACAAATGTACCTCGATTTCTTCCAGGAAAAGGGCCATACCATTGAACCAAGCGCCTCATTGATTCCAGTGGACGATCCAACCTTGCTGTGGATCAATTCCGGTGTTGCCACCATGAAAAAGTATTTTGACGGGTCGGTAGTCCCAAAAAACCCACGGATGACCAGTTCTCAAAAGAGTATTCGAACCAACGATATTGAAAACGTCGGCAAAACCCCGCGCCATCACACCTTATTTGAAATGTTGGGAAACTTTTCGGTTGGTGACTATTTCAAAAAGGAAGCCATTACCTGGGCCTATGAACTGTTAACCTCACCCAAGTGGTTTGGCTGGGATCCTGAAAAGCTCTATATGACGGTCTATCCAAAGGATAAAGATGCCAAGATGTATTGGGAAAAAGTAGGTGTCGCACCCGATCATATCATTGAAATCGAAGATAACTTTTGGGATATCGGCCAGGGACCATCCGGCCCTGACTCAGAGATCTTCTATGATCGCGGAAAGGACTTTGACAATTTAGCCCCCGACGACCCGGAAAACTACCCAGGCGGTGAAAACGACCGTTGGCTTGAAGTATGGAACATCGTGTTCTCACAGTTTAACCACACGCCACAAGATACTTACGAACCACTGCCACGAAAAAACATTGATACTGGAATGGGGCTCGAACGGGTTGTTTCAATTTTCCAACATGCTCGAACCAACTTTGAGACCGACCTCTTTTTACCAATGATTCACAAAACTGAGGAGCTAAGTGACAATAAAAAATATGACACCAACAAGAAGGACAATGAAGCCTTCAGAATTATTGCTGATCACGCCCGGGCAATTACGGTTGCGATTGGTGACGGGGCACTCCCTTCAAACGTTGGCCGTGGTTATGTGATTCGCCGATTAATTAGACGCGCAATTGTTAATGGTCAGCGGCTTGGAATTAACGAAGCATTCCTGTACAAGTTAGTCCCAGTCGTCGGCGAAACTCTGGAATCTTATTATCCGGACGTTCTTAAGCAAAAAGATTATATTGCTAAGGTTGTCCGCTCTGAGGAAGACCGGTTTAATGAAACCTTGGCTGATGGTTTGAAACTGTTCAATCAAGTTGTGAAAGACGCCAAGGAAAATAATCAGACGATTATTGATGGTCCAACTGCTTTTAAACTTTACGATACTTACGGTTTCCCTGTTGAACTAACCGAAGAAGAAGCCAATGATGCCGGTTTATCAGTTGACAAACCAGGCTTTGAAGCAGAGATGGAAAAACAAAAGGATCGTGCTCGAAAAGCCCGCAGCGGAGCCAAATCAATGGGCGTTCAACGAGACCTTTTAATTGAAATCAAGGACCCAAGTGAATACGTTGGCTATGACACCTTGGATGTGGATCATGCGAAGCTTTTGGAAATCGTTGAAAATGAAAAATTGGTTGATAATTCTAAGGGTGGATCCGTTGAAGTTATTTTTGACAAGACACCGTTCTATGCCGAAATGGGCGGCCAGGTTGCTGATCGGGGGGTTGTCCTTGATGAAGAGGGGGACAAAGTTGCGGATGTCGTCGATGTCCATCACGCACCGAACGGCCAGAATCTTCACACGCTGAAAACCCAAGAGCCACTTGAGAAAGGCAAAACTTATCATCTGATTGTGGACAAATTGTTCCACAGCCGCGTTGAGAAGAACCACACTGCGACTCATTTACTTGACCAATCTCTGCGAAACGTTTTAGGTGGTCACACGCAACAGGCAGGGTCACTAGTTGAACCAAACTATCTGCGATTTGACTTCAACCACTTTGGTCAGGTAACTGATGAAGATCTACAGAAGGTTGAAGATATGGTTAACCGCCAAATCTTCAATGAAATCGACGTGAACACCGTTGTGACCGATCCTAAGACTGGTAAGAAGATGGGTGCCATCGCCTTATTTAGTGAAAAATACGGTGATAAAGTTCGAGTTGTCAGCATTGGTGATTTCTCAGTTGAATTTTGTGGCGGAACTCACGTGACAAATACGCGTGACATTGGGCTATTTAAGATTGTCTCGGAATCCGGCGTCGGTGCTGGTGTTCGTCGAATCGAAGCGGTGACGGCCAAGGATGCGTTCAAATTGTTGAACGACCATGAAAAAGAACTCAAACAAATTGCCAGCGACTTGAAAGTAACTCAAATTAAAGATACGCCCAAACGAGTTGGGCAACTTTTAAGTGAAATTAAGGATCTGACCCAAAAACAGCAATCACTTGAAGCCAAACTAGCTGGTCAACAAGCTCAAAATGTTTTTGCCGACAAGAAAGCTGCTGGCAAATATTCCATTATTACTGGTATCATCAAAGATGCCGGGATGGATCAACTTCGTCAATTGGCTGATACATGGCGCTCTAAGCAATTGTCAGATGTTTTGGTTCTTGGGACTGGTAGCGGCGACAAAGCGAATTTGATTGTCGCAGTGAGCGATGAACAGATTAAAGCTGGAATCAAGGCTGGGGATCTCATCAAATCGATCGCCGGCAATATTAAAGGTGGCGGTGGCGGCCGGCCAAATATGGCTCAGGCCGGTGGAAAAGACCCCGCAGGCCTGGATAAAGCGATGAATGCGGCGGTCGAGTGGTTATCAAATAAATAATTATTACGTCACGGTTACATGTCGGTTACATTGGCTTACTTGATTGTAGTTTCACTTATAATCAGTTAAAATTAATACAAATGACCTTAAGTCATAGAGGTGAATCGTATGAGTTCGTTAGATAAAACCATGTTTTTTAATTTTAATGAAGACCAGCCAAAAGACGTCCGTGAAACACTGTTGACTGTGTATGCAGCACTGGAAGAAAAGGGTTATAATCCGTATAATCAGATTGTTGGCTACTTGATTTCTGGCGATCCAGCATACATTCCACGTAACCTTGATGCGCGAAATCTTATCCGCCGGCATGAACGTGATGAAATAATCGAAGAATTAGTTCGTTTCTATTTGGATAATCATCCAACTGAGACGAAAAAAGGTGAAAAATGAGATTAATGGGCTTAGATGTTGGTTCAAAGACCGTCGGGGTTGCTGTTAGTGACCAGTTGGGATGGACCTCACAAGGGGTTGAAATAATTCGAATTGATGAGGAAAACAAAGAATTCGGTTTGGATCGGGTTTCTGAATTAGTTGAAAAGTACCAAGTTGATGGGTTTGTCGTTGGCCTCCCCAAAAACATGAACAATTCTTTAGGCCCGCGGGCGGAAGCCTCACAACAGTATGGCAAACGACTTGAGGAAAAGTTCAACTTTCCAGTTGATTTTGAAGATGAGCGATTAACGACTGTTGAAGCTCAGCGGATGTTAACTGAAGAAGCAGATGTATCCAGGGCTAAGCGAAAAAAAGTTATCGATAAATTAGCCGCTGGCTTGATACTTCAGAATTATTTGGACCGCAATGGTAAATTAACTAAAATATAGCGAGGTAAACAATTATGGCAGACCAAGAACCAGTACAACAACAGATTACATTAGTCGACGAAAACGGCGATGAAACTTTATACGACGTGTTATTCACCTTCAAGTCCGAGGACTTTGATCGTTCATATATTCTCATTTATCCAGATAGTAAGGGTGAAGATGAAGAAGTTGAAATCCAAGCCTATGCACTGCCAAAGGGTGACGATCCAAGTGACCCACAGGGTGGCGAACTTCAAGCAATTGAAACGGATAAAGAATGGGATATGATCGAATCAGTTTTGAACACGTTCTTGGGTAAAGATGGCGATGATCAGGATGATGACAGCGACGACAATCAATAATTGAAAATCGTCATTATTGCGAAAGGATTGAGGCGGAGCATTGTTGAGTCTCAGTCCTTTTTAATTGAAAGAATTTAGGATGTGATGTAATGTCTACCAACGAAAAACGTCGTTTTAAAGCGACCATTGACGGCAAAGATTACGTGCTTGTTGGCAAAGGATCAGTGGATCATATGCAGGCAGTGTCTGATTTATTAAATGAGCAACTCAAGCAGCTTCATGAAGCGATGCCAAATGCATCCGACGAGCAGCGGGCAATTTTAATTGCCTTTAATGCGATCTCCAAACAATTTGATGTTGAAGAAAGTGCTCACAATAAAGAGGTTCATTAAATGGTTTTGACGATTGGAATCATTGTGATTTTGATATTTGGCTTTTTCCGCGGCCTTCATCGAGGGTTCGTGAATGAGATTTTAAGTCTAATTGGTTTTTTGGCAGCAACGATCGTCAGTATTGCTTTCACCAGCCCAATTGCTGACTTTATTAATCATGCCATTTTTCAAAACGGTGGCAATCAAAGTGCTCAAATGATTATCAAATGGTTCATCTTTGCGATGCTGTTTGGATTTGTTTGGCGAATGGTTCATTTGTTAGGCGATCTGCTGTCGCCAATCACTCGACTGCCTTTACTGCATCAATTAAATGCTTTATTAGGCGGTGCTTCTGATCTGCTCATCAAGTATTTATTTATCTTTATTTTGCTGAACTTTTTAGTGATGTTTCCTGACCAGAGCATTCAAGAGCAGTATCAGCAATCTGTTATTTCCCAGTGGATTGTGAAAAAAACACCGATTCTCTCAGATAAAATGATTCAGATTTGGAATCAACATTCTAGTGAGGTTAATCTATGAACGAAAAAGTTTTAGAAACATTAGAGTATGGAAAAATCAAAGAACAGGTGGCTAAATATTTAACCACTGACCGTGGTCGACAAATTGTCGATTTATTGACCCCAAGCCCTTCATTTGAAACAGTCAGCCAACGACTGGCCCAAACAGCTGATGGGGCAGATATTGTCCGCTTAAAGGGAGAAATTCCAATTCCCAAACTTGCAGACATTTCAGCTTATATGAAACGTTTACGGATTCAAAACGCATCGCTAAGTGGGACCGAGCTGTCCCATATCACCAAGTTATTGCGGGCTGTGCAGGTGGTTACTGATTTTTTCCGGGACCTGGCAGCTGAAGAAGTGGCTCTAAAATCGGTTCCCGCAATTGTTGATCGGCTCACATTAATGCCTGAGGTGACCAAGCGGATGGTTACCTCAGTTGATGAAGATGGCCGGATCCTGGATGGTGCCTCTTCTGAACTGCGGTCGATTCGTCGGACAATCGTTGCCACTCAAAGCAACATCCGTTCGAAAATGGGCAAATTTATCAAGGGGTCGGATGCCAAGTATCTCTCAGAGCCAATTATTACAGTCCGCGACGGTCGCTTTGTCCTTCCAATCAAGGCGGAGTATAAGCAACGATTTGGTGGCATTATTCACGACCAAAGTGCTTCTGGTCAAACACTATACGTTGAACCCAATAACGTGGTTGAAATGAATAATCAATTACGTCGGGATCAGCTCTCTGAACGAGCAGAGGTCCGGCGAATTTTGGCCGAGTTAACTGATCTGATTCGGCCACATCGAGATGAATTGCTGGCTAACATGGATTTGGTCGGGCAACTGGACTTTGTCAATGCCAAAGCAAAGTTGGCCCATGCGACCGGTAGTGTGATGCCAAAAGTGTCACCTAAAAATGTGATCAATCTCAGAAAAGCCCGCCACCCACTGATCCCCAGAGATCAAGTTGTCGAAAACGATATTGAGATTGGCGATCAGTACAACACAATCATTGTCACTGGACCGAATACCGGTGGTAAAACAATTACCATTAAGACGGTCGGTCTTCTACAATTAATGGGGCAGTCCGGCTTATTTATCACCGCAAACGAAGATTCTCAAATAGGCGTGTTTGACAACGTCTTTGCTGATATCGGTGATGAGCAGTCGATTGAAGCTAATCTGAGTACTTTTTCGTCACATATGGACAATATTATCAGTATCTTGAAGCAAACAAGTCAACACAGTTTGGTCCTGTTGGATGAACTTGGTGCCGGAACCGATCCCAAAGAAGGGGCGGCACTGGCAATGGCAATTATTGATGCGTTTCATCGAATTGGCGGTGAGTTGATTGCCACCACCCATTATCCTGAATTAAAGGCGTTTGCTTACAATCGGCCTGGGATCATCAACGCATCGATGGAATTTGACGTTGATACACTCCAGCCGACTTATCGATTCTTACTGGGAATTCCCGGTCAAAGTAATGCGTTGAATATCGCCAGCAAACTTGGGATGCCAAAGGCCATTATTGACCAAGCACGCTCGTTTACCGACTCAGAGAACCAGGATATTAATAACATGATTGAAGAGCTGACAGCGCAAACTAAGCGGGCTCACGACGAGGCTGATGATTTGGATGCACAGCTGACCGAATCAACCCGTCTTCAGCATGACCTTCAAGATAAGTTCACCAAGTATGAAAATCAGAAGGAACGACTTGTCGAGCAGGCCAAGGAGCAGGCTAATCAAGTGGTCGAAGAGGCCAAGAAGAAGGCCGATCAGATCATTGATGAGCTGCACAAAAAGCAGGCCCAAGTCGGTCAAGTTGCTGTGAAAGAAAATGAACTGATTGATGCCAAAGGGGCGCTTAATAAATTGGAATCCGCTCCTAGTCTGACAAAGAATAAGGTTCTAAGAAAAGAAAAGGCCAAGCACGATTTTCGTGCCGGCGACGATGTCTTGGTAAAGTCTTACGGGCAACAAGGCACGTTGTTTAGGAAGGATAAAAACCACACTTGGGACGTCCAAATTGGCATTTTAAAGATGCAGATTGAAGAAGCTGATTTGGAGAAGGCCACCCCAGTCAAACAAGACAAGAATCAGTATCAAACGCATGTTTCCCGAACCAGGTCGACTGGAATGTCACCAACCTTGGATCTTCGTGGTCACCGCTATGAAGAGGCGATGACCGAAGTTGATCGATATATTGATTCGGCATTACTTGCGGGATACCCTTCAGTGACGATTATTCATGGAAAGGGAACGGGAGCCCTTAGAAAGGGAGTTACCGAATATTTGAAACGTAATCCCCGGGTTAAAAGTTTTGGCTACTCGGCGCCCAATGCTGGTGGTGACGGGTCAACGGTTGTAAAATTAAAATAAAATTGATTGTGTGCAATCTGTTTGCTTTTTGCTAAAAAATTGTTAGTATTAAACTATAAAAGGATTGGAGTGTTTTGATATGCTTAAAGAAACCACAGATCAAACTTTTGAAAAAGACACTGCACAAGGGGTTACCTTAACCGACGTTTGGGCAACTTGGTGCGGCCCTTGCCGGATGCAGACGCCTGTCATCGAAGAGCTGGCAGAAGAAATGAATAATGTAAAGTTCACCAAAATGGATGCTGACAAGAATCCGGAGACTTTATCAAAATTCGGCATTATGAGTATCCCGACTTTACTGGTTAAAAAAGACGGTAAAGTAGTTGATACCATCGTTGGATATCATCCAAAAGCCCAAGTCAAAAAAGTGCTCGATCAATATGCCGGCTAGTTTTAAGAGCTATCTGGCTCCTAGAGCGTCCCGACAGTAAGAAAGCCCGCGACAAAACCTGGTTGGTTTTGCGTGGGCTTTTTGATTATTGTCAGTTATTCCTGAGGCTTGGTGTTATCCTCGGAGTCTGGCTGAATCATTTCAAATATGGCTGAAGCTTCCTGGCCATCAGTCGGCTTGTCGGGGCTCAGATAAGTGCTCAGGAGTACAAATCCTTTATTGGTATTCGTCTTTTCCAGCTCAGCTTCTGCCTGCTGATTAAGAATATATTGACAGCTTTGAGCGATGAATCCAGATTCAAGATAGAAGTCTGGATCGTCGAAGGCGTCGAGGCGCTGGGCAACAATTTTGCCACTGAGCTGCCAGCTGATTTGGTTGCCAGACCGTTTGAGCAGTTTCAGATCACCAAATTTGAACTGTTTGAAAAAGGTTTCCAAATCTTCATAGGTTGCCAGACGATGGTTTCTCGCCAAATGTTTGCCCGCCCAATAGGAAATTTCATGGGCATCTTTGCCTAGAATTTCAGGGATCAGTGAATCGCGAATTAATTCCTGTCCCAGTAAGCTTCTCATTGTATCGTCAGTCATAAAATGCTTGTATACTTCGTTATCCATTTTTTAATCTCCACCAATGCAAAATGTAATAAATAAATTATACAATAAAATCATTAATCTTGTTTTGTAAGTTGAAGTAAAGATTCTTTTGCAAGATAATAATATTATTGAGACAAAGGAAGAAGGAATTCTGTTGGATAATCGGCCGATTGGCGTCATGGACTCGGGGGTCGGCGGGCTTACCGTCTTAAAGGAAATCACTAAAATCCTCCCGAATGAATCGTACATCTTTATTGGCGATCAGGCCAATTTACCGTACGGGCAAAAGCGTTCTGAAACCGTTAGAAAATTAACTAAGAGAATTGCAGACTATATGGTCGAACAAAATGTTAAAATGTTTGTCATTGCCTGTAACACGGCAACGGCGGCGGCATACGAGTATTTAAAAGCAATATTACCAATTCCGGTTATCGGCGTGATCGAACCGGGATCCCAAATGGCTGCCAAGGCTTCCAAATCCGGCCAGATTGGCGTAATTGCGACTAATGGCACTGTTCGCTCTGGGGATTATGAGCGATTGATTAAGCGAGCAAACCAAGCCGTGGTTGTCTCCTCATTGGGATGTCCGGAGTTTGTTACCATGGTTGAAGAGGGGCTTGCCGGAACTGTTGAAGCTCAGGTCGCAGTTAACAACCGATTAGCCTGGTTTATGGATAAACCGATTGACACTTTGGTAATGGGCTGCACACATTTTCCAATTTTGGAAAAAGAAATTCAGAACGTGATGGGTGACTCAGTCACTTTAATTGATCCAGGCGTGGCGACTGCGCGGCAGGTTAGGGACAATTTATCAGTCCACGACACCTTTGCTGTTGATCATCAAACAGGGAGTAGGCAGTTTTACACAACTGGCAACCCTGATGATTTTGCTAAAGTTGCTGACAAGCTGCTTGGGACACCGATTACTGCCGTGAAGTTAGATATTTAAAGGAGTTTGATAACGTGAAAAGACCCAACTCAATCGTGATTGCCTCTCAAAATGCCCATAAAATTATTGAGTTTGAAGATGCTTTCAAACAGACAGGCATCACTATTAAATCACTGAAGCATTTTGAAAATGTCCCGACGATTGCCGAGACTGGCACGACCTTTGAAGAAAATGCCACCTTAAAGGCCACTGGCATCATGAACTTTACCCATCAAGCTGTGATTGCAGATGATTCAGGTTTGGTGGTCAAGCCACTTAATGGTCAACCGGGTGTTCACTCGGCACGATACGCCGGAGATCACGACGATGATGCCAACAATGATAAACTCTTGAAAGAAATGCAAAACAAACGTGATCGGACGGCTTATTTTGAATCCGTGCTGGTTTATTTAACCCCGGAAGGCGACAGGGTGGTTGCCAACGGTCGAATTAACGGTGAGATTTTACGTGAGCGTCAGGGCGATAATGATTTTGGCTATGACCCACTGTTCTATGTCCCTAGTCAGCAACGAACCCTGGCCGAGATGACGCCTCATGATAAAAATCTGATCAGTCATCGAGGCAATGCCATTCGTAATCTGTTAAGTCAATTATTGGAGTTGTGGGATTCATGAAAATTGTCGTCGTCAGTGATAGTCATGGAGATCGAGGGATTATCCAAGAATTGGTCAGCAAATATGCCGGTAAAGTGGCCGGTATTTTCCACTGTGGTGATTCGGAATTGCCATTGGATGATCCATTAGTCTCTCAGCTGCAGATTGTCCGAGGAAACATGGATTTCGCGGAATTTCCTGAACAGGTGGTTCAAGAAGTTAACGGCAAACGGATTCTCTTAACGCATGGGCATCATCAAAATGTCAATGGCGGATTGCTCAATTTGGAGCTATATGCCAGAAGCTTGTCAGCAGATATTGTCCTCTTTGGGCATACCCATCAATTAGGGGCTACTTTTGACGATCAGATGCTGTTTGTCAACCCTGGAAGCATTGCGGATCCTCGTGGTCAGTACGCCAGCCTTGGTGGTACCTATGCCATTATCAGTATGGATCAAAAATATTACACCGTTCAATATTGCAACCGTCAATTTGAACCGGTGGCGAATTTGGAACTTCGTTTTCCGTTCTAGCAAAAAGGAGTTTATGATGATATGATCGATAAACCAATTGAGACCGTGATGCGTGAGAGTCACCGGGATATCTTAATTCCAGCTGATGTGGTCGCAACGGTCAATCAAGATAACGATCTCCAGCACGTGTTCATGGTTTTGACGAAAGTTAAATATGCAAAAATTCCCGTGTTAGATAACGATAACCATTTTATGGGGCTGGTTTCTCTGCCAATGATTACTGAACTTATGATGCAAGATACCGGAATCAATAGTCGGCCGCTTGACGCAATCAAAGTGAAGCAAATTATGCAAAAAGATGTTCCAACGATTTATGAACGGGATAATTTGGAAGCCATTTTGCGGTACTTAGTTGATGAGAACTTTCTGGTGTACGTTTATTCTGAAAATCACTTTAAAGGAATCATTACTCGTCGAGAGCTCTTTAAAGAAATCAATTATTTGGCCCATAATTTTAATCAACACTACATTGCTTTGCCGGTATACAATCACAAATCCAAAAGTGAAACTAAGCATGCCAAGGTTCAAGGATCCAAGGGCATGATTAATCGATAATCCATTTGGTGTCCATGGTTGATGGTGATAGACTTCATTTAAGTGATAAAAACGAGATTACTGACAAAATTGAACGTTTGCCAGTAATCTCGTTTTTTATCTGATAATTTGGTAATTTCATTTAATCATCAATTGACTTGCCCATTAATCATTGTCGGACTGGCTGGCAGCTCAATACCGGCCTCGTTAATGGCGGCTAGATAAAATGCGAGGAAGTTATGGGCAACCTCGTACTGGCTCCCATTTTTCGTGGTGATATTAACCTGAACAACTAATTTTCCGTTAGGGAGGCTGATAGTTCCCAAAATTTTCGGTTGACCGATAATATCTGGATAGTGAGGGATTTGTTCTTCATTGACCTGACGGATGATTTCAGTGACTTTATCAACCGGCGTCTGCGGGAAAATACCGACTTGAATCATTGCCGTCATATTGTTTCGAGACATGTTGGCGATGGTGGTAATGGTTCGATTGGGGATGAAGTTCAACGTGCCGTCATCGCCGACAACCTGTGTGGTACGCAGGCCGACTGCTGTGACAGTCCCTCTAATCGTGCCGATCTGGACGTATTCGCCAACTTCGATTTCTTTTTCCAAAAGGATGAAAAAGCCGCTGACAATGTCAGTCACAAATCCTTGGGCACCAAGGCCAATTGCCAAACTGAAGATTCCGGCCGAGGCAACCAACGTGCCCACCGGTACCCCAACCGTTGAGAGAATCGAATAAATCCAAAAGAACCACAGACAGTAGTTCAGAATGTTCAATGTCAAGGTGTGAAAGGTCTTGATACGTTTTTCTGCCACGGTATTTTGGTATTTCCGGCGATAGCGCTTGAAAAAATGATTAATGAGGCCTTTACCAATCCTTCTAAAGATTAGAAACAGCAGACTGAATAAAATTAGCAGTCCGATTTTTTCCAGGATCGTCATGGCTAACTGATCCCAGTTCACCATGTTGAAATATTTTTGCCAATTAAGCGCTAATGCTGTGAATTTTAAGGTAGTTATCATTGGGATTCCTCACTTTGTTTATATTATCATCTTAGCAAATTGGTTCTGTAAAAGAAACCATTCTTCGTTCATTTTCATTGTCAAACCATTGCTGGAATGCTATTCTTAAGTAAATGTTGCACAAGGAGGAAGATTCATGACTGCTGGACAAATAGCTGGCCTTATCGCCGCAATTGCATTTTTGCTTTTAGTCATCTTCATTGGCTTGTTCTTAATGAAGGTAAGCAGAACCATTTCTGAAGTGAACCAGACAATTAAGACAATGACCAGTAATGTGGACGTCATTGCCAAACAAACGGATAATATTATGGCAACATCCAACGATTTGCTGAAGGATGTTGATGACAAATTGAACATTGTCACACCGGTCTTTCAAGCCGCCGCTGATTTGGGTGAGAGCGTCTCAAGTTTGAACACCGCAACTCAAAATCTCACCAAACGGGTCAAAGACACTGGTAAAAAGGGTGTTTCAGCCGGACTTGCCGGTAAATTTGGCAAGAGCGCCTGGAATATGTACCGCAATCGACACAGTTCAAAAGAGACAACTAAGTAGACACATGAAGGGATGATTATCATGGGGAAAAAATTAGCATTCGGATTATTTGCTGGTGCGTTAGGCGCTGGCCTGTATGCAGCCTACCAAAAATTGGATGAGGCAAAAAAGACGCAACTTAAACGGAACGCTCGTCAAAAGGCTGATGAGTTGAGAGATCGGGCGGTTGATTACGCATTTTACGCCCATGATGCCGTCAGCGATTTAAAAGATGTGATTCATGATGAAATGCAAAACACGAAAGGCACCATCAACGATGCCAAGTCCCAATTTGCCGACAAAGCAAAATCATTTGGTACCGACCAAACGGCCGACCCAGATGATGCTGATGACAACCAAGATGACATTGTTGTTGACGCCAAAGACGCCTTCCAAGATACTGGAATTCCCAAAGCTGCCGATGATTTGGATTCACAACCCGAAAAAGACAATGGTGAGATTCCAATTACTGATGACAGCGATCACAATAATAACCAATAAAAAACAACCTCAAAGCGGGTTATCAAAATTGCTAAGCGAACTGTTAGCTATTGAGATAGTGCTAATTGAGGTTGTTTTTTGCTGTTAATTATTGTTCAATATACCTTAATTCTTTGGTTGTGTGCGTGAATGGTTCACAACCATCTTCTGTAATGTGGACACAATCTTCAATTCTGACACCAGCAACGTTTGGAATGTAGATGCCGGGTTCAATGGAGAAGCACATCCCTGGTTGAAGTTCCATTTTGTTGCCAGCCATAATTGATGGGAATTCGTGCTCGCTCATTCCCATGCCGTGACCTAAACGATGAATGAAATATTCCCCATAACCTGCTTTAGTGATGACATCTCGAGCAATTTTATCAAGTTCTTCTGCCGTTACGCCAGGTTTGGCAGCTTCTTGAGCGGTCAGCTGGGCTTCTAGACAAACTTGATAGATATCCATTGATTTTTCGTCCGGTTTGCCAACGGCGATTGTTCTCGAGGCGTCACTGATGTAGCCATCCCAGACGGTTCCAAGGTCAAATAGAACCAGCTGGTTATTTTGGACCTGGTTTTCGCTGGTTGCACCGTGCGGTTCGGCGGCGTGGGCGCCAGCCTGAACAAGGGAAGGGAAACTGAGTTCCATGATGCCGTTCTTCATTAGCGCATATTGGAGATCGGCCGCAATTTGGTCTTCCGTCTTACCAACTTGGACGGCCTCAAAGCCGGTTTGCAATGCAAAGTCGTCCCATTTACCGGCAATCTTTAGCTTTTCAATTTCGTCCGTAGATTTAATTAGACGCATTTGTTCGATCAATGGGGTCAGATTGGCTGAGAAATCAGCATTAGGAAAGACTTGCTGCAGTGCTTCCAGTCGTTGTACCTGTAGTTGGGACTTTTCAACAGCGAAATGACGGTCGTCGACGTTTCTGGCATGAACCTGATCGGCAATCATCACCCAAGGATCTTCGTGGTCAAGGTAGCCGTAGACCGGCGATGAAAAACCGGTGTCCTTAATAGCTTCAGATTCTAGTGCTGGGCCAAAGATGAACGGTTCTTGATCCTTAAACACTGCCATCAATAAGACTCTTTCAACCGGATCACTATAAAACCCAGTTAGGTATTGAATGGTTTTGGGGTCGGTAATGAGTCCGATGTCTTGGCCGTTATCAGTCAGCCAGCGCTGAATTTGTTCTATCTTGTTCATGTGATCACTCCTTAGTTATTTATCCACAGTATAGCATACAGAAATTCTTTCAATTATTGCCGGATTGTTCCGTTTTCACTTGAATTTTCAACGAGCTTAGTTTATGATTTAATTGAAAACGTTTTCAATTTGCTGAAAACCTTTTTATTTGGTATATTAGATGATGTTTTGAAAATCGATGAAAACATATTCTAACGAGAAAGAAAGGGCTATCTTTATGGATAAACAAACAATTACAATTTATGACGTTGCCAGAGAAGCAAGCGTGTCGATGGCAACCGTTTCTCGGGTAGTGAATGGAAATGCCAATGTAAAGCCGGCAACCCGCAAGAAAGTGTTGGACGTAATCGAAAAATTGGATTACCGGCCCAATGCCGTTGCCAGAGGATTAGCAAGTAAGAAGACAACGACCGTTGGTGTGATTGTGCCAGATGTGACCAACATGTACTTTGCTTCATTGGCTCGTGGAATTGATGACGTTGCGACGATGTACAAGTACAACATCATCCTGACAAACTCAGATTCCAATAACGAAAAAGAAGTGAAAGTATTAAATACCCTGCTTTCCAAACAGGTTGACGGCATTATTTTCATGGGTAACGAAATTGACGATAAACTCCGCGAAGAATTCAAACGGACCAAAACGCCAATTGTGTTTGCCGGATCTGTCGATGAGGAAAACCTCTATGCCAGGGTAAATATTGATTACGTTGCGGCTGTTCAAGTAGAAGTTAAAAATTTGATTGACCGTGGTAATCGCCGAGTTGCTTTTGTTTGC
This sequence comes from Lentilactobacillus parakefiri, assembly GCF_002157585.1. GTDB lineage: Bacteria > Bacillota > Bacilli > Lactobacillales > Lactobacillaceae > Lentilactobacillus > Lentilactobacillus parakefiri. The sequence continues at coordinate 36,805 of NZ_BDGB01000079.1, forward strand.
GGGCCATTGGAGCAGGCAATTAACGGTAAATTCCGTCTGAAAGGTTACAAACAGGCACTCAAGAGCGCGGGCATTCCTTATGACGAGAAACTGGTCTTCGAAACAGATGATACATACAAGACCGGAACCTTGCTTCAACCTGCACTGATGGCTGTTAACGCAACCGCTGCTATGGTGACCGACGATGAGTTGGCTGCCGGAATTATGAACGGGATGTCTGATGCCGACGTCAAAGTTCCCGATGATTTTGAAATTATCACCAGCAATGACACCAAGTTAACTGAAATGGTTCGGCCGAAGATGTCCTCAATTACTCAGCCATTATATGACATTGGGGCTGTTGCGATGCGTCTATTGACCAAGTTGATGCACAATGAACCGGTTGACGAAAAAAATGTGCTGCTTCCTTATGGCTTAATGAAGCGTGAATCAACCAAATAACAGTCATATCAAACCAAGATGAGTAGACCCAATGGATCGCTCATTTTGGTCTGCAAAGTTATTGGAAAGACACCACTTATTTGACCGCGCTTTCTTGAAAGAGCGGGGCGTATCTGGTAAAATATTGTCGTATGTTTGTAACTAGCTAATAAATTTTAGAAAAGAGGAGTTATTATGTCAGGACATTCAAAATGGCATAACATTCAAGGGCGTAAAAACGCTCAGGATGCTAAACGTGGAAAAATTTTCCAAAAAATATCACGTGACTTGTATCAAGCCGCTAAAAAAGGTGATCCTGATCCAGAAAACAATCCTCAATTACGTCTAGTGATGGAAAAAGCACGGGCTGCCAATATGCCAAAGGATAACGTTCAACGTGCTATCGATAAGGCTTCGGGTATTGGCGGAGCTAAGTTCGAAGAAATTACTTACGAGGGTTATGGTCCGGGTGGTACAGCCATCATGGTTTCAGCTTTGACTGATAATAAGAACCGAACTGCCGCCGCAATTCGTTCTGCATTCACTCATCATGGCGGAACCCTTGGAACAAGTGGATCAGTTTCATACATGTTTGATCGTAAAGGCTACATTGTGGTATTGCGCGATGGTCTTGACACCGACGAAGACACCATGTTGATGGACGCCCTTGACGCTGGTGCCGACGATATGAAGACCAGTGATGACGAATACGAAATTTTCACTGACCCCAAAGCAATGGATGATGTTCGTGACGCCTTGCAGGAAAAGGGCTATGACTTGGACACCGCCGAAGTTCGACTGTTCCCTGAGAACACGACTGAAGTACCAGAAGACAAGATTTCTCAGTATACCGGGTTAATTGACGAACTTGAAGAAAACGACGATGTTCAAGACGTCTATGAAGCTGCTACTTTACCACAAGAATAATTTAATATCATTTTTTGTCTCGATGGCCGATCATTTGATCGGTCATTTTTTTGTTTTAACAAATAAAAGTTGCCTCTCAATCCGTATCTATTAGTTGTGAGGTGAAAACAATGGAAATAAGTCAGCAAATCAACGGCCTTTTGACTGAGGCAATTAAGACCCAAGCTAGCGATATCTATTTTCTTCCTGAAGGTGACAACTATTTAATTAAAATTCGAAATTCCAAAGAGGTCATTGTTTGGGGAGACGTTGGCTATATGCAGGCAAGGCGGATGATGAATTATTGTAAGTACATCGCCGATATGGCACTAAGCGAGCAGCGACGGCCACAAATTGGCTCAATGGATTGGCATCTTGGGGATAATCAGTATTTTTTGAGATTATCATCGGTTGGAAATTTTACAGGGTTGGAATCACTGGTTATTCGAATTATTTACCAGCTTAATGATGTTTCGACCACCTTCTTTGACGAAAGGCAAGTTCAATTCATTTCTGAGATCAGCCGTAAGCGGGGCTTGATTGTCTTTTCAGGTCCGACCGGTTCCGGCAAGACAACAACGATTTATAACCTGGTCAATCAGACGGTATCCGACCAGTTTGTGATGACGATAGAAGACCCGATTGAAATCAGAGAACCCCACTTCTTACAATTACAGGTCAATCATGATGCCGGGATGGATTACTCAGATTTGATTAAAGTCGGCTTACGTCATCGACCGGACGTCTTTATTGTGGGTGAGATCCGTGACGCCATGACGGCAGAAGCGGCAATTAAAGCGGCTCTGAGTGGCCATTTGGTATATACAACCGTTCATGCTCAAGATCCAGTAGGGGTTATCGATCGGCTGAAACAACTGGGGATCAGCGATGAGTTTATTGCGCAGGCGTTGACAGGTGTTGCTTACCAGCGGTTGATTCCGACAGTCGATGGCAAGCAGCGGGCAATGCTGATTGGGCATGCTTATTCAGAATTAGCAGGTATGACTGCATATGATTGGAGTGAATGGCAGGATGGGCTCAAAACAGCCGTTAAAGCAAAATCCGTTACGCCGGAATCTGCTCAACAATACGAGTTTGGTTAAGAAATGGCCGGTGGTGATTCAGGCTGATTTCTTTGATTCTTTGGCAAATCTATTGTCGATTGGTTTTTCACTGACTGAAGCTTTGAAATTTATCGCTGACACTGACAAGCAATTAGCTCGGGGCGTCAATTCAATCATTGGCGCGTTAGAGTCTGGCCAGGAATTTTCGGAAAGTGTTCGCTTATTAATTGAAACCCAAGCGTACCATCAATTGTTAATTGCCGAAAAACACGGCCAGCTCAGCGAAATCTTAAATGAATTGGCCAACTTTGATCGCTTGCGACTTAAGCAACTCAAAAAGATTAAAGCGATGTTGGTTTATCCATTGTTTTTGTGTCTGATCCTGGGAACGCTCATTTTGATGATTCAACTCTATGTCCTGCCGCAGATTCAGGATTTAATGCCGACGTCTACACCTCAACAACCGCTTTCTTATTGGCAGTATGTGATTCGACTAATGCCAATTCCAATTGTCGTCGCGGCGATCGGTTGCATGGTTTACTGGCGTCGACAGGACGCGATTATTCGGGCCCAGATGATTGTGAAAGTGCCGTTTGTTGGTAAGTTGTTTCGAAAATACATTGCCTACTATTTGGCAAGCAATTTGGCGACCCTCTTAAAAAATGGGTTGAGTGTTAAAGAAATTTATGCGACCTTATCGGAATTTAAGGAAGGCTCACTGATTCATCTACTTGGGGAAAAGCTTCATGAGACTTTGCTAGCTGGCGGATCCATAAAGAAACTGGTTGACCGGCATAATTTTATTCCCAACGAGATTGTGAAGTTTATGAGCTCCGGTAACACCATACCAGAAATGGCCAATTCGATGACCGCTTATTCGCGGTTGATGTTTGATGAGATGATTTTGACAACTGACAAACTGATCGGGTTTATCCAACCAGCCATGTTTGTGGTGATTGGGATCACCATTGTCTCAACGTATTTTCAACTGTTGATTCCCATTTATAATTCAGTGAAAGGAATGTATTAAAATGAAAAAGCGCGTTAAAAAGATGAGAGAGGGATTTACTTTAATTGAAATGACCATAGTTCTCTTCATTATTTCACTGCTAATCCTAATCATTATTCCAAATTTATCCAATCAAAGAAAACATGCCCAGTCTGTTCATTCATCAGCAATGACCGAGGTTGTCCAAGCACAAATTGATGCTTATTTTAGTCAACATCCGAATGCTAAATCAGTCAGTTTTCCAGACTTGACGAAGGGTGGCTATTTAACTGCCAAACAAGTCAAACAAGCCAAAGATGAAGGTTTGAAGATTGCACACAATGAAGTCCAAAAATAGGCGTGGGTTTACCGTCGTTGAGCTGATTGTGTATTTAGGAGTGGTGATGGGCGTTATCATGATCAATTTGATGTTCATTAAGATGGTTCAAGCTGGAAATCCAAGTGAGGCAATGTTTTGGCGGTCCTTTCAAAGTGCTTGGACCCGGATGACGTTAAATGCAAAGGCCAATAACATTTCCTATCGGATTTCTATTCGGGATAAAGATGTCATTTTCTCACCGATGAATGTGAAAAGAATGCACTTTGATGAGGTCAACGTAGAACGAATTTCACTACCTGATTCGATTCACGTGAGATCACAACGAAATATGATTGCTTATGACGATGGGTTCGCATCACCAACTGAGATTATTTGGCTTGATTCGGATGGCAAAATAAAATACTATCAAAAAGTTCAGATGGGATGGAGTGGTTATCGTGTGGAAAGAAAAGAATAAAGCGGCTTTTACGGCAATCGATTCATTAATCGGACTGACAATTATCTGCACTTTTAGTTTGTTCTACATTCAGACAAGTCATCAAATGAATGAACAAATCACATCTGCAGAAAAAGTGATGATAACCGAGAGGCAAAAATATGAAGCAGAAATTGTCAGTGAGTAATACGCACGGTCGACCGGGATATTTATTGATCGAAGGCTTGGTTAGTCTGGTGATCGGCGTATTTGCCATTTGGACGATCATGACGATGATTGCCTACGCCGGAAACAGACAGAATCAAAATGTAATCAATTTCCATTCGTATCTCAATTTACTTGAATCGGACCGCTATCGATTTGAAGTGAGGCGGTGTCAATCCTTTAAGTGCGTGCTGTACAGTCCGGTCACCTCAAAAACTTATCGGATTGAACAGTATCAAGATATGATTCGACTAACGGGGGCGTATCAGGGCCACGTTCCGTCGTTGATTAATGTTCAACACGTATACTGGACAAAGAGTAGGGGGTGTCTTCGAACTGAGGTTACTTTCGATAATGGCCAAAAGTGTTCAGCTTATTCAAAATTGGCCTTCAAAGATTGATAAATATAAGCGTGGATCTTTAACGGTGGTCGCCGTTATCTTTGTGGGCATTTTGATGTCGTGCTTGATGTTTCAATTGGCTGCCTATAAGCAGGAGTTGGGTTCGATCTATCGCATTACTGAGTATGAACGGCAAATGAGACGACGGGTGCATGAAAAACCAGACAAAAAAGTTGTTCACCCAAAACGCACAAGTGGTCACGAATAGTGGCCTTTTTGTGGTTGTGAAATAACAATCTAACTTGAATTATTGACAGCTTATCTGGTACTATTTAAAAGTGTTCAACTATTGAATAAAGGGGTTGAGTGTTCTGGCTCAAGGGAAAATCGAGCAGCTTTTTGATCGCTTGAATCGTTCAACTGAATTGATTCAAAAAGCTAAAGATCAATCATATCTTGACTCATTAATTGAAACGCTGGGTTTTATCCAGAGTGACGATGATGAAGATGACGAAATGGCTCCAGCTGATGCCAAAAAGCTGACTAATATTTATGCAGATTTTGATGCAGATGACTACACTGCCGAAACCTTCCGGAAGGCGATTCAAATGGCTGTCCTCAAGGCCATTCGAGTTGACACGATTCAGGCAAATTACCAACTAACACCTGATACGATTGCCAACGTCATTGGCTATATTATCTCGGGGATTTTCCACGGGAAAAAAGAATTAAGCATTCTTGATCCAGCCATGGGAACTGCTAACCTGTTGACAGCGATTTACCACCAGCTTCAGACCAGCATCGGGGTTACACCGACCATTTCGGGAATCGAAAATGACGACGCAATGTTTGAATTGGCGGCCGACTCGGTTGAGCTGCAAAAGATTCACGCTGAGCTCTTTCATGAAGACACGATCCAAAATGTCTTGGCACCGGTGGTGGATGTAGTCGTCAGTGATCTCCCAATTGGTTACTATCCGATTGATGACAATGCCAAGGGATTTGCCACTCATTCAAAGACCGGTCATTCTTACGTGCATCACTTGCTCATTGAATTCAGCATGAAGCACGTTAAACCAGGTGGCTTTGGCTTCTTCCTAGTTCCAAGTCAACTTTTCCAGACTAATGAAGCCAAACAGCTTCTCAAGTGGATGCAGGGTAAAGTTTACCTGCAGGGGTTACTTAATCTGCCCAAAGAACTTTTTTCAAATGCTGCTGCGCAAAAGGCCATTTTAATTCTTCAAAATGCCGGCAGCGGTGCTAATCAAGTGGATCCAGTCATGCTGGGAGAATTCCCGTCATTTAAAGACCAGCAGGCCTTTACCAAATTCTTGACCGAGATCGATGACTGGGAACAACATGATTTATTATAAAACCGTTTTTCAAGCTTTTAAAAAAATACAGAGGAGCATTATTTATTATGGAAAAATCAATTGCAATTAACGCTGGTAGTTCGACCTTAAAATATAAATTATTCCAAATGCCTGAGGAAACCGTTCTTTCAAGTGGGGCTATTGACCGAATTGGATTGGGCGCATCGGATGTTTCAATTAAGTATGGTGATGGCAAGAAATTTAAAGATACGCAAGATATCGATAATCATGAGCAAGCTATCCAATTGGTCCTTGATAAATTACTAAGCCTGAACATCATCAAAGACTATAGTGAAATTACCGGCGTTGGTCATCGGATCGTTGCGGGCGGGGAACTCTTCCCTGATTCCGTTGTGATCGATGACGAGGTGATCAAAAAAATTGAATCGTTAACTGAATTTGCCCCTCTTCATGAGCCCGCCGCTTTGCTTGGTATTAAAGCATTTAAGAAGATCCTCCCCAATACGATTAGTGTTGCCGTATTTGATACTTCTTTCCACACGACCCTCCCAGAAGTTAACTATATGTACAGCTTGCCTTACGAATATTACCAAAAGTATCAAGTGCGTAAGTATGGTGCTCATGGAACCAGTTACCGTTATGTCTCAGCCAGAGCAGCCGAACTTTTAGGCAAACCTTTGAAAGATTTGAAATTGATCGTCCTTCACTTAGGTGCCGGTGCCTCAATTGATGCCATTAAAGACGGTAAATCTTTTGATACTTCAATGGGCTTTTCACCAGTTGCTGGAATTACCATGGCTACTCGTTCTGGAGACGTTGATCCTTCCGCATTACAATATGTTATGCAAAAAGCCGGTATTAAGAACATGGACGACATGGTTGATATTTTGAACCACAAGTCAGGCCTGGTGGGTGTATCGGGCGTTTCAGCCGATATGCGTGAAATAGAGGGTGTTATGAAGACCAATCATCGAGCAATGTTAGCCCGTGAGATCTTTAAGAACCGAATTATCCGCTACATTGGTAGTTATATTGCCGAAATGGGTGGGATTGATGCGCTGATCTTCACCGCTGGAATTGGTGAAAATGACATTATGATTCGTCAAGAAGTCACTGACAAGTTGGGTTACTTCGGTATCAAAGTTGACCCAGAAAAGAATAATATTCGTGGCGAAGAACGTGACTTATCAGCAGCCGGTTCAACAGTTAAGACTTGGTTGATCCCAACCGATGAAGAATTAATGATTGTTCGTGACATTGAAAGGTTACGTCAAACACAAAAGTAATTCTTGAATGGTTCGTCATTACCCAATGATTTTGGGCGAACACAATTAATTGCTTAAACGTAAAATTCGCGGATTAGCCCATTGGAGATTTTGGCAATGCGGGTTGTAATTGAGGCTGAGACAAAAAGTTTTTGGTACTTTTGTCCCAGCCTTGTTGTTTAAAAAAGTCAATCTTTATCTTTTAGAAACGGAGGCACATTGTGGAAAATCAAGAAGACGACAACCAACTATCCCGGGGCCTCAAAAATCGGCATGTTCAATTAATTGCCCTTGGTGGAACGATTGGGACCGGGTTGTTCCTTGGTGCCGGCCAGTCGATCCATTTAGCAGGTCCGTCAATCATCTTGGCTTATGGAATCGCTGGTCTGGCTTGTTTCTTATTGATGCGGGCATTAGGTGAACTATTGGTATCGGATGTTGAAAGCAATTCGTTTGTTTTCTTCATCAAAAAATACCTTGGCGAAAAAATGGGCTTTGTCATCGGTTGGACCTATTGGATGTGTTGGATTGCTATCGCGATGGCAGAAGTCACTGCTTCAGGGTTGTATGTTCAGTTCTGGTTTCCAAATATCCCGATTTGGTTGACAGGGCTTGTATTGTTACTCATTTTGTTCATCATCAATATTGTTGCCGTGTCAGCTTTTGGTGAAACAGAGTTCTGGCTGGCAATTGTTAAGATCGTTGCGATTATTGCGCTGATCGTCATTGGAATCGTTCTGGTGGTCATCCGGTTTAAAACACCTTACGGGCACGCTTCGCTGATGAATGTGGTCAATGGGGGATTCTTTGCTACCGGAGCGAAAGGGTTTGTTCTATCTTTTCAAATGGTACTCTTCAGCTTTGCTGGGATTGAAATGATTGGGATGACGGCCTCTGAGACTCAAGATCCATTGGTGACAATCCCCAAGAGTATCAATGAAGTGCCGACCCGGGTTCTTTTGTTCTATATCGGTTCGCTGTTGGCCTTAATGAGTATTTTCCCATGGCAGCATGTTTCACCGACTTCTAGTCCCTTCGTGCAGGTTTTTGCTGGTGTCGGCATTCAATCGGCGGCTTTAATTGTCAATTTTGTGGTGTTAACGGCCGCAATTTCTGCCTGTAACAGTTCGTTATTTACAACCGGTCGAATGTTATTTTCATTAACCTACAATGGTAAATCGAACTTCAGCCGAAAAGTCGGCCGTCTTTCGACTCGCCAAATTCCGTTTAATGCGATTCTGTTTTCGACCTTGGTCATTGCGATCATTGTCCTCTTAAGTATTATGATGCCTGGAAATGTGTTCTCTTTCATTTCCAGTGTTGCCACAACTTGTTTTTTGTTTGTCTGGAGCATGATTGTGTTGGCCCATATCAAGTATCGAAATCAGGTGCGAAAAGATGGCAAACAAAAGGCACTCAAATTTAAGATGGCGCTTTTTCCAATCAGCGACTACTTCGTGTTAATTTTCATGGCCTTCGTTGCCGTTGTTTTGACCTTGAAGACAGACACCCTGATTGCTTTAATTGGGTCGGTGGTTTGGTTAGTTGGTTTGTTTATTTTCAAGAGCTTGTCCGATAAGGTTAAAGAAGTTGAGGGTTAATGATTGGTCAGGGCATTGACGCCTTGGCCTTTTTCATTGGTGCGGTCATGACTTCTAGAATACTTTTTTATTACGAATCAACGGTTGGGTGGTATCATTAAAGGTATAATTAATGGACGAAAGAGGACCTATTCATGCAATATTTTACTGCCGATACCCATTTCTTTCATGAACGTCTGCTGGGCGTGAGTGAGTTTGCGCCTCGACCGTTTTTGACTGTTGAGGACATGAACGAAACAATTATCAATAATTGGAATCGTCGGGTTGGCGAGAACGATGTTGTTTATCATCTTGGTGATATTGCTATTTTGCATACGCGGCCGGAAAAGATTGCGCTGGAAAAGATTTTTGAGGTGCTGGATCGATTGAATGGTCGCCTTGTTTTAATCAAAGGGAACCATGATTCCCGAGCATTATTCAAATATCTGGAGCAGCATAACCATCCCGTTGGCAACCACCAAAAATTTGAGTTCCATGATGTTGGTGTTCTCATCAAAATGAATCATCGCCAGTATTATATGACCCACTATCCCATGATGATGGGGATCGTTAAACAAATTATCAATTTACATGGACACATTCATCACTATGCGGTCCCAATTAAAGAAAATATCAACGTTGGTGTGGATACCCCCGAAACTGACTATTTGAAGAAAAAGCCACCGTTTGGAACGCCATTTTCTCAAGCTGAAATTGAAGAAATGGTCGCCGGAAAGGCTGAAGATTTTGCCAAACGACATTAATTTAAAAAAAGATTGGATGGTTTGATGACTGAGAAGCTAACAATTTTACACACAAATGATTTGCATTCCCACTTTGAAAATTGGCCACGTATTCGAAAGTTCATCAATACTCGGCGAAAAGAGTTGCAACAAACCCATTCTTCAGTTATCACTGTCGACTTGGGCGACGCGGTTGATCGTGTTCATCCATTAACCGAGGTAACCAACGGTAAGGCTAACGTGGAGTTACTGAACCAAATTCATTATGATGCCGTCACAATTGGTAATAATGAAGGGTTGACCAATAGTCATGAACAATTGGATGAGCTGTATAATGATGCGAACTTTGATGTCGTTTTGGGTAATATTTTGGATAATCAAACCAAATCAATTCCTAAATGGGCACGGCCAAGCAAAATTGTGGTCACGCCGCAACATACACGCGTTCTTTTAATTGGGCTGACAGCTCCCTATTTGCTCACCTATCCGATATTGGGGTGGGAGCCCCTCAAACCGGAAAAGGTGCTCCCCAAAATTCTTGCGGATAATGCCGGCAAATACGATATCTGCGTGCTGTTATCGCATTTGGGGCTGCCAACTGATCGTTTGTTGGCACGCCAGTTTCCACAGTTGGATGTGATTATTGGTTCTCATACGCACCATTTACTGCTTCACGGTGAAAAGGTGAATCACTCTCTGCTGGCAGCGGCTGAAAAATGGGGTCACTACATTGGTGAGATCACGCTAACAATCGATGATTTTCATCAAATTATAGCTAGTCAAGCCAAGGTCATTAAAACAGCCGACTTACCTGGTACCCCAGAAGACCTCGCGGAAATTCAAGAATACCAGGAACACGGCGAAAAGCTATTGGCCCGAAATAAGCTCGCCAGAATCAAGACACCGATGACAACTCATTTAATCGGCCATTCGCGGTTGGTAAATGAAGGTTTGCATGCGATAATGGAAAAAGCGGATACCAGAGCGGCCATTTTAAGTTCAGGTCTGTTTCTGAGTGACCTTCCAAAAGGAATCGTTGATCGGAATCAACTGCATCAGATGTTACCTCATGCAATGCACGTCATGCGGGTGACTCTGGATGGTTATAACCTTTGGCGGTTGATTAAGGAAATGGAAAAAAATAAAAACTTTTTGACTAAGTTCCCGCAGAAGGGGATGGGGTTTCGTGGCAAATATTTCGGCCAGTTACATTACGGCGGACTACGGTATGATCAAGATGCCGGCCAGTTGTTTTTCCACGAGGAGTTGGTTTCCCCAGCTAAAACTTATCAAGTTGCCATGCCTGATCACTATTTATTTATCCCATTTTTCCCAACTTTGGAAATTATCGGCCACAACGAAATTTTATACGATGAAAACTTGAGGGATGTGTTTGGCGATTATCTTGCCAAGCACTACCCGCTTACTCAGTGAGAGGAGGGATACTTTGGATCGAAAAACTTTAGATGAGTTGGTCGCACAACAAGACGAGAATCGAAAACCGTTGGCCCGAATCAACCGGGTCAGTGAAACTGCCTTTTTAATTAACGATCATCAATATGAATTAGATACGAATCACACGGACGGTTTTGATTTTGATGAATTTGTTCGTCGCTACAATCCCGCCTTTAGTCAGTATGATTACATTGTTGGTGACTGGGGATATGGAAAATTACGGTTACGAGGATTCTTCAATGATGATCGAACTGAAACGTCCGGCCCATTCATTTCGGCGCTCAACGATTATATTTTAGAAGATGTTAACTTCGGTGCTGCTTATTTTGTCGTTCATAATCTCGAGGCCCGACCAGTAATCAAAAAATCGCGAAATACTCGGAGCAACCACCGCTCAAACCGTTCGCATAATTCCCGCAATCGGAGTGCTCATCGTAATCACCGGAATCATGCCTTTGAAGGAAAAAAGGTGACTGCCCACAAACCACCGATTGAAAAGCGTCACAATATGGTTGTTAAGGCTGAAGAGAAATCAAAAAAACATCACTTTATTATTCGTGAGAGTAAAAACTAATTAAAAGGATTGACTTAATGACAAAGTATAAAGGCTATTTTATTGATCTTGATGGGACCGTTTATGCCGGCAAAAAACGGATCCCGGCAGCCAAACGATTTATTGAGCGCCTCCAGGAGGCTGGAATCCCATTCTTGTTTGTGACGAATAATTCTACTCAACTCCCAAGAGATGTGGTCAAAAACCTTGTGGACAACCATGATATTCATGTCAAACCGGAAAATGTGTATACATCGGGAATGGCGACGGTTGACTACATGAATGAACATCAGACTGGCGATTCGCCATCCGTTTACATCGTTGGGGAAATGGGCCTGAAGCAGGTTATTTTAGCAAATGATTATCGACTGGAATCCGATCGCCCTGATTATGTTGTTGTCGGACTGGATTCAGACCTGACCTACGAAAAGCTTTCAGAGGCTGTCTTAGCCATCAGAAGCGGCTCGACATTTATTGGTACGAATCCTGATACAAACATTCCTAAGGAGCGTGGGATGATGCCTGGAGCGGGTTCTGTTGTGAAGTTCGTTGAATATGCGACCCAGGTGGAACCGATCATGATTGGTAAACCCAAAGCGCGAATTATTGAGAGCGCCGTTAAAAAAATTGGCCTCAATTCATCTGAGGTGGTGATGGTCGGGGATAATTACAACACTGATATTAAAGCCGGTATTAATGCCGGCGTGGATACGCTGTTGGTTTATACTGGACTGTCAACGAAACAGCAGGTCGCAAAAGAAAGCGTGCAGCCTACTTATCAGATTGACTCGCTTGATGATTGGCGGTTTTAGTGGTAAAAATTCTTGGAAAGCAAATCGGGTACGGTGCTCTGATGATATTGGCGTGTCTGGCCTTAGCCATTTTTTTAACCGTCAATAGCGTTTGGTTATTTGAGATTAATATTCAGCCCTTAAAATTAACTGCGGCTACTGGGTTGACTGCAAGCCAGATGCATCATGACTACGTTAGAATTATCGAATATCTGCAGCTTCCCTGGATTTCTTCCTTAAAGCTGCACTATTTCTTCAGTTCTGCCAAAGGGCTCCAGCATTTTCGGGATGTTAAGGGATTAATTCTGTTTAACAATTTTGTCGGGCTGGTTTTGGTTCCCGTTGGCGCTTACTTACTTCACCGGCTCAACAAAAAATCACTAACTTGGCTGTTGATGACGCCAATTAAGGTGGTCACAACAGTGTCGTTAGTGATTATTGCGTTGATGTTAGTTAATTTTGAACAAGTGTTCGTCGCGTTTCACGAAGTGTTATTTCGCAATCAAGATTGGATATTTGACCCGAATACTGATCCGGTGATTAACATGCTGCCGGATACCTTCTTTTTGGAATGCTTTTTACTGTTCTTCATCTTGTTTTTTGGTGGGCTGGCAGTCATCTACCGGCTAGGCCGAAAATCGTTAAAAAGGCATTAATTATTCGGGGTCCTTCATCAAAATCCAAAGTAACAGGTATGCGATGATTCCGGGGAAGAACGGGGTGAATGCTAAAATGACAAACACCAACCTGGACAAAGTAGGATTCCATTGAAAGTGCTCGGCCAACCCGCCGATGACACCAGCAAAGACTTTATTTGTTGCGGAACGATGGATATTAATTTTCATCATCATCATCTCCATATTTTAATTTAAGTATAAACTCACTATAACCAATTCGCATTTGCATTGCAATTATGCTATATTATTATGTTGTACAAAGGAAATAACTAGGAGAATTTTAATGTTAACTATTAATGTCAATGGAAATCTAGGAAACCAACAGGTTGTTCTTTCAGACAATTCAGTTGGAACGTTAACTGGTGCCAGAGTATTCGGCTCAGCTTTGAGCGGAAATCAAGTTGTTCAGTGGACCTTTATCTCAACCGGCCACCAACATGAGGGATTTGTCTATGCCGGCCCGTTGCTGGAAGGCTTAGTGATTCAGTCGATGAACGGCAATGACACTTACCAAATTCATTTTACGAATAAATAATCATTAACAATCAGCGCCATACATAATGAGACTGGATATTGTACTTAAAATATTCAGTCTCATTCTTTCTTAAAGGAGATTATTATGACAATTGGAATCGACAAAATCGGCTTCTTTACTTCTGATTACTATTTGGATATGGTAGATTTGGCAGCGGCACGAGGGGAAGACCCTAATAAATATTTAATTGGGATCGGTCAGGAACAGCAGGCAGTCATTCCACCAACCCAAGACGTTGTCACAATGGCGGCTAATGCTGCGGTCAAAATTTTGTCCGACGACGACAAACAAGCGATTGATATGGTGATTTTTGGGACCGAAACGGGGGTCGATAATTCAAAATCAGCCGCCATTTATGTCCAATCATTACTTGGTATTTCTAATACTGCCCGATCATTTGAAATCAAACAAGCCTGCTATGGTGGAACAGCTGGTGTTCAGATGGCTTTTGATCACATTTCAGTACATCCTGAAAGCAAAGTTCTCGTCCTAGCAGCAGACATTGCTCGATATGGCATTGGTACTGCCGGTGAGGTCACGCAGGGCGACGGGGCAATTGCCATGCTGATGAGTCAGGACCCACAAATTCTCGCTTTGGACAACCAGAGTGCCTTTCACTCAGAAAATATAATGGATTTCTGGCGGCCGTTTTATAGACGCGACGCGATTGTTGACGGCCATTACTCAACTGATATCTATATTGATTTTTTTAATCAAACATTCAACGATTACTGCGCCAAATACCAGCGAACACTGACTGATTTTTCCGCAATGGCTTTTCACTTGCCGTTTACCAAAATGGGCCTAAAAGCGCTTCGAACAGTGATTGATACTGATGAACACTCGCAACAGCTGCTGAAGGAATTTGATTATTCCAAAAAATACAATTCACTCGTAGGTAATCTTTACACCGGATCGCTTTATCTCAGCCTCCTTTCATTGTTAGCAAATTCAACAATGCTTCATGCCGGCGATCGAATTGGGTTGTTTAGCTACGGCTCCGGTGCTCAGGGAGAATTTTACAGCGGGACAGTTGTGAAAGCCATGCAGCGACAAAGACTTGGCCACCAGGTTGATCAGCTCCTCGCCAACCGAACGAAGCTGTCTGTCCCTGAGTATGAAGCGATGTATGCAAATGGATTGCCAAACGTTGGTGGAGATGTTACATTTGATTCTGCCGATGACCACAATCGATTCATTTTGGTTGGCCGAAAGGATGACCAGTTAATTTACCAGGATCAACTGGCTTAGCGGTTAAGAGAAGCCACGGGTGTTGTGAGAGCATCACAGAGACAAATCACTGGACGCACACCGTCAATTGCAAACTAAAAGGACTGTTTACAAAACAGTCCTTAACGTCAATCATTTATGAAATATCGCTGCGATACAAACTGACGACTTTACCCAAGATACTAACTTTTGTCAAAATGATGGGCGCCATCGTGTCGTTTTCTGGTTGGAGCCGGTAATGATCGCTTTCCTTGAAGAACCGTTTGCAGGTCGCTTCATTTTCGTCGGTCATGGCAATGACAATGTCGCCATTGTCAGCTGTTTCCTGTTTGCGAACCACCACATAGTCACCATCGAGAATTCCAGCGTTAATCATACTTTCACCACGAATTTGCAGCATGAACAGCGGTTGGTCACTGTGTGATAGTGCTGGCGGCAATGGAAAATAGTCGGTAGCCTCTTGAACTGCCAGGATCGGTTCGCCGGCAGTGACAGTTCCAAGGACTGGGATCTGCTTTTGCTGTGGCTGCATCCCTAAAACATCCAGACCGCTGCTGGTGACTTCCAGTGCCCGCGGCTTTGCAGGATCTTTGACGATGTAACCTTTCCGCTCCAGCCGAGAGATGTGGCCGTGAACAGTTGATGTTGATGATAGATGAACTGCCTCGCCAATCTCTCGAACCGTTGGCGGGTAACCTTGATCATTCACCCGTTCCCAGATGTAATGAAGGATTTGATACTGTTTACTTTGGGGATCATTGGTCGTTTTTGACATTTTTGACACCTCATAGGTCTTTGTTTAATACCTAAATCATATCATAACCCAGTCAACTTTTCAAAACACACGTTCGCATATATTGAAATAATTGTGTTATTATGGAAAAAATGGAGGAATTTTAATGAACGAACAAGAAAAAAAGGAACTACAGTCAAAAATTGGCGATGATGTTTTCAAAGAACTTATCCCCAGAATTAACGAATTGGCTCATAAAGCCAAAAAAGAAGGCTTGTCTGAAGTTGAAAAATTGGAACAGGCAGACTTGCGAAAAAAGTACGTTGCTCACTTCCGTGAAAACTTTAAGAAGCAAATTGAAATGATGAAAGTTTACGATAAAGATGGCAAAGAAGTCACGCCGGGAAAGGTCAGGGAAGTGCAACGTCATAAAGGTCTTCGCGATGATTAACGGCGTTTTTTCTTCTATGAAATCGGAATTCTCCGATTAACCCTTTAATTTCATTGCATAATTGTGTAGAATTACTTAATGATATGATAAAGGAGGCCTTGTCTTGGCAACTTGGATTTGGATATTAATTGTTGTGTTGGCCTTGATCTTGGGCTTGGTTGGTGGTTTTTATGGGGCACGCAGATACATGGAAAAGTATCTCAAGGAAAACCCACCATTCAGCGAAGATCAATTGCGTCAACTGATGATACAAATGGGTCAGAAACCTTCCCAAAAGAAATTAAATCAAATGATGCATTCAATGCAAAACCAAACTGGTAAAAATTAGAATGTTTCAGTGGATAAAAAGTCCTCACCAATTCAAGGTGAGGACTTTTTATCGATTCATTTATTTTTTGGAGACATCAACGTACTTAAAATCGGGATTGACTGCATAATCTAACGCATCGAAAGCACTTTGCATTTCTATCTCAATTTGTTTTTGAAAGTCGTCAGTCAATTTTTGCTTACGGTCAATGGTGATGGGTTCCCCGAACGAAATAGTGACCCGTTTACGTGTAAACAGCTGTTTAAAGGTCAGTGGGCCTTGATAGACCGCTGGAACCAAGGGAACCCCTGACAGTTGGGCGATAAAAGCCGCTCCGCTTTTTAATTGGTTCGAGTGTCGGGTACCTGAGGGAAATAGAATTAGGGACAACTCTGATTTCCTGAGAATTCGGACTGGCTTCTTAATTGCAGAAGGCCCCGGATTATCACGGTCAACCGAGAAGGCATTGGCATGTACCAAGATCCATCGTAGGACTGGATTTTTGAATAATTCTTTTTTAGCCATGAAACTGAATTTCTTGGGACTGCCAGCCAGCGCAAAATAGATCGGGTCAAACCAGGTGCGATGGGGGCCAACCAGGATGTAGTTCCCCTTTGGCAGTCGGTCTTTGTGTTCATAGTGCGCATTGCCATTAATAATGAACACTAGGATTCGGACAAGGACTCTCATGAATGAATAAAACAATTCATTTCCTTCTTTCATATCTGATAGAATAATATTAACTTAAAAGAGAAGCATTTGGCAAACTTAATTGTGAAGGAACTCGATGATATGCAAGTACACTTAAATGAAGACGAACGAATTGATCAATTATACAGCAAAGGGATTCAAATTATCCAAAGTAAGACTGTTTTTTCATTTTCATTGGATGCCGTTTTTTTAGCCGACTTTGTTCGGACAACCCAGCACAAAACCAAACAAATTGTGGATATGTGTGCTGGCAACGGTGCAGTGGGGCTGTTTTTAAGTGAGAAAACAGGCGCCCACATCACGATGGTTGAAATTCAGACTCGGCTGGCAGATATGGCGCGTCGGAGTATTGAGCTTAATGACCTGACTCAGCAAATTTCAGTCGTCAATGATGATTTAAAAAATGCGAGTCAATACATTTCAAAAGATTCTGTCGACATCGTTGCCTGCAACCCGCCATATTTTGTCAATTACCAAACCAGCGAAAAGAACCCTAATCAATATTTGGCCATTGCCAGACATGAAATTGCCACCAACTTGAATGAGATTGTCAGTTCCAGTGCGGGCTTACTTAAAATGAACGCCAAGCTTTTCATGGTGTATCGACCAGATCGGCTGACTGATTTGATGACTGCTTTGAGAAATCACCGACTTGAACCAAAGCGCCTTCAGTTTGTGAGGCCGCGAATAACTGAAGATGCAAACATGGTTTTGGTTGAGGCGATTAAGGATGGCAAGCCAAATGGTTTAAATGTCAATCGCGACATCATCACTTATGACGGCGATGATTACACTGACGAAGTGAAGAAGATGCTTTATGGAACAAATAGATAATTATTATATGTATGTTTTACTGTGTGCTGATGATACGCTTTACACCGGATTTTCCACGGACGTTGAAAGAAGATTTCAACAGCATGTGAAAGGGGTGGGCGCAAAGTATACCCGTTCACATCGGCCGGTTAAGATTTTATGGAAGGAGCAGTTTGATAGCAAACACGATGCTCTGAGCGCTGAGTACGCTTTTAAGCAGCTGAGTCGCGCAAAAAAAATTCAGTATTTAGCCAAAGTTGGTATTCATTTGCAGTGAATTATTGAACAAGCCACGAAAAGCAGTGAAAATTATTATCAAGAAGTGTTATACGATAAGTATTCTGTTAGGAGGTAATATTCGTGAAAATTATTGCATATGGCATTCGTGACGATGAGAAACCTTATTTAGACAAGTGGAGTGAAGAAAATCCCGACGTTGAAGTTGCTTCAACCGGTGAATTACTTGACGACTCAACTGTTGACCAAGCAAAAGGTGCTGATGGTGTGGTGACATACCAACAAAAACCTTACACTGCATCTGTTTTAGATAAGTTAGGCAGCTTTGGTATTAAGTACCTATCACTTCGTAACGTTGGTGTCGATAACATTGATGCCGACGCCGCAAAGCGTAATGGCATTCAAGTTACCAATGTTCCTGCATATTCTCCAGAAGCAATTGCCGAATTTACTGTAACTCAGTTAATGAGATTACTTCGTCGGACCAACACATTCGACCGTAAACAAGCAAATGGTGACCTTCGTTGGGCCCCAGATATTGCTGACGAATTGAACCAAATGACCGTTGGTGTCTTTGCAACTGGCCGGATTGGCCGTGCCGCAATGCGCATTTACAAGGGCTTTGGTGCTAAAGTGATTGCTTATGATATTTATCATAACCCAGAACTTGAAAAAGAAGGGGTTTATGTTGATACCCCTGAAGAACTTTATGCGCAATCAGATGTCATTTCATTACATGCGCCTGCAACTAAAGAAAACGAACATATGATTAACGATAAGACAATCGCCCAAATGAAAGATAGCGTCTTCATCCTTAATCCAGCTCGTGGTGCCCTTATTGACACCGATGCTTTAGTTCGTGGCCTTGATTCAGGTAAGGTTGGCGGTGCTGCCTTGGATACTTATGAAAATGAAGTTGGTATTTTCAATACTGATTTTGGCAGTTTCGACAAGATCCCCGATGAAAGACTCAAGAACTTAATGAAACGTGAAAACGTTTTGGTAAGCCCACACATTTCCTTCTACACGAAACGTGCTGCTCGTAATATGGTATACTTCGCCATGGACGCAAACAAATCATTAATTAACACTGGTAAATCAGACAAGTTGGTTGAACTTTAATATAGCCGGCTTGATATAACAAAAGAGGCTTCAATCAGATTATTTCTGGTTGGAGCCTCTTTATTGCCTTCGATTAGTCAATTTGAGCAGCTAAATCCATGAGTAAATCCTTTAATTCTTCCGGGGTTTTCACTGTCTGGTCTGGAATGATTTGAGGATCAGCGATGGGGCTTTGATGGCTGTTGTACCAAACAGTTTCCCAACCGGCCTTTTTTGCAGGGACGATGTCCTCAAAATATGAGCTGCCAATATACATCATTTCATTGCCCCGAAGGTTGAATTTTCGGTTCATCAAAGTGAAAATGAGCGGATCCGGTTTTTTTGCCTTGGCATCCTCTGAAGTAATGATCTGCTCACGGCTAAACCAATGGTGAAGTTTTAACTTCATAATTTTGGCTAGCTGAACGTCGTTGGTTCCGTTAGTGATGATGCCTAATTTGAATTTAGTGGTTAAAGTATTAAAAACAGTTGTCAGTCCGTCAAAAAGGTGAATGGAATTGCTGGCGTATTCAAAGGCATCAGCAAAGGCCTTTGCTGACTCCTGTGTCAGTCCTGGCAGATCAAAATTCTTAAACGTATGGTGTAATGAATGAAAATTGATTTCTTCATCAGACAATTTCAGATCGGAGTCTGAGTTGGATTCTGCAATCGCCAGCTGTTCCTGTTGGGTGTAGTTGGCAAAAATCTGAGTCATCTGATTTTCTGGTAAATTTAAGTTGAATGTTTCATCGAAAGCCTGTACAAATGACGGCCTTGTATCATACAAAGTATCATCAATATCGAAAACGATGGCCTTAATCATGTATAAATTCCTCCTCGCCACGAAATATCATTCTAACATGATTCATCGAAATTTAACAATTTTGACAAAAAATTAATTTGTTTCAAGCATTTGTGCTTGCGCTTCCGCGGCATTTCTTATATACTTTTAAAGGTGTTTTAAATACACACCTGACGTAATGGGTTGAGAGTTGCCAGGGATGGTTCTTAATTCAAGTGATCGTTGGGGAGGACAAAAACAATATGGAGGCTACATCATGGCTGTTATTTCTATGAAACAATTACTGGAAGCCGGAGTACATTTCGGTCACCAAACTCGTCGTTGGAACCCAAAGATGAAGGACTATATCTTTACTGAACGTAATGGGATTTACATCATTGACTTACAAAAGACTGTCAAGTTAATTGATGTTGCTTACAACTTCATGAAGGACGAAGCTGCTAAGGGTGCCGTGGTTCTGTTCGTTGGTACTAAGAAGCAGGCGCAGGATTCAATTGCTGAAGAAGCAACTCGTGCCGGTCAATACTACGTCAACAACCGTTGGCTTGGTGGTACTTTAACCAACTGGGAAACCATTCAATCACGTGTTAAGCGGTTGAAGGACTTGAAGAAGATGTCAACTGATGGTACTTTTGACATTCTTCCTAAGAAGGAAGTTTCACTTTTAATCAAGCAGGAACAGAAGTTGGAACGATTCTTGGGCGGGATCGAAGACATGCCTAAGATCCCAGACGTAATGTTTATCGTTGATCCTCGTAAGGAACAGATTGCTGTTCACGAAGCAATGAAGTTGAACATTCCGATCGTGGCGATGGTTGATACCAACACTGACCCAGATCAAATCGACGTTGTCATTCCATCAAATGATGATGCCATTCGTGCCGTTCGTTTGATTACTTCTAAGATGGCTGATGCAATTATCGAAGGCCGTCAGGGTGAAGATGACGTTAACGAAAAGACCTTTGAAGGTAAAGATGGCGCCAAAGCAGATAAAAAAGAAGATTCAATTGAAGACATTGCAGACGCCGTAGAAGGCAGCAACGATTCTAACAAATAAATATTAGCACTCAGGCTGACTCTACCGCTTTGGACCAATTTGGCCTTGGTGTGGAGTCAGTTTTTAGTCACAATTAAAGGGAGGCCACTAAGATGGCAAAAATTTCAGCATCTCAAGTAATGGATTTACGTAAAAAGACCGGTGTCGGTATGATGGATGCTAAGAAGGCATTAGTCGCCACTGAAGGTGATTTCGACAAGGCAATTGAAGTTTTGCGCGAGAAAGGTGTTGCCAAAGCTGAGAAGAAGAGCGATCGAGTTGCTGCTAATGGTTTGGCAACAATCGCTATCAAGGGTAACACTGCTGCGATCGTTGAAATCAATTCAGAAACCGACTTTGTTGCATCAAGTGATCCATTCAAGAAATTGGTTAAACGGGTTAGCGACGCAATCGTTGCCAACAAGCCAGCTGACGTTGATGCAGCAATGGCTTTGCAGACTGATAAAGGCACCGTTAAAGATGATCTCATTGAAACAACCCAAGTAACTGGTGAAAAAGTGACGTTACGCCGTTTTGAAGTTGTTGAAAAGAATGATGATGAGGTATTTGGCTCATATCTGCACAACGGTGGCTTAATTGGTGCCTTGGTACAATTAAAGGGTGCCGATGAAGAAACCGCTAAGGATATTGCAATGCACGTTGCAGCAACTAATCCTGAATACTTGAATCAAGCAGAGGTTCCTGCTGATCGTTTGGCCCATGAAAAAGAAATTTTGACTCAAGAAGCATTGAACGAAGGTAAGCCCGAAAAGATCGTTGAAAAGATGGTCGAAGGCCGCCTGCACAAATTCCTGGCAGAAATCTGCCTTGAAGATCAAGATTTCGTCAAAGATCCAGACGTAACGGTTTCTAAATACGTTGCTTCTAAGGGTGGTTCGATTGTCAAATTCGTTCGTTACGAAGTTGGTGAAGGAATCGAACAGAAAACACAAAGTTTCGAAGATGAAGTTCGCGATCAGTTGAAGTAAAAAGTTTTCATCTCAGTTTAACTGCCAAGCTGTTAAAGACAATTGGCACAGCGAAACAACAGGGGTTAGGATAAAGCATTCAGCTTTCCTAACCTTTTTGTTTACAGTCATCAACACCAAACAACTGTTTTCTGAAATATCTCTGTGAACCAACTGAGAATATTTGATAAGAATTCTTGAATATCCCTGTTTTCTTGTTGATTGCAATGGTAATATGCTAAAATTAGTAGTAATGATTAACTATGGGAGGCACTTAGATGTCTGAAGTGAAATACAATCGAATCATTTTAAAATTGAGTGGAGAAGCATTAGCCGGAGATCGTGGCTTTGGGATTAATCCACCTGTCATTAAAAACGTCGCCCAAGAAATAAAAGATATTTTTAAGCTGGGTGTTCAGATCGGAATCGTTGTTGGCGGCGGCAATATGTGGCGCGGTGAAGCTGGCGCTGAGATGGGTATGGAACGTGCCCAAGCCGACTATATTGGCATGCTCGGAACAACAATGAACGGGCTGGCCCTTCAAGACAACCTTGAGCATCTGGGAGTTCCTACCAGAGTTCAAACTTCAATTGAAATGCGACAAATTGCTGAACCTTACATTCGTCGAAAGGCTGTTCGTCATCTTGAAAAAGGCCGGGTGGTTATCTTTGCTGCCGGCACCGGTAATCCATATTTTTCGACGGATACCACTGCAGCCTTAAGAGCTGCTGAAATTGGTGCTGATGCAATTTTAATGGCGAAGAACGGTGTTGATGGTATTTATTCATCCGATCCGCGAACGCACAAGGATGCCGTCAAATTTGATACACTTTCATACATGGATATTTTGGAAAAGGGTCTTAAGGTGATGGACTCAACGGCTAGTTCGCTGTCGATGGATAATCACATTCCGTTGGTCGTCTTCAATTTGAACAAACCCGGCAATATCCGTAAGGTCGTGACAGGTGACAATATCGGAACAACTGTGAAGGAGAAATAATTTATGGCAGATGCACAATCAGTATTAAACGAAGCAAAAGAAAAAATGAAAAGCACCCGCGAGGTATTGGAACATGAGATGGGTAGCATTCGTGCCGGTCATGCCAATGCGAGTTTATTGAGTGGCGTGATGGTAGATTATTATGGTGCCCCAACTCCTTTAAATCAGATTGCTTCAATTACCATCCCAGAGGCACGGGTGATCTTGATCACACCTTATGATAAGAGCGCCTTGGAAGGCATCGAAAAAGGAATTTATGAAGCCGATTTAGGCATTAGTCCAGCTAATGATGGGACTGCGATCCGCTTGGCAGTTCCTGCGTTAACTGAAGATCGCCGTAAAGAAATTGCCAAGCAAGTCAAAGCAACGGGTGAGAAGAGCAAGGTTGCGATTCGAAACGTCCGTAGAGAGGCAATGGATACCCTCAAACGCAGTAATAAAAGTGAAGATATCACTGATGATGAACTACACCGTTATGAAGATCAGGTTCAAAAACTGACTGACGATTCGATTAAAGGTGTCGACGGAATTGTGGCCGATAAAGAACAAGAAGTCATGAACGGCTAGAAGGAGGCAATACGATGGCAGATAATCATAATGACAATAATACAGATAACGACGAAATTGCAGTTGTGCCTGGAACCGATGAATTTGGCAAGATGCTTTTCAAACTAAATACACCCGTTACGGAAGATAACCTGGGAGTTTTGGATTATAATGGCGGCCATTTGCAGCCCGTTCAGGATGGGCTATATGCAATGCCCGCTTACGTAACAGATGGATTTAATTTGTTCTTCATCGTTTCACAACTGGTTGAAAACGATTGGGTCATTGCTTTTTCCACTGCAACAATTGAGAATGACAACGAAATTACGGATCTTTCGGAACCCTATACAACTGGTAAGGGATTGAACCTGTTGGGACAGAAGAGCCCAGAAGATGCCAATAAGTTGTTGAAGTATTTCAATACATTGGCTGAGGCAAATCGCGGTGAATGGCGAATGGTTGAACGTCCAGACGGTGAATCTGATTAGTACGAATCGTATCTTATCGGTGAAACATAACGCGGTTCGTTTCCAGAATACAAGCAAGCAATCCGAATATCCTGGACTTGGATATTTGGATTGCTTGCTTGTATGGACGAAAATTGCTTCATTTCCGACGCTTCCACATGAAAATATTTCAAATGATGAAAGACGGGTGAGACGATAAATGTTTTTGTCCCACCCTCATTTGGTGTTCGTCGTATTTTTGAAGATATCCGTGTTAATCCACTTTCGATCCAAAGCCAAGTAAATATTCAGTTTTTAAGGAGCGTATAATGTTTAAGAACACACAAGATAAGCAAGAAGCAGCCCCGCAGCTCAAAGACGACAATATTCCGGCACACGTTGCGATTATTATGGATGGCAATGGACGTTGGGCACAAAAGCGCCATTTACCGAGGATTGCCGGTCACAAGCGCGGGATGGAAACAGTTAAAACAATTACCAAAGTTGCAAGTGATCTTGGTGTCAAGGTTCTGACGTTATACGCATTTTCGACCGAAAATTGGAAACGGCCTCACGATGAAGTCAGTTATTTAATGGGCTTGCCGGTTAAGTTCTTCAACGATTTCGTTCCAGATTTAGTTAAAAATAACGTTCAAGTTCGTGTGATGGGTGTCAAAGATCAGTTGCCTGTTCAAACGCAAAAGGCCGTTAATGACGCTATTAAAGATACCGCCGAGTGTACGGGCATGATCTTAAACTTTGCTTTGAATTATGGCAGTCGCTTGGATATCAGGCTGGCAGTACAAGAAATTGGCCGCCAGGTTGCAAACGGTCAGTTGGATCCGGAGAAGATTACGGATCAAACCATTGATGCCAATTTAATGACCGGATTTCTCGGTGATTTAGCCGATCCGGATCTTTTAATCCGAACCAGCGGCGAAGAACGTATATCAAATTTCTTGCTGTGGCAGATTGCTTACAGCGAGCTTGTTTTTACCGACGTTTTATGGCCTGATTTTGATCGATCCGTTTTTGAACAGATGATCTTGGAATATCAGCAACGTGATCGTCGCTTTGGCGGAATTAAAACTAGTAAATAGGGGAGAAACAAATTGAGACAACGTGTGATAACAGCAGTTGTGGCTTTATTAATCTTTATTCCAATCATCGTGATGGGCGGAATTTGGGTTGACATTGCCGCTTTGGCACTTGGAATTGTGGCCATCTCTGAAATATTAGTGATGAAGAAAAAATTGTTGATTTCTCCGGAATCAATCATTGCCTATTTAGGTGTCTGTTCACTTATTCTTCCAGATGCCTGGACGAGGGTGTTACCCGGATACATCAATCAAAACTTTGTTTTCTTTTTGTTTGTCCTGATGCTTTTGCTGCAAACCGTTTTGAGTAGGAACCTATTTTCGTTTGATGATGCGGGTGTCATTGCCTTGGGGATGCTGTACATTGGTATGGGATTTCACTATTTTGTCGCTGCTCGGGGAGTTTCACTGACAGTCTTGCTGTACGCGTTATTTATTGTTTGGGTAACCGACAGCGGGGCATATATTTTTGGCCGGATGTTTGGTAAACACAAGCTGGCACCGAGGATCAGTCCCAACAAGACTTGGGAAGGATCAATTGGCGGCTCGCTTGCAGCAACCATTTTGTGTACCGCATTTGTTGCATTCTACCCAATAACTGGGCATTCACTCTTGCAAATGTTCATCTTCACGATTATTCTCTCTATAGCTGGTCAATTCGGTGACCTCATTGAGTCTGCATTAAAACGTTATTATGGTGTTAAAGATTCAGGTAAGATTTTACCAGGGCATGGCGGTATCTTGGACCGGTTCGACAGTTTGCTTTTCGTTTTACCAATGCTTCATTTACTGAGCGTTATTTAGTTCTTAGGAGGAAAGTGTCACTTGATAACTACAATTATTGTTTTCATAATCGTCTTCGGTATTCTTGTGATCTTTCATGAGTTTGGCCACTATATCACCGCTCAGCGCTCGGGCATTTTGGTCCGGGAGTTTTCTGTCGGAATGGGGCCAAAAGTGTTTTATTATCGGAAAAACAGTACAACGTTTACCCTGAGACTGCTACCTTTGGGTGGTTACGTTCGGATGGCAGGAGAAGCTGACGATGGTGAAGATGAATTAAAACCCGGAACTCCGGTTACCCTCCAACTAAATGATGGCGGGGTTGTCACTTCAATCAACACCAGCAATAAGCATTCACTTTTCCAGGGGATTCCGCTGACAATCACCGATACCAACCTTGACGACAATTTGTATGTCAAAGGATATGAAAATGGTGATGAATCTCAGATTAAATCATATCCAGTTGATCACGACGCAACGATTATTGAAAAAGATGGGACCGAGCTTCAGATCGCACCGAGGGATGTTCAATTTCAGTCGGCCTCGTTACCTAATCGAATGTTAACAAATGTCGCTGGGGTGTTTAACAATTTACTGCTTGCGATTTTGGTCTACACAATTTTAGGCTTTGTCCAAGGTGGCGTTGCCTCAAATACCAATAAAATTAACGTGTTACCCACTGACTCTGTTGCTCGGAGTGCGGGTGTTAAATCCGGCGACCGAATTGTCGCTGTTGATGGTCATAAGACGACTGACTGGCAAGATTTGACCGTTCAGATTCGCTCCAAAGCAGACAAACAAATTTCTGTGAAGATTCAGCGAGAAGGTCAGGATAAAGTTTTATCCATGAAACCAAAATCTCAGACCTCTGGTGGCCAAAAGTCAGGTTTCATTGGTATCACTCAGACGATGGATACCAGTTTTAAAGCCAAAATTCTTTCTGGATTTACGACGACTTGGACAGTTGCCAAACAGCTGTTTGGCGCCCTTTGGAGCATGGTCAGCGGTCACTTTAGTTTAAATGATTTGGGTGGGCCGGTTGCAATTTTTGCCACCACTTCACAGGCTGCCAAGATGGGGCTTTCAGGGGTATTGAACTTCCTGGCCTTCCTCTCGTTAAACCTGGCAATCATCAACCTGATTCCAATCCCAGGGCTTGACGGGGGTAAGCTCATCTTGAACATTTTAGAAGCAATCAGAAGAAAGCCCGTTTCTCAAACCACCGAAACGATTATCACTTTGATTGGTTTTGCATTCTTGATGCTGCTTATGATTTTGGTTACCTGGAATGATATTGAGAGATACTTTTTACATTAAGTAAGTTAACTTCGAAGGAGAACCTTATAAATGAAACAATCACAGATGCTGATCCCCACACTAAAAGAAACTCCAAAAGGCGCGGAAGCTTTAAGCCATCAAATGCTGGTTCGCGGTGGTTATATCCGCCAGATTTCAGCTGGCATGTACGCATACTTGCCATTGGCATACCGGGTTTTAAACAAAATTGAAACGATCATTCGCCAGGAAATGGTAAAAACCTCCGCCCACGAAATGTTGATGCCAGACATTTTGCCGGCTGATCTCTGGAAAGAGTCAGGGCGTTATGATACATATGGTCCGGAGCTCTTCAAATTTAAGAATCGTCACGAGACTGATTTTATTTTGGGGCCCACCCACGAGGAAACGTTTACCGCGTTAATTCGAGATTCCATCAAATCATACAAGCAGCTGCCGCTGGTTCTTTATCAAATCCAAAATAAATACCGCGATGAGAACCGTCCCAGATACGGGCTGCTGCGAAGTCGTGAATTTATTATGAAAGATGCCTACTCATTTGCCACTAACGATGACGACTTAGATAAGACATATCAGGCAATGGAACAAGCCTACCGAAATATCTTTGATCGAATTGGTTTGAAGTACAAAGTGATTATTGGTGATGGTGGTGCAATGGGGGGATCTGATTCTAAAGAATTCTCTGCTATGGCTGCCGTTGGTGAGGATACGATTGTTTATTCAGATCAAAGTGACTACTTTGCCAATTTGGAAATGGCCAAATCAAAGGTAGACGATCTGCCATCAGATGAACCTGAAGAAGATATTAAGAAAGTTGAAACACCCAACGCTAAGACCATTGCCGAAGTGGCTGCTTTCTTGAAAGTATCGGCTGAGCAGACCATTAAATCAATGTTATACATTGCTGATGAGAAACCAGTGATGGTACTTGTCCGTGGTGATTACGATGTGAATGATGTTAAACTAAAAAACTATTTGGGCGCAGATTTCCTCGATTTGGCGACTGACGAACAAGCCAAGACCTATTTGGGAGCTGACTTTGGTTCCTTAGGGCCAGTTGGGGTTGGCGAAGACGTTCGAATCGTTGCCGATCAAAGGGTCGCCAACATGAAGAACGCTATCGTTGGTGCTAATGAGGATGGTTACCATTACGTCAATGCCAATTCTGGCCGCGATTTCCGGATTGATGACCTGGACGATTTCGTTGTTGTCAAAGAAGGCGAAAAAACGCCTGATGGTAAAGGAACGCTGAAATTTACCCGTGGAATTGAAATTGGCCACATCTTTAAATTAGGCACCCGCTACTCTAAGAGTCTCAAAGCCAATGTGCTGGACGAAAATGGTCGGTCAGTGCCGGTTATTATGGGATCCTACGGCATTGGTGTCAGTCGATTGCTTTCCGCAATCTCGGAACAAAATGCTGATGAAAACGGATTGGTATGGCCAACGTCCGTTGCGCCATTTGATGTTCATATTATTCCAATCAATGCCAAAAAGGCTGTTCAGATGGATTTAGCCAATCAAATTGAAGCTCAATTAACTTCTGATCACTTGCAGGTACTAGTTGATGACCGTAAGGAGCGGGCAGGGGTTAAATTTGCCGACTCGGATCTAATGGGAATTCCACTGAGAGTGACGATTGGGAAAAAAGCTGAAGATGGCATTGTGGAAATCAAAACTCGAAAGAATGGCGAAACTGTTGAGGTTAATGTTGCCGAGTTAAGTGGGACAATCAAAAAGATGTTGAAGAATCTTGACTAATGATGTCGTAACTAATTAATATAGACGTATGTTTTCGTCACTTCTAAACTGGTTGGACCAAAACTTGGGTTTTGTGTCCAGCCAGTTGTTGTAAAACCGTTATTTTTTGGAAGAGGTATTGTGATGAGTTTGGATCGAAACCAATTATTTGAAAAGTTGCTTGAACAGCTTCAATGGACACAGGCAAATCAACTGCCTTATTTTAAGGATGCTAAAATTGATCGCTTGGAAGTTCACAAACAAAGTCAGCGGTGGCAGTTCGATATTTCACTTCCACGAATCCTACCATTTGAGGTTTTCAACGATTTTAATGCCAGACTGCAGTCGGCGTTTAAGGAAATTGCTGACGTTTCGCTGAATATTTCGGCGGAAAATGACACCTTTACAGAACAGTTGCTTCGACAATACTGGCAGTGGGTCGTGCCACATAGTGGTGTTACGTCGCCCTTAATGAAGGAGTTGTGCGCGGATAAGTTCCCATCCATTGTTGATTCACGGGTAGAGTTTGTCGCTGAAAATGATATTGTCAAAGACTTCATGACCAATACGGCCTTGGGGCCTATTGAAGAGGCCTTTCAGCGGGCGGGATTCCCTGATTTTACGATTCACACGATTGTCGATGAAAGTTCTTCTCAGCAAAATATCCAAGCCTTAAAAAAGAAGAATGAAGCGGCCAACGCAGAACTGGTCAAAAAGGCCAATGAAGCGATCAAGGAAAATGCCCAAACCCACCCCAAGAGCAGCTCTGGTGGCGGCAAATCAACCATTGGTCGACGAATCAAAGACGATTTACCCGTCATGAAGATGGAAGAAATTGTTGAAGAGGAGCGGTCAGTCGTTGTTTCTGGCTACATTTTCGATAAAGAAATCAGAGCATTACGATCTGGGCGCCAACTGTTGATGCTGAAGATCACGGACTACACGTCATCGATTCAGGTGAAGAAATTTTCAAATAAAGGCGAGGAGGCTTTATTTGAGGGCATTAACGAAGGCGACTGGGTGAAGGTTCGCGGAAGCGTTCAAGAGGATAATTACTCCCATGAACTTACTTTAAATGCCTACGACATTAAGCCAGTTAAAACCGTTAGCCGTCAAGATACAGCCGATGATGACAAGAAACGCGTTGAGCTGCATCTGCATACAACCATGAGCCAAATGGATGCAACCAATAATATTGCCGATTTTGCCAAACAGGCCAAGCATTTCGGGCAAAAGGCGCTGGCAATTACTGACCATGCGGGTGTCCAGGGATTTCCAGACGCTTTTCATGCCGGCCAGAAGAATGACATTAAAATGCTCTACGGTGTCGAAATCAATTTGGTCGATGATGGTGTGCCAATTACCTATAATGACAAACATGTTCCCCTCAAGGACGCGACCTACGTTGTTTTTGATACTGAAACGACCGGCCTATCAGCCATTTATGATCGGGTTATCGAGCTTTCAGCGGTCAAGATGCAGAATAGCAACGTTATCGCGCAATTTGAAGAGTTCATCGATCCGGGCTTTCATTTGTCCGAACGAACGACGAATCTGACCTCAATTACCGATGAAATGGTTCATGGCTCGAAATCCGAGGAAGAAGTATTCAAACTATTCCGGGAATTTTGCGGTGATGCGATTGTGGTTGGTCATAACGTCACGTTTGATATGGGATTCATGAATACCGGCTACGTTCGTCACGGCATGCACGAGATGCAAAATCCAATCATTGATACGTTGACGTTAGCCAGATTTCTGTATCCCAATTTACGAGGCTACCGACTGAATACTTTAGCTAAAAAGTTTGACGTTAGTCTGGAACACCATCACCGGGCAATTTATGATGCTGAAACCACTGGTCACTTAAACTATCTCTTTTTAAAGGATGCTGAAGATCGTTATGGGATTGCCTATCATGATGAACTAAATGACCACATGACTGATAATGACGCCTACCGACATGCCCGGCCCTCTCACGCAATTTTGTTGGCCAAAACTCAGGCCGGCCTCAAAAATATGTTTAAAATCGTTTCATTATCAAATGTTGACTATTTCTACCGGGTGCCGCGGGTTCCCCGTACACAATTGAAAAAGTATCGAGATGGCTTGATTGTTGGTTCTGCCTGTTCATCAGGAGAGGTCTTTACGGCCATGATGCAAAAAGGCCTGGATGAAGCTCGCCAAAAGGCAGGTTTCTATGACTATCTTGAAGTGCAGCCCAAACGCGCTTATGCGCCGTTAATCGAATCTGGTTTGATCGCAGATAATGAAAACCTCGAGCAAATTATCGGCAATATGGTCAAACTTGGTGATGAATTGAAAAAACCGGTCGTCGCGACCGGAGACGTGCATTATCTTAATCCACAGGATTACATTTACCGGAAAATTTTGATTAACTCACAGGGTGGGGCCAATCCTTTGAACCGCCAGGAATTACCGGACCTACACTTCTTAACGACGGATGAAATGCTGAATGATTTCAACTTTTTAGGCAAAGAGAAGGCCGAAGAAATCGTTGTTGATAATACGAATAGGATTGCCGACGAAATTGAAGATGTCCATCCTTTGAAGGATAAATTGTATACCCCACGAATGGAAGGGGCTGAGGATGAGATCAAGTCCCGGACAATGGACACCGCCCACGCTTGGTATGGCGATCCACTGCCAAAAATTGTCTCTGATCGGTTGGACAAAGAGCTAAAAAGTATTATCGGTAATGGCTTCTCAGTGATTTACTTAATTGCTCAACGATTGGTTGCCAAAAGTAACAAGGACGGGTACTTGGTAGGTTCCCGTGGGTCTGTTGGATCCAGTTTGGTAGCAACACTCACCGGAATTACGGAGGTCAATCCACTACCCCCACATTATCGTTGTCCGAATTGTCAGCACACCGAATTCTTCACTAAAGGTGAATACAGTTCCGGCTATGATTTGCCCCATAAAAAGTGTCCTGAATGTGGCACGATGATGATCGGAGACGGTCACAACATTCCGTTCGAAACGTTCTTGGGCTTTACTGGAAATAAGGTTCCTGATATTGATTTAAACTTTTCTGGGGATTACCAGCCAATCGCTCATAATTACACCAAGGTGTTATTTGGCGAGAAGAATGTTTTTCGTGCCGGAACGATTGGCACCGTGGCCGACAAGACGGCCTATGGCTACGTCAAGGCGTACGAACGTGACAAGGGTGAAGTGTACCGGCAAGCTGAAGAAGATCGGCTGGCGAAAGGTGCGACCGGTGTCAAACGAACTACCGGTCAACATCCAGCTGGAATCATTGTTGTCCCGGATTATATGGATATCTATGATTTCACACCGATTCAGTACCCAGCCGATGATCAGGATGCAGCTTGGCAAACGACCCACTTCGATTTCCACTCGATTCATGATAATATTTTAAAAATCGATATTCTGGGTCATGATGATCCAACGATGATTCGGATGCTCCAAGATTTATCCGGAATTGATCCGAAAACGATTCCGATGGATGATCCTGGTGTGATGTCGATTTTCTCCAGTCCAAAAATCTTGGGAGTTACTGAAGATCAGATTCAATCCAAGACAGGCACGTTAGGCGTACCGGAGTTTGGAACTCGATTTGTCCGCGGCATGCTTGAGCAGACTCATCCAAGTAATTATTCCGAACTCCTTCAAATTTCTGGTCTCTCCCATGGGACCGATGTTTGGATCGGGAATGCCGATGAATTGATTAAGAATGGAACGGCCACCATCGCCAATGTGATTGGGTGCCGTGATAACATTATGACCGACTTGATCAATTGGGGACTTGATTCCGAATTATCCTTCCAGATTATGGAAAGTGTTCGACATGGTCGTGGGATTCCCGATGATTGGCAAGCTGAAATGAAGAAAGCTAAGATCCCTGATTGGTATATTCAGTCATGTTTGAAGATTAAGTACATGTTTCCTCGTGCCCATGCGGCCGCTTATATTCTGATGGCGCTTCGAATTGCCTATTTCAAAGTCTACTTCCCAATGGTCTACTACGCTTCATACTTCTCCGTTCGAGCTGATGATTTTGATATTGTCTCGATGTGCAGGGGCAAAGAGGCCGTGAAAAATGCCATGCGGATGATTAATGATAAGGGAATGGAAGCTTCCACCAAGGAGAAGAATTTGCTGACCGTTTTGGAATTGGCCAACGAGATGCTCGAACGCGGCTACCAGTTCCAAATGGTTGATTTGGACAAATCTGACGCTAGTCAATGGTTGATTGACGGTGATAAATTGATTGCGCCGTTTAATTCTGTGCCAGGATTAGGACTGAACGTCGCCAAACAAATTGTGGCTGCCAGAGAAGACAAGCCGTTTATTTCTAAGGAAGACCTAGCCAAACGTGGCAAA
Source organism: Lentilactobacillus parakefiri (assembly GCF_002157585.1). GTDB lineage: Bacteria > Bacillota > Bacilli > Lactobacillales > Lactobacillaceae > Lentilactobacillus > Lentilactobacillus parakefiri. The sequence continues at coordinate 70,106 of NZ_BDGB01000079.1, forward strand.
GTTTCCAAGACTTTGATCGACTTCATGACCGAGAATAAAGTTTTGGCCGGCTTGCCTGATGAAAATCAGTTAAGTTTGTTTGACATAATGTAAAAGCCGCCCAAAAAATTCTCAGTTGTTGGTCAAAACGTGCTCGCCTTGTAATGAATCGACGGATATGTTATAGTTAGTTTACTAAATAACTTGTAAGGGAGTGAGCAGAAATGCTCGCTCTTTTTAATGGATAATTTTTAGGAGGCCTATTTTTGAGCAATGTTGTTGAAACGGTCAAACAAGTTGTTGAACCAATCTTAGAAAACCACTCGTTTTACTTATTCGATGTTGAATTTGTAAAAGAGAACAAAAGCTGGTATTTGCGGGTTTATATTGATAAAAAAGGTGGCATTACCATTGACGATTGTGTCTTGGTTAGCGATGAGTTAAGCGAAAAACTGGATGCGATGGATCCCGATCCAATCCCCCAAGCTTATTTCCTGGAGGTTTCATCTCCCGGAGCGGAGCGACCACTTAGAAACGATGAGGAACTCAAACAAGCAACGGGTGAGTACATTCATGTTTCCCTCTATCAAAACCTTAATGGTAATAAAACATTTGAGGGCACTCTCAAGTCAGTCGATGATGACAACTTGGTGCTTCAAAATGATAAGTGGGGCAAGCAGGATACGTTAGAAATACCGCGGAACTTAATTGCTAAAGCGCGGCTTGCAATTCAATTTTAGTCAAAGGAGACACAATAATGAGTAAAGAACTTTTAGGAGCGCTGTCTGCTCTGGAAGAAGAAAAGGGCATCAAAAAAGAGGTTGTCATTGAAGCCTTGGAAGCCGCGTTAGTTTCGGCATACAAACGAAATTACGGTCAAGCTCAAAATGTCGAAGTTTCATTTGACGACAAAAAGGGTGAGATGCACGTTTACGCTGTCAAGACGGTGGTTGACGATGTTGTTGATGATCAACTTCAGGTGTCTCTTGATGATGCCCTTGAAATTAACAAAGGTTATGAATTAGGGGACGAAATCAAATTCGAAGTGACTCCACAGAACTTTGGGCGAATTGCTGCTCAAACCGCTAAGCAAGTGATCATGCAGCGGGTTCGTGAAGCCGAACGAGAAAACGTCTTTGATGAATATTCTAAGTATGAAGATGAATTGGTGACCGGAACCGTTGAGCGCCAGGATACCCGTTTTGTTTACGTTAATCTGGGAAAAGTTGAAGCCGTTATGGGTTCCAAAGACCAGATGCCTAACGAGGTCTATCGCCCACAGGATCGCATTAAGGTTTATGTCACTAAGGTTGAAAATGCTACTAAAGGACCCCAGGTCTTTGTCAGCCGAACAGCGACCGGGATGCTCAAACGGTTATTTGAACAAGAAGTTCCCGAGATTTATGATGGAACTGTGGAGATCGTCTCAATTGCCAGAGAAGCCGGTGACCGGGCCAAAGTTGCCGTTCGTTCAAATAACACCGATATCGATCCAGTCGGAACTGCGGTTGGACCAAGGGGGCAGCGGGTTCAGACCATTGTTAACGAACTCCACGGCGAAAACATGGATATTGTGGAATGGGATGAAGATGATGCTTCTTACATCGCTAACTCACTGAATCCAGCTGAGGTAATCGATGTTATCTTCGATGACGACAATGAACGTGCCTGCACGGTGATTGTTCCGGATTATCAGTTGTCACTGGCCATTGGTAAAAAGGGTCAAAATGCCCGCCTGGCAGCCAAATTGACTGGCTTTAAGATTGATATTAAATCAGAAACCGAAGCCAAAGAATTCCTTGCCAATAAGGCCGCTGCCAAAGATGATGATGCTGAAACCGCATCCGATGAGGGTGATCAAACAGATGAGCCCACGGAGGATGCTTCTGCAGATAGTGCGGATGTCAATTCCAACCCTGATGAGTCGAACGAGGATACGCAGGACTAATTTTTAGGAGGCGATTTTTTGAAAAAGCGAAAAATTCCAATGCGTAAAGATATCGTAACTGGTGAAATGGCGCCCAAAAAAGAATTAGTTAGAATTGTCCGTGACTCAGACGGCCACGTTTCAATCGATGAAACTGGGAAGAAATCCGGCCGTGGCGCTTATATTTCAATTAACGTTGATATTGCCCGCAAAGCCAAAGCTGAACACACCTTTGAAAAAGTATTTTCAACAACTTTGGATGACAACTTTTATGACGATCTGATTGCCTATGTTGACCATAAGCAAGCCCGAAAAGAGTTGTTCGAAGATGGACAATAATCAGGCAATTTTGAATTTCTTGGGTCTGGCACGGCGAGCAAGTAAAATTATTTCCGGCCAGGATATGCTGTTGTCAAAAATCCGTAGTGGTAAGATTTTCTTCTTGTTTATTGCGGAAGACACCGGTAAAGCAACCCAAAAGAAGTTTAACGATAAGTCAAATTACTATCATATACCCGTGAATAACAGTTACACTAAAGCAGTACTTAGTGAAGCAATTGGAATGAAACGAACCATTATTGGTATTTCTGATCGGGGTATGGCAAAAAAATTGGTTGAATTAACCGATAACAATAAAGGAGAGTGATTATATGGGGAAAAAGCGAATTTACGAATTAGCTAAAGAACTGAATGTCTCCAGTAAGCAAATCGTTGACCGTGGTAATAAGCAGGGCTTCGATATTAAAAATCACATGTCAACCGTTGACGCTAATCAAGAGCGCCAGATTCGGGCGATGTTTAGCAAGGGTGGCAACAAGTCGACTGGAAACAGTCAATCAAGCCATAACAGTCGACCAAACAGCATTCATTCAACTAATGCAAAGCCGAAAGAACATGCAGTTGCTCATGCACAAAGTCGCCCAGCTGCCCACCATGACAGTAACCCGTCACATCCGGTAAGTCGAAATACACAGCAGACAACCAGAAACGCGGACAGTAACCGTTCTAATAATAGTAATCGTTCAAATAGTAGTAGTCGCTCAAGTGTTTCCCGCAACACGAATAGTACGGCTCAAAGAAATCAGTCAAATAATCACAGCCATTCGAATAATCATAATCAAGTGACAAGTTCGAATCAGGCCAACCACAATCGTGCCAACCAAAACAATGAGCGGCACAATAACCAAGCTTCAAACACCGCGTCGTCTCGCAATACAAACAGCCATTCAACTGGGAATAATACGACTTCAAGTAATCGTTACAGCTCGAATAACAATTCCAACCACAGTAACACGAGCCGTAGTTCCAATAACTTCTCCAATCACAATACCGGCAGTGGACGATTTGGCGGCAGCTTGAATCGGAATAATACGCGTGGCGGTTCCCGTAAAGCTAATAAGAAGCGTAACAAGAAGCAGCGTAAACAAAAGAATCAACGCTTGCGTGAAGTCGAGCATCATGGTGCGCCTGAACGCAAGAGTCGGCCATTACCAAAAGTGCTTGAATATCAAGACGGCATGAACGCTCAAGAATTAGGTAAACTCTTGCATCGTGAGCCGGCTGAAATTGTCAAAAAATTATTTATGCTGGGCGTAATGGTGAACCAAAACCAATCTCTTGATAAAGATACCATTGAGATTTTGGCTGCCGATTACGGCATTGAAGCAAAGGAAAAAGTTCACGAAGATTTATCCGATTTGGATAAGATTTTTGAAAAAGAAATGAAGAATACCGACCATTTGGTATCCCGTCCACCAGTTGTCACGATCATGGGACACGTTGACCATGGTAAAACGACTTTGCTGGATCACTTGCGACATTCCCACATTACCGCGGGTGAAGCAGGTGGGATCACCCAAGCGATTGGTGCTTATCAAGTTCGTCACGGCGACAACTTGATTACTTTCTTGGATACCCCTGGACACGCTGCCTTTACCGAAATGCGTGCTCGTGGTGCCAATATCACTGATATTACCATTTTGGTGGTTGCTGCAGATGATGGTGTCATGCCTCAAACCATTGAGGCCATCAACCATGCCAAGGCTGCTAAAACACCAATTATCGTTGCTATTAACAAGATTGATAAGCCGGATGCTAATCCACAGCATGTCACTGATCAATTGATGCAGTATGGCTTAGTTCCTGAAAAACTCGGTGGGGATACGATCTTTGTTGATATCTCAGCCAAATTTGGTAAGAACATTGATGAATTGCTCGATATGATTATCTTGGAAGCCGAAGTGATGGAATTAAAGGCTGATCCTGATCAACCAGCTGCCGGTTCGGTTATCGAAGCCCGTTTGGATCAAGGTAAGGGCCCAGTTGCTACTTTGTTGGTCCAACAAGGGACATTACACGTTGGTGACCCAATCGTTGCCGGCCATACATTTGGTCGAGTGCGGACCATGACCAACGAACGTGGCCGAGATGTCAAGAAAGCCACACCATCAAGTCCAGTGTCCATTACCGGACTAAATGAGGTTCCTGAAGCTGGTGACCGTTACGTTGTCTTTGACGATGAAAAGACTGCTCGTGCCGTTGGTGAAGAACGTGCCAAGGAAGCCCAAGTTGAGGAACGACGAAAGACAACCCGGGTTACTTTGGACAGCTTGTTTGATTCGCTTAAAGAAGGCGAAATGAAGGAAGTTGACATTGTGATCAAGGCTGATGTTCAAGGCTCTGTTGAAGCTTTGGCTAACAGTCTACAAAAGATTGAAGTTGAAGGCGTCAAGGTCAACATCATTCATTCTGGTGTTGGCGCGATTAATGAAAGTGATGTTGCGTTGGCGGAAGCCAGCAACGCCATTATCATTGGCTTTAACGTCCGACCGACGCCACAGGTCAAGTCACAGGCTGACAGCGATCACGTTGACATTCGTCTTCACCAAGTTATTTATAACGCCATTGATGAGGTTGAATCAGCTATGAAGGGGATGCTTGCCCCTACCTACACTGAGCAGGTAACCGGTGAAGTCGAAGTCAGAGACATCTTCAAGGCTTCCAAAGTCGGCACAATTGCTGGTGGTATGGTGGTTGACGGTGTTGTTGAGAAGAATAGTAAGGTTCGTTTGATTCGTGATGGTGTCGTTGTTTATACCGGCGAATTGAACAGCTTGAAACGATTCAAAGATGATGTCAATGAAGTCAAGCAAGGATTTGAATTAGGCTTGACCATCAAAGACTATAATGACATCAAAGTCGGCGATGTGATTGAGGCATATGTAATGAAACAAGTGCCTGTCAAGTAATTTGGAGGTGTTTTCATGGCTCATTATCGGGTTGGCCGATTGGAACAGGAAATTCAAAAAGAAGTCAACGACATTCTGTTAAAACGGATCCGTGATCCTCGAGTTCAGGGTGTGACCTTAACGGGTGTCGAAGTCACAGGAGATCTTCAGCAGGCAACCATCTACTACAGTATTTTGTCCGATAAAAAAGAGGATGAAGAGACAACTGCAAAGGGATTGGATAAGGCCAGCGGACTGATCCGCGGCGAACTTGGACATCGTTTAAGTATTTACAAAACGCCAGAAATCAAGTTCGAGCTGGACACCTCAGTTCAGTATGGTGACAAGATTGACCGCTTAATTAATAAATTAAACCAAGATGGTGACTAATCACCTCGACTGCCCACGCCTAAATGGCTGGGCAGTTTTTTTGTGATATAATTTTATTACATGAAAAAATAGGAGAATTCGAATGGATGGCGTAATTGCATTATATAAAGAGCGTGGCATGACAAGTCACGACTGCATCAGCAAGTTAAGAAAAATTTTGCACACCAAAAAGGTTGGCCATACTGGTACTCTGGACCCAAATGTCGATGGGGTATTGCCAATTTGTATTGGGCAGGCAACTAAAATCAGCGAATTGTTAATGCAGTCAGGAAAAATCTATCGAGGTGCCATTACCTTGGGGGTTGCTTATGATAGTGAGGATCTTGATGGCAATTTGATTGAACAGGTTTCCGTAAAGACACCGTTGACCCCCCCGCAGATTGATGCCGCTTTGACTAAGCTGACGGGGGATATTATGCAAACACCGCCGATGTATTCAGCAGTTAAAGTCAATGGCCACAAACTCTATGAATATGCGCGCAAGGGGATGACGATAAAACGTGATCCACGGCCGATCCATATTGATTATTTTAAACAAATTCAGCCAGCAACTTATGACGCTGCTGCTCACACTCAAACGATCTACTTTGAAGTGGGTTGTTCTAAAGGCACTTATGTCAGGACATTGGCGGTGGATTTTGGTAAACAGGTTGGCTTGCCATCGGTTATGTCCGATCTGACGAGAATTAAAAGCGGCGGTTTTGATATTTCACAGACATCAACCTTGGACCAAGTGAAAGCGGCGGTTGCGTCGGAGAATTTGAACGCTGTCTTGCATCCGTTATCTGAAGCGCTGGCGGAATATCCCAGTTATCAATTGGACGATAGTCGCTGGGCGATTATTTCCCATGGCGGATTTCTGGACCAATCAATCTGTCCAGAGCACGCACCAGTTGTTCGACTGGATTATCAACAACAGGTGAAGGCGCTATATCGATTTGATGAACAAGTCGGCCAATACCGGCCGTTTAGAATGTTTTTAGTTTAATGAAGGTGGTTGATAACAATGAAAATTTCCAGACTACATTATCCATTGCCCGATGACTTCGAGGTTGGGGGACCGACAGTCGTTGCAATGGGATTTTTTGATGGCTTTCATAAAGGTCACCAAGCAGTTTTACAGCGGGCAAAAACGGAAGCTGAAAAGCGGGGAGCCAAGTTGGCGGTCCTGACGTACGATCATCATCCGGCAATTGTCTATCGAAAAATGTCTCCCCACGAACAGCGATACTTGACACTGAATGATTATAAAATGCGGCTGCTGGCCGACTTTGGTGTCAAACAAGTCTTTCTGGTCAACTATTCGTACAATTTTCAAAGTCAAACGCCTGAAGACTTCATCAACAACTTTCTCAAACGCTTCAAGGCGGTGGCGGTCGTTGCCGGCTTTGATCACACTTACGGAAATAAGAACATTGCTACGATGGCTAATTTCCCCAAGTTTGTCAAAGGGGCCTTTGACGTCATTACGGTTCCATCTGTGAATTTAGACGATAAAAAAGTTAGTTCAACCCGCATTCGGATTGAGCTGGATTCAGGTGATGTTGACGGCGTTAACAAGTTGTTGGGGAGGCCATTTCAAACGCGCGGGGTCATTGTTCACGGTGAGGAACGGGGCCGACTTCTTGGCTATCCAACCGCGAACGTTGAGCATTCAGAGTATCAATGGCTGCCGGCAATTGGCATTTATGTCGTGACGGTTGAAATTGCCGGGAAAAAGTATTTGGGGATGGCCTCGATTGGCAAAAATGTGACCTTCTCAGATGTTCATCCGATGACCGTCGAAATCAATTTGATGGACTTTGACAGTAATATCTATGGTGAGGTGGTCAATGTGAACTGGCTTTCTTACTTGAGAAATGAAATTAAGTTTCAAACACCAGCCGATTTGATTGATCAGTTAGATCAAGACAAAACAGCGACTCGCGAATACTTACAACGTCATCCTGAAATCATGGATTAGCACTATTAGCACTCTCCGCAAAATAATGCTAAAATAAGGCTATATTCCCTTGACTTATAACAAACGGTTTGTTAAATTATAAATGTGCCTTAGCACTCGATTATATTGAGTGCTAAAAAGAGGTGATTTGGGTGCTAACGGAAAGGCAAAAAGATATTCTTCAAATAATCATTCGTGATTACACAAGAACGGGCATGCCAGTTGGTTCCAAGGCATTGGCCGAGGAGTTTCCGACCCACGTTAGTTCCGCGACGGTCAGAAATGATATGGCTGCACTTGAATCAGAGGGCTTAATTAGTAAAACGCATTTTTCATCCGGACGGGTTCCATCGATTGAGGGTTACCGGTATTATGTGGATAACCTTGTTCAACCGGACCCGTTGGATGAAGGCGCGGAAGATTTAATCAAAACGTCTTTTAACAGCGAGTTCAACCGTATCGACGAAATTGTCCAGGAATCTGCAAAAGTATTATCGGATTTAACTAATTACATGGCGTTGACGTTCAACCCCGAATCTGGCGAGAATGTGAAGCTGGGGGGCTTTCGACTGGTTAAATTGGATGACCGGCAAGTCATGGCGATCATCGTTACCAATACTGGTCACGTCATCGACAAGATTTTCAGGTTGGCGAACGTTTCGTCCGAACAACTTGAGACGATTGTCAATATTATCAATACGGAGCTGGTCGGTAAACCGCTGAAAGATGTCATGGCAAAGCTGCAATTCGATATTCCCACTTTGATGACAAAGTATATTCAAACGCCAGAGGGATTCTTGAAAATTTTTGGAGATATGTTGAACGAAGCGAGTCGTGATAAGGTTCATGTTGATGGTGAATTGAATTTATTAAAATTCGCCGAACGACAGAATATTGACCGACTAAAACCACTGTATAACTTATTGGGCACTGAAGATTCGGTTTCAAAAATCATTGATCCTAATTCCAAGGATGTCCAAGTTAGGATTGGCGTTGAGCTGCGCAACGACCTGCTAAAAGATTATAGTATTATCACAGGAACTTATGATTTGAAAGAATATGGCCATGGCGTGATTGCAGTGATTGGACCCACCAGGATGCCTTACTCCAAGGTCATTGGAATTGTGGGTGCTTTGCGGGAAGAATTGACCAAGAAGTTACTTGGCTATTACGATGACGATAATCAATAATTTAAGGAGGCAATTGTTTGGCAGACAGTAAAGATGATTCAGTTAAGAAGAATCCAAGTGAGCCAACGAAGGACCAATCAACTCAACCGGCTGAGACGGAAAAAAAGGCCACTAAGTCGGCAAAAAAGGCTGACACGGCCAAAAGTCCGGATGTAAATGATATTAAAAAGTTAAAACAAACGGTAGTCGATTTACAAAAGAAACTTGATGCGATGGAAGATAAATTTCTTCGCGCAGAGGCGGATATGCGAAATATTGAAACTCACGCTAAGAAAGAACAGGCTGATTTGATTAAGTATGACGGCCAACAGCTGGCTCATGATATTCTTCCAATTGTTGATAACTTACAGCGAGCACTTAAAGTTGATGTCACTGACGAAAGCGGCAAGCAACTTAAGCAGGGCGTTTCAATGGTTTATGAGCATTTCACCAAGGCTTTGTCTGATAATGGGGTCGAAGTGATTGATGCGCTGAATAAACCATTTGATCCCAAGTTCGATCAAGCTGTTCAAACTGCACAGGTTGATGATGATCATCCGGCCGACACAGTTGTTCAGGTTCTCCAGGATGGCTATCGCTTGAAGGACCGAGTACTTCGACCAGCGATGGTTGTTGTAGCAAAATAAAACTTTAATAGAAAAAGAGGATTATTTATGGCAAGTAATAAAATTATTGGTATTGATTTAGGAACTACTAACTCTGCCGTTGCCGTTCTTGAAGGCAGCGCGCCTAAAATTATTCCAAACCCAGAAGGTGCCCGTACGACACCCTCAGTTGTAGCGTTTAAAGATGGTCAGCCACAGGTCGGTGAAGTTGCCAAACGACAAGAAATCACCAACCCAAACACTGTTCGCTCAATCAAGAGTCACATGGGTGAACAAGGCTACACAGTTGACATCGAAGGCAAAAAGTACACCCCTCAACAAATTTCTGCGATGATTTTGCAATACATCAAGGATTTTGCTGAAGATTATTTAGGTGACAAGGTTGAAAATGCTGTTATCACTGTCCCTGCCTACTTTAATGATGCTCAACGTCAAGCTACTAAAGATGCTGGTAAAATTGCCGGCTTAAATGTTAAGCGAATTATCAACGAACCAACTGCCGCTGCGTTGGCATATGGTTTGGATAAGCAAGATAAAGATGAAAAGATTCTGGTTTACGATTTGGGTGGTGGAACGTTTGATGTTTCGATCCTTGAATTAGGTGACGGTGTCTTCCAAGTTCTCTCAACCAATGGTGATACCCACTTAGGTGGAGATGATTTTGACCAACGCATTATTGACTGGTTGGTTGACGGTTTCAAGAAAGATAACGGTGTTGACTTATCCAAAGATAAGATGGCATTACAACGCTTGAAGGATGCGGCTGAAAAAGCTAAGAAGGACCTTTCAGGAGTCACTGAATCTGAAATCAGTTTGCCATTTATTTCTGCTGGTGACAATGGTCCCTTGCATCTGCAAACGACATTGACGCGTGCCAAGTTCAACGAATTGACTGCCGACTTGGTTGCTAAGACGAAGGTACCATTTGATAACGCCTTGAAAGACGCCAAATTAAGTACTTCAGATATTGATCAAGTCATCTTAAATGGTGGCTCCACTCGAATTCCTGCTGTTCAAGAAGCTGTTAAGTCATGGACCGGCAAAGATTCAAACCACTCAATCAACCCTGATGAAGCCGTAGCTTTGGGTGCTGCCGTTCAAGGTGGTGTGATTACCGGTGATGTTAAAGACGTCGTCTTACTTGATGTTACGCCATTGTCTTTGGGGATTGAAACCATGGGTGGTGTTTTCACCAAGCTGATCGATCGGAACACGACCATTCCTACCAGCAAGTCACAAGTCTTCTCAACGGCTGCTGATAACCAGCCTGCAGTAGATATTCACGTGCTGCAAGGTGAACGGCCAATGGCTGCCGATGACAAGACATTGGGTCAATTCCAGTTGACTGACATTCCAGCTGCTCCTCGTGGGGTTCCTCAAATCGAAGTTAAGTTTGATATTGACAAGAACGGGATTGTAAACGTTTCTGCCAAGGATAAGGGAACTGGTAAAGAGCAAAAGATCACCATCAAGGATTCGTCAGGCCTTTCAGATGATGAGATTCAAAAGATGATGAAGGAAGCTAAAGAAAACGAAGACGCCGATAAGCAACGTAAGGAATCGGCTGATTTGAACAATGAAGTCGACCAGTTGATTTTCCAAACTGATAAGACCCTTAAAGATGTCAAGGGCAAGGTTTCCGATGACGAAATCAAGAAGGCTGAAGATGCTCGTGATGCCCTCAAGAAAGCCAAGAAAGATAACAACGTTGACGAGATGAAGTCTAAGAAGGATGATTTGAACAAGATTGTTCAAGACTTGGCTGTTAAGTTGTATCAACAACAAGCTCCCAAAGACGGCGGTGCAGCTGCCGGCGAAGGTGCAAAGGGTGATTCAACTGATGGCAAATCAGACGGCAAGAGTGACGATGGCACCGTTGACGGCGACTTCCACGAAGTTCACGATGATGATAAAAAGTAATTTGTAATCAGATATTTGTAATGAGAAGTCAAGGCCGGCTGGCTTTGGCTTTTTGTTAAAATATGGTATATTATCATGGTTAATGAATTGAATGAGGATGGGAGTTTCTAATGGCAGAAAAAGATTATTATGATATTCTTGGAGTTTCCAAGGACGCCAGCGATGACGAAATCAAACACGCCTATCGTAAGCTTTCTAAAAAGTGGCATCCAGATATCAATAAAGCACCGGATGCTGAAGCAAAATTTAAGGAAATCAATGAAGCATATGAGACGTTAAGCGACCCACAAAAACGTGCTAACTACGACCAATATGGGTCAGCCGATGGTGCTGGTGCCGGCTTTGGCAGCGGTGGCCAAGGTGGTGGCTTTGGTAACTTTGGTGGCAGCGCCGGTGGTTTTGGCTTTGATGACATTTTCAGCCAGTTCTTCGGCGGCGGTCAGCAACGGGCTGATCCGTCCGCACCACAGCAAGGCCGTGATCTTCAGTACCAAATGACCCTCGAATTTGAGGAAGCCATTTTCGGTAAGAAGACGGTAATTAAGTATAATCGTGAAGCCCAATGTCAGACTTGTGGCGGGACGGGTGCCAAACCAGGAACCTCACCAGTCACTTGTTCGAACTGTGGCGGCCGTGGTTATGTTACGACTGAAACCAATACACCCTTAGGCCGAATGCAATCTCGTCAAGTTTGCCCAGTTTGTCATGGAACTGGTAAAGAAATTAAAGAGAAGTGCCCAACTTGTGGCGGCAGCGGCAAAACTGACGAGCGTCACGAACTTGAAGTCAATGTACCAGCCGGTATCGATGATGGTCAGCAGATGCGTCTTCAGGGCCAAGGTGAAGCTGGCGACAACGGTGGCCCTTACGGTGACCTATACATTGTCTTTCGAGTCAAGCCAAGCAAAGACTTTACTCGTGATGGGGCAACAATCTATGTTGACCAACCAATCACCTTTGCCAGAGCAGCGCTTGGCGGCAAGATTAAAGTCAAAACCGTTCATGGTGATGTCGAGTTGAAGGTACCAGCCGGAACACAGACCGGGACCACTTTCCGTCTCAAAGGAAAGGGTGCACCACGGCTTCGTGGCAACGGTAATGGGGACGAGCGGGTGACTGTCAATGTCGTCACTCCGAAATCACTTAATAAGAATCAAAAGATTGCGTTGGAAGCATTCGCTAAGGCCAGTGGTGATAACATTGCTGGTAAGGGCGGCAGTAATTTTTTTGACAAAATGAAAGATGCTTTCGATAAATAACATGATCATGTGGAGGGGTCAGCCGGCTATTTTGCCGTTGCTTGGCCTCTTTTTATGTAAGAGACATTTTGTTCGCCTAGTTTACCTTTGGATAAAGCAGAATGGCTGGTATAATTATTAACAGTAAACAAATGAAAGTGAGAATACAACATGGATTTAGATAAAATGAAGGACCACCAAAAATATATTCGAAACTTTTCCATCGTTGCTCACATCGACCATGGGAAATCGACCTTAGCAGATCGAATTCTGGAAATGACGGATACCGTTGCCAAGCGTGACATGAAAGATCAACTATTGGACAACATGGATCTCGAACGTGAGCGGGGCATTACGATCAAGTTAAACGCCGTGGAATTGACTTATCATGCTAAAGACGGCCATGACTATGAGTTTCATCTGATTGACACCCCGGGACACGTCGACTTTTCGTATGAAGTGTCTCGAAGTCTGGCGGCTTGTGAGGGCGCGGTCTTGGTTGTCGATGCTGCCCAGGGAGTTGAAGCTCAGACATTAGCGAATGTTTATTTGGCCATTGATGATAATCTGGAAATTGTGCCAGTGATTAACAAGATTGATTTACCATCCGCCGAACCTGAAAAGGTTAGAAAAGAAATTGAAAACGTCATCGGCTTGGATGCCTCTGATGCCGTCTTGGCTAGTGCCAAAAAGGGAATCGGTGTCCCAGAACTTTTGGAGCAAATCGTTCACAAAATACCGGCACCGGACGGGGACGTTGAAGGTCCTTTAAAAGCCTTGGTGTTTGATTCCGTGTACGACGACTACCGCGGTGTGGTTTTGAGTGTTCGATTATTTGAGGGAACCGTCAAACCGGGTGACAAGATTAAGATGATGAACAGCGGCAGTGAATACGAAGTTACCGAAGTGGGTGTCAACTCCCCTAAGCCGGTTAAACGTGATTATTTGATGTCCGGGGACGTTGGGTACATCACTGCCAGCATTAAAGATATCACTCAAACCCGAGTTGGTGATACGGTGACCAATGCGCTTGATCCAGCAGATGAGGCTCTTCCAGGCTACCGTGAAATGCATCCGATGGTCTACGCCGGACTTTATCCAACTGACAACGCCAAGTTTGATGACCTGCGCGAAGCATTGGAGAAATTAAAGTTGAATGATGCCGCATTGGAGTTTGAACCAGAAATTTCCAAGGCCCTGGGCTTTGGTTTTCGTTGCGGCTTCTTGGGCTTACTTCACATGGATGTGGTTCAAGAACGCCTAGAGCGGGAATTTAACCTCGAACTGATTACCACCGCGCCATCGGTAACCTATGAGGTGAAGTTGACTGACGGTGAGTCAAAAGAAGTTGAGAACCCGTCTGAAATGCCCGATGTTTCTGCAATTAAGCAAATATCTGAACCCTATGTCAAGGCAACAATTATGGTGCCAAATGATTACGTCGGCCCAGTCATGGAACTCTGCCAAAGACGACGGGGTGAATTTGAGACGATGGAATATCTTGACGAGTACCGGGTCAACGTGATTTACCACATGCCACTGTCTGAAATTATCTTTGATTTCTTTGATAAATTAAAATCAAGCACCAAGGGTTACGCATCCCTGGACTATGAACTAGAAGATTATAAACCCAGCGACTTGGTTAAAATTGATATTTTGCTAAACGGTGAAAAAGTTGATGCCCTGAGCTTCATCTCACACCGTCAGTTTGCTGCACCACGAGCACGGGATATTGTTGGCAAGTTGAAGAACATTATCCCTCGACAAAACTTTGAAATTCCTGTCCAAGCAGCCATTGGCGCGAAAATTATTGCCAGAACCAATATTAAGGCCTATCGCAAGGATGTGACTGCTAAGCTTTATGGTGGTGATCGAACCCGGCGGATGAAGTTGCTAGAGAAGCAGAAGGTTGGTAAGAAGCGAATGAAGGCTGTTGGAAAAGTTGATATTCCTCAGGAAGCGTTCATGGCGGTTTTGCAGACTGATGAGGAAGAAAAAGGCGATAAATAGCCATTTAGAGTGGGTGGTAACTTACTAAAAATTGGTAAATTTCTACCATCTTCCTACCTAACTCAAAAATGCGTCATCATGTTGATATTAAAAGGACGCCTGTCTAGGCGCCCTTTCTATTAAGAAGAGATTGATGCCATAACGAAAGACCGCAACGAAAGCGCTCGTCGCGGTCAGAAATCGTTAAACTATTTAGCTTCACCAGTCAATTCCTCATGATTAGATAACAAACTGCTGTAGAGGGTCTCCAAGTGTTCCAATTCCAGCTTATTGGCAATGACATCGTTGAACAGCTGTTCAATCGCAGCCGTCATGGCTTTTTCATCTGGCAAAGCATCTACCGCCTCAGACTTGGCCTGCTGCAGCTGGTATAATTCCTGCAGAAGGTTAATTAATCGATGGCGAAAGTGTGATAGTTGGGCCGAACTCGGCATGTTCTGATTCTCATGCTTGACGTGGTAATCAAAGTACCGTTCCAGTTTTTCAACGGTTCCTAGTGATAGGTTATCCACCGATCGAGTATGATTCCTCAGGCGGATGATAATTGATGAATTCACATTCGTTAACTTTTGGATCTGATAGGCGCTGTCTTCACTCTTAAGGACAGCCTGAACCTTTTGTCTGGCATCCATAGTCATTTCCCCTCCCGAAAATTTAGAATTTAATGATAAAAAGGTTGCTTTGACGTATGTAGATCGTGTCACATTGACTATATGACAAGTGACATATAATGGCCGAAATTTCTACTGTGGTGCTTATTAGTTGACAGGTTAGCCAATCCGCAATTCTGTCACTAATTTAGTGTCGATCATTGGCTTGCCATCTTCACCCTGGTGATGGACACCCCGGTCTAACATGTCATTATCAATCACATACTGGTCAAAAAATTGCTTTGTTGGGACTTGTAAGAGACTGCGGTCGTGTGACTGCTCAAAAGCCACCTGATCGAGTACCAGGTCCTTTGGCGTTGCGGAAAAAATATTATAGATTGCCTTGAGTGCCACTTCTCCTGATTTCAAAATGGTGGTATCCAAATAACTTCTTAGGAATAGCTGATGACCCTCAAAGACAGTATCACTTGAATGTGATTCCAACACAGCCCGGTAGCGAATCTCGATCGTATCGGGTCGAATCTTATTGATGAATCGAATGCGGAATAATTCCATTATTTTCAGCTCCTTTCCTACATCATATGCTAAACTTGTTAAGGAGTGCAACTTTGATTCATTATGAGAAAATATTTGCGTTTCTTCTCACATTCAATTATTATATATATTAATTCGTTTTTTATTTGATTTGAAAAATTAAAGTTTAATAAGCTGGGAGGTGTTAATTATTCTAAGTCGAACAAAACAATATTTAAGGAAAAATGGCTACTTCTATAAAAAGGAATATATTCGGCCCTTATTGACACCGGATAATATTTATATTTTTAGATTTGGCCGTGACCGCTTGGATAACCGGCTTATTATTCGTTACAGTCATAAGTGGACTGGCAGACAGCGAATCAACGAAATTGATTTGCGGCTGCATAAGCAAAAGCATCCTCGGATTTTCGAAAATGAATCCGAACTATTGAACTACTTGGAAGGGCACCTGTTGAAGCACGAGGCAAAGGTTCGTGCCCGTGAGAAAGAAAAACAACATGAAATATCAGATAGTGCATCTAAGTGATACGGATTCGAAATCAAAGCTGGTTTTTGCCTGAATTTTGGCTAAAGCCAGCTTTGATTTTAGAATCAGCCAATTAAAGGAGAATTCCATGGACTGGACTGAATTATCAATTATGACGACGAGCGAAGCGGTTGAAGCGGTCGCCAACATTTTGATGGCATACGGGGCAACTGGTGTCTCAATTGAAGATGCCAAGGATTTTGAAAAGTTAAAGCCGGGTCGTTATGGCAATCATGGTGAAATTGTTGACCCCAAAGACCTGACCCACATTAAAAAAGGGGCCATCATATCTGCTTATTATCCGAATAGTCAACACATTGATGATAAAGCTGACCAGATTGCGACTAAGGTTCGCGATTTAGTGAAGTTTGATTTAAACCCTGGGCCAGCTGAAGTCCATCTAACGCCAGTGGTGAATCAAGACTGGCAAACCGCGTGGGAGAAGTATTATCGCTCGGTGGCCATATCACGGTTCATCACGATTGTTCCCAGTTGGGAAAATTATCAGCCGAAATCAGACCAGGAAAAAATTGTTCGGCTGGATCCGGGAATGGCCTTTGGGACCGGAACGCATCCAACCACCCGTTTGTCACTAGAGGCTCTGGAAATTGTTATGCGGGGCGGTGAGTCGATTCTTGATGTTGGTACCGGTTCAGGTGTCTTAAGCATCGCTGCCAAGTTGATGGGAGCAGGTCAAATCAATGCATTCGATGTTGATGACATTGCCGTTGAATCGGCCGAAAAGAATATTCAACTCAATCCAGATGCTAAAGGCATCCATGTTGCCGCCAACGATCTGCTAGCTGGTATCCATACACAAGTTGATATTGTCGTTGCCAACATTTTAGCCGAGATTATTGTGCCGCTGGTTCCACAAGCCTGGGACAACCTTTTACCAGGGGGTTATTTCCTCACGTCAGGGATCATTAAGGATAAATTTGAAGTGGTTCAAGATGCCATGTCTTCCCAAGGGTTTCAGATCATTCAGACTTTAAAAATGAAAGATTGGTATGGGATCATTGCCCAAAAGCCAAAGAACGAGGATGAATAATGCAGCATTATTTTGTGGATCAACCTTTAACGATCGGCCAATCAATTGATTTACCCCAGAACATTTCACGTCATTTAGGTAAGGTGTTGCGGGCCGAAGTCGGTGATCATTTCGAGTTGGTTGGCCAAAATCACCACGTGTACGAAGCTCAAATTAGTCGACTGTTAGGAAACCAGGTGGCTGCCGACATTATTAAATCACTTGATAAAAATGTCGAACTGCCGGTTAACGTGACGATCGTCAGTGGGCTATCCAAGGGCAACAAACCCGAATGGATTGTTCAAAAAGCCACCGAACTTGGTGTCTTACACGTCATTTTCCTGCCGATGGACTGGTCGATTGTTAAATGGGATCAAAAAGCCGCCAAAAAGATTACTCGGCTAAGTGAAGTCGCGTTGAGTGCGGCCGAGCAGTCTCATCGAAACGTTGTCCCAACGGTTGAGTATTTAAGTGGCTTGACAGAACTGTATCACCGAGATTTTGATGTTCGGCTGGTCGCTTATGAGGAATCAGCAAAACGCGGAGAAGAAACCAACTTGGTTAAGGCGGTCAGGCAAACCACAACCGGCAGCTCAATGGTGGCCGTGTTTGGTCCAGAAGGCGGGGTTAGTCCGGTAGAGATTAGCGGGTTAGTCGATCATGGCTTTGTGTTAGCCGGCCTGGGGCCACGGATTATGCGGACTGAAACGGCACCGCTGTATTTTCTGAGTGCCATTTCGACCCTAACCGAATTGATTTAGTTTACTGAATAACTTTGACAACAATGATATTATTATGATAAAGATGATTTGATGATGCCTTCGGGCAAATGAGAGAAGAGTTGATACAATGGCGACTAAAATTTGGACACCGGACGATGTCATTAACAAAGTTTCTGAATACATGAATAAAGAACACGTTGATGAGATTCAAAAGGCCTACCAATTCGCAAAAATTGCACACCAATACCAAAAACGGCAATCTGGTGAACCATACATTACACACCCGACTCAGGTAGCTGGGATTTTAGCAGACCTGCACATGGATCCCGAGACCGTTTCAGCCGGGTTTCTTCATGATGTAGTGGAAGACACCGGTGCCACTTTAGGCGACATTCAGGAGCTATTTGGCCACGATATCGCCTTGATTGTCGACGGGGTTACCAAACTGTCCAAGATTAAGTACAAATCTAGCGAAGAACGGCTTGCAGAGAATCACCGCAAGCTGTTGTTGGCAATGTGTAAAGATATCAGAGTCATGATTGTCAAGCTCGCTGATCGGCTGCACAACATGCGGACACTAAAATCACTGCGGCCTGACAAACAGCGGCGGATTGCCAGTGAAACTTTGGAGATTTACGCCCCAATTGCCGACCGATTAGGTATTGGAACCATTAAATGGGAGCTGGAAGATATTTCACTCCGGTATCTTAATCCCCAGCAATATTACCGCATTGTTCATTTGATGAATTCGCGACGTGATCAACGGGTGGATTACATTGAAAAAGCAATCAATGAAGTTAAGAAAGCAATCTCTGCTCTGGGTGTCAAGGCTGAAATATACGGCCGGCCGAAGCACATTTATTCCGTCTACCGGAAAATGGTTGAAAAGCACAAACAGTTTAGTCAAATTTATGATCTGCTGGCCATCCGGGTAATCGTTGATTCGATTAAAGACTGTTACGCCGTTTTGGGGGCCATTCATTCAGAGTGGAAACCAATGCCCGGTCGATTTAAAGACTATATTGCTATGCCAAAAGCTAACATGTATCAATCACTGCATACGACCGTCATTGGGCCGGAAGGTAAACCACTTGAAGTGCAGATTCGAACCGAAGAGATGCACCGAGTCGCTGAATTTGGTATTGCTGCTCACTGGGCCTATAAAGAGGGGATCACAAACGGTGTTAAGACCTCTCAGGATAACAATAAACTGAACTGGTTCAAGCAAATTATTGAACTCCAGGAAGATACTGATGACGCAGCCGATTTTATGGATAGTGTCAAAGGTGAATTATTTGGTGACCACGTTTATGTCTTTACCCCGAAAGGCGATGTTTACGAACTGCCTAAGGGCGCCGGGCCGCTTGATATGGCCTATATGATTCACACAGAGGTTGGTAACCATACCACCGGAGCGCGGGTTAACGGTAAGATTGTCCCATTGGATCACCAGGTTAAAAACGGGGACATCGTCGATATTATTACGGCCACTGGCTCTGCCGGACCCAGCCGTGATTGGTTGAAGCTGGTTCATACTAGACGGGCACGAAATAAGATTAAACAGTATTTTAGACTTGAAGATCGTGAGAAAAATATTGAAGACGGCAAGAATCTGATTTCACGAAAACTTCGCGAAGCTGGATTTGAACCAAACCGGATTATGGTGCCCGATAAATTAACAAAAGCGGCTGTTAATATGCATTATCAGCACGCTGAAGATTTGTTGGCCGCCGTTGGGTTTGGTGATTTGCAGCCGACCGGGGTGGTCAACCGATTAACTGAAGATGCTCGCGCTCAACTGAAGAAAGAGCGTCAAGATCAAGCTGAAAGAGAAGTTCTGGAAGGTCATCAGACCATCTCGGAAGATTCGGACAGCGCAAAAAAACAGAAGAAACGCAAATCGTCAAACGGTATCGTGATTGAAGGGGTCGATAACCTCTTAGTTCGATTGAGTCACTGCTGTACGCCGGTTCCAGGTGATGAAATTGTCGGTTATATTACGAAGGGCCGTGGGGTTTCCATTCACCGGGTTGACTGCCCCAACATCAAAACCGCTGAAGAAAATGGCGAACGACTAATCGAGGTGGCTTGGGCTGACAACTCTGAGGAACGGACGATTTACGACGCCAGTTTGGCCGTTCAGGGGTACAATCGGGCTGGTCTGCTGACTAACGTGCTAACTGCCGTTAACAGCGTGACTAAAAACGTTTCGTCTGTTAATGGTCAGGTTGACAATAATAAGATGGCAACCATTTCACTGTCCGTCGGCGTTCGCGACTTGGTACAATTGGAACGGTTGATTGGTGCAATTAAGAACGTTCACGACGTTTATTTAGTTGAACGAAAATTCAGATAGGAGTTTTGCTGGATGAGAGTGGTTTTACAACGGGTGAAAGAAGCTTCAGTCAGTATTGATGGTCAACTTCACGGTAAAATTGGCAAGGGATTTATCTTGCTGGTTGGCGTCAGTGATACTGATGGTGAGGCAGAAGTTGATTACTTAACCCACAAGATCAGTAAGCTGCGGGTGTTTGAAGACGAAGCCGGTAAGCTTAATTTGGATATCAACGCCGTTAACGGTGCGATTTTATCTATTTCGCAGTTTACGCTTTACGCAGATACCAAGAAGGGCAACCGCCCCAGCTTTACCAAAGCTGGCGAACCCAAGCATGCCGATCAGGTTTATGAACAGCTTAACGAGCATCTGAGACAGGCCGGTTTAGACGTTCAAACCGGCGTCTTCGGGGCTGACATGCTGGTCAATATTCAAAATGATGGTCCGGTGACGATTATTTTTGATACGGATAATAAGTAAAAGAGTGGGAAATAAAGCGGTTAGTTTCCAGAATATAAGCCAGCAATCCAAATATCCTGGGGTTGGGATATTTGGATTGCTGGCTTATATGGCCGGAAACTGCTTTATTTCCCACGTTTTTATTAGGAAATATTCGAAATTACAAAGTACGGGTTAGACGATAAATATTTTTGTCCACCCCCTTAAGGAGTAACGAAATGATTAATCAACTATTCTGGGATTTTGATGGCACTTTGTTTGATACCTACCTGAAGATGGTTTCTGCGTTTGTTCAAGCGCTCGATGATTTAGGAATTGACGATGTTGAAATCGATCAAGATCAGATCTACACCACCATGCGCCAACACGATGTTGGGACCGCAATTCGAAAATTTTCGGCTTTTTATGGAATTGATGAAAAACAACTACGGAAGTTAAACCGAACCCATCAAACTAAATTGGTCGAAAATGCGCTGCCATTTCCAGGGGTTAAAGAAGTTTTAGAATTGGCCCAATCAATGAAGGGGCGTAACTTTTTGCTGACGCACCGAGATGATCAGGCTAAGACCATGTTGCAAGGCTTTGACCTGCTGGATGATTTCAGTGGCTTTGTCACGTCTGATCAGAACTTCCCCCGCAAACCGCAGCCCGATTCGATTAACTGGTTAATTGAAACCAATCAGGTGGACAGAAAAAAAGCGATCATGATTGGTGACCGCAAGCTAGATGTTGCTGCAGGACACAATGCAAATATCGCTTCGTGTTTGTTTGATCCCGACGGCACGATCGTCGATTCCGGTAATCCCGAGATTCGGGTAACCGAAATTAACGAATTAGTCCCGTGGTTGACCAACAAATAAGTTATTGATTATTTTTAAAATAGTTTGCAATGCCGTCAACGACGTCACTTGCGAGCTTTTTTTGATAGGCCGGTTTTTGAATTTGGTTAAAATCTTTTTTGGTGTTGATATAGCCGCCCTCAATCAAAATGGCGGGAACCGAATTGTCACGAATCACAAGGAAGTTGCCAAATTCAACGCCCCGTGAACTTAACGGCAGATTTTTCATCTGCTGGTTAACCGATTCCGCCAAGCGTTTGGAATCTCCGGTATGGTAGAAGTAACACGTGTAACCAGAGGCAACGTTATTCTCATCAGAAGAGTCAAAGTGGAAACTGACGAAGAGGTTTGCTGATGATGAATTGGCAATTTCAGGTCGAGCGGCTAAAGGAACGGTTTTATCGGAACTGCGCGTCATGACAACCCGAGCGCCTCTTTCTTGGAGTTTACGTTCGACTCGTTTGGCAACTTCCAAAGTGTATCGCTTTTCGGGTTGGCCAGTCATCGATAGGGCACCGGTGTCTGAGCCCCCGTGGCCGGGATCTAGAACGATTGTTGCTTCGGATAAACGAGTCACAGTTTGAACATTGCTGTTTTGAACCAACCAAGATGCCACCCAGCCGATTGTTCGATGCTTATAGATGACCTTAATCCAATTACTTTTGCGACTTATCACCTGCAGCCGCTGTCCATGCTTAACCTTGGCCTTCACAGAGTAGGTGACGTCCGGGCCACTGCGAATATTTAATTGATTGACCTTGACGGTGACTGAATTAGATTCCAAGGAAACGATCAATACCACAAATGTGATGATGATCGTCAGGGTTGCCACAATCCAGCTTTTATTTTCCCAAATTTTTTTCACAGTTCAATCGATCCCTCACTCAAATAATCATATTATAGTTGAAATCACTTCAAGAGGCCAGTCTGATCAAAAATAACGCCGATGTTCCCTTGACATTTTTCGGCTGGTACACTAATCTTATAGACAGTTAAATATCCAACCGATAAAAAGAAGAATCGAGATAAACGGCATAAAGAGAGCAGCCATTTGGTGGAAGGTTGCGTCGGTTATTTTGAAGTGACACTTTTTGCTAATGATGGTTAATAGCGAAATGCTATTCGCGCGAGCGTTATCCTTGAGAAGTAATTAAGGTGGTACCGTGCGAATGCACCCTTGTCTTTGGACAGGGGTCTTTTTTTTCGGAATTTAAGTGGGAGGAAATAATTATGCGATATCAACGACCAAAAGGAACGGCTGATATTTTGCCAGGTGAAGCTCAAAAGTGGAATTACGTTGAAGAGACTGCCCGGATGCTGTTTGACGATTATCGTTATCAGGAGATTCGGACACCAATGTTTGAAAATTTTGACGTCTTTTCCAGAACATCTGGGGATACTTCAGACGTTGTGACAAAAGAAATGTACGATTTTAATGATAAGGGCGACCGCCACATGAGTTTGCGCCCTGAAGGGACTGCTGGCGTTGTCCGAGCCTTTGTTGAAAATAAGCTTTATGGGCCCGAGCACCCGCGTCCAGTCAAAGTCTTTTATATGGGATCGATGTTTCGTTATGAGCGGCCACAGTCCGGTCGTCAACGTGAATTTCATCAAATTGGGGTTGAGGCTTTTGGCAGTAACGAGCCTGAATTGGATGTTGAAGTCATTGCCATGGGCATGGATTTACTGAAGCACTTTGGTTTATCCGGCCTCAGATTGGAAATTAACAGTCTGGGCGATCAGGCATCCCGCGATGCATATCGCCAAGCCTTGATTGACTACCTTGACCCGCACTTTGATGAATTAAGTGATGATTCTAAGGTTCGCCTGCATAAGAACCCGCTGCGGGTATTGGACAGTAAAGACAAACGGGATCAAGAAATTGTCAAGGATGCCCCATCCATTTTGGATTATTTGAATGCCGACTCCCAAAAACACTTTGACAAGGTTAAACACCTCCTGGAATCTCTCAATATTCCGTATGTTGTTGATCCTGATATGGTTCGAGGCTTGGATTACTATAACCACACGATTTTTGAAATCATGGTTGATTCTAAAGCGCTGGGCGAGGGTTACACGACTATTTGTGCCGGGGGTCGATACAATGGCTTGGTTGAACAGCTTGGCGGACCTGAAATGCCCGGTATCGGTTTTGGCCTCGGGATGGAACGACTGATGCTTTTGATGGAAGCCCAAGGAGTCAAATTCCCAGTGCTTGACCAATTAGATGCCTACGTCGTTGGAATTGGCGATTCGACCAGTGCTTTGACCCTTCAAATTGTTCAAGCATTGCGGGCAGACGGCTTTGCTGCTGATAGGGATTACCTTGACCGCAAACCAAAAGCGCAATTTAAGACGGCGAATAAGCTTAACGCGCAATACACGATCACCATTGGCGAAAGTGAATTGGCAAACAAGACCGCTAACGTCAAACAGATGCGGACCGGTACCGAAGTTTCAGTGCCACTGGCTGACATTTTTAAAGATTTTGATGATATCATTACCAAATATTTTACAGATGATGAGGAGATTGATTAGACATGAAGAGAACCACTTATGCTGGTCTTGTTGATGAACAGCTCATTGGCAAGGAAGTTGTCCTGAAAGGTTGGGTCCAAAAGCGGCGTGATCTTGGCGGCTTGATTTTTATTGAACTGCGCGATCGCGAAGGAATTGTTCAGTTAGTATTCAGTGAAGAATTTGGTCAAGATGCTTTGGCCGTTGCTGATAAGCTTCGCAGCGAGTACGTTGTGGAAGCAAAGGGTCGAGTTGTTGCTCGTGACCAAAAAGAGATTAATTCCAAGATGAAGACCGGTAAAATTGAGGTTGACATTACCGACGCCAAGATTTTGGCCACCGCAAAAACGCCGCCATTTTACATCCAAGATGGGATTAACGTTTCAGAAGACTTGAAGCTCAAGTATCGTTATTTGGATCTTCGCCGTCCTGAAATGCAAAAGAATATTTTACTTCGGAACCGGATTATTCAATCGATCCACAGCTATTTCGACCAAAATGATTTCATCGATATCGAAACGCCAACGCTGACCAAGTCAACCCCTGAAGGTGCTCGTGACTATTTGGTCCCTTCACGGGTCTATCCTGGATCTTTTTACGCGTTACCACAGTCACCACAGCAATTCAAACAACTGTTGATGGGTGCCGGTTTTGACAAATACTACCAAATCGCCCGTTGTTATCGTGATGAAGATTTGCGTGGTGACCGTCAGCCTGAATTTACCCAAATCGATATGGAAATGTCATTTGCTGACCAAGAAGAGATTGAAGACGTCACTGAAGGGTTCATTGCCAAAGTCATGAAGGACGCAATGGGCATTGATGTTCAACTGCCATTCAAGCGAATGGATTGGGATGAGTCGATGGCCCGATATGGAACCGATCAACCCGATGTTCGATTTGGCATGGAATTAAAAGACCTTTCAGATATTATGAAGGATGTTGATTTCAAGGTCTTCTCTGGTGCTGTCAAAGATGGCGGTCAAGTCAAGGCAATTGCTGTTCCTGGTGGGGCCGAGAAGTATTCTCGGAAAGATTTAGACAAATTTGCTGATTATGTTGAACGATTTGGTGCCAAGGGCCTGGCATGGTTGAAGGTAACCGATGATGGCTTTAACGGCCCAATCGCCAAGTTCTTCAAGGATCAAGACCTTCGTGAGAAGATTTTGGCCAAGGCCGAAGCAAAGCCCGGTGATCTCTTATTGTTTGCTGCAGATAACAGCCGAGTAGTCGCCAACACATTGGCATACTTGCGAGTTGAGATTGCCAAAGAACAAAACATGATTGACGAATCCAAATTTGCCTTCTTGTGGATCGTGAACTGGCCATTGTTTGACTGGGATGTTGACTTGAAACGTTACGTTGCTGCCCATCATCCATTCACAATGCCAAATGAAAACGACGTTCATTATCTGATGAATGAAGGCGAAGATCCACATAAAGCCTATGCACAAAGTTATGATATTATTTTAAACGGCCTTGAATTAGGCGGCGGTTCAATTCGTATCCACACCCGAGCCCTTCAAGAAAAAATGTTTGAAGCTTTGGGCTTCACCAAAGAGAGCGCCGAAGCCCAATTTGGTTACTTCCTGAATGCCTTAGATTACGGGTTCCCGCCTCATGGTGGTCTGGCCATTGGTTTGGATCGCTTTGTCCGATTGCTTGCTGATCGCGATAATATCCGTGATGTGATTGCGTTCCCTAAGAACTCTAAAGCAGTTGAACCACTGACCAGCGCACCACAACCCGTCGCTACCAAGCAGCTTGAAGATCTTGGCTTGTTTGTTGCCAAATCGGATGATGAAAAGTAGTTTCAGTTTTTAAATTAACTGGTGCCAAGTGAGGATTAGACAAAAGGAATTGACTGTTTCATTGGCTCTTTTATAACTATAAATATTTCATTGCAGAGACGTGGAAAATAAAGCAGTTTCCGGCCATATAAGCAAGCAATCCAAATATCCCAACCCGGGATATTCGGATTGCTTGCTTATATTCTGGAAACTAACCGCTTTATTTTCCACTTTTTTTAGTGTAATTTTTATCATTAACGTTTATCATTAGGCAAGACGTTCAAAAAGTTTTCGAAGGGGATTTATTTTATGGATGACGTTTCAAAATTAATGCGTAGGCACACCTACGTCACCAAAATTTCAACTTCATTTATTTACGCGATTTTAGTGTCGATTGCGGTTAATTTTTTCTGGACACCTGGGCACATTTATTCATCAGGGATTACTGGGTTTGCACAGTTGCTGAATACGATTAGTATGCGGGCGTTTCCGTTTGAAATTTCCACTGGTTTGGCTTTATTCCTATTGAATTTGCCATTATTCGTGTTATCGTGGCGGGCAATTGGCCACGAATTCACGATATTTACGATTATTACCGTCTTTTTATCCAGTTTTATGATTCAATTACTCAAACCAATTCCATTGACCCATGATCCGATTATCTGCGCGATCTTTGGCGGTGCGGTCAACGGATTTGGGACCGGGTTGGCACTTCGAAATGGGATTTCAACCGGCGGTCTGGATATTTTAGGCATCGTCATTCGTCATCGAACCGGTAATTCAATTGGGACAATCAACATTGCCTTTAACTCGCTAATCATCGTTTCTGCGGCCGTCATGTATGGTTGGCCGTACGCCTTTTATTCTGTCCTTAGTTTGATCGTCAATGCTCGAATCATGGACATGACCTATACCAGACAGCAGCGAATGCAGGTGATGATTATTACCACCCGGCCGAACACGGTGATTGATAGTGTTCAAAATCATCTCCGACGGGGCATCACAATTGTTCATAACGCTGAGGGCGCTTATCAGCATGATGCTAAGACCATTTTGTTTACCGTCATTTCCCGTTATGAAATGGGGGAGTTGGAAGAAGCCTTGTTGGAATCGGATCCAAACGCCTTTGCCAGCATTTCGGATTCGGTCAAGATTTTGGGCCGATTTTACGAACCCAAACCTTGAGCTCATTTTTAAAGATTTCCTAATAAATAAGTTCTCCGAGGGGATTATGTTATAATATTTTTTGTGTGTGATCACAATATACTGAAATACGGTGAAAATTTTGAAAGTTGTATATTTATGGTTAATCAAATTATTCTCAGTCCTGAATATTTGGCGGCCAAAGAACAGAGTCGTTTATGTGATGAGTTTTGATGATAACGTTGTTTTCATCAAGCAATTAGCACAACGACTGCCTCAGAAATACGTTTTATACGTTCTTTATCACGCCAATACTGAAGCCGCTGCGACAGATTTGGCCGCCTTTGGTATCAAGACGCGACCGTTTCGCGACGGGATTAAGTTTGTGATGAACGACGTTTCAATTTTGATGTCGGCAAAACTGATCATTTGCGATAATTACTATGCTTTTTTGGGCGGTCTGGTCAAGCTGCCATTTGTCAAAATTGTCCAAATCTGGCACGCTGATGGGGCAATCAAGAAGTTTGGCTGGGAAGATCCCACCACAAAAAGACGCAGCAGTTCGGATAAGCACCGCTTTCAAAAAGTTTATGATCACTTTGACGAATATATTGTTGCTTCTAAAGCGATGGGACAGGTGTTTGTGAATAGTTATCACGAGCCTTTTGATAAGGTTCAGTTACTTGGTTATCCGCGATCCGACCAGTATTTAAGCCTTGATTGGCAGCAAAAGGCCCGTGAGCGGATTTATCGGTCAGCTCCTGAATTGAAAAATCACCGGGTTATTTTGTACGCGCCTACGTATCGAGAGCACCAGGATTTTAAGCTGCCCAAGGGTCTCGGTAGTGCGCTGGCAGCTGATCCCAATGCATTGGTGGTTGTCAAGCTGCACCCGGTTTTGCGGGATAAGGAAGTGCCGATGCGCCGAATTGGCAATCCCAAGATCAAGTTTTATCACGAATTGGAAACCAGCGATTTGCTTGCTGTGGCTGACACATTGGTCACCGATTATTCATCGGTCGCATTTGATTACAGTCTGTTACCCAATGCAAAATCGATCATTTTCTTTATGTTTGATCTTGATCATTACCAGAAGGATCCAGGAATTCAAGATGATTTTCTCGACTGGCTACCGGTAGAGCCGGTTTATAAGGTCGAGCAGCTCAGAAACGAAATTCTGGCATCAACAAGCGTTAGTTTTGACAAATTTAACGCCCGTTGGAACACCTATAACGATGGTCAGGCAACTGACAGGGTGATTGCACGTTATGTCAAATTCTTAGGGTCTAATTAAGGAGTGCCTCAAATTGAAAGAAGTCAGTACTTTAATTAAAGAACAATTTCAAAATATTGGCATTATTTTCCGTATCTCAAAGTACGAAGATAAAGCTGAGTACCAAAGCCACTATTTGGGCTTGGTTTGGGAATACTTATATCCACTGATTCAAATCGGTATTTACTGGCTGGTGTTTGGTATCGGCCTAAAACACGGCAATTCCACCCATGGGGTCGATTACCTGGTTTGGATGGTCATTGGGATTACGCCCTGGTTCTTTATGAACCGGGCTAGTCTAGACGCTTCTAAGAGTATTTACCAACGAGTTGGAATGGTTTCCAAAATGAAATTCCCGGTCAGCATTTTGCCGACCATTAAGATTGTCAGTAACTTGAGTGCCTTTTGGACCATGTTGGTCTTTTCAATTGTAATTGGCTTCTTGTACGGGGTCACACCGTCAATCTACTGGATTCAATGGATCTATTACTTTATTTGTATGATTGCCTGGCTGATTGCTTTCGGGATTTTTAACTCCACCATTTCCGTGCTGGTGAGAGATTACCGAATCTTATTACAGTCACTCATGCGGATGTTGTTTTACATGTCAGGCGTTCTCTTTAACTTCCAGACGGATGCCTTTCCAGCACCATTTGTCCACATTTTACAACTGAACCCATTTTTCTACGTCGTTTCAGGCTTCCGTGATGGCATGCTTGGGAGTGCCTGGTTCTGGCAGAAACCGACTTTGACAATTGTTTTTTGGGGCATGATCCTCTTCTTCCTGCTGGTCGGTTCTCATCTGCACTACAAGTTCCGGTCTCGATTTGTTGATTTAATCTAGTTTTGAGGGTGAGTTTTTGAAACGTTCAATCATCAATTTTATAAAACTGATAGCCCGCATTGTACTCATCGTGATGAACGATGGGTTTATTTGTATGCCGGTTAAAAAAGGGACCGTTATCTTTGAGAGTTTTAATGGCAAGGATGTCAGTGATAACCCATTTGCTATATACAAGCAACTAATAAAAGATGATCCGAGTGCGAAACAAGGGTGTTATTTCAGTGTCAAACCCAGTGAGTATGCTCGGCTGTCCAAACAGTATCCCAATATCCGGTTCGTAAAGCGGTTCACGCCTGGCTGGGTCCAGTACATTGCCAGGGCCGATTATTGGGTGATGAACTCACGAATGCCAAAGTGGTGGCACAAAAATCAGCAAACCACGTTCATCCAAACCTGGCACGGCACGCCACTGAAAAAGCTTGGGATTGATATTGATAATGTCGAGATTCCCGGCAGTCAAACGGCTGAGTATCATCAGGCTTTTATCGATGAGTCCGCCCGGTGGGATTATTTAATTGCGCCGAACCAATATTCACACGATATTTTTAAATCTGCTTTTGGCTATTCCGGCCGATTCCTGGACATTGGCTATCCCAGAAATGATATTTTGTATACTGAAAATAATGCTGACGATATTCAAACAATTAAGCAAACGTTATTTGGTTATCAGCCTAAGCAAGTGATTATGTATGCGCCAACTTGGCGTGATGACGATTTTTCTGAGAAGGGAAAGTACCAATTCACGCTGCCCTTTGATTTGGCGCAGTTCTTTAAAAATGTTGACTCACAGACAATCTTGGTTATTCGACCTCATTACTTGGTGAAGGATAAGATTGATATCACTGATTTTGAAAAGCGGGTCAAAATCCTCGCTGATGTGGATATTAATCAACTATACTTGGTAACAGACTTACTGATTACTGATTATTCATCAGTCATGTTTGATTTTGCCAATCTAAAACGGCCGATGCTCTTTTATCCTTATGACCTAGCACATTATCGTGATGAGCTGAGGGGGTTTTATTTTCAATATGATCAAGAAAACCTGCCTGGGCCGATGGTTAGCAATCAAACTGATTTTTACCAAAAATTAGGTGAGTACCGTCAAACAGGCACTTTTGCAGAATATTCGGCTGGCTTGACTCAGTTTAACCGTAAATTCTGTGCTTGGGAAAACGGACAGGCTTCCGAAAAAGTGAGTCAATTAATTTTACAAGGGGGACAAATAAATGAGTGAAGTACCATTTTTAATCGGATCTCACGTCAGCATGAATGGCAAGGACATGTTCCTAGGTTCTGCCAAAGAAGCGGCTTCCTACGGTGAAACCGTCTTTATGGTTTATACCGGTGCGCCACAAAATACAGTTCGTAAACCAATTGAAAAGTTGAATGCAGATGCCGGCAAGCAGTTCATGGCTGATCATGGTCTCAAAGCGGTTGTCGTCCATGCACCTTACATTATTAACCTTGGTAACACCTTCAAACCGGAAAACTTCAGTTTTGGCGTCGATTTCTTGCGCCAGGAAATTCAGCGTGCCGAAGCAATTGGTGCTAAAGAAATTGTCTTGCATCCGGGGGCTCATGTTGGTGCTGGTCCGCAAAAAGCGATTGACCAGATTGCTAAGGGCCTAAATGAAGTGATTGATAATGACCAGCACGTCCAAATTGCCTTGGAAACAATGGCTGGCAAGGGGACTGAGGTCGGAACAACCTTTGAGCAGTTGGCCGAAATTATCGGTAGGGTTAGCGAGAATGACAAACTTTCCGTCACGTTTGATACCTGTCATACCAGTGATGCCGGCTATGATATCAAAAACGATTTTGATGGGGTTCTAGACCAGTTTGACCACATTATTGGCATTGATCGGCTTAAGGTCATTCATCTGAACGATTCTAAAAATCCTCAGGGGAGCCATAAAGATCGCCATCAAATTCTGGGGTTGGGTACGATTGGATTTGATACTTTGAACTACGTTGCCCACCATGACCAATTAAAAAGCGTTCCCAAAATCATGGAAACGCCAATTTTAAAGGATCCTGATAATAAAAATATCAAGTGGAATCCGCACGGTTATGAAGTTGCGATGCTGAAGAAACAGCAATTTAATCCCAATATTATCGAAGATATGAAAGCCGGCAGACCTTATTAGTCGGGGTGGTTAATCTTCAAATTCGGTAGTATCTAAATTGAGGCTTTCCAAGATGATTGTGGCGGTTTCTTCAATTGACTTGTTGGCGACGTTAATCGTTAAGCAGCCAATTTGACGGTACAGTTTTTTAGCATACGCTAATTCAGTTTTGATATGGGCTGGGTCTGAATAGGGTGTATCAGCATCCAACCCATACGAAATCATTCGCTGCTTTCTGATCTTGCTCAATTTCTCGGGCGTATTCAGTAGGCCAAACATTTTATCTTTATCGATATCCTTAATTTCTTCTGGAAGTTGGAGATCCGGTCCAATTGGTAAATTGGCGACCCGTTGATTTTGGTTGGCCAAATAAAGGGATAACGGGGTCTTTGATGTCCTGGAAACGCCAAGCAACACAATGTCAGCTTCAAGCAGGCCCTTGGGATTTTTGCCGTCGTCATTTTCTACGGCAAATTCGATGGCCGAAATGCGTTCGAAATAATTTTGATTTAGATCATGAATTAACCCGGGCACATGCGCAGGGGCTTTTCCGGTGACTTTACTAAGCATCGCCATTGGCGTTTGAACACAGTCAAAATCGTAAATGCCATTTTGGCGGCAAAAGTCCTGCACCATCTGGCTGAGTTCGGTACTCACCAGTGTGTGAAAAATCATGGCCTGCTTGTTGAGAGCAATTTTTAAAATGCCTTTGAGAATCGAGTCGGTTTGAATGAACGGAAATCGGCGAATTTCTGCTTTGACATCTGGAAATTGCGATAAAGCAGTCTGGGCAATTGTTTGAGCGGTTGCGCCACTCGAATCGGATATAATAAAAATGTTTTGAGTCTCCATGATAAATAACTCCTAAAATTATATTTGTTAAGTAAATATTAACATGCCACATCAATTTTATCCTAAATCATTGACGATGGATTGATTAATATGTATAATTTACTTCGAACCGTTTTAGAAGGCACGCAAAGTGTTGATTAAACAGTTACATTTAAGCTCGGAGGGAGGGAATTTCATATGGCAAAGACAGTCGTTCGTAAAAACGAGTCTCTTGATGATGCTCTTCGACGCTTCAAACGTACAGTTTCTAAAAGCGGTACATTACAGGAATATCGTAAACGAGAGTTTTATGAAAAACCAAGTGTTAAGCGTAAATTAAAGTCTGAAGCAGCACGTAAGCGTAACAGCAAGAAGAAACGTCGTTTTTAATAAATGATGGTTAAAGGTCGGAGCTAATGTTTATTAGTCTCTGATCTTTTTTAATGTTAAAATTTAAGTATTAATTGAAAAGAGGTTACTTTGATGAGTGTATATGATAAATTGCTTTCTGACATGAAGGACGCCATGAAGGCTCGTGACAAAGTTCGACTGGGTGTGATTCGCGGCATTAAAGCCCAAGTGATGAACGCTAAAGTTGCGGATGGCAATCATGATTTAACTGAAGATCAAATTAACGATATCATCATGAAAGAGATCAAACAGCAGAAGGAATCTTTAGAAGAATTCCAAAAAGCTGATCGACAAGATTTGGTGGAAGAGCAGCAAGCCAAATTAAAAATTGCCGAGGAATACGCACCAAAGCAGCTCTCCGAAGCCGAAGTTGAAAAAGTCGTTCAAGAAACCATTTCACAGATTGGTGCAGAATCAATGGCTGACTTTGGAAAAGTGATGGGTGCCATCATGCCAAAGGTTAAAGGCCAAGCTGATGGCAGCATAATTAACAAGTTGGTTAAGCAGCAGCTGCAAAGCTAGTATGCTTTAGATAACCACAACTTTGTGGTATTATCTGGATCAATATGACTAATAAAAAAGGAGCTCACTTACTTGGCTGATACTCAACAAGTTACAAGAGAGTTTATTATCTCCGACCCCAATGAATTATTACAAATTGTCGGAGCTCAGGATGAGTTCATTACAATTATTGAAGAAGGCATGGCGGTTTCGATCAATGTTTTCGGTAATTCACTGAGAGTGACCGGGCAGGATGAACCCGTTAATGTGACCCTACACATTTTGGAGAATATTCTTTCTTTAATTCAAAAGGGGATTAATATTAACAGCAGCGACTTCATCAGTGCGATGAATATGGCTCAAAACGGCACGCTGGAGTACTTTAAAGATTTATATAATGAAGTACTCATTAAGGACGCAAAAGGCAAGGCGGTCCGTGTTAAGACCTTTGGGCAGCGTCAATATATTCAGGCAATTAAACATCATGATGTCGCCTTTGGCATTGGTCCAGCCGGTACTGGTAAGACTTATCTGGCCGTCGTCATGGCGATCGCTGCTTTGAAAAAAGGCACGGTTGACAAAATTGTTTTGACCCGTCCTGCAGTTGAAGCAGGCGAAAGCTTGGGCTTTTTGCCTGGTGATCTGAAAGAAAAGGTTGATCCTTATTTACGACCAATCTATGACGCTCTGCACGCCATTTTAGGTGCTGAGCACACTGAGCGGTTGATGGATCGCGGAACGATTGAGATCGCTCCTTTGGCCTATATGCGTGGTCGAACCTTGGACAACGCCTTTGTCATTTTGGATGAGGCCCAAAACACGACCAACATGCAGATGAAGATGTTTTTGACCCGTTTGGGCTTTGGCTCCGAGATGATTGTGAATGGTGATATTTCACAGATAGATTTGCCAAAACACTCAACAAGTGGGTTGATTACCGCCCAAAAGATCTTGAAGGATATTGATCAAATTGAATTTGTGACCTTCACTGCTAAAGATGTTGTCCGTCACCCAGTTGTTGCCAAAATCATTACTGCCTATGAAAAAAGCGGTAATTAATCTCGAATAGACTTGAGGAACTAATTTAATGGATTTAGAAATTTACGATAAGACTGAAAAAGGGGTTTCAGAAAAAGACCAAAAATTGATCCGGGATGTCTTGGAATTTGCCGGATCTTACATTCATTTGGCTGACAACACTGAAATGTCAGTTACCCTAGTCAATAACGATGAAATTCACCAGATTAACAAAAAATATCGTGGTGTCGACCGCGCAACCGACGTCATTAGTTTTGCGATTGAAGATGGTGACGATGATGATTTTCCAATCGTGATGGACGAAGCGTTAAAGGAATCTATTCCGGAAAATATTGGCGACATCTTCGTTTCGGTTGATAAAGTGGATGAACAGGCGGACTACCTTGGTCACTCGTTTGAACGAGAGCTGGGTTTCTTGTGTGTTCACGGTTTCTTGCACCTCAATGGTTACGATCATATGAAGAAAGCTGATGCGGATGTCATGTTTCCGCTTCAAAAAGAGATTTTAAATGCTTATGGACTCAAAAGGTAAACAAACGCCACAATTGGATAAAAACAAGTCGTTTTTTCAATCAGTCGGTCATGCTTTGGAAGGCATCAAGCGGCTTCTTTTGGAAGAGCGGAACTTTCGGATTGATTTAGTTGTGGCGATCATTGTGTTGACTTTTGCCGTCATCATGAAAATCAGCATTAACGAATGGCTTTGGCTGTTTGCCGCTTCTTTCTCGGTCATTGGGTCGGAAGTCTTAAACACAGTGGTTGAAAACGTGGTTGACTTAATTGTCGGCCACCACTTTGACTCCCTGGCAAAAAGAGCCAAGGATGTTGCGGCTGGTGGTGTTTTGCTATCAGCCCTTTTTGCGGTGATCATTGGGATGCTGATTTTTATCCCAAGATTCATTGCATTACTAAATTAAGAGGAGTAGAAAATGGATAATCCAGATTTTCATTCAGGCTTTATCGCCATTGTAGGTCGCCCAAACGTTGGCAAATCAACATTTTTAAACCGGGTCATTGGTCAAAAAATTGCGATTATGAGCGACAAGCCGCAAACCACACGAAATAAGATTCAGGGGGTTTATACGACTAAAGAAGCTCAAATTGTCTTCATTGACACCCCCGGAATTCATAAGCCACAGAACAAACTTGGTGACTTTATGATGGAATCGGCTTTGTCTGCTCTAAAAGAGGTTGATGCAGTACTGTTTATGGTCAACGCAACTAAACATCGCGGTGCCGGGGATAATTTCATTATCGATCAATTAAAAAACGTTGATAAACCAATTTACCTGCTAATCAACAAGATCGATGAGATCTCACCCGATGACATTATGCCAATTATTGAACAATACAAGAACGCTTTGACGTTCAAAGACGTTTACCCAATTTCAGCGCTTCAGGGAAATAATGTGCCAGAGTTGATCGACACGCTCATCAAAGAATTGCCGAACGGGCCCCAGTATTATCCAGCTGATGAAGTAACCGATCATCCCGAGCGGTTTGTCATTTCAGAACTGATCCGGGAAAAAGTATTGGAATTAACCCGTCAAGAAATTCCCCATTCAACGGCGGTGGTCATTGAGAGCATTAAGACCGAAGACAGCCTCTTGAGAATCCGGGCAACGATCATCGTTGAGCGTGACGGTCAAAAGGGGATTGTCATTGGTAAGGGTGGTTCAATGTTGAAGAAGATTGGAACACTCGCCAGAAAAGACATCGAAAATATGATGGGCAACAAAGTCTTTCTAGAGCTTTGGGTTAAGGTCGAGCCTCACTGGCGCGACAAGGCCAATTTGCTTAATTCTTACGGTTACCGCAAAGACAACTACTAGAGGTGAATCACTTTGTCAAAAGGTCAGCGAACGGATTTTAATGGCATTTTGCTGTATACAAAAGCCTATCGGGAACATGACCTGCTGATAAAATTTCTGACGAGGGAATTTGGCAAAAAGATGTTCCTGGTGAGAGGCGCCAAACGGCCACGCTTTAAGATGCGTTCAGCAATTCTACCGTTTACCTATGGGCTTTACGGGGGCGACGTTAAGGAGTCTGGACTGTCGTATATCCTTAATGACAAGCACTTGGAACATTTTCAAAATATCAGTGAAGATATCACCAAGAATGCCTATGCCACTTACATCATGTCCCTGATTGATCTGGCTTATCCAGATGGTCAGCAGATTGCTTCCTGGTACGATAAGCTGTTAGTCGGCCTGAGGTTGATTGATGAAGGATTTGATGAGCAAATCATCACTAATATCTTTGAGGTTCAGCTGCTTAATGCTTATGGGGTGGCGCCAAACTGGGTAGACTGTACGATCTGCCACCGCACCGATCTGCCATTTGATTATTCTGAAGCCTATGGTGGGTTGCTATGCCAGAATCATTGGAATAAGGATCCATACCGAATGCATTTGGATGCCCGCACGATTTACTATCTTCGGTTATTTTCTGTGGTTGACCTGTCTAAGTTAACCCATATTAAGGTGAATGATCGGACTAAAAAGGCGTTGCGGGAAGTTCTCGACCAGATTTATTCACGAAGCGTCGGGGTCGTTCCGAAAAGTAAACACTTTATTGATCAGTTGGGCAAATTCAAATTGTGATTGATAACGGCGTTGACAATCGTTTGATTGTCAACTATGATTATTTTGAAATAAATAATTCAACTGTGACAAAAGAAATGGCAGGATAGACGCTGCAAGCGAGATCAGGATAGTGGGAGCTGATCACCGTCGATGCTGGCAATGGCGCTTTTTGAGTTGAACAATTAAGTGCTGGTAGCAATACCAGAAGTAGGGTGGAACCGCGATTTCATCGTCCCTATGTTGAGTGGCTTAGTCTATAAGTCGTTGAACATAGGGACTTTTTTATGCGTTTTAATAATTAGGAGGAACATTTATGACTGAAAAATTATCAGTTCAAGAGATTATCCTGCGGCTGCAGCAATATTGGTCAGCCCAGGGATGTATGTTAATGCAGGCATACGATACCGAAAAAGGGGCCGGTACCATGAGCCCATACACGTTCTTGCGGGCAATTGGGCCAGAGCCTTGGAATGCGGCTTACGTGGAACCTTCCCGTCGCCCAGCCGATGGCCGCTACGGCGAGAACCCTAACCGTTTGTACCAACACCATCAATTCCAAGTGATCATGAAGCCTTCTCCTGAAAACATTCAAGAATTATATCTCAACAGTTTAAAAGAATTAGGGATCAACCCACTTGAGCACGATATTCGATTTGTCGAAGATAACTGGGAGAACCCATCAATGGGCTGTGCCGGTGTTGGTTGGGAAGTCTGGCTTGACGGAATGGAAATTACCCAATTCACCTACTTCCAAATTGTTGGTGGTTTGGAAATGGATCCGGTTGCTTCAGAGATCACTTATGGATTGGAACGATTATCCTCATATGTTCAGGATGTTAACTCCGTCTTTGACCTAAACTGGTCTGACGACGTTAAGTATGGTGACATTTTCAAGGAGCCTGAATACGAGCATTCCAAATATAGTTTTGAGGTTTCTGACCAGGAAATGCTGTTGAACTTATTCAATGACTATGAACGTGAAGCTAAACGGCTCTTAGACCAAGATTTGGTTCATCCGGCTTATGACTACATTCTTAAGTGCAGCCATACCTTTAATTTGTTAGATGCCAGAGGAGCTGTTTCAGTGACTGAACGAGCCGGATACCTGTCCAGAATTCGGAACTTGGCTCGCTCGGTTGCCAAAGAATTTGTTGAAGCCCGAAAACGTCTCGGCTTCCCGCTGATTAAGGACGAAAAGAAACGCCAAGCATTATTAAA
The DNA here is from genome assembly GCF_002157585.1 of Lentilactobacillus parakefiri. GTDB lineage: Bacteria > Bacillota > Bacilli > Lactobacillales > Lactobacillaceae > Lentilactobacillus > Lentilactobacillus parakefiri. Next base: position 107,876 of record NZ_BDGB01000079.1, read on the forward strand.
AGACGACAAGGAGGAGAAATAATGGCTAATCATTTCTTATTAGAAATCGGATTGGAAGAAATCCCTGCGCACGTGGTCACACCAAGTATTAACCAATTGAAGAAACGTGCCAGTGATTTCTTGAAAGAACAACGGATTTCCTTTTCTGAAATCAAAACATTCAGTACTCCCCGTCGTTTGGCACTTTACATTACCGATTTGGCTGATAAACAGCCCGATATTGATAAATCAGTTAAGGGGCCTGCCAAAAAGATTGCCCAGGATAGTGATGGCAATTGGACCAAAGCCGCAATTGGCTTCTCACGTGGTCAAGGTGCAACTCCTGATGATATTACCTTTAAGGATGTCAAGGGCGTTGAATACGTCTTCGTTGAAAAGCATATTGCAGGAAAATCGCTCAAGGAAATCTTACCAGGCATGAAGGATGTCATTACTGCAATGACTTTCCCAACTATGATGAAATGGGGGACGTATTCATTTGAATATGTCCGTCCAATCAAATGGCTGGTGGCATTATTAAACGATGAGGTCATCCCCTTCAAAATCCTGGATGTCGATACCGATCGGATTACCTCCGGCCACCGTTTCTTAGGGAAGGACATTGAGCTTTCCTCCGCCGACGAATACGAAGAAAAACTGACTGAACAGTTTGTAATTGCCGACGCCGCCAAACGCAAAGAATTAATTTCCAAGCAAATTAACAAGATTGCGGCTGATAACAACTGGAAGATCAATCTTGATCCTGATTTGCTGGAAGAGGTCAACAACTTAGTTGAATGGCCAACCGCGTTCTTTGGCAACTTTGATGAAAAATACCTTGCGATTCCTGATGAAGTCTTAATTACGTCTATGAAGGACCACCAACGCTTTTTCTACGTGACTGATCAAGACGGTAAGCTTTTACCGCACTTTATCTCAGTTCGTAATGGTAACGATTATGACATTCAAAACGTGGTTGCCGGAAACGAAAAGGTGTTGACTGCCCGACTAGATGACGCAATGTTCTTCTATCAAGAAGATCAGAAGAAATCGATTGCCGATTACGTTGAGCGACTCAAGAAAGTCAGTTTCCACGACAAGATTTCAACGATGTATGAGAAGATGCAGCGGGTCCAAGTGATTGCCAAATACCTTGGGAATCTTGCCGGCTTATCAGAGCAGGAACTCAAAGATCTTGCCCGGGCTGCTTCTATTTACAAATTTGACCTGGTCACTGGGATGGTTGGCGAATTTGCGGAACTTCAGGGCGTTATGGGTAACAAATATGCCCAATTAAAGGATGAGGATCAAGCAGTTGCCACTGCGATTTCTGAACATTACATGCCAATTTCGGCAAATGGCGAGCTGCCAAAGACCAACGTTGGTTCAATTTTGGCAATTGCCGATAAGCTGGACAGTATTTTGACGTTCTTCTCAGCCGGAATGATTCCAAGCGGCTCCAATGATCCTTATGCGCTGCGCCGTCAAGCAACCGGAGTTGTTCGAATTGTGGCTGACAAGCAGTTAAACTTTGATTTGGATCAAACCTTGGATCTGCTGATTGATCGAGAAGACCAGGCATCAGTTGCACCAAAATTGGACATGAAAGCCCAAGTTTCTGCTGTGAGTGACTTCGTTAAAGACCGCATTAAACAGTACTTGGATGATCTGGGAGTTCGTTACGATATCGCCGATGCAGTTACCTCTGGCTCGCGCACCAATATTTTATTTAACATTGTCAGTGCTAAAACACTGCAGGATCATAAAGACGACGGTGATTTCAAAGATGTTATCGAATCACTGACTCGAGTTCAGCGGATTGCCAAGAAGGGATCCTTCAAGCAGGATGACTTGACGGTTGATCCGGCTTTGTTTGAAAATGATTCTGAAAAAGAGTTGAATCAGGCTGTGACAGCGGCTGCCAAGGATTACACCCACCAAAGTGCTGAAGAAGATTTCGGCCGTTTGGCTCAGCTCAAGGATAAAATTAATGACTATTTTGACGCCACGATGGTGATGGCTAAAGATGAAAAACTGAAGAATAATCACCTGCGTCAGCTCACAATGATTGCCAACATGATTATGTATCTTGGCGACCTCGATAAATTAGTTGTTAAAGGATAGGTTTGAGGGTTAATATTTGTGCTAATTTGCCTTTTATGATACTATTTAAATACGTATCGCCAGTAAAACAGAGTGGGACATAAAGCGGTTAGTTTCCAGAATATAAGCAAGAAATCCGAATATCCTGGGTTTGGATATTTGGATTTCTTGCTTATATGGCCGGAAACTGCTTTATTTCCCACGTTTCTGCAAGGCAATATTCGAAATTATAAGTAGGGGTGAGACGAAATCTGTTTTTGTCCCACCTTGCTTTACAGGTATTGATTCAGTTTTAAAGATGGGAGGCGAAGTAATGGCGAAGATCCCAGAAGATGTGATTGAAGAAATCAGGTCACAGGTTAACATTGTTGACGTTGTTTCCCAGTTTGTTCAATTGAAACAGTCCGGAAAGAATTTATTTGGTCTTTGTCCGTTTCATGAGGAGCGGACCCCATCTTTTTCAGTCTCGGAAGACAAACAGATTTTTCATTGTTTTAGCTGTGGTCGGGGCGGTAACGTCTTTAAATTTATCATGGAGCTGCAGAATGTTTCCTTCCCTGAGGCGGTTAAAAAGGTCGCTGAGATGGAAAACATTCCTGTCGAGGAGAAGTATTTCCGTGAAAGCGGTCCGTCACAGTCAAGTCCTGAAAATACGCAGCAAAAAGAACTCATTGATTTGCATGAACAAAGCGTTAAGCTGTATCATCACATTTTGACCAACACTAAGATGGGTCAGCCGGCGCTTGACTATCTCCACAAACGGGGAGTCAGTGATGAGACGATCACGACGTACCAACTGGGATACGCACCGGCTCAGAGACTGCTCAAACCATTCTTCGATGAACGCAAGGTTGATTTTCAATTACTCCGGAAGTCCGGTTTGTTTTCTGAAGACCAGGACGGTAACCTACGAGATCGCTTCGTCGATCGGGTGATGTACCCGATTCGAAATGGAACGGGTCAAACGATTGCCTTTTCCGGCCGGCTGCTGACGACTGATTCAGATATGCCAAAGTACCTGAACAGTCCAGAGACTGACATTTTCAACAAACGAAAAGTCTTATTCAATTTGGATTTGGCCCTGTCAAATATTCGTACTGGTGAACCGGCCATTTTATTCGAAGGCTACATGGATGTGATTACTGCATTTCAAGCAGGGGTTAAATCCGGGATTGCCTCGATGGGAACCAGCTTGACCGAGCAACAGATCTATGACATTAAACGAATCACCCACGAAGTCGTGATTTCCTACGATGGTGACACCCCTGGACAAAAAGCAATCAAGCGGGCCATTGATTCATTCAATGAACAAAAGAGTCATTTGGTCATGAAAATTATCTCGATACCCGATGGGATGGATCCTGATGAATTCATTCGCAAAAAGGGCGCCGAAGATTTTAAACAATTGATTGACCACGCTCAGGCCCCAATTGAGTTTGAGTTAAATTATCTCAAAAAACAATACAATTTGGACTCTGAAGTTGATCAGAGCAGTTACATTGCTGAAGCTTTAAAACTGATTAGCAGAGTTGATTCCAGCATTTCGCGGGATCTTTACCTCAACCGGTTGGCGGATGAATTTTCAGTGGCCAAGCAATTACTGCAGCAGCAGTTAGCACCACTGATCAAACAATCTGCTCCAGCGGCTGAAACGCACCCGTACCATAAACAGGTTCAAACTGTTAAACAGCAAAAGCATTTCTCGTTAGTCGAGAAAGCCGAAATGCAGCTGATGAACCGCATGCTGCACTACCATGATATTTGGTTAAAGGTAAGTAATGTTTCGGGGTTCTCATTTGTTGATGAACAGTACCAAATGTTGTACCTTTTAGCCGAGGGGTATTTTACCAAATTCGATGATTATAATGTCGCCACTTTCAGCAACCTGATTTCCGAAGACTCACTGCAAAGTCTCTTAGTTGATGTCGATATGCTCGAGCTCCCGGATAATCCGACCAATGCTGAAATTGACAGTTATCTAAACATCTTAATGCATCGAGCCCCGGTAGAGGAAAAGTTAAAAAAAAAGCGGGCAGAACTCAAGCAAGCCGTTAAGATTGGTGATGTTGACAAGCAACGTGCCTTAACGATTGAGATTGTTAAGCTTGAACAACAGAAGAGAATGAAGCAACAAGTATAACTTCAGGAGGCGTTTTGATGGCTACTAAAAAAACTGACGATAAAGTAACAGAAACAAAGACTGCCACAGCTAAGAAGGCTACCGCAGCTAAGAAAACGACTGCATCAAAGACCAGTACCAAGGCTAAATCAACCAGAGCCAAGACAACAAAAGCAAAGACTACCAAAAAAGCTGACAAGCCATACAAAAAGGAATTTGACGCTATTGTTAAAGCCAATAAACCAATTGGCCATATTACCTATGACGAATTGGCCAAGAAGATTGAAAAGCCTTATTCTCTGAGCGAAAAGGACATGGAAAGTCTTTTGGAGAGTATTGAAGACTCCGGGATCAGTGTTGTCGACGAAAATGGCGACCCAGATCCAAGAGCCATCGGTGCTGCCAAGAAAGTCACCAAGAAGGAATTGTCGGATGTTTCCGCACCAACTGGCGTGAAGATCAACGATCCCGTCCGGATGTACCTGAAGGAAATTGGCCGCGTCTCTCTTCTGAGTGCCGACCAGGAAATTTCGTTAGCCAAGCGAATTGAAGCCGGTGATGAAGAAGCTAAGCAAGAACTGGCTGAAGCCAACTTACGATTGGTGGTTTCAATTGCCAAACGGTATGTTGGTCGAGGGATGCAATTCCTTGATCTAATTCAAGAAGGTAACATGGGCTTGATGAAAGCCGTTGAGAAGTTTGACTACCGTAAAGGATTCAAGTTCTCGACTTACGCAACTTGGTGGATTAGACAGGCGATTACCCGTGCGATTGCTGATCAGGCTCGGACGATTCGGATCCCCGTTCATATGGTTGAAACAATTAATAAGTTGATTCGAATTCAACGACAATTGCTGCAGGATCTTGGCCGTGAGCCATTGCCTGAAGAAATTGGCGCCGAGATGGATATGCCGACTGAAAAGGTTCGAGAGATCCTGAAGATTGCTCAAGAACCCGTTTCACTTGAAACACCAATTGGTGAAGAGGACGACTCTCATCTTGGTGATTTCATTGAAGATCAGGATGCCACTTCTCCGGCTGACCATGCTGCTTATGAGTTGCTTAAAGAACAACTTGAGAGCGTCCTCGATACGTTAACTGACCGTGAGGAAAATGTATTACGACTTCGCTTCGGCCTTGATGATGGCCGGACCCGAACGCTTGAAGAAGTTGGAAAAGTCTTTGGCGTGACTCGCGAACGAATTCGACAAATCGAAGCCAAGGCATTAAGAAAGCTGCGTCATCCATCAAGAAGCAAGCAGCTGAAAGATTTCTTGGATTAATTAAGAGCGCGACGAGACCCGGTTAGGGCCCAGAACATAAGCGAAAACATTCAATGACGAACGGTCCTTGTTCGTCGTTGAATGTTTTTGTTTATGTGGCCGGGTCCTGGGTCGTCGAAGCGTGTTTTCAAGGCCGAAGGGAACTCAAAGAAGCATAACAAACGCACCAGAGCGCGACGAGACCCGGGTGGGCCCACCAAGCAGGCTAGGCCGTTTTCATACGGCCGTCAGAACACAAAATAGAAATTTCGCAATGTAAAACTTGCCTAAACGAGAGGTTGAGACAACGTGTCATTATGTCTTGGCCTCTTTTTTTGCGCCCAAATTTTGCCTACTAATTAAAAAGCTTCTCGAAATCTGTCATTTTTCAATCGGATAATTTATAATGAATTTATACACAAAACGAGGAGCGAAATATGAATAGCACGCATTTATCAAAACGACTACAAACCGTCAGTGATCACGTCGAACCCGGCAGCAGGCTGGCGGATATTGGCTCAGATCACGCTTACCTGCCGATTCATCTGGCCCAAACTCATGTGATTGACTTTGGGGTGGTCGGCGAAGTCGCCAAAGGGCCACTTGCCAATGCGACCTCAGAGATTACCAAGGACCATTTACTGGGTGTCCTTCACCCACGCCTTGCAGATGGGTTAGCGGCGATTGAACCCGGAGATGATATTAACGCGATTACCATTGCCGGAATGGGTGGCAATCTGATTACGCACATTTTGGAAGCCGGTAAAGAAAGACTAGTCGGCAAAGAAAAATTAATCCTCCAGCCTAATGTGGGGGAACCGGTTGTCAGAAGTTGGCTGATGGCCAATCAATACCGTATTCTTGCTGAACAAATTCTGAAAGAAGACGGCCACATCTATGAAATCATTACCGCCAAGAAAACCGCTAAACCCGTTAAGTATTCCGAGTTAGCTTTAAAATTTGGGCCATTTTTACTCAAAGAGAAATCACCGGTTTTTGTCGAAAAATGGCGGGAAGAAATGGGCCTTTTGGCGCGTGTCATCAAGAATATGGAACAGGCGACCATCCCTGATACGGCTAAAATAGCCGCTATCCAGTCGGAAATTAATCTAATTAATGAGGTGATTAAGGTTGAAAGCTAAGCAGTTAGTTGAAAGGTTCGAGCAATTTGCTCCCAAAAGGTTGGCGATGGCAAAAGATCCCATTGGGTTGCAGATTGGATCACTCAATCAAGAAATCCACAAAGTCATGACAACCCTGGATGTTCGCCCGGAGGTTGTCGATGAAGCAATTGATCACCAGGTTGACTTTATTTTTGCCCATCATCCGGTTATGTTTCATCCGGCTCACAATCTTGATCTGGATGACCCTCAAAACGAGATGTATGCTAAAATTATTGCCAATCGCATCACGGTTTACGCTGCCCACACCAACTTGGATGCAGCTGACGGTGGGATGAATGACTGGTTGGCGGAGGCACTACAGCTGAGTGATTTAAGTGGTTTAGTGCCCGCATTCGACGAGTCGGTTTTTCGATTAACCGTTCAAGTTCCCAAAGTGTACGCGACAGCTGTTCGAATGTCGCTTGTCAATGCTGGTGCGCAAGCGAGTGCCGGTCAATATAGCGGCTATACGTATGAAATTGATGGAACGGTTTACTATGTTCCAAAGGCCGGTGCCGATCCAACCATGGGAGCGGCTGGCGAACCAAACGAAATTGAAGATTCCCGCTTGGAGTTTGAAGTTCCCCAAAGAAACCTGCACCATGTGTTAAAAACCTTATCAGATGTTCACCCATTGGAAAAGCCGCTCTACAATCTGATTCGGCTTGAGGATAAAAAACATCACTATACGATGGGGCGAATTGGCAATTTGCCACGCAGCATGTCCGTTCGTGAGTTCGCCGAAGACTGCAAGCGAACTTTCGCAGTTTCGGGCCTACGGGTGATTGCCAACAACTTGGAACAGCCAATCAAACGAGTGGCAATTCTTGGTGGTGATGGCGGGAAGTTTTTCCGCCTAGCACAACAGAAAGGTGCCGATGCTTATGTAACCGGGGATGTTTACTATCATACCGGCCACGACATGCTGGCTGCTAATTTCCCGGTAATTGACCCGGGGCACCACATTGAAAGCATTTGTATTCCGAAATTAGCTGATCTGTTCAAACGGTGGTCCGATCAGAATCACTGGCAGTTAGCTGTTTATCAGTCAACAATCAATACGGATCCATTCACATTTATGTAGAAAAAGGAGATCACTAGTATGGCAAAATACGCCGAATTAATTCCTAACTTTTTAACGTTTGTAAAGATTAATACCCGTTCTGATCCGCACTCAACCAGCATCCCCTCGGCCGATAGAGAAACGCAGTTTTTGGATCAGCTCAAGGACCGGCTGATCAAGATGGGCCTAACGGATGTCCACACCAATGAACAGAGTGCCTATGTTTTTGTGACCCTTCCTGGGAATGTTGACAAGCCCGTTCCAACTGTTGGTTTTATTTCACACATTGATACGGCCGATTTCAATGCTGAAAATATTAACCCCCAAATCATTGAGAATTACGACGGCTATTCGGTCATCAAACTCGACGAGAAGGGTGAATACACACTGGATCCGAAAGTCTTTCCCAGTTTAAAGAAGTATGAAGGTCAAACGCTGATTACCACCGATGGTTCAACACTGTTGGGGGCCGATGACAAAGCTGGTGTGGCTGAAATTATTTCTGCGGTCACCTATTTACAGAGTCATCCGGCCGTTAAACACGGCGATATTAAGATTGCCTTTGGACCTGATGAAGAAATTGGAACCGGTGCCGACCATTTTGACGTTAAAGATTTCGGCGCTGATGTTGCCTACACTGTTGACGGCGGCCCACTTGGTGATTTGAACTATGAGACTTTTAACGCCGCCGACGCTCAAGTGACCATTAAAGGGACCGACGTTCATCCAGCAGAGGCCAAAGGGATTATGGTCAATGCCATTCAAGTTGGTATGGACTTTCACGCCGCTTTACCGGACTTTGACCGTCCAGAAAAGACTCAGGATCGTGAAGGTTTCTTTCATTTGTATGATTTTCAGGGAACGGTCGACCACACCGAAATGGGCTATATTATCCGAGATCATGATCGTGACCGTTTTGAAGCCCGCAAACGGCTCTTCAAGGGGATTGCCAACCAAATGAACAGTGACTTTGGTGAAGACCGGGTTAAAGTGACCCTCAAGGATCAATATTACAACATGGGAGAGGTCATTAAGAAAGATCCGACCCCCGTCAAGATCGCGGAACAGGCCATGAAGAATGTCGGCGTAAAACCGCATGTGTTCCCGGTTCGTGGCGGAACGGACGGCTCTAAGATTTCTTACATGGGACTGCCGACTCCTAATATTTTTGCTGGTGGCGAGAACATGCATGGCCGCTTTGAATACGTTTCTGAGCAAGCCATGGAGAAAGCCGTTGATGTGGTACTCGAAATCGCCAAAGGATATGCCGAAAAGTAATTGGTCAAAAAAGGTTAAATTATTGTTCAGGGCATTCAAAATTTGATACCATAGCTTTAGTGGTTTGAAATGAAAGGTTCTTTTTGTTTCGAACCTTTTTATTAGAATGAATTCTTGAAAGTCAATTAATCAAAAATACTTTAATAAGGTGATAATTTAATGAATCCTGATAATTTAACAGAGGCTGTTACTCAAGCAATTTCTCAGGCTCAACAAATTGCGGCAACGAGAAAGCAACAAAATATCACGGTGGCCCATTTATTCAAATTTTTGGTTCAGCCTGGTGAATTGGCACGGGAAATTTATTCGCAACTTGGCTTGAATCTGGCAGATTTGAATACTGAGCTTGATAGTGAGATTGATGCTATCGCGACGGTGGAAGGCAGTAACATTAATTACGGTCAGTCGCTTTCCTCAAACTTGTACGAGCTGCTGCAAAATGCGGAACAAATCAAAAATGAGTTTGGCGATACCTACATTGCCGTTGATACCTTAACGATTGCTGTGATGCAGCTACACGGCGATAAATTTGCCGATTACCTCGCACAACAGGGACTGAGCGAGCAGAAAGTTCGAAACGTTGTGGAAAAGATTCGTGGCGGCCAAAAAGTGACAACCAAGAATCAAGAAGACAGCTATCAGTCACTGGAAAAATACGGGACTGATTTGGTTCAAGCGGCTCGCGATAATAAATTAGGCCCGATTATTGGCCGGGATGAGGAAATTCTTGATGTGATTCGCATTCTTTCTCGAAAGACCAAGAATAACCCGGTTTTGATTGGCGCCCCCGGCGTTGGCAAAACGGCAGTTGTTGAAGGCTTGGCGATGCGGATTGCTTCTAATGACGTGCCGGAAAACCTGAAGAACAAAACGATTTTTCAACTGGATATGGGCTCACTGATTGCCGGCACCAAGTACCGTGGTGAATTTGAAGAGCGACTGCAGGCCGTTTTAAAAGAAGTCAAAAAAGCCGAGGGTCAAATCATCATGTTTATTGATGAAATTCATAACATTGTTGGGGCCGGCAAGGCAGAAGGCAGTATGGATGCCGGTAATATTTTGAAGCCAATGCTCGCCCGTGGCGAACTTCATTTAATTGGCGCCACAACCATTGATGAATACCGGAAGTATATGGAAAAGGACAAGGCACTTGAACGCCGTTTCCAGCGAGTGATGGTTCACGAACCATCCGTTGAAGATACGGTGACAATTCTTCGTGGCCTGTCTGAAAGTTTGGAGATTCACCATGGCGTTAGAATTCATGATAACGCCCTTGTAGCAGCCGCCAAATTATCCGATCGATACATTACTGACCGTTATTTACCGGATAAGGCGATTGATTTGGTGGATGAGGCCTCCGCAGAAATTCGGGTTGAAATGAACTCCAGCCCAACTGAGCTCGATCAATCCAAGCGGCAGATGATGCGTTTGGAAGTCGAAGAAGCCGCTCTGAAACAAGAAACTGATGAGGCTTCCAAAAAACGACTTAAAGAAGTTGAAGAAGAACTCGCCAATATCAAAGAAAAGGTTAACCAGTTAAATGCCCGCTGGTCACAGGAAAAAGAAGCCATCAAGAAAATTTCTGACAAAAAGAAGCAGCTTGATCAGGCCAAAAATGACTTAAAGCAGGCCGAAAACACTTATGATTTAAACCAGGCTGCTGTCTTGCAGCACGGAACGATTCCACAGTTGGAAGCCGACTTGAAGAAGCTTGAAGATAATGATCAGCATTCTGATTGGCTGGTCAGCGAATCGGTCACGGCCAACGAGATTGCCGCTGTGGTTAGTCGAGAGACGGGCATTCCAGTTACTAAACTCGTTGAGGGTGAACGAAAGAAATTACTGCACTTGGCAGATAATCTGCACAAACGGGTAATTGGCCAAGACGCAGCTGTTACGGCTGTCTCCGATGCGGTTATTCGCTCGCGTGCCGGCCTTCAAGACCCAAGCAAGCCACTGGGGTCATTCCTGTTTCTAGGCCCGACAGGCGTCGGTAAGACTGAATTAGCCAAGGCACTGGCTGAAGATCTATTTGATTCTGAAAATCACATGGTTCGAATTGACATGTCCGAGTACATGGAAAAAGAATCCGTTTCCCGATTAGTGGGGGCGGCACCTGGGTACATCGGTTATGAAGAAGGCGGCCAGTTGACCGAAGCGGTGCGCCGAAACCCATACACGATTGTCCTATTTGATGAAATTGAAAAGGCTCATCCAGACGTCTTTAATATTTTGCTTCAAGTCTTGGATGATGGTCGTTTAACCGACAGTCAGGGGCGGACGATTGATTTTAAGAATACAATTTTAATTATGACGTCCAACTTGGGTTCGGACATCCTGCTTGAAGGCACCGACGAAAATGGCGTTATTTCTCAACAAGCAAAAGATCAAGTCAATCAACTGTTAAAAGCCTCGTTTAAGCCGGAATTTTTGAACCGAATCGATGATGTGATTACCTTCACACCATTGAGCAAATCTGACATTGAAAAGATTGTCCAGAAGCTGATTAATCAGTTATCTGGCCGCACCAAAGCTCAGGATATCAGGTTATCCATTTCTGATGAAGCTAAACGCTTTATTGCTGATAACGGCTATGAACCGCAATATGGCGCTAGGCCGCTTCAGCGATATGTCACCAACGTGGTGGAAACACCATTGGCGCGCATGATCGTTGGCGACCAAATTAAGGCTCACAGTGTCGTTCACATTAACCTTGATCATGACCATTTAAGCTTTGTCCCTGAACAATTGCCAGCTGACGTGCAGATTTAAGTCCAGCCGATTAGGGAGGAATTTGGTGTGCCTAATGATTACAAGCTTCCAACTGAAAATCACACTCAACTGGCCGTCGCTGTATTTCCGGCTAATCAGCCCAAGGGCATCATTCAATTGATCCATGGTGCCCTTGAACATAAAGAACGGTATTATGAGTTTGCTCAATTTTTGAGTGAACACGGTTATATTGCGGTGATTTCGGATAATCGCGGTCATGGCCAGTCAATTTCTGACGATGACCCCTTCGGAATAATGCGCAGTCTGCCACAATTGATTCACGATCAGTTTTTGATCACCCAGTTTATCAAAGCACAGCACCCCAATCTGCCTATCAGCCTATTTGGCCATTCTTTTGGGTCTATTTTGGCGCGGCTGTATTTGCAGCATCATGATGTTGAGCTTGATGCGGTTGCCTTAACCGGGACGACTAACTATATCCCAGTTGTCCCGCTTGGATTGTTCATTGGCTGGGCATTCTTGAAAGGCCATTCTGAAAGTGCCAAATGGTCTTTACTTTCCAAAATTTCGGGCTTAACCCCGGGTGATCATGCTTGGTTGAGTTATGATCAGGAAAACATTCGCCGGGTCACTGAGGATCCGCTAATGATGGATGAATACCCGGTTAAAAGTTTGGTGACGCTTTGGCAGGGTGATTTCCTGCTCAAACGCATTCGCAAGTTTGAGTGTGCCAACCCGCAGCTGCCAATTCTGAGTTTAGTGGGCACTGATGATAAATTCAGTGGTGGACGTAAGGGGTTGGCAGACACAATTTTGACCCTTCATAAGATTGGGTATCAAAATGTCGTGAGTCTTCAAGAGCCACATATGAAGCATGAAGTCCTCCAAGAAACGAATCGGATCCTTGTTTTCGAACGCTTATTGAAGTTCTTTGATACCCATCACTAAAAATTTAATTGAAAAGACAAAACAGGCTATGGCAAAAATTTGCCATAGCCTGTTGACGTTTCAAAAAAAGTTAATCGTTTGATTTACTTGATGTTGTGGAATCCTTGCTGATCACATAGATACCGTTTACGGCAATAAATGCGGTAATTGCGGCAGCAATTCCGATTTGGGAAGGCTCCCATGTTCGAACTTCAAGGGCGGAACCTATGTAACCAATGATTTCTCCAAAGATGTATGCCCACAAAACAGCTACAATATTTGAACTAATAAGTTTCATGTCTAATGCCACCTCACAATCAATAGCATTTTAGCATATATTTTATGAAAAATCATCATTTATTTAATTGGTCGATTTGAATGTCGGCTTGATAAATTTGGTATAATTTTAGTTAGAAAGAAGGGTCACACTGTGAGTTACGTTCCGCTGCAAGTCATCAGTTCATATAGTTTGCTGCAAAGTCCCATTCGGATTTCTGACCTAGTTACCGAAGCCAAAGATCGTGGTTATCAAGCGCTGGCGTTGACTGACCTTAACGTGATGTACGGGGCGGTTGAATTTTACGACGCCTGTTTAAGCGCGGGAATTAAGCCCCTCATTGGCTTAACCTTGCAGTTGCCCGGTTTGATTTTGAACGACAAAGAATATGGTTGGGTGCTGATTGCCAAGAATCAGCGTGGTTATAACAACCTGCTTAAATTATCGACCCTAAAGATGACTCGGTCGGAATTGACTTTTTCTCAGCTGGCTGACTATTTAAGCGATTTGGTGGTCATTTTACCACCCGCGGCAGAAATGAATGACCTGCTGTTACAGGGGCGGTCTGATGAGGCTTTCGACTTAATTGATCAAGCTAAATCACTTGGAATCGGTCACGATGCGTTAAAAATCGGTGTTGATTATCATTCATCTGACAGCCTGAATGACATGTTAGGCAAACTGGCAGCTGACAAACAAGTCGACCTGGTTGCCGATTCTCCAGTTAACTATCTGAATGCTGACGACTATTTTTCAATGCAGGTTCTCAAAAATATCGCCGCTGGTGACAAAATTACCAACGTGGCGCAGCTTAGTAAACAAGTCGGTCCGTACTGGCTGCGTCCAGCCGAGCAGGTTGAGGCTCAGTATCGCCAGATTCACCTCGTCGATGCCTTGACCCAAGTCGATCGGATTGTCGATGACTGCAATGTCCAAATTAAAAAGCAGCAGCCCAAATTACCCCAGTTCGACACGCCTAACGCAATAGACTCAGGCGCCTATCTCCGGCAACTTTGTGAAAAAGGATTGGCGGATCGACTCAAGAACAATCAGATTAAAGATGCGACGCCCTATTATCACCGGCTGGATCGAGAGTTATCAGTGATTCATTCGATGGGCTTTGACAATTACTTCTTAATTGTCTGGGATGTGATTAATTTTGCTCACCAGACACAGATCATTACCGGCCCGGGGCGCGGTTCGGCAGCTGGGTCATTAGTTGCCTATACCTTGACCATTACCGACGTTGACCCCATCAAATATAATCTGCTGTTTGAACGTTTTTTAAATCCGGAACGGGTCCAGATGCCTGATATTGATTTGGATATTCCTGATGACAAGCGTGATGAAGTCATTCAGTATGTCCATCAAAAATACGGTCATAAACGTGTTGCCCAGATTATCACCTTCGGAACGCTGGCGGCTAAACAATCGATCAGAGATGTTGGGCGAGTGTTTGGCCTCAATCCGACTCAACAAGATCAGTGGAGTAAAGCAATTCCCAGTGCCTTTCATGTAACATTATCAGATGCTTTGGCCAACTCCCAACGATTAAAGAACTTGGTAGCTGACAGTCCGCTTAATGAAGCCCTTTATCAGACGGCCAAGACACTGGAAGGCTTGCCGCGACATTATTCGACTCATGCCGCCGGACTGGTGTTGAGTGATGATCCCTTGGTTAACCTAGTGCCGCTTCAAAACGGTAATGAAGGCTTATTGATGACTCAGTATTCTAAGGATTACGTTGAATCAGTCGGCCTGCTTAAAATGGATTTTCTGGGACTCCGGAACCTGTCAATCTTGGCTGACGCGCTTTATCAGGTCAAATTGACAACCGGCAAAGACATTGACATTTCTGCAGTGCCGCTGGCTGATGCTAAAACCATTCAGTTGTTTGCAGATGGGGATACAACAGGGATTTTTCAATTCGAGTCAAACGGGATTCGAAACGTCCTTAGACGCCTTCATCCAGAACAATTTGAAGACATTGCGCTGGTTAATGCCCTTTACCGGCCCGGACCGATGCAAAATATCGATGAAGTGGTAAAAAGAAAGGCTAATCGCGAGGCCCTAACTTATCCGGACGATTCCCTTAAAGACATTTTGGAGCCAACTTATGGCGTGATTGTCTACCAGGAGCAAGTCATGTTGGTGGCTGCCAAAATGGCCGGATTTTCATTGGGGCAGGCTGATATTTTGCGACGGGCGATGAGTAAGAAGAAACTTGGCGTCATGGAACAAATGAAGGCCCAGTTTATGACCGGCGCCAAGCAGCGGGGGTACTCCGAATCGGTTGCCACCAAGGTGTTTGACTATATTGAGCGGTTTGCCAATTATGGCTTCAATAAGTCGCATGCAGTTGCCTATACCAAGATGGCCTATGAATTGGCTTACTTGAAAGTGTATTACCCTGGCGAATTTCATGTTGCCCTGTTAAATTCGGTCAACAATAACACCGTTAAGGTGAAGGCCTATCTGCAGGCTGCCAAATCGATGGGCGTCAAGGTTGTTGGTCCCAATATCAATACCAGTCAGGCTCGATTTACTTATCAAAACCAGCAAATTGTTTTTGGCCTTGATTCAATCAAAGGGGTTCGTCACGATATGGTGATTGATTTGTTGGCTGAGCGGCAGAAGAACGGCCAATTTAAGTCGTTTCCAGACTTTTTAAGTCGTCTGGCAGGTAAGTACCGGAAAGCTGAGTTGGTCGATGCCTTGATTTATGCCGGTGCCCTAGATGTTTTTCCGTTCAATCGATCCGAATTAATTGCCGCAGCGCCCGAATTTATCAGTTCGGTTGAATTAAGCGGTAACTCCATGAGTTTGTTCAAAGCGTTGGAGCCTAAGATGCCAAAGATGCCTGAGATGCCCCTGATGGATAAGCTAGAAAAGGAAAACGCCTATTTAGGTGCCTACTTATCTGGTCACCCCACAGAAAGATTTGTATCCCTGGGACAGCAATTAAATGCCGAGACAACTGCGACGCTGAGTGCCGGCATGAAAAACATTTACTTGATTCTATATATCACCAAGGTGAAGGTGATCCGGACTAAGACTGGCAAACAAATGGCTTTTTTGGATGGCAATGACCAGGTGGGGCAAACATCGGTGACCGTGTTTCCAAATTTATTTGCCAAAACTCAGTCGTGGCTGCATAAAGACTTAGTGATCTTAATTAAAGGCAACGTCGAGAAAGTCAATGA
Organism: Lentilactobacillus parakefiri; assembly: GCF_002157585.1. Taxonomy (GTDB): domain Bacteria; phylum Bacillota; class Bacilli; order Lactobacillales; family Lactobacillaceae; genus Lentilactobacillus; species Lentilactobacillus parakefiri. The sequence goes on from NZ_BDGB01000079.1 coordinate 123,983, forward strand.
GATTCAGGTCGTTGCCAATGAAATGCAGCCAGCTGCGAATGTGATGACGAACCACAAGCGATCCACTCAATCAGCAAAATGGTATTTGCGGATTGACCGCGACCACGACAAAAACAAAATGTTTCACAATCTTGCCAATTTAAGCGGTCAATATCACGGTCAAGTTCCCGTCATCGTATTTGAAACCGAAACCAAAAAAACTTGGCAGCTGGAGACCAGCCTCTGGTTAGATCAAAGTTCCGAGGTTAAAGAACAATTAATCACAATCTTTGGCAGGAATAATGTGATTTATAAGTAAATTTTTGGAATAATTTTTCAGAACCCAGGTTCATTACGTAAAGGCTTTCATTTGCGGTGGGCCTAACTTTTACCGACCAAAGCCACGGCCACTAATCTCACTTAGGCCTAAATGGTGGGCGACAACCCGCCTAAAAAGTGATAAAATACGGTTGAAATCTAAAAGGATACCGATGCGTTATTTAAATGGTTTTGCGACTTTTTGATAAGGTATTGAGTGCCCAAAAACCGAAGGAGAGATTTTACTTATGAAGAAAACTAAGATCGTAAGTACATTAGGCCCAGCAAGTACTGATGTAGACACAATTACTAAGCTGATTGAAGCTGGAGCTAATGTTTTCCGATTTAACTTTTCACATGGTGACCACCCTGAACATCTTGATCGTATGAACAAGGTTCACGAAGCTGAAAAGAAGACTGGCAAGACTGTTGGAATTATGCTTGATACCAAAGGTGCTGAAATTCGGACAACCGTTCAAAAAGACGGCAAGATCGAATTCCACACCGGCGATGTTTTCCGTATTTCAATGGATGCAAGTCTTGAGGGTACTAAAGACAAGATTGCGGTTACTTACCCTGGACTCTTTGATGATGTTCACGAAGGCGGCCATGTTCTTTTCGATGATGGTTTGTTGGACACGGTTGTTACTAAAAAAGACGATGCTAACAAAGAATTAGTTGTCACAGTTCAAAACGACAGCACCCTTGGTTCACGTAAAGGTGTTAACGCACCTGGCGTTTCAATCAACCTGCCTGGTATCACTGAAAAAGATTCAGATGATATTCGTTTCGGCTTGGATAACGACATCGACTTCATTTCTGCATCATTTGTTCGTAAAGCCCAAGATGTTTTGGACATCCGTGAATTGCTTGAAGAAAAGCACATGGAACACGTTCAAATCTTCCCTAAGATCGAATCACAAGAAGGCATCAACAACTTTGACGATATCATCAAGGTATCTGACGGTTTGATGGTTGCTCGTGGTGACATGGGTGTTGAAATTCCAGCAGAAAACGTTCCGTTGGTACAAAAGACTTTGATCAAGAAGTGTAACCAACTTGGCAAGCCAGTTATCACCGCTACTCAAATGCTTGATTCAATGCAGGAAAACCCACGTCCTACTCGTGCTGAAGCTTCTGATGTTGCCAATGCCGTCTTTGATGGTACTGATGCAACCATGCTTTCAGGCGAAAGTGCTAATGGTGATTACCCTGTTGAATCAGTTCAAACGATGGCTCGAATCGACGTTAAGGCTGAAAACGCATTTACCGAATTTGGTACCCCACGTCCAGAATTCGACTCAAGTGATGTGACTGAATCCATTGGCGATTCAGTTGCCCGTGTTGCTGAAGAGTTGGGTGTTCACTGTATCGTTGCCGCAACCCGTTCAGGTTACACTGCTAAAATGATTTCTAAGTATCATCCAGATGCTGACATCCTTGCCATTACTTTCGACGAACGTACTCGTCGTGGCTTGATGGTTAACTGGGGTGTTCACCCAATCTTGGTTGACGAAGTTAAGAGCACTGATGAAATCTTTGAATTAGCTTCAAAGAAGGTACTTGAAACTGGTTTGGCTAAGGAAGGCGATTTGATTATCGTTACTGCCGGCGTTCCAGTTGGCGAAAGCGGCACAACTAACTTGATGAGAGTTCAACTCATCGGTTCAAAGCTGGTTCAAGGCCAAGGTGTTGGTGACAAGACTGTTATTGGTAAAGCCGTCGTTGCTAAGAACGCAGCTGATGCCAAGAGCAAAGTAACTGAAGGCAGTATCTTGGTTACTAAGTCAACTGACAAGGAATATCTCCCAGCTATCGAAAAAGCCAGCGCCGTGGTTGTTGAAACCGGCGGCTTGACTTCACACGCAGCTGTTGTTGGTATTTCAATGGGAATCCCCGTTCTTGTTGGTGCAGCTGATGCTACCAGCAAGATTTCTGACGGTGAATTGATTACCGTTGATTCACATCGTGGCGTTATTTACCATGGTGCTTCATCATCAATCTAACTTTAACTTGTGAGTGGATCACAATTAATTATGACGAGACTGGGACGATAGGCGTTTAGATCCCAGAATTTAACGAGAAAATGCAATCATTCCTGGTTTTGGGATGATTGCATTTTCTCGTTAAATGGCAGGGATCTGCCGTTTGTCGCAGCTTTCTGCAAGATAAAAGTGGTGATCAAAGTTAACATCATAAACACGCAAAGAGTGATGTTTCAGCCCTGTTTCATATTATTGTGAGAGCAGTCGAATTTTGGCTGGAAAACGTGTAAAATAAGATTAAGTTGGATTAGATCGGAGATAAGCATGAATAATATTATTACACAAGTCGTAAGTGGTAAGGTCATCGATGAAAATGACAAAGATTACTACGTTCAAATTGAAGGAGAAACGTTTCTCCTTGATAAAACTGAAGTCAAGAAACCTTTGAAGATTGGTGCGACTTTTACTGGCTTTACGTATGAAAATGAACAGCATAAAATGCAAATTACCCGAAATATCCCGGAGATTCGCCGAGATCATTATGGGTTTGCGACCGTTGTAAAAGAAAAATTTGGTCTGGGAGTCTTTGTTGATATTGGGTTGCCGAATAAAGATGTCGTCGTTTCAATTGATGAATTGCCAACGGTTCGGTCTTTGTGGCCGCAAGATGGGGACAAATTACTGATTGATTTGACGGTTGATAACAAGAATCGCATTTGGGGCCATTTAGCTGATGAAGAAATCTTTGCGGCAATTTCCAAACCCGCCAAGGATGATCTCCAGAACAAAAACCTCAAAGCGCGGGCCTATCGACTTAAAATTTCGGGGACAAGGCTTTTGACTGAGGATTATAACTTAGCGTTCCTACATCCTGATGAGCGCCTCATGGAACCACGATTGGGCCAAGAAGTTGAGGCTAGAGTGATCGGCATGCTCCGGGATGGCAGTGTTAACATTTCCACCAAGCCGCGAGCTTATCAAGAAATCGGCGAAGATGCCCAGATGATCTTGGCGGCGATCGAACATACCGACGACAAACAACTCGCATTTAGTGATAAAAGCACCCCGGATGCCATTAAGGATTACTTTGGCATCAGCAAGGGCGCATTCAAACGCGCCTTGGGGCATTTGTTGAAAGAAAACTTGATCGAACAAGCAGACGGACACATTTCCCTGAAAAAGTAGGCTTTTATGATGCACGAACAAATTGAGGACTATCTTCATTACCTACGGGTCGAACGCGGCCTGTCAGACAATACGATTAAAAGTTATCGGCAGGATCTGCAAGAGGCCGGTGCTTTTTTTGACAAACACGCCAAATCACTTGCCAAAGTTGATCAATTTGTCATTTTAGACTATTTAGAAACGCTTCAACAGCAGCATAAAGCCCGCAACACGGTTATTAGGGTGGTTTCAACTCTGCGACGGTTCTTCCAATATTTGGTTCAGTTTAAAGTGATTGAAGACGATCCAATGTTAAAGGTTGACTCACCCAAGAAGGCCCAAACACTGCCAGACGTGCTCACAGTTGACCAGGTCAATTGGTTATTATCGATGCCGGATATTCATAAAAAATTAGGTTTGCGGGATCGGGCAATTTTAGAAACTTTGTACGCCACCGGCCTGCGTGTCAGTGAACTGGTTAATTTGAAGTTGGGTGATTTGCATTTGCCCATGAACCTGCTGCAGACGATCGGGAAGGGTGATAAGGAGCGGATTATTCCGATCAGTGACGTGGCGATTGATTGGTTGAATCAATACATTCGATCCACCCGTGCCCAACTGCTGTCAGGAAAGCCCAACACAGAATTTCTGTTCTTAAATGCTCATGGTCGTCAGCTCAGTCGTCAGGCAATTTGGCAGATGATTAAAAAATATGTCAACCAGGCTGGTATCAAGCGGCATGTCACGCCGCATACTTTGCGGCATTCATTTGCAACTCACTTGCTGGAAAATGGCGCCGATTTGAGAATTGTTCAGGAATTGCTGGGGCATTCCGATATTTCGACGACCCAAATTTACACCCACGTTTCCCATAAACATTTAACGGAAGTTTATAATAAATATCATCCACGCACATAAGAAAAGAGGTTGAATCAATGTTATATCAATACCGAAAAGATTATGAAAAAATTACAATGGGCCTCTTTTCATTAGTTTCCGAACTCCAAAACATGGATTTGGTTGCTCAGGAAATGAGCTGGTATGCCGCCAAAGACGACCGGCTGATTTATTTATGGCGTGATCCTTCCAACAATTGGTCGGGACTAGTGGGAATTGAACTTCACGCAAATCAGCTGCTGGTTCATCAATTAGTCTTGACTCCCCAAAGTGTTAGCCAGGGCAACTACAACCGGATCTTTGATGATTTGCAGGATTTATATCCAAAATATCAAATTGTGGTCGGCTTTGAGCATCGATCGGCCTGGGAAAAATGGGAGAATGTGACTCATCATGCCTGACGTTAAGCAGCCTGAATTACATTTGAATGATTTTGATGGACCACTGGAGGTTCTGTTACATTTGATTCAGGAATCCAAAATGGACATTTACGACATCCAGATTTCTAAGATTACTGAGCAATACATGCAGTATATTTATGATGCGCAGCAGCTGAACTTGGAAATTGTCGGTGAGTACTTTGTGATGGCCGCGAAACTAATGGTTATCAAATCAAAGATGCTGCTGCCAAGAAGCACTGATGATCAGCCGGATGAGCAGCAGGAAGATCCCCGAGAGGAGCTGGTATCCCAGCTGCTGAACTATAAACGATACAAATTGGTGGCGGCTAACCTGAAAACCCGCGAACTGAAACGGCGACAGAGTTTTACTCGAGCTGAGTTAAGCGTTCCGCCGACCAAAGCTGAACTGATTCAGCCGTCTCCGTTTAATAGCGGTGACATCATGGCCAGTTACGTGGATGCGTTAAAGCACTTCAACTATAATCAACCGATGTCAACGGTGATTCACGAATGGTCCTTTACCATCGAAGGCCAAAGTCAGCGGGTTCGGGATCTGCTTAATCGGACGAATAACCATATTTCCTTTGACAAATTGGTTGCCGACTCGACTCAAACTGAAGAGGTCGTTACCGATTTTCTGGCAATTCTAGAAATGGCGAAGTATAACGAAGTTCGCCTCAACCAAAAAACGGTGCGTTCGACCATTGAAATTCGAAAGGGGCCTGGATACGTTGATCAGTAACATTGCAAAGATTGAGGCGCTCTTATACGCTTCAGGTGACCAAGGGATCACATTGCGGCAAATATCGCAACGAACCGCACTAACAGTGGCTGCCTGCCGTCAGCTGCTGGAAAAGATTGTCAAAAAATACAGACAGGATCAAGACAGCGGTGTCAAGGTGTTTGTCAGCAATGACGTGTATCGGTTAGGGACCAAGGAAGAATTGTCAGAATTAGTTGGCGATTACGTGAACGATGCCAAGCCCCGGGTACTATCTGAGGCGGCCCTAGAAACCATTTCAATCATCATGTATAATCAGCCGATTACGCGAATTGAGATTGACCAGATAAGGGGCGTCAATAGTTCAGCTATTTTACACAGGCTGATCAATCAGGATTTAATTGAAGTCACTGGCGTCAAAGAAGCGGTTGGTAATCCCAAACAATACGGTATTACCAACTTTGGCTTGGATTATTTTGGCTTGGAATCGTTGAAGGACTTACCGCCACTGCCGAAGGATGAAGTCTTGGACGACGATACCAGTGATTCATTACTAACCCGTTTTAACAAAGAAATTGATACAGAAAACTAGGAGGTGGATGTATGAACGAAGAACGTTTACAAAAAGTAATTGCCCACGCAGGAGTTGCGTCCCGACGGAAGGCTGAAGATTTGATTGTCAAGGGTCATGTCAAGGTGAATGGCGAGGTTGTTAAGGAATTGGGCACAAAAGTTACAGCCAGTGATGAGGTGAAGGTCGATGAAGTGCCTATCTCAAAAGAAGTTCCGGTGTATTATCTTCTTTATAAGCCAAGAGGGGTGATCACGGCGGTAACCGATGACAAGCATCGTAAAACTGTGGTCGATATTTTAGAAGAGGTGAGCGAACGGATTTATCCGGTTGGCCGCCTGGATTATGACACGTCTGGGTTGTTGTTGCTGACTAACGACGGTGATTTGGATAATAAGTTAACCCACCCAAAGTATGAGGTTGAAAAGACTTACGTCGCCAAAGTTAAGGGAATTGTCACCAATGACGACCTCAAACACTTGCGAACCGGTGTCGTGATTGATCATAGAAAGACAGCCAAGGCTAAGACCAAGCTGATTCGAACCAATAAGGATTCATCAATTGTGCAATTAACGATTCATGAGGGTCGCAATCACCAGGTCAAAAACATGTTTGAAAAAATTGGTCATCCTGTCGAAAAATTAAGCCGGGAAACTTATGGTTTCTTAACCCTTAAAGGCTTGCAGCCGGGAGATTACCGGCCGCTCAAGCCACATGAAGTTGAAGAATTAAAGGAACTGACGAACAAGACAAATCGTTGACATTTGGTCTAGTTCTGCTATTTTTAATGTAAATAAATTGGTTTATCTTCAGGGCAGGGTGTGATTCCCGACCGGCGGTGATAGTCCGCGACTCACGAGTGATCGTGCTGAGCTGGTGAAATTCCAGTGCCGACAGTAAAGTCTGGTATGTAGAAGATTAAATTTTACACGCTTTTTGTAATGCCCTGACAAATTCGTTTTGTCAGGGCATTATTTTGAAGATTGACCATTGGAGGAGAGGTTTTTTCAATGGAAAATAGTGGTAAGCATACGCAGTTTGCAACGGCTCGTTTGGTGGAGATGTCGGTCTTTGCGGGGCTTTCTTATGTGTTGATGTTTTTGTCGGTACCGATCATTCCAATTGTTCCTTACATGCGTTTAGACTTGGCTGACATGCCAATTTTACTTGGAACAGTTTTGTTCGGACCAGTTGGTGGTATGACGATTGCTGGGTTAAAGGCGTTGTTATACTGGGTAACGACTGGTGCGGATGTCATCAATTTCATCGGTGTGGGTTCATCACTTGTTTCATCCCTAGTACTTATTTGGACTTATTATCTGGCGGATCGACTGTTGTCGTTTGCCAAGGGTTGGAAAAAAGCTGCCTTGGTGGTTTTGATGATGGCGACTACTTTGACAATTATTATGTCGCTGACTAACTGGCTGGGTGTCATCCCGCTTTACATGAACCTGATTGGCATGAAGTTAGGCTTTCCATTGGCAACCGTGATTTTAGCGGGTGTGGTTCCGTTTGATTTTATCAAAGGAATTGTGGTTGGGACAGTCTTCTACTTGATTAAGAATAGTTTTCTACCACGGTTGAAGCTACGTTAAAATTAGCTGGAGATAGTTAATACTTTTCGTATATAATTGAATAGTGAGTAATCTTGAAGCTGGGACAAACTTGCGAGTTTGGACTGGCTTTTTGTTTCGGAGGTGGGTCATGGATTTGCGTGTTCTCATGTTAATTTTTGGAAGTGGTCAGCAATTTCGACGGGTAAAGGCCATTAAAAATACTCTGCGTGGTCGTCGAACAGTTTCCAATTTGTATTGGGCCTTGGAATATGGCCTGCTCGACTTTGTTGATGTTCTCCACGGAACGGACTTCGGGGAAGACCAGCTCGTTTTGACACAGTTGGTATCGAGTGGGTTAGCGCGCGCTGATGATACCTTCAGAATTCAATTAACAGCCAAAGGAATTGACCAGCAACAGCGCTACTTGAATCAGCTCCTGCCGCTTAAATACTTAGCTGTTTCATCCCGGTATGATGTCGCTAAGTTCATGCGGCGGTTCAGCTTCGCCTCCCAGATTGTCTCGGAATTCAGCTATGGAAATAATCAGTACTATCCCCAATCAATTAATTATTTTGAAGACCAACTGCTGAAACGCTGGTTCGTCATGAATAAACATCAAGATCTGCCAAGACATTTTCAACAATTACTGCGTGACTTTTTGGGTGATCTGCAACCGGCTGATCTGGCGGATGTCTTTGTCCAGAGCCTGGTTGGCCACAATTTTTCCGGCTTGACCGCTGAACAGGTGGCAGTTAAACGCCGGACGTCAACTACGGTGGTGGCCCTCCAATGGCTGCAGTTGTACGGGATGCTGCTAGAAAAGCTGATGCAAGCAGGTAAGACAAGCCTGTTTTCTCCATTGGTTTCCGGCTTGGCCAAATCAACGGTTTCTAGTAGTGCTCAAGCAACCTTTAAACTATTTTTGCAGCAAAAAAATCATAATCTGCAGGCAATCGCTACTCAACGGAAAATCAAACTGACAACGGTTTATGAGCATCTACTGGAAGTCGCAATCATGTCGAAGACAGCGGCTTTTCCTTATCGGGCACTCATTTCTGATGATCTGATGAACCAGTTGTTGGCTCATCAGCCGCAAAATGTCGGTGAGTGGACTTTTCAAGACGCCAGTCAGGTAATTGGTCAGCTGGCATTTTTCCAATTTCGACTTTTTCAAATATACAGGAGTAAAATGAGTGATGACGATGGATCTCAAGCGTGAATTAAAAAAATATTTTGGCTTTGACGACTTCCGGCCCGGTCAAGAGGATATCTTGAAAAACTTGCTTGCCAACCGGAATACGCTGGCGATTTTACCGACCGGCGGTGGGAAAACCTTGCTTTACCAAATGTATGGGGCAATGACCCACCAACGGGTGATTATCGTGTCACCACTGATTTCTTTGATGCAGGATCAAGTCAGTCGACTCCAGTATTTGGGGTCAAAGCGAGTGGTTGCCTTGACTTCGGCTTTAGATTTTCAAGAAAAGACGGCAATTTTAACTCATTTAAATCGTTATCAATTTATCTATGTTTCCCCTGAAATGCTGGCTAATCAGCAGGTGCAACAACGCCTGATGCAGTTACAAATTGGTCTGTTTGTTGTCGACGAGGCCCACTGTATTTCTGAATGGGGGCCAGATTTTCGACCGGATTATCTCAAACTAGGAACGGTGAGAGAACGATTAGGCAGTCCGTTAACCTTAATGATGACGGCGACTGCAACTCAACCAGTGCGCAGAAACATTATTGCGCACATGAATTTTTCACCCGGTGATATTCACCAAATTGTTCTGCCGGTTAACCGAGCCAATATTTTTTTAAGCGCGAAAATTTTTGCCAATCAACACGAAAAAGATGATGCACTGATTGAGCTGGTTAAACAACTCAACGGGCCGGGAATTATCTATTTTTCGAGCAAAAGTAAAGCAGAACAGACCGCTAACACCTTAACCAATGAAACCGACCGCCGGGTGATGGCCTATCATGGCGGGATGGATAGTCAACCACGCTTTCACATTCAACAGCAGTTTCTGGCCGGAAATTTAGACATTATCTGTGCCACTAGTGCCTTTGGGATGGGGATCGATAAGAACAATGTCCGCTTTGTGATTCATTATCATCTTCCGGCTAATATTCAAAGTTATGTTCAAGAAATCGGTCGCTGTGGGCGTGATCGAAAGCCTGGGTTAGCCATTTTGATGTATGAGCCAAATGATCGCGCTTTACAGATGGGGCTAATTGATCATACGGTTCCCGATGAAAGTCTGCTGGACTATTTGTATGCCCATCCCAAAATGCTTTCGACTGACGATCAGTTTCGAGTGGTCAAATTCTACCACGATAATGGCGATTCGCTCGAACAGGCCAAGACGATCTTTAACCATGCCCGGACTCGGCGGGTGAAGGAGTTGGGAGCAATGGTCCAATACGTTTACACGGAAAAGTGCCGTCGTGATGAACTGTTGAAATATTTTGATGAGGCAGTCCCTGATGGCGAGCGGAATCCTTCATACTGTTGCGACCATGATGTTGATTTTTGGGATCGGTGGCGCGACTTTAGTCGGCAATATTTAAATCAGCCGGCACAATCCAGTCAAAATGAAGCTAAAAGTTGGCAGCAAGTTATCGACCAGCTGTTTTTATCAAAAAATTAAAGTAAATTTAAGTGAATTAATGATAAAATAAGTTTGTCTATATTCTGATCAAGAGGGGGGTCAATATGAATTCGAATGATGAACATCAAAAAAATAACGAGGATCAACCTTGGAACCAAACATTTTCTGAAGATCGTGATGAAAACGGCAATCTTTCTCGAGTCAAGCTTAGAAAACAAAGTCAAAATCATCACTTGATTACGGTCGTGTTAGCAGCGTTAATTATTATTGTGGCTGTTGTTGCACTGGTTTATGGGTTGGTTCGCCAAAGTGCGATGGGAAATGATTCCAAGAGTGCCGAGTCGTCGTCTGTCAGGGTCGTGCGACAGGATAACGCAAAAAAAAAATCGACTTCAGCTGCCCAGGCAAAATCAAGTTCAGCTAAGGCCAAGCCGGCTGTGAAGAAAGATAAACCAAGAGCCGCCAGTAAAGTTTCTTCAACCCGACCAGCGGCTTCAAGCTCAACGTCATCTGTTTCCACTGCTCAATCCAATACTGCTGCCCAGTCGACAGCCAGTCATTCAACGACCAATAAAACGACGGCTACTTCTGGCGGTCATCAGTACGCAACCGTCAAAGCAGGTCAGGGGATGTTTCGAGTGGCATACAATAACGGCTTAACCACTGAACAACTTATGCAGATGAATGGGCTGAGTGCCAATTCAAAATTATATCCAGGACAAAGACTTCGAGTACGGTAGTTCTAGAGTGTCAATCAAAATAATGTCAGGTAAGGAATGTTAGAATGCGAAAAAATGGATTACAAGTAGCAATTGATGGACCGGCATCCGCTGGTAAAAGCACGGTTGCCAAGTTGGTCGCCAAACAATTTCACTATGTTTACTGTGATACCGGTGCAATGTATCGTGCAATCACACTACAGGCAATTTCTCAAGGAGTCTCTTTGGATGATGTTGAGGCAATCAGCAAAATTGTTCATGCCTCAAAAATTACCTTTGCCCCTGATGATGATGGGCAAAAGGTTTTCATTGACGGCAAAGAAATTACTGAGGCCATTCGGCAAGAGGATGTGACTAATTCGGTTTCGGCAGTTGCGGCGATGGGTGAAGTTCGAAAACAGCTTAGTGCGGAGCAGCAAGAGATCGCCAAAGACGGTGGAATTGTGATGGATGGCCGAGATATTGGGACATCCGTCTTACCTGATGCAGAAGTTAAAATTTTTCTAATTGCCAGTGTTGCTGAGCGTGCACAAAGACGGTATAAAGAAAATATTCAAAAAGGGATCAACACACCTTTAGATGAATTACAATTGGAGATAGAGGCAAGAGATTATAAAGATTCTCATAGAAGGATTTCACCGTTAACCAAAGCTAAAGACGCTGTGGAAATTGATACAACGTCACTTTCTATCGATCAAGTTGTTTCAAAGATTGCAAATGTGATAAATAAAACACTGAAATAACAACTAATTAGTCAATTGACTGGTAATATTGTTCAATTTAAGATAAAATTATGATTAGAGTTGTTTCAAGGAGGAATTGTTTGATGAGTGAAAATGCAAATAATGATAAAAATGATTTATTAAACGCTTTAAACAGCGTTGATGAAGTAAAGGTTGGCGACGTTGTCACCGGTGAAGTATTGGCCAAAGACGACAGCCAGCAATTGATCGTGGGAATTGAAGGCTCCGGTGTCGAAGGAGTTGTTCCCCCACGCGAACTTTCATCTGACCAAAATGTTGACGAGATTAAGCAGGGCGACAAGCTTAAGCTAGTTGTTACCTCTCGGATCGGCAGCGACAAAGAGGGCGGTAGCTTCCTGCTTTCTTCAAAGCGTTTGGAAACCCGCAAAGTTTGGGATGAATTAGCTGAAAAGTCAAAGAATGATGAAACGATCACTGCCAAGGTCAGCCAAGCTGTCAAAGGCGGCTTGGTAGTTGACGCTGGCGTTCGTGGATTTGTTCCAGCCTCAATGATCTCTGACCATTACGTTGATGATTTGAATCAATTCAAGGGTCAGGAACTAGAACTTAAGATTATTGAAATTGATCCAATTGAAAATCGCCTGATCTTATCTCATAAGGCCATCGTTCAAGCTGAAAAAGCTGAGGAACGTGAAAAGTTAATGGAAACTCTTCACGAAGGTGATGTTGTTGAAGGGACCGTTGCTCGTTTGACCAACTTTGGTGCTTTCGTAGACCTTGGCGGCATGGACGGATTGGTCCATGTTTCTCAAATCGCTTACGAACGTGTTGACAAGCCTTCAGATGTCTTGAAAGTCGGCCAACAAGTCAAAGTTAAGGTATTGTCTGTTGACTTCGACCGTAACCGAATCTCACTTTCCATCAAACAAACTCTTCCAGAACCTTGGGACGGAATCGAAGAAAAAGCTCCAGTTGGCAGTGTTCTTGAAGGAACAGTTAAGCGCCTTGTTGATTTCGGTGCCTTTGTTGAAGTATTCCCAGGTGTTGAGGGCTTAGTCCACATTTCCCAAATTGCCCATGAGCACATTGATACACCTGCTGATGTTTTAAAGGTTGGCGAGAAGATTCAGGTTAAGGTTCTTGATGTTGATACTGACAGAAAGCGTTTGGCATTATCAATCAAAGCTTTGACGGATGCTCCCGAAGAAGAAGCAAAGCCAAAGAAGTCAAACAACCGACCATCCCGCTCACGTAAGTCTAACGACCGTTCAATCAGTAATGCACCGGAAGAAGAAACCGGCTTTACTTTGGGCGATATCATTGGTGACGAATTGAAGAAGTCCGGCAACAATGACGATGATGATAACAAATAATCAATTATTTTAATCATGAGAAGGGGCTGGAAACAAAACGTAAGTTTTGTCCCAGCTCCTTTCTTTCTGAATTAACCAAGCAAAGGAGGGATTTTTTATGGCATTGCCAACAGTGGCCTTTATTGGCCGCCCCAACGTGGGGAAATCGACCATCTTCAATCGAATTGCCGGTGATCGCATTTCAATCGTCGAGGATACGCCAGGAGTGACTCGCGATCGCATCTATTCACACGGTGAATGGCTGGCAACAAAGTTCGCGATGATTGACACTGGTGGAATCCAAATCAGTGATGCGCCATTTGCAACCCAGATTAAGAGTCAGGCCGAAATTGCCATCGATGAAGCCGATGTGATTGTCTTTATCGTCAGCGGCAAGGAAGGCGTCACCGCAGAGGACGAACAGGTGGCAAAAATTCTTTATCGAAGTGATAAACCGGTTGTTTTGGCGGTTAACAAAGTCGATAACCCCGAGAGCCGTGAAGACATCTATGAGTTTTATTCACTGGGGTTTGGCGACCCAATGCCAATTTCTGGTGTCCATGGGCTGGGCCTGGGAGACTTACTGGATAAGGTCGTCGAAAAGTTCCCGAGGATGGACGAAAAGACCGATAATGATGATATTCGGTTTAGTATCATTGGCCGCCCCAACGTGGGGAAATCTTCACTCGTGAACGCCATTTTGGGTGAGGATCGGGTCATTGTTTCAGACATTGCAGGTACGACCCGGGATGCGATTGATACCCGCTTTGAGGCGGACGACATCAAATTCACCATGGTTGACACTGCTGGAATTCGAAAACGTGGAAAAGTCTACGAGAATACTGAAAGATACAGTGTTATGCGGGCAATGAAAGCCATTGACCAAAGTGATGTCATCTTATTCGTCATGAACGCTGAAGAGGGCATTCGTGAGCAGGATAAAAAGGTTGCCGGGTATGCCCATGAAGCCGGCAAAGCAATCATCACGGTGGTTAACAAGTGGGATACACTGAAGAAGACTAATCATACGCAACAGGATTTTGAAACCTTGATCAGAAATGAATTCCAGTATATGTCGTATTCGCCAATCATTTTCGTCTCAGCCGTTACCAAACAGCGAATCGAAAAGCTGCCGGCATTAATCAAACAGGTGTACGACAATCATGAGAAGCGGGTTCAATCCTCTGCTCTCAATGACGTTATTATGGGGGCAGTGGCGGTTCATCCTACCCCGACAGTTAATGGTAAACGGCTGCGGATTTACTATGCGACTCAGGTGGTGACCGGACCGCCAACGTTCGTGGTCTTTGTCAATAATCCAGATTTGATGCATTTTTCGTATGTCCGGTTCCTTGAAAATCAAATTCGTGATAATTTTGACTTTACCGGAACCCCGATTAGAATCATCAAACGAAGCCGAAAATAGCCCAAAAATCAGTGATTCTTAACAAAATCTTGATTTTTCGGCGTTTATCGACACTAAATTAGGCAAAACCATTGCAATGACGGCATTCTTATGCTATCTTTGAAAAAGAAATGATGTTGGCAAACGGCGTTGTTTCAGCATTCCGGATTTGTGAGAATTCGAATTGCACTGGTTTACATACCTATCTTTGAGGGAGGTGAATACACTCATGGCAAATAAAGCAGAATTAGTAACCAATGTTGCAGCAGCAACTGGTTTGACTAAAAAAGACGCTACATCAGCTGTGGATGCAGTATTTGAATCAATCCAAGCTAGTTTAGCAAAAGGTGACAAGGTTCAATTAATCGGTTTCGGTAACTTTGAAGTACGTCAACGTGCCGCTCGTAAGGGCCGTAACCCACAAACAGGTCAAGAAATTCAAATTCCTGCAAGCAAGGTACCAGCTTTCAAACCTGGTAAGGCGCTCAAGGATGCTGTTAAATAGTATTCATCTGTTAAGCCAGAACGGCATTTGTCGGGCTGGCTTTTTTTATACACTTTGGAGGACAAACATGAGTTATTCAAAAACGGCTTTAGACCAACTTGAAGGCGGCCAAATTGATGATTTTAAGAAATCATTTCAGCAAGCTTTGGCCCATGATTCGGATGATTTGCTGTATTCATTGGCCGAAGAGCTGTATTCACTGGGATTTTCAACTTACTCAAATACTATTTACGAAAAACTATTTAAAAAATATCCAAAAGATGATGGATTAAAAATCAATTTAGCCGAACTTGCCATTGATGACGATCAAGATGACAAGGCACTCAATTATTTATCACAGGTTGCACCTCAGTCAGACGAATACGTCCGTTCTTTGATGGTAGCAGCTGATCTGTACCAAACCCAGGGAATGTTCGAGATTAGCGAACAAAAGCTCTTAGAGGCCCAAAAATTGGCCCCTGATGAAGATGTCATCCAGTTTGCCTTGGCTGAGTTCTATTTCACTACCAGAAACTATCGCAAAGCCATTAATTTGTATCTCGCGCTGATTACATCGGGCACTTTAGAAATGTCTTCAGTCAATTTGGTTGAACGCCTAGGAGTTTCTTACGCGGAGATTGGTAAGTTTGAACAGGCAATGGGCTACTTGGAACAGATCAAACCAATCAACATGAACGCGGACGTTAAATTTGAACTGGCATTCACCTACTTTAATTTGAAAGAATATCAAAAGGCCATTAAAGCCTTCGAAGATTTACGTGACTCCGATCCCCAGTACAGCTCGCTGTATCCATATTTGGCAGATGCTTACGTCAACCTCAAACGGGTTGAGGAAGCCTTAAAGGCAATCCAAGAGGGCATTTCGATCGACCAGTTCAATGAAAAAATCTGGCAGAAGGCCGGCCAAATTGCCGAAATGGCCAACGAAGATGATTTAGCTTTGACCTATTTCCAAAAGGGCCATGAAATCGCCCCTGATGACATGGAAATTCTGACCTTACTATCAGACTGGTACGTTGCCCATGAACGCTATAGCGACAATTTGACGCTTTTAGAGGGGGTCTTTGAGGACCACGTCGTCGATGCCCACCTTGCTTACAATTTGGCATTATCATATCAAAATGCCGGTGAGAGCAAAAAGGCAGCCAATAATTACGAACTCGCCGCCAACGAACTTTCAGATAACCCGGATTTCTTAAAACACGCGACACTGTTTTATCGCGAGATTGGTCAACCAGACGTTGAAAAACAGTACCTGAAAAAGTATTTGGATCTGGTTCCTGATGATATGGAAATGGAAGCACTGTGGGATGAAATGTAATTGACATCCCCGCAAATTAATAACAGAAAAGGCCACCAGTAAGATGGGCCATATCGCCAAAAGTAACCTAAAATCCTTGGCGGTCTCCCTCAAACTGGTGACCTTTTATCATACATATTTTCTAATAAGGACAGGCAACAACTAGAGCAGTTTAAAACGCTTCGGCCGTTTATAAGTAAAGCCTTCACCAATCGCCTCGTTAACTTCAATGATCGAAATAAAAGCTTCTTCATCAATTGACTCGACCAGTTTTTTTAAGGTGTGCAGTTCGCTGGGCGAGACCACACAATAGACAATCTGCTTGGAACGATGGGAATAACCACCCTCGGCATTGAGAAAAGTAACCCCACGATTGAGTTGATCTTGGATGGCATTGGAAATCTTTTCAGATTCGTTACTGATAATTAAAATTCCCCGGGCAGTATAAGCGCCCCGTTGCGTAAAGTTAACAATCATGGAAAAAATCCAGACGTAAATTAAGGTATATGCCATCTGGCGGACATTCAAATAAATGAGTGATGACAGCAAAACCAAGACATCAATTGTTAACAGCGTTTGGCCCATTTGGACTCCCTTAAACCGCTCAAATAAGCGGGCGACGATATCGACACCACCGGTTGTGCCGCCAAATCGATAAACGATCCCGCAGCCAAATCCGCCAAATAAACCGGCACCAATCGCAGAGAGCAGCAGGTCATGGTCGATGTTAATCACGATGGGAACCCGCTGCCAAATCCATAAAAAGATCGCCAGGGCAATTGTTCCGTACAATGTATAAAACATATCTTTTTTACCTAAATACCGATAGCCGATCGCAAATAGCGGCACGTTGACCAGAATGGTCGAATACGCCGGATCAATGTGAAACAGTGCCCTTAAGATCAACGTAATCCCGGTTACGCCGCCATCAGCCAGATGATTGTAAATGTTAAAGAAGACAATTCCAAATGAGTAAATGGCGGTTCCAGCCGCGATTACCAATAAATCAACCAACGAAATATCCAATTTGAAGCGACTTTGATTTTGTGCCATCGTTTTTCCTCCCCGAATGATCTGACAATTCATCATAGCAATTCTAATTGATGATTGGCAATCATTTCGGCGAACTTTTTGTTTCAAACGGAAATTCTGTTAAAATTACAACAGGATAAATATTAAATGGATGGCGATTATTGTGCGGATGGTAGAAATTCCAAATGAATTCCACGAAGCATTACCAATTTTACAAAAGATTGAATCAGCCGGCTATGAGGCTTATTTTGTTGGCGGCTCGGTTCGAGACACGATTTTAAAACGGCCAATTCACGATGTCGATATTGCGACCAGTGCGTATCCCAGCGAGGTTAAGGCGTTATTCAAACGAACAGTTGATACCGGAATTGAACATGGTACGGTGATGATTCTAGATCATGGGACTGGGTATGAAGTGACCACTTTTCGGACAGAGTCCGGCTATCAGGATTATCGCCGGCCGGATCACGTTACCTTTGTGCGGTCTTTAAAGGAAGATCTCAAACGGCGGGATTTTACGATTAACGCGCTGGCACTGGCTGAAAATGGCCAGATCACCGATTTGTTTGGTGGCCTTTCCGACATGCGAAAACACATTATTCGCGCGGTTGGAGATCCAAACGAACGATTCAATGAAGATGCCTTGCGGATGATGCGGGCGACCAGGTTTGCCAGTCAGTTGGACTTCCAGATTGAGGACGCCACGCTGGCTGGAATTGCTAGACACAGCCAGTTATTGGAAAAAATTGCGGTCGAACGTTCCCACACTGAATTTGTCAAAATGATGCTGGGGACTGACGCCAATAACGGTTTAAAAATCATGATTCAAACTGATTTGTACCAGCACGTCCCTGTGTTGAGTCATTACTTAAACCAACTTCAGCAAATTGCTGAAACTGATTTTACGCTCACCAATGAAGTGCAGATCTGGGCATTGTTAGCTTTTAAATTTGGATTGAACAGCCAAGAAACGGCCAGTTTTTTAAAAAAGTGGAAGACTGCCAATAAAATAATTAATGATGTTATACTTACGGTTGAATTACTTTTCGCAATTCAACGTGGTCAAGTGGCCAACTTAACCCTCTATCGCGCCGGAAGTGAAAATGTCGTTAACGCGGTGACGGTGCTTGCGGATACGGCAAAGACAGCTGGATTAGTTGAACGTTATGAACACTTGGCGATCAAGAACAAGCATCAGTTGAAGATGACCGGCGGCGAACTCATCAAACGGGGAATTCTAAAACCCAGTCCACAGCTTGGCGAGGTTTTGAACTATCTTGAACAAAATGTGGTTGCAGGCAAGATCAAAAATGAAACAGAAGAGCTTGTTAAAGCAGCCGTTAACTTTCTAAATGAGGACTGATAATTGAATGGAAACAATGCGTGTCGAGAACTTAGCAAAAACCTATGGTGAAAAAACACTCTTTGATAATCTGAACTTTATTATTAATGAACATGACCGAATCGGCTTAATTGGCACCAACGGAACCGGGAAAACGTCTTTATTAAATGCCATCGCTGGGATTGACCATGATTCGACAGGAGATATTATTACCTCCAAATCCTATACCATTGGCTATTTAAAGCAGGATCCTGAACTTGACGAGCAACTGTCAATTATGGATGCGGTGTTTTCTGGATCACAGACCGTTTATCGGACAATTCGGCGTTATGAAGCTGCCCTGAAGGATTACTCAACCCATCCTGAAGACCCAGACGCTGAAAAGCGCTACACCAAAGCGGAAGCGCGAATGAATGAAGAAGACGCTTGGAATGCCCAGAGTGACGTTAAAACGATTTTAACCCAATTGAAGATTACTGATTACAACCAGAAAATCTCCGAATTGTCAGGTGGTCAAAGAAGACGGGTCGGGCTGGCACAAGTTTTGATTCAAGCACCGAACCTGCTGTTACTTGACGAACCGACCAACCACTTGGACTTTGATTCCATTGAT
Source organism: Lentilactobacillus parakefiri (assembly GCF_002157585.1). GTDB lineage: Bacteria > Bacillota > Bacilli > Lactobacillales > Lactobacillaceae > Lentilactobacillus > Lentilactobacillus parakefiri. The sequence goes on from NZ_BDGB01000079.1 coordinate 143,162, forward strand.
TGGCTGGAAAATTATCTTGCCGGCTACAAGGGCTCCCTAATCGTCGTCACCCATGACCGTTATTTCTTGGATCACGTTGCCAATAAAATCTGGGAGCTGTCATTTGGTAAACTCTATCAATATGACGGTAATTATCAAGACTATGTGCAACAAAAAGCGACCCGGGTTGAAGGTGAAATTCAAGCGGAGCATAAGACCCAGCAGCTTTACAAGCAGGAACTGGCTTGGATGAAAACGGGTGCCAAAGCCCGTTCAACCAAGCAGCAGGCCCGCATCAATCGATTTAATGATTTAAAAGAGAATGTGGGTACCTTACAGCTTGATCAAGACGTCAACATTTCTTTGGGCCAGACGCGATTAGGCAAGGAAGTCCTTAAGATGAAGGACGCCAACTTGACCATTGATGGCCAAACGATCCTCAAGGACTTCAACATTCTTGTCCAGCCGAATGAACGAATTGGAATCAGTGGCGAGAACGGTGCCGGAAAGACGAGCCTCCTCAACGTGATTGCCGGGCGCTTGAAATTAGATTCAGGCATCATTAAGGTCGGAGAAACTGTCAAAATTGCCTATTACACTCAGCTAACCGAACCGATCCCCGAAGATAAGCGGGTGATTAGTTATTTGAGTGAAATCGGCCAGCAGGTGACCGATAACACGGGCAATAAGATCAGTGTTGCTGAATTACTTGAAGAATTTCTGTTTCCCCGTTTCATGCACGGCACTTTAATCCGGAAGCTTTCCGGTGGTGAAAAACGCCGATTGTATTTGTTAAAATTACTCATGCAGCAGCCAAATGTGCTGCTGTTGGATGAACCGACCAATGACTTGGATATTGCGACTTTGACGGTCTTAGAGGACTACATTTCTAAATTCCAGGGCACCGTTATCACGGTTTCACATGACCGCTACTTCTTGGATAAGGTTGCCGATCGATTGTTGATTTTTAAAGGGAATGGCGTGATTGAAGAACATCGCGGCCGGTTCACCGATTACCTGGCATCAATCAAAAAGACGCCAAAATCGGCTGTCAAGGCAAGCAACACGCAATCGAATTCGGCAAATTCAAGTCAGGAGACAACTGGTTCAGCAGCCAAAACTAAGAAAAAGCTGACCTATTCTGAAAAAATTGAGTACGATCATATCGAAGATGAAATTGAAAAACTTGAGTCTCAAGTTGAAGACATTGACAAGCAGATGCAAAATAACGGCTCTGATTACGACAAGTTGGCTGACCTTCAAGAACAGAAGGATCAGTTGTCTGAAGAAGCCGATAAAAAAATGAAGCGTTGGGAATATTTGAGCGAGTACGCAGAATAATCAAACCAGTCCCGTTCTGAAAAAGGAGAATTGCCATGTTAGAAGATGCCTATTTAGATCTTGCACGTTACGTTTTGGAAAATGGCCATAAAAAGACTGATCGGACTCATACCGGAACCATCAGCACCTTTGGCTACCAGATGCGATTTGATTTATCAAAGGGTTTTCCCTTATTAACCACTAAGAAAGTGCCGTTTGGGTTAATCAAAAGTGAACTCTTATGGTTCTTAAAGGGCGACACCAATATTCAATTTTTATTGAAGCATAAGAATCACATTTGGGATGAATGGGCTTTTGAAAAATTTGTTGCCTCCAATGACTATACCGGTCCTGATATGACCGACTTTTCTCACCGAGCTCAAAAAGATCCTGAGTTTAACAAAGTTTATCAGGAACAAAAGAAGCTTTTTTGTGATCGGATTATTAATGACGATGATTTTGCCAAAAAATATGGTGATTTAGGTCTGGTTTACGGCAGTCAATGGCGTGCTTGGAAGACGTCGACTGGTGGGACAATTGACCAAATTCAAAATGTGATTGATCTGATCAAAACTCACCCCGATTCAAGGCGAATGATCGTTTCAGCATGGAATCCCGAGGACGTGCCAACCATGGCGTTACCTCCTTGCCATACCTTATTTCAGTTCTATGTCAACGATGGCAAGTTAAGCTGCCAGCTGTATCAACGTTCAGGGGATATCTTCCTTGGCGTTCCGTATAACATTGCCAGTTATGCGCTTTTGACTTCCATGATTGCCAGAGAATGCGGCTTGGAAGTGGGCGACTTTGTTCATACCTTTGGGGATGCCCACATTTATCTCAACCATATCGATCAAGTCGAGGAACTGCTCTCTCGCAACCCCCGTCAGGCACCCGAATTGTGGTTGAATCCGGAAAAGAAACATTTAGATGAATTTGAAATGGCTGATATCAAGGTCAAAAATTATGACCCATACCCAGTTATTAAAGCCCCGGTTGCAGTTTAGGAGGCAGTTGATGTTAGCATTTATTTGGGCAGAGGATGCCAATGGTTTGATTGGTGCGAACGGACAATTACCTTGGCATTTGCCTGACGACATGCATTACTTCAAACAAACAACGATGGGCAACACAATTATTTCCGGATCAAAGACTTTCCGCAGCTACAATCGACCGCTGCCTGGCCGTGAGAATGTAGTGGTGTCACACCAAACTGATTTCCCGGCTGGGGTTAAGGTGGTATCATCAATTGAACGATTGTGCCAGCTGATTGATCAAAATCCTGACAAGCAGTACATCGTGACCGGTGGGGCCAATCTATTTGCACAGTTGCGTTCCAAAGTCGACCGTCTTTATCGAACGAAGATTGAAGCAGAATTTACCGGTGACACTTACATGCCCACCATTGATTACTCGCTGTTTGAACGAAGCAAATCAGTGGCTGGAGTTGTCGATGCCAAGAATCAATATCCACACACCTTTGAGGTTTTCGATCGGAAATTCTCCGGTCATAAATGATTATGAATCTTTGGCAGAACTTTGATATAATTGTGGTTGGACAATCAATGAATGATTAATTTTGTAAAGAAACGAGTGGCGTAAATGGCAAAAGTAAAAATTGTGACGGATTCATCCGCCCAACTGACAGATGAAGAACTCAAACAATACGGAATTACAATTGTTCCATTAACTGTGATGATTGACGATACGGTGTATGTTGACCGTGATACGATTACAAATGAAACCTTTGTTCCTCAAATGCTGGCGGCTCACGATCTGCCGAAGACCAGCCAGCCACCAGTTGGTAAATTTGTCGAAACATTTGATCGATTGGGTGAAGACGGTAGTCAAATTCTCTGTTTGAATATGCTGGCAGCCATTAGTGGCACCGTTCATGCAGCTGAACAGGCAGCCACTATCAGTAAATCCGATGTGACGGTTGTTGACAGCCAAAGTACTGACCGCGGTTTGGGCTTTCAAGTGCTCGAAGCTGCCAAACTGGCACAGGATGGCGCAGATATGGACGCCATTTTAGATAGAGTCAATCAGGTTCGCAATAATACCAAGCTTTATTTGTGTGTGATGACTTTGGACAACATCGTTAAGGGTGGACGCTTGCACCCAATTGCCGGGGCAATTACCAACTTTTTAAACATCAAACTGGGGCTTCAGGTGAGTGATGGTAAACTTAAAATTATTTCTAAAGGTCGTGGCGATAAATCCCTTAAAAAGTTTTTCAATGGTATCATTGATGAAATGAAGAACGCTGCTGCGATTAAGTCGATTGGCATTTCATACGTAACTGAGACTGCTGTTTTGAAGGACACAGTTCAAAAGCTTAAAACTGAGTTTCCTGACGCTTCATTTCTTGAGCGGGTGACGTCGCCGACGATTTCCACCCATACTGGCAAAGGGGCATTTGCGTTAATTTATTACAGCGATCCCAAGTAATTGCAGATCTAAAATATTACTAAAAGGGGCGAGACAAAGCGGATGTTTTGTTGTCACCCCTTTTAGAGTTGATAGCCATTTGAGAGGTTGATTCTGTGAGTCAAAATAACTCAGCATCATTTTCGCTGGATTATCGTATTAACCTCACTGATTGTCATTGGGGCAGCTGCATTTGTGGGCTACCGTTATTTCAACTCGGCCAAAGAATCGTTGCCAAGGGAAGTTAAATTAACCGCAGTGGGTGATTCACTGACCCAAGGTGTTGGTGACCCGACCAACAAAGGTGGCTATACGCATCTGATCCGGCAAAAAGTCACTCAAACAAATCCCAACGTTCACCTGTCGACTGCCAACTATGGGATTTCAGGAGAAACAACCGATCAAATTAATCATCGGGTGGTTTATTCCAAACGGCTGGCGCACAGCTTGCGGGAAGCCGATATGATCACCATCACGTCTGGTGGGAACGATCTGCTGAAATTTTGGAAGGCTAATGTTGTCGGTTTGAGCAAACACCAGTTGGATCAAAAATTAACAGGCTATTGCCAAACCTATCAGACCCGAGTCACCCGTTTATTTCGAAACATCCGTCATCTGAACAGGCGGGCACCCATCTTTGTTTTTGGCATTTACAATCCGGTCTACGTCTATTTCCCTCAGGTCAGCTATATTAACGACACAGTCAGCAATACGAACCAGATCACAAATAAGGTGATTCAACAACAGCACGGCATGTATTTTGTGTCGATTAACAAACAGCTGACGGATGGTCAATTTACCACCGCCAAATCCAGAAAAACTTTGGAAGAAAAGGCGGCTGCCAGCATTATTGCCGAAAATCATGATTCTCCTGCTGACATTGAGCAGCTGTTGAGTGGCCAACCCGCTCAGTCAAATAAATATCTCTCAAATGACGACCATTTCCATCCAAACTTGAAGGGGTATCAAATTATGACTAATCGGTTGTATGAGCAAATGGCCGCACATATATCCTGGTTGAAAGAGGAGTGATCCATTATGAGAAAAGCCCCCAAACAGGCGAAACAACGTAACCCTTGGAAGATTGCTTTCATGTCTTTAATCGGCCTACTGGTTGTTTTAGTGGCTGGTATGTTTTTGGCGGTTTCGTTATCGTCGTCAACGAATAAGTCAGTGGATCAGAAATTGACCAACCAGACCGAGCCAATTTCCGCAACTATTAATAAGACCCAACTTAATCAGCTGTCTAGTTATTATTTGGATAAGCTGCAGAAGGGGCGCCCCTCACAATATCATTTTGAGGTTGCCAACGAAGGAATTGTATACGGATCATTGGCCTTGTTGGGATCCAATGTCGATTATTCACTGACTTTTGACCCCAAGGTGATGCCGAATGGTAACATCGAGCTCCATGCCAACAAACTGGCGGTGGGAAAGTTTCCCGTACCGATCAGTTTTGTTTTGATGTATGTCAAACAGCATTATAAGTTGCCTAAGTGGGTTCAGCTTGATCCAAAAGATAAAACCATCAAACTTGATATTATTCACATGAATGGTAACAAGGGGATTAATTATCGGGCAAGAACGATTGATATGAACGGCCAGGGAAAATTCGCCTTTGAAATTCTTTTGCCAACCACTGACAAGGAGGACTAATATGCACAAAACGTTCTACCAGTACTTAATGACCAAACGAAATCCGGGAAGCACTGATCCGGAAGCCGAGTTTGCCAACAACGCATTTTATGACCAGTCATTTCCCAAACAGGAAGATGAATTTGACGAATTATCCAAGTATCTAGAAGAAAATGCAACTTACCTTCCCGCTATGGAAATTTTTGACGCCGTGTGGAAAAAATATCAAGAAAGTTTTTAGGAAGTGAAATAATGCCAGTAACAATTCAATGGTTCCCAGGACATATGGCAAAAGCAATTCGTCAGTTTGAAGAAAATCTTTCTTTAGTTGACGTTGTATTTGAAGTGATTGACGCCAGAATTCCGCTGACTTCTCAAAATCCAGAAATTCGGCGGATTAGTGCCGACAAGCCACACCTTTATATTATGACCAAACGGGATTTAGCTGATCCACAATTGACCAATGCTTGGCTGCAGTACTTTGCTGCACACAATCAGCCGGCCATTGCAATTGATGCCAAGACTAAATTTGGCATTAATAATTTGATTTCCGTGATTTCACCGATCCTACGGGACAAATTACAGCGAGAGCAGGATAAAGGCATGAAGAAGCGGCCAATCAGAGCCATTAGTGTTGGCGTTCCTAATGTTGGTAAATCAACTGTTTTGAACCGATTGGTCAACCGTCGAGCTGCCCAGGTTGGTAATCGTCCCGGCGTAACCAAGGGCCAGCAGTGGCTTAAATCTACCGACAAGTTGGAATTACTGGATACGCCAGGGATTCTGTGGCCAAAATTTTCCAGTCAGGAAGTTGCTGACAAGCTGGCATTTACCGGTGCAATTAAAGAGAGCGTTTTTGCCAGTGATGACATTGCGTTATTTGGTTTAAAGCAGATTAGGCAGCTCCATCCAGAAGGGCTCAAAGTGCGTTACCATTTGAATGATGACGATTTAAGCCTTTCAGATGTTGATCTGCTCTTACAGATTACCAAAAAGGTTGGCATGCGCGATGACTATGAACGTGGCTCCAATCGGATCATTCAGGATTTCCGTGCTGGTAAAATTGGTCGGTTTACCTTGGATGATCCTGAAATGGTGATGGCAGATGACAAAGCGAACGATTAAAGAGGTTAAGCGGGTCTTAGCCCAAATGACTGATCTTGACGATCCAAGGCTGGTTGGGTTAAAGGCGGATCCGCGAAAGGGGGTTCAATTGGCGATTCAGTCGACGGCCAATCGATTACATAAGCATGCAAAGGCACTTGCTGAATTTGAAGCCCGTTTTAAATATGAACGTTCTTTTTGGCATCAGGGATTACAATACGTTGCCGGCGTGGATGAGGTTGGTAGAGGCCCCCTGGCAGGTCCGGTAGTGGCGGCAGCCGTCATTTTACCGCAGGATTTCGATTTGGTGGCCGTCAACGACTCCAAGCAGTTGACGCCGAGGATTCGTGCTGAGTTGGCACCAAAAATTCAAGCTCAAGCAATCAGTGTAGGGATTGGGTTAGTTGACAACCATGGGATTGATGAATTAAACATTTACCAAGCGACTCGAGTGGCCATGAAACAAGCCGTTGCCTCTTTAACCCCACAGCCGGATGAAATCATCGTTGATGCCATGCAGATTGCGGTGCCAATTCGCCAAACCCGGCTCATCAAAGGGGACGCCAAGAGTATCAGTGTTTCGGCAGCCAGCATTGTTGCGAAAGTTTATCGAGACCATTTGATGGACGAATATGCCAAGCAGTACCCGGAATATGACTTCGTGCATAATGCCGGCTATGGGACTGCCAAGCATTTAGCTGCTCTCAAGGCGTTGGGGCCCACCCCGATTCATCGAATGACCTTTTCTCCGGTTGACAAATTTAGCAAGAAATAAATATATTTATCGTAGATACTCTTAAAAGGATGATGACAATGCTTTTAAGAGATTTTTTGTTACGAATACATTTATGTAAGGGAATTGGGATCATTGGCAAGTCAAAAATTGTTACCTGGGTTGACCAGGTTGTTTGGCGAGAAGACCAGCTGCCCACTGCCAACTTGCTGGCAACAATTGCCCAACTCAATGCCAAAAATGCGGCTAACTTTAAAACGAGTTACCAACAGTTAATGCAAGATGAAAATCGGGTGAGGCAATTAGTGGACGGCGAACAGTGGTTGAGTATTGTGGATAGCGATTATCCACTTCAACTGCGAGAATCTTTTGCCCCGCCGTTAATTTTGTTTTACCGTGGTGAATTGTCACTTTTGAAACGACCACTCTTGGGAATTGTTGGTGCAAGAGACTGCACGTCATATTCTGTGGAAGTTTTAAAAAATTTGATTCCTGGAAGAGTTTCCAATACAATGGCTATTGTGTCGGGGCTGGCTAATGGAGTCGACACGTTGGCTCACCAATGTGTGATTGCCAACCATGGCAGGACGATTGCGGTGATTGGAACCGGGTTGGACATTTGTTATCCTTATGCCAATCAGGAACTACAAGCTCAAATTGCTGCTCATCATTTGCTGATCAGTGAATACCCAAATCAGACCAAGGGCTACCGCAACCATTTTCCCGAGCGCAACCGGATTATTGCCGGCCTCGTGCAAAGTGTGCTGGTTACAGAGGCCAAACAACACTCAGGAAGTTTGATCACGGCGAATTTGGCCCTGCAGAACAATCGGAATGTTTTAGCCGTCCCCGGACCCATTACGATGCCAGTTTCTGTTGGGACTAACGAATTAATTGCTGCCGGAGCTAAGCCAGTTTTAAGTGAAGAAGATATTTTGGAAGACTACTTTCATCTAGGTATTTAAGCGCCGTGAGTTGACACTTTAAAATTCCTGCAATATGATGTGGTAGGTTTGTAATAAAAATTCCTACAATAATATAATTAAAAATAAGCAGTTTTGAGGGGAGAAAATATGGCAACTTCTACAAAAGCAAAACCAAAAGCCAAAGCAAAATCAAAAACTAAGCGAAAATCGCCTAGAAAAAATCTCGTCATTGTTGAATCACCTGCTAAAGCCAAGACCATTGAAAAATATCTTGGCCGATCATATAAGGTGATCGCCAGCAAAGGACACGTCCGTGATCTACCTAAGAGTAAGATGGGTGTCGACATCGACCATGATTATGAACCCCATTATATTTCCATTCGGGGTAAAGGTGACACGATTAAAGAATTACGGTCAGCTGCCAAAAAAGCCAAGAAAGTCTATCTGGCAGCCGATCCGGATCGTGAAGGGGAATCGATTGCCTGGCATCTGCAGCACATTTTGGATTTAGATCCAAACGAAGATAACCGCGTGGTATTTAATGAAATTACCAAGGATGCCGTTAAAGAGTCGTTCAAGCATCCCAGGAATATCGATATGAACTTGGTTGACGCTCAGCAGGCCCGACGAATTTTAGACCGCTTGGTGGGGTACTCAATTTCCCCGCTTCTCTGGCAGAAGGTTAAGAAGGGCCTGAGTGCTGGACGAGTCCAATCGATTGCCCTTTGGCTGATTATTGAACGAGAAAAAGCCATCAAGGACTTTACGCCAGAAGAATATTGGTCAATTGATTCGGAATTCAAAAAGGGTCGCAGTAAATTCAAAGCCTCTTTTTATGGTTTGAACGGCAAGAAGAAGGAACTGCCAAATAATGAAGCGGTTCAAAAGATTCTTCAGCAACTGGATCCAAAGGGTGATTTTGACATTACCAAAGTGACCCGGCGTGAGCGCAAACGTCAGCCACAGCCACCGTTTACTACTAGTACAATGCAGCAGGAAGCCAACCGGAAGCTCAACTTTAGAACACGAAAAACGATGATGGCTGCTCAACAGCTGTATGAAGGGATTAATATTGGTAAAGAGGGCAGTCAAGGCCTGATTACCTATATGCGGACTGATTCAACGCGAATCTCAGTCATCGCTAAACATGAAGCTTCTCAATTTTTGCACGAAAAATACGGCGTCGAGTATGCCGCAACCAAACCAATTAAAGGAAAGCTTCCTGAAGGGGCTCAAGATGCTCATGAGGCGATCCGACCAACCTCTGTCTTCAGAACGCCGGCAAGTTTAAAGAAATATTTGACCCGCGATCAATTCAGGCTTTACCAAATGGTTTGGTCGAGATTTCTTGCCAGTCAAATGACGCCGGCAATTATGGACACCATGGCAGTGACAATTGAACAAAATAACGTTGTATTCAAGGCCAACGGTTCCAAGATGAAGTTTGATGGTTTCTTGAAGGTTTACGGTGACAGTAAAGAAAAAGACAACTTGTTACCCGACTTGGAGAATGGCGACGTTGTTAAGTTGGTTAAGAACAATCCAGACCAACATTTTACGCAGCCACCGGCACGTTACAGTGAAGCCACGCTGATTAAAGCGCTTGAAGAAAAGGGCGTGGGCCGGCCATCAACTTACTCACCAACGATCGATACCATCCAGCGTCGATATTACGTTAAGGAGGTTGGACGCCGCTTCGAGCCAACCGAATTAGGGGAGATTGTCAACAAGATTATCGTCGAATATTTCCCAGACGTTGTTAACATCGACTTTACCGCTAATCTGGAAGGCAAACTGGATCAAGTTGAAGAGGGTAAGGAGAACTGGATCAAGCTAGTTGATACGTTCTATAAGCCATTTTCCAACGAGGTGGATGCTGCCACTAAAAACATGGAAAAGGTCCAAATTAAAGACGAACCAGCAGGAATCAATTGTGAAATCTGTGGCGCCCCAATGGTGATCAAAATGGGCCGTTATGGTAAATTTTATGCCTGTTCAAGATTCCCCGACTGCCGAAATACCATGGCAATCGTCAAGGAAATCGGTGTCATTTGTCCGAAGTGTCATAAGGGACAGGTCATTGAACGCAAGTCAAGGAAGAACCGGATTTTCTACGGCTGTTCAAGATACCCGGACTGTGATTTTGTTTCGTGGGATAAGCCAATCGGCAGAGATTGCCCAAAGGATGGCCACTTCTTAGTTGAAAAGCGGGTAAAGAGCGGCACACAAGTTGTTTGTCCAAACGGCGACTATGAGGAACCGGCACAAAAATAAGCATGCGACGAGCCCCGTTTAGGACCCGGAGCTCAGCTCAAAGGCCGAAGGGAGCGGAAAATAAACCAACCGTTCGAACCCTGTAAAAGCAATTGTGAATGAATTCCAGAAACAGTTTGTTCATCGTTGGACGCTCCTCATTTCAGCAGTAGGCTCCTAGGTCGTTGGCGCTCACTTCAAACGCCAAATGAAACGGACAACACCCTAATCGTTGATAAATCTGTCACATCATCAATCCTTCCACTAAAAACTACCCGTCACAAAAGCCAGTCACCCTAGAATCCCCAATTTTGCATCCAACGGTCTTTTGTTCCACAATGCACAAAAGGGTGTAAAATCAAGTTGATAAAAAGATAAGGGGAGGCTTTAAAATGTTTTCATCAAAACACAGTAGTTGTACAACGATTCTAGTCGGCAAGAAGGCCAGCTATGACGGGTCAACCATCATTGCTAGAAATGAAGATGCCGGGGATGCCGTCAATCCAAAGAAGTTTGTGGTTGTTGAACCAGAGGACCAGCCACGGAATTATCAATCAAAATTAACCAAATTTACTGTTAAACTGCCAGACAATCCACTGAGATATACCTCAGTGCCCGATGCTGTCCCTGACAATGGTGTTTGGGGTGAAGCCGGCATCAATGCCCATAATGTGGCAATGAGTGCCACAGAGACTATTACAACCAATTCTCGGGTGATCGGGGCTGACCCATTTGAAAAGAATGGCCTTGGCGAAGAAGATCTGTTGACCATTACGCTGCCATACATTAACTCTGCTCGAGAGGGAGTTCAACGAGTTGGTAAACTCCTTGAGAAGTTTGGCACATACGAATCCAATGGCATCCTGTTCTCAGATGTTAATGAAATTTGGTACATAGAAACTGCCGGCGGTCATCACTGGGTTGCCCAACGGATTCCCGATGATGCCTATGTCATTGCCCCAAACCAGACGGAGATTCAAGAGATTGATTTTGATGATCCGGACAGCTTCATGTTCTCAAAAGATCTCCGCAAATTTGCTCAGCAACATCATCTCAACCCAACCACTCACTTCAATTTCACAAAGGTCTTTGGCTCAGACACCCAACTGGATCGTCATTACAATACGCCACGGGCTTGGTATGGGCAACGATATTTCGATCCTGAGTCAGTCAAGGACAAGACGCCAATGAGCAACAACTTGCCGTTTATTTGTCACGCTAACCGTAGGATTACGATTGAAGATATCAAATATGTTCTAAGTTCCCATTATCAAGACACACCCTATGATCCATTTGCCCCTGGAGCCGATTATAAGACGGTGCCATATCGCCCAATTGGCATCAACCGTAACCAGGAACTGTCAATTTTGCAGTTACGTCCAGGAATTCCTTCAGCTTATTCAGCTGTCCAGTGGCTGACATTTGCTTCCAATCCATTTAATACTTTGACGCCGTTCTTTACCAACGTTGTCAACACGCCGGATTGTTACCGTGATACGACGGAGACCTTGGACAGTCACAACGCTTATTGGGCAAACCGACTGATTTCACTCATTGCAGCTGATCATTATCAGGCTTTGATGCAAGACATTGAGGACTATCAGCTTGAGGAAATGGGTTATGCCCATGAACGAATTGCCCAAGTGGATAAGCAGATGGCCGAAAAAGAAGCTTCCGGTTCACACGTTGTTCGGGCACTTGGACAGGCCAATGCCCGAACGGCCGATCACGTCATGAAGGCCACTGAGGACTTATTGACCAAACTGGTTGTCAAAGCCAGTCAGGATGTTCCAGGTTCATTCACTCGGGAACATTATTAAATTAAATAACTCAAAAAACAAAACGAAGCTGGCTCACAAACTTAAAAGTGTGGGTCAGCTTCGTTTTAGTATTCAGTATTTTTTTAATCTATCATTCGATGGCGGCTAGAGATTCATATCCTGGGTGAAATTAATTGGTGACAAATCAGTTGAATTGGTAATGATGTCGCTAATCAAGTGGTTGTACGCATCTAAGCCCATCTTAGCATTGGCAAAGTTGACTTTAGTCAGGTAATTGCTGAGTTCGACGTTGGATAAGCCTTGAATTGATGCATCAGTTTTTTGGACAGCTTGTTGGAAATTAACCCGCAGCTTTGATTTGGTATCATTTAACTTGGGTCCAAATTTGACGTAGTGTGGGTCCACCAAAACACCAGCGAGTTTATAGGTCCAGTAAGCTTGGTCGGGTGCATAGTTGCCTGAAGCGTTCTGATAGGCTTTGGGTGTCGTGTTTGCGCCGGCATAAAACGGTACGAAGCTGCTTTGTGCGGCAACGCCCATTGCCAACCATTGAATCCCGGCAGCAGGAGTTGGCATATTTGGCCGAATTTGGAGGATGTGAGCCTCCTGAGTCTTAGCGAGACTAATTGGTCGATAGAGATGCTTATCGTGCTCAGATCCCTCACCAATGGGGTCAAATGGGGTGCCTTGATAATGGGAGCTTAAGAAGTCTTCCACATCGAAAAGGCTCAGCTTACGGTTAGCATGATTGATAAACGGCATTTCCTGGCTGGTGGGCGCAAAATTCAATTCTGGTGAGAACATTTTTAAGCCGTACCACACTCGCGGCGTGTTATAAACCGTATCCGACAGGTCAGCCGTACCAAAGATTTTACGGAAGTTGAAGGTTTCACCGGTTGGATCCGGATTCAAGTGATTTTCGAGGACAAACTGGCGAATTTTTGGTGACCACATGAAGTTGTCCGGATCGTCAAAGTCGACTTCTTGAATGGCACTCTGGTTGGCAATCACGGCGTAAGCGTCATCCGGAATTCGTTGAGCGACCCAGTTGTGGACGCCACCGGTTTCCATATACCAAGCTTCGTTCTTGTCGGCAAATAAGATACCGTTGGATTCAGACGTCCCGAAATATTCCACAATTTGTCCCAAACGGGCAATACCCTGACGCGCGGTTTTAACGTAGGGAAGAACAACGGTAATCATGGTCTCTTCGCCGATACCATCTTCGTTAAGTGGATCAGCACCCAAAGCCAGTTGATTGGTATAAGTACTTTCGGTCGCGCTCATCGCAACACCGAACTCATTAAAACCATTCTCTTCAAACACACCGAATTTGTCGGTCCATTCAGGGGTGGCGGAATACTTAAAACGCACTTTCGGGAGGGTTAGCTTGAAGCCGTTGTCTTTAGATGAAAAAACAGGGGCCTTATCAAATTTCTGATAGTCGTGGATAACGTAATTTTTCGGCCAGGAAGACTTGCTGTCTTCATTTCTGGCAATCATGATTGAGCCGTCGATGCTGGCTTTTTTGCCAACAATCATACTGGTACAGGCGGAAAAGGTTTTGTAAGGTATCATTTTAAAATCTCCTATTCACAGTTAAAGGTTACTCCGATTATTGTATCATCTTTGATCCACAAACGGTTCTGACACGTTTAATGAAACATCAAGGCATTGCAGGGGGAAATGATTTAAGGTATACTTTTGCCATTCGAAGCAAATGGAGGAATTATAGGATGCCAATTGTAGATATTCATTTAATTGCCGGCCGCTCTCAAGATCAATTAAAGGGCCTGGTAGAAGACGTTACCGCAGCCGTTGTGAAAAACACCGGGGCCCCCGCAGAACACGTTCATGTGATTCTGAGTGAAATGGAAACGAACCGTTACAGTGTTGGCGGTGTGCTTAAGAGCGACGAAAAATAATCGGAAGTTTGTCAAATGGTGTTGAAGGATAGTTTCTATCCTTTGGAGATCTCCTTGTGTGGGAGATCTTTTTTGTTGTTTTATTAGTTGCGGCGTTTAATCTGGTGTGTTGTCTGAATATCGTACTTGAAGGCATAACAAATAAGCCTACCA
>NZ_BDGB01000080.1 GCF_002157585.1 Lentilactobacillus parakefiri
GATCTCCACGATGCTTTGATGGGGCGTCACGCTGATGAACTCAAGAATATCATCACTAACTATCAGCCTAACGGCACGCCCCTAGATACGGCCATGCATACCCTACGAAAGAATCTTAATGGAGTAATTAACGCCGCCAAATCGTCCTACTCTAACGGACCGATAGAGGGCATCAACCGTAAGATCAAGGAGCTCAAACGTGCTTGTTATGGCTTCTCCAATCAGGCCAATATGTTCACACGCGTCTACCAGCTGATTGCCTAGATTATCTACCACAATAACGTCACGATGGTAGGCTTATTTGTTATGCCTTCAAGTACGATATTCAGACAACACACCAGATTAAACGCCGCAACTAATAAAACAACAAAAAAGATCTCCCACACGAGGAGATCTCCAAAGGATAGAAACTATCCTTCAACACCATTTGACAAACTTCCACATAAAAAAGCTGTGAGGACTTATCCTCACAGCTTCAGTGTGTGCTTAATGATAAAAACTAGTCGTTAACATCACTAACAACACCGGCACCAACAGTATGGCCACCTTCACGGATGGTAAACTTAGTACCCTTTTCAATGGCAACTGGCTTAGTTAATTCAACTTGGAATGTAACGTTATCACCAGGCATAACCATTTCGACACCCTTTTCCAATTCAATAACACCGGTAACATCGGTAGTATGGAAGTAGAATTGTGGACGATAGTTTGAGAAGAATGGCGTATGACGGCCACCTTCTTCTTTAGTCAAGATATAAACTTGACCTTCGAACTTCTTGTGGGTCTGGATTGAACCAGGAGCAGCAAGAACTTGGCCACGGACAACTTGGTCACGGTCGATACCACGAAGAAGAACACCAACGTTATCTCCGGCTTGACCTTGATCAAGAGTCTTACGGAACATTTCCAAACCGGTAACAGTTGACTTCAATGGTTCGTCATTCAAACCAACGATTTCAACTTCGTCACCAACTTTAACAGTACCACGATCGATACGGCCAGATGCAACAGTACCACGACCGGTGATAGTGAAGACATCTTCAACTGGCATCAAGAATGGTTTGCTGTCATCACGTTCTGGAGTTGGAATGTATTCATCAACAACATCCATTAAGTCAAGGATAACTTGTTCTTGTTCCTTGTCGCCCTCAAGTGCTTTAAGAGCTGAACCACGGAGAACAGGAATATCATCACCAGGATAATCGTATTCAGAAAGTAATTCACGAACTTCCATCTCAACCAAGTCAACTAATTCGTCATCATCAACTAAATCAGTCTTGTTTAAGAAGACAACGATGTAATCAACACCAACTTGGTGAGCAAGCAAGATATGTTCACGAGTTTGTGGCATTGGGCCATCAGTTGCGGCAACAACCAAAATAGCACCATCCATTTGAGCGGCACCAGTGATCATGTTCTTAATGTAATCAGCATGTCCTGGGGCATCGATATGGGCATAGTGACGCTTTTCAGTTTCGTATTCCACGTGAGCAGTGTTGATAGTTATACCACGTTCACGTTCCTCTGGAGCTGCATCAATATCAGCATAGTCTTCAGCCTTAGCGAGACCCTTTGCAGCCAATACCTTAGTGATTGCAGCAGTCAAAGTCGTTTTCCCATGATCAATATGGCCAATAGTACCAATGTTTACATGGGGTTTTGTTCTTTCATAATGTTCTTTTGCCATTAATGAAACCTCCTGTTGTTTTCAAGAATTACATCAATTTCGCATCAATGCATTTCTAAGTGTTATTATACTACATCTTCTGGAAAAGACAAAGTAGTCAATTTTCGAAGAATCCTTAAGTATTATATCGATACTGGTAATGTTTGTAAACAGATTCCCTTTATTTTCCGAAAATAATTTAGTTATATGAGACCAATTTTAATTTCCTGATCGTGAATCTGACTAATCCATGACAGCATCTTTTCTTGGGCTTGAGTCTTAGCAGACAACGGCTCTCCAAAGGATTGGGCAATAATTGCTTGTGCCCAGAAAACGGGGTCAGTCATCACTTCAGTAAAATAAGGATAAATATAATTACTCTGAGTGAATAGCTCCTTTTCCAGTAAGGATAATTTGATCGGATCCTTCACAGCAAATTGTTGTTCAACGATCTGCAGCACATCCACAAAAGGGTCGATTTTCTCCAATGGTTTCAATTCGTCCAGACTTATGGTATAAGTCCGTCCATCCAACCAGTTCAAATCAACGTTTTCAGAAACCTTTACCCTCATTAATTGTAACAAGACCTGTGTTTTCGAAACCTGCCATCCAAATGGATCATTAAGGAGCCTCTTAGCAGCTGACAGGTACTCACTTAATGGTAATTGACGAGCCGCTTTAATTTCATGAACCTGTTCAGGAACTGAAAGTGCCCCAAGATAGGCAAATTCACGTGACTTTGCTGTCAGCGCCGTTGACTGCTGCTCACGATATTCCTGTTCAGCAGTCATCACGCTTTGCTGCCACTCAGCTTTCTTGAAAGCCGGTGCCTGAGCAAGTACTTCTCGAGCTGACATAAACAGATTATTTGCCAGAAAGATGGCAATTGCATCTTCCTGATACTTTGGGTCGGCAACGAAGTCTTCAGCAAAATCACTAACAATTTGGCTGGCCTCGGTATATTGTTTCAAATGATACAGCGCATTGGCATACAAATCGTTCAGTTTCAGCGATTGCGGGTATTTTTCCAACAAGTGCTCAGCCTTGTTCACAACTTGATGATAACGGCCATCCTGTAAATCTTCCTCAGCACTTCTTAGAATGATTTGATCATTTTTGGTTATCTCAATCATCTTTTCCTCCATATCACCCAGGGATAGAAAACGAGCAATTCAAAAAATGAATTACTCGCTTGATGGTTAGTCCTTTTCAGCTGCCTTTTGTTTCTTTTTTGAACGCTTATGGTGTTGGTTAACTTCCATAATAACTGGTAAAATAACCGGTCGCCGTTTGGTCTGCTTATACAGGTAATCGCTGAGATCCTCACGAACATCCTGCTTGAGGTTACTCCAATCGAACTCTTTGTGCTCAAGATTATTGGTAACCGTTTTTTCGATAATCCCAGCAGCATCCTTCATCAAATCCTTGTTGGCTTTAACGTATACAAATCCTCTGGATGTTAACTTAGGCGTGGAAACGATCCGTTTCTTTTTGCGGTCAATCGTGACGACAGCGACAAAAATCCCATCTTCAGAAAGCACTTTTCGATCACGCAGGACAATGTTTCCAATATCACCAATTCCAATACCGTCGATCATGGTGTCAGCTAGATCAACTCCCTTGCCCAGATGAATGTCATCTTCTGAAATCGAGATCACATCACCCTTGGCGGGAATGACGATTTGATCATCAGTATAACCAATTTCCTTTGCCAATTGAGCATTTGCTTCCAGCAATCGGTATTCCCCTTGAACTGGAATAACGTATTTAGGACGCAGAAGGTTCATTAATAACTGCAGATCAGCTTGGCTGGCATCCCCTGAGGAATTCATCTCATCAGAAATCATCTTGACTTCACCATCAGCGCGATAGACCATGTCGCGGGTTTTAGCAACCGTCGTTTCCATAGCCGTTGAGGGGGTTGTCGTAATAAACACCAAATCGCCGGGTTCAATATTAATATCACTCTGTTCTTTGTTGGCCATCCGTTGAATTGCTTTGATCGGTTCACCCATTTTACCGGTTTGGATAATGACCACCTTGTCGGGAGCCATCTTTTTCAGTTCGTCCAGTGAGCCAATTAAAAGATCATCTTCAGGGAGTTTAAGTGTATTTAGCCCCATGGCGGTCTTAACAATCCGTTCCAAATCATGTCCGGTTAGGTAAACCCTCCGACCGGTTCTAGCGGCCGCATTGAAAACCTGCTGCATTCTTAAGATGTTGGAAGCAACTCCGGCAACAATAATCCGGCTGTTTTGATAATTAAAGGTATCATAAATATATTCAGCAATCTTCTTTTCAGACGCACTGGGATTAGGATTCTCAGCGTTGCTTGAATCGTCAAGCAATGCCAAAACCCCCTCATCGCCAAGTTGGGTCAATGCCGAATAATTTGTTTGATAAATCGGAGCGGCTGTTTGATCAAATTTGAAATCACCAGTGTATACAATGATCCCATCTGACGTGTGCAGTGCGATCCCCAGTGAACCGGGAATCGAATGGGTCGTTTTGAAAAAGGTCACTTTAATGTCTTCAAAATCAATTTCACTGCGTTCACTGACAACGTGGAAGTCATCAAAGTGTTTAACTTCTTCAGAGTCAGAGACGTTAATCTTGGCAAGCTCGATTGTCATCTCTGATCCAAAGACTGGGACATCAAACTTACTTAGGAAATAAGAAATCGCACCGATCGAGTCCGCGTGACCATGGGTCAAGAAAACACCGACAATTCGATCCTTGTTCTCCTCAAGCCAGCTAAAGTCAGGAATGACAACATCAATCCCCAACAGTTCATTTTCAGGATACTTTAAGCCACAATCTAAAATATAAATACCGCCATTGATATCAACCGCGTACATGTTTTTGCCATTTTCGCGGGCACCACCAATCGCCATTACTTTGATTTCGTTTTTCATGATTCACCTCAAAAATTGATATGTTCTTTTTTACGTTCGTTTTCAGCTTCTTTTAGTTTAACATATTTTTTGTTGAAACCGAATTTTTCAAAAAACATTGTTGTTTCTTAAAATACTTATGTATTAAAAAAGAGCGGATACAATCCGCTCTTAGTGATATTCATATTAACGACGAAGACCAAGGTCCTTGATCAATTGACGATAACGAGTGACATCCTTGTCACGCAAGTATGCTAACAAGTTACGACGGTGACCAATCTTTTTCATAAGTCCACGTTGTGAATGATAATCTTTACGATGAGTACGCATATGATCGTTAAGTTCGTTGATATCTGCAGTCAAGACAGCGATTTGAACCTCTGCTGATCCGGTATCGCCTTCGTGACGAGCAAATTTGTTGATAATTTCGTTCTTTTTAGTCTGTGTAATTGCCATGATATAACCACCTTTTTATTTTTTGACGCCAACAACTGAGTATGCGGAAGTGGTACCCGACAAACTAAGTCGAAGGTCTTGTACAACACACAAAAACCAGTATAACGGATTTCGCCGTCAAATACAAGCTTACTGCCGATATTCGTTGACAGTTTGGCTTGCAATCAGTCGTTGGTTTTTGTATAATGATGCTTGTTGAAATTTAATAATTTTTACTTAGAATAATACTCGGAGGTGAGTCAAATGCCAATTATCAAATCTGCTATCGAACGTGTTAAAACTAACGAAAAAGCACAACGTAGAAATGCTGCACAATTAAGTGCATACCGGACTGCCGTTAAGAAGTTCCAAAAGGCACAAGTTACCGGTTCTGACGACGTTAAAGATTTATATATTAACGCAATCAGCGCAATTGATCGCGCAAAATCAAAGGGCTTAATTAAAGCTAACAAGGCTGCTCGTGACAAGTCACGTTTAACTTCAAAGTTAGCAAAATAGTTTCCCCCTAGTTGTTAGTGACGCTAACAACTTTTTTTATCCTCAAAAATAGGCGTAAACAAGGTCATAATTTGACTTTGCTTACGCCTATTTTTTCATTTAACTGACATTTTTCATAAATTTCAAGACAAATAGTTCAAATAATAATTCAGGTGAACGCCGAGTCGACTTCATCTGACGTTCAGTATCAACCAAACCAATGTATGCCTCTCGCAGCTGATTATAGCTAAACTTTTTGATAGTCTGCATGGCTAACTTAACCCGATAAGGATGCACCTTCAGAGTTGACGCTAAATTTCCTTGCGAGTACCCATGCTTCTGTAGAATCATAACCTGCAGCAATAATCTAAACTGCTGGATTAAAACGGCATTGATTCGAATGGGCTCGTCATTTTCGAGCAGTAACTGATGATAAATGTCCATCGACTGCTTTGGGTTCTTTTGCAAGACACTATTCACCAAATCAAAGACGTTTTGCTCCATTGACTTACTGACCAGACCATTAACGGAATCCAAATCAATCACTTTAGTATCGTTATTGTACAAAATTAGTTTAGGTAGATCGCTCATCATCGTTGTCAACTTACCGCCAGTGAGTTCAACCATTCGATCCAGCGCATCACGATTAATTTTGAACCCAGTTCCAGTAACTTTGTCGGTCACTAATTGTTTAATCTCGTTTTCACGAAGATTACCAATTTCAATGGTTACGGCAACTTTTTTGAGGGCCTTTGTGATCTTCTTTCGAGAATCCAGCTTATCGTAGGGCGCAAAAATGACCATGACCGTTGACTGTTCAGGATGCTTCAAGTATTCCAAAAAATCATCAAGATCTTGGTCCAACTTAGATTTGGTGCGCATTCCCGTGAGAAAATATGGTCGATTAATCATCACCAATCGGCGTTCGCCAAAGAATGGCACCAAAATTGCATCCTCAACTGCTGCAGAAATAGTGGTGTCCTCCATATCATAGCTGCCAATATTCATTGAGCGCTCACTGTCAGGAATCATCTTGACAAACGCCGCTTTAATTTGGCTGGAAAGATAATCCTGATCACCCAAAATTAGATAGACTGGCTTGATTACCTTGTCGCTTAACTGTTGAATTAATTGAGAATAGTTCATTATAAGTTCCCTTCATGCCTGTTCAATACCGTTTCAAAGTGACCGGTATTATTTCGATAAATATATCTTACCATACCGTGTTTTTGGGTATTAAATACTTTAACGTTATGCTGTTTAAGTGTCACAAGTGTTTCGTCATTTGGATGACCATAGTGGTTATTTCGACCCGCAGAGATCAAAGCAATCCTCGGCTTGACCGCAGAAATAAATTGCGGATCAGATGAGGTCTTACTCCCATGATGACCGACTTTAAGCACATCTGCTACCAAGCCACTATGCCTGGATATTGTATCCAACTCACCAGGACGATCCAAGTCCCCAGTAAACAACCATCGCAAACCGCCCTTTTGAGTACCAATGACCATTGAGTCATGGTTCTCACCTTTCCCGGCCAGATATGGATGGTAAATTTGTGCCGGCAGATTTGCCACCCGCATCTCATCATTGACACATAGCAACTTAGTTAATCGATCACGGTTGGCAATCCGTTTCATAAAGCTTGGATTTTGATCCATCCCCAGGGGAATAATAATCCGGCTAATTTGCATTTCTTCAATAAAGGCAGGTAAATCACCACAATGATCAGTGTCCTGGTGACTAACACACAAGTTATCAATTTTAGAAATCCCAATACTTTTTAAATAGTTAATTGACAATCGTTTAGCTTGATAGCTGACCTCCCCTCGCTGCCAGGGCTTCATACCAAAGTGAACCTTACCACCTGTATCGATCAAGGTCACGGAACGATTGAGCGGCTCTCTTATCAAAAAACTATCGCCCTGCCCAATATCAAACATTGTGACTTCGCCATTAAGTGGGAAGTGAATCCAACAGAATACTGCCAGATAAGTGGCACCCAGTATTCCCGCAATTTTGTTTGCAGACGATCCACCGGCAATTGCCAAAAGCATTGTTAATGACAGCATCAGCAGAACAACGGGTAAAGTTGGCTTCCCAAAAACCAGCATTCCCGGAAAATGACTAATCATATTTAAGCCATTATTAAACAGGTGCAAGAATCCATCAATGGGCATAATCAGCGTTTCGGCAACAAGCCCGCCGATAACGCCAACAATTACCAATGGAAAAATGACTCTTCCAAAGAGCGGCAGCACAATTAAGTTAATCAAAACGCTCAGAAAATGCCACTCATAAAGGTGAAACAATAAAATTGGCACTGTTAAAAAATTGAGTAAAATCGTTTGCTTAATATATGATAACCGCTCAGACGCAATTAGGCCTAATGACAAACCATAGCTCAGCTGAACGCCCATGAGAAACATCGCCTCGGGTAACATCATCAGGTTGATCATCAACGACCCGCTCCAAATATCAAGCTGTGACAGATCGATGTGAAATACACGATTGACAATCCCAATGACCGCCATTATAACTGCCCTCAGCAAACCCGGGGATGCGCCTGAAAACACAAAGTAGCCGCCTAAAAAGAGAATTGAAATAACTGCTTTCTTAAACCTGGACAACCCCAACCAGACCATTAATTGGTCGACGATGGATAGGAAATAGGCAACGTGCATCCCAGAGATACTAAAAACATGCAACAACCCCAGCTTTTTGACACCAGTCATTTCGTCAAAAAAATTAACTGGTCGATACCCACTAATTAGTCCGGTGGCGTAAATTCCCAGTGTTTTTGGCAGATGATTGCAGTACTGATTAAATTGTGAGCGGAATACATGAATCCAGTCAATAATCGAAAGCTTCGTTGCAGTTTCTTGAACAACGAAGCTTTCGACTAGAAAACAGTTCTGAATTTTCTGATGATGGTAGTATTTGGCCATATCAAATTGATTGACATTGGTCGCGGGTAAAAACGGCGCAGATTTACCGGCAACCTTAAGAACCACAGGCTTAGTACCAGCGGTTAGGCGGCGTTTCTGACCGTTGCTTTTCAGTCTGGCATAGAACACCATCTTTTCTTTAACGCCCTCAGGATGAGCAATAAAGCTTAAATTTGCACCATTGACCTTTGCCGTATCGGGGTAAATTTTGACTAAATAGGATTTTGTCCCCGTTGCCGAGGCCCTCTGCTGGTTAGTCAATAAGCCGACCCCGGCGAAAACAATTCCGGCAAAAATACAGCTGCTGATCACCATCACATTTCGAAGACAATAGATTCGGATAGCTAGTAATCCCAGTAGGATAAAACCAATCACACGATTTCCATACATGGTCATACTCATTAAAAGCATGACACCCGCAGGAAAAATAAGCCAATTCTTATTGATAGTTAGTCAGACAGATAGGACCCGAATGGCACTCTATTCATATCGGCTTGAGTCAACTTAATTTTGTTTAATTCAATGCTTTTCAAATTAATCAGCTTTTGGGCATAATCGTTATTATGGTAATTTCTCAGGTAGTTAATCTTGGTAATCCCCGCCTGAAGTAACATCTTGGTACACTGCAGACACGGAAAATCGGTCACGTAAATTTCAGCGTCATCGGTACTCTCACCGAACTTGGCACACTGAAGAATCGCATTCATTTCTGCATGGATGGTTCTGACACAGTGCCCATCTTCTAGGTAACAACCGACATCAATACAATGATCGTCCCCAGCAACTGATCCGTTATAGCCACCAGCAATAATTCGTTTGTCCCTGACAATCACTGCACCTACAGAAAGCCGTTCACAAGTACTTCTTGAGGCCAGTAAAACTGCCTGCATCATAAAATATTGGTCCCATTTAATTCGCTTATCCATTATCATTCCACCTTCTCTGGTGTAAATCATATCTCAAATTGACTTTTTGGGCTAGACACAAATTGAAGACTTCAGGTTTGCAAACGTTTTATCACCAAATCCTGGGACTTCTTTAAGCTCTTCAATATTTTTGAACTGGCCGTGTGCCTGGCGGTACGCAATAATCTGATCGGCTTTTTTATCCCCAATTCCCGTCAGCTCTTGGAGTTTGGTTTTATCAGCAGTATTCAAATTAATCTGTGCAGATGATCCGGCTGTTGATTCTTCTGATGCCGTGGCGGATTGAGCCGCCCCATCTGCTGGAGTCTCGGATGTTGCTGGACTCATTGTAGACGTCACTGGGGTTGCCTTTTCACCCCGAATGGGAACGTAAATGACCTGTTGGTCGGTTAATTTCTGTGCCAGATTAATTTTATTCTTGTCCGCTGACCGATTATAGCCACCGGCCAACTCAATGGCATCGACGACACGCATATTGGCACTCACTTGATAAACACCGGGATTTTTTACCGCCCCTTTGACATCGACATACATCTGTTGATTCGAACCTGAAGCAACCTGCTTAGGCTGATCTGGCACGGTCGAACTAGCTGTCGACGCCATTTCTGAAGTAGACCCCGCACTCTCGATGACAGCCTGATCGTCGTGACTACCTGATTGACCCCCTCGACTAATGAACATCCCACCAATCACAAACATAAAAATAACGATGACACTGACTAAGCCAATTAAAATCTGATAAAGATAGTCATTAATAAACTCACGTATCCTATCCATACTGTACCTCCCTTCTAATATAATACATACGAAAAAAAGGATTAGATTATCTAACCCTTTTGTAATCGAACAATTAATTTTTCCCCAGCACTGAAACCGCCTGATTAAAGGTCTTCACCGGAATCACTTTCATGGACGGTGCATATTTCTTTGCGGTTGCTTTTGCTAATTGATAGTTTGTCTGATGATCTTCTTCGTACTTTAAAATCGTTTTGGTTGGTTTGACATAGGGAGCTAAGAAAATCTTGGCACCATGTTTCTTGGCGGTAATGACTTTTTTATCAATCCCGCCAATTTCACCAACATTGCCCAAACCGTCAACTGTCCCTGTGCCGGCAACTTTTTGCCCATGCCTGAGATCCTTGTTGGTTAGTTGACTGTAAATCTGTAATGCAAACATGAGGCCGCCTGACGGACCGCCCACTTGGCCGGGGTGAACTTTGATTGGAATTTTAGGTTCCACTTGAACATCATCGGTCAGGGTTATCCCAATACCCGCTCGATGTTTTGCGATCATTCCTAGGGGCGCAACAGCTTGATGCAATTTCCCGTGACGTTTATAAGTCACCGTCAATTTTTGACCGTATTTTTGTTGCCTTACATATTTGATGAATCCAATCGAGCTCTTAAAACGATGACCATTGAGTGCAATCACTACGTCACCGACAGCCAGTTGATTTTTAAAGTTGGAATTCTTCATCAGGCTCATGACATAAATGCCGTGATACTTGATCTTAACGGCTTTGTGTGCTTGACGATAAGCCGTATAAATTGCGCTATTGATTGACCCATCCATGTAGATCTGCTGAACCTTGCTATATTCTTTCATGTCTTGGCCACCCGTAACGTCTTCTTCGGGTTCAATCGAATAGTAGGGGCTCAACTTAGCATAAAGATAAGTAAACGGCCGTGCCTGAGATATACTAACTGACATCAACATGAATTGTCCCGGACGCTTATCAGGATGATTCTGAATGTTGACAATTTTACTTAAATTAGCGGCATCTCCAGGTCCTTCAATATATTTGGGAAGCGGCCACAAAAATCCAACCGCCACAAAAAGTAAAATGGCAAACCAAATTAAATATTTTTTTAACCACTTTTTCATTCGTTCACCACTCTCTTGAAACATCTGTTTTATTGTCGATACTTATCATTTAATGCTTGTGCAACCGGTCCTGGAACAAATTTTGACACATCACCATGAAACTTGGCAATTTCTTTAATCATGCTCGATGAGAGGTCCCGATAGTTAGCCGCGGTTGGAATAAAAATGGTCTGAATATCACCTGCTAATTTTTCATTCAGTCCCGCAATTGACATTTCGGAATCCAAATCGCTGCCGCCGCGAACGCCCCTCACCAACACAGTCGCATCCAAATGGTGGGCCAGTTGAACAGTCAGTTCTTCCGATACCACAATCTCCACATTTGCCAGCTGATGCAATGCCTGTCTGGCAAATTCTGCCCGCTCATCATCCGTGAACAAAGGATGCTTGTGTGTATTAATACTGATGGCAACGTATACCTTTCCAAAAATTCGGCTGGCCCGCTGAATCACGTCAACATGCCCAAAAGTGATGGGGTCAAAGCTGCCTGCATATAAAGCTTTTGTCATTGTTTGTTCTCCATTTGATAGTTATAAATTGTCAGGTTTGTGAGTCCATAATTTTTTTGCTTGACCGCATGGAAACCATCAAGATCAAGTGGCAATTCAGTGTGATTATCAGTTTCACAAATCACAGTTGCCCCTTCGTTTAACAGACCAAGACTTAACAAATCTCCCAGGACCTTCACAATCTGCTGCAGCTTGTACGGCGGATCCAAGAACACTTGGTCAAATTTAACGTCATTGGCAGCCAACTGCTTCAAAACCATCTCGGCATTTCCCTTAATCACGGTAAACTGATCTTCGGCGTGAATTTTGGCAATATTCTCTTTGATTGCTTTAACGGCTTGGTACTGTCGATCAACAAGAACCGCACTGTCCATGCCCCTGGAAACCGCTTCAATTCCCACAGCACCAGAACCGGCAAATAAGTCCAAAAAACGGCCACCGTGATAATATGGGCCGGTCATACTGAATAAAGATTCCTTGACCTTATCAGTGGTTGGCCGAGTTTGATCGCTTTTGACTGGATTCAAGCGAATCCCGCCATATTTTCCTGATACAATTCTCATCATTTACCTCAACTTAATAGTCTTCATCAGCCGAATCATCATCCAACTCGGTTTTACCTTCAACTTCTTGAACTAATTCGTTCAGATGTGATGGCACAACCTGTTTAACGTAACTTTGAGATGCTAATTTCTTGGTAATCTCTTCCTCATCTGCTTGATTGACGTAAATTAAGCCATAGCGCATCCTTTTGGAAACGTAATACAGTCTGCCATAAGATTTGAGATTCCTAGCGTGGCGGATCGAATGTAAATAAACAATTAACCCAGTTGTGGGCTGAATAACTAACGCCATCATTTCATCTCCTTTAGTTTACTGTCTGGCTGCTTTGAGCGCTCGGCGTTCCAAACGCTCACGACTACTGATGTTTAACACCAGTCCCAAGCAAAATGAAAGCGTCAGGATACTGGAGCCACCGTAACTGATGAACGGAAATGTGACGCCAGTGATTGGTAACACGCCCAAAACGCCACCCATATTGAAGAAAGTCTGAATGCTCATATATGTCGCAACGCCATAGCAAACCAAGCTTTGGTAAGTATCGTTACTGCGAACACCGATTTGAATGGTCCGCAGAATAATAATCGTTAATAACGCCATGACCAACACAGCGACGATGGCCCCCAATTCCTCAGTCAAAATTGACATGATAAAATCGGTGTTTGGTTCGGGCAGATAGCCGGTTTTCTGGACACTATTACCCAAGCCGACGCCAAAAAGGCCACCATTGCTAATTGCGTAATACGAGTTAACCACTTGTTGACCAGTCCCTTGTGCATGCCCAAACGGATTAGTAAAAGCCACAATCCGTTGCAGCTGGTAAGAATGGGAAAACGTGTCTGACTTAGCCATGGGAACCAGAATAAATTGAAATGCCAGGACAGCTGCAGCCGCACACCCATAAACGATAGTCAGGGCTCGCTTCCAAGAAAAACCGCTGCAGTTAAATAAAATAAACGCAATCGCTAAATTAATTGCGGCCCCACCCGAATCGGGTTGCTTGAGAATTAAACCAATCAACACCGCGGTAAAAAACAATGGCCATTTCATTTGATCCCACCAGCTGCGAAATGACAAGGTAATTTCGGGTTGACCCTTGTCAATTGCGTCAGCGAGCCAAATGATCAAAAAGAATTTTCCAAATTCGGCCGGCTGAATATTCACCGGTCCTAAATGGATCCAACCGGCAGCACCATTAATCGTTTTACCGACTAAGAGGAGCCCAATTAGAACGGCGATAAATGCATAGAGAAGAAACTTCAAAAACTTAGGCTTTCTTAAATACTTAATGTTCATTGCAGTCATAACACCAACAATAATCACACTTAAGATTACGAAGATTAACTGTTTAACCAGATAACTAAGTGGACTTCCCCCGTTCTGCATTGAAATATTTGCACTAGCAGAATACACCATCACCACACCGATAATCGACATGACAATATACGGAATAAAAATAACATAGTCGAGATTTTTTAAACGTGCTTTCCCCATTGGTCCAACTCCACTTTTCAAATTATATGTAGGTGTATCGAGCTATATTATATCATAATTAAAAAGCGGGATTCAGAGATTACCGATCAGGTTTAGGGGAATTTAACATGTTTAGCCAGACACTATTGAAAGCAAAACAAAAAAAGGCCCCGCCGATCCGATTGGATTGACGGGGCCTTCTGGTTAGACGCTGTTTTAGTTATGACGCTTCTTTTTAGCTTCTTTTTCACGGGTGTTTGAGTTCAAAATTTTCTTTCTCAAACGGACGAAGTGAGGCGTTACCTCACACAATTCGTCTTCATTCAAGAATTCAAGCGATTCCTCAAGTGAAAGATGAGTTGGTGTCTTAATTCGAGCCATATCATCGGAACCGGCTGCACGAACGTTGGTCAGGTTCTTACCTTTGGTGATGTTAACCGTGATATCGTTCTCCCGGTTATTTTCACCAACGATCATTCCCTCGTAAACTTCTGTACCTGGGTCGATTAACAATGTTCCACGGCTTTCAATCCCCATCATTGCATAGGTCGTTGCTTTACCGGCGTTCATTGAAACCAAAGTACCCTTGGTACGACCAGGGTTCCAGCCCTTGATAACTGGCATGTATTTCTCGAAGGTATGGTTTAAGATACCGTATCCACGGGTTAATGAAAGAAATTCAGTTGAATAACCAATTAATCCACGTGATGGCGCCAAGAAAGTCAAACGAGTCTGGCCATTGTCGGTCGTTTCCATGTTCTGCATGGTTCCCTTGCGTTGTGAAAGGGTATCAATAATCGAACCGGTATACTCATCTGGTGTATCGATTTGAACGGATTCAAATGGTTCACACATGGTGCCGTCAATTTCTCGATAAATAACTTCTGGACGTGAAGCTTGGAGTTCAAAGCCTTCACGACGAAGAGTTTCAACCAAAATTGACAAATGCAACTCACCACGTCCGGAAACAATCCATGAACCTGGTTGGTCGGTATCTTCAACACGCAGTGAAACATCGGTGTGAAGTTCACGCTTTAAACGATCACCAAGTTGACGAGCCGTCACAAATTTACCGTCTTGGCCGGCAAATGGTGATGTATTAGTTCCAAAAGTCATTTGCAGTGTTGGTGCATCGATTCGAAGAATTGGAAGTGGCTCTGGGTCTTTAGGATCAACCACCGTTTCACCAACGTTGATGTCTTCCATCCCTGAGACCGCAATTAAATCACCAGCCTTGGCTGATTGGATGTCTTCCTTCTTCAAACCGAAGAATCCCATTAATTTGGTAACTCGGAAGTTCTGCTTAGAACCATCAAGCTTCATAACAGTCACACTGTCACCAACTTTGATTGTCCCACGGAAGATTCGGCCAATCCCGATTCGACCAACGAAGTCATTGTAATCAAGCATGGCAACTTGGAATTGGAGGGGTTCGTCTGAATTGTCGATTGGCGCTGGAATGTCTTTCACAATGGTGTCAAAGATCGGCTTCATGGTATGTTCCTGCTTACTAATATCAGGATCATAGCTTGAAGTTCCGTTCATAGCTGACGCATAGACAACTGGAAAATCGAGTTGTTCTTCATCGGCACCAAGTTCGATGAACAAGTCAAGAACTTCATCCACAACTTCTTGTGGACGGGCACCTTCACGGTCAACCTTGTTAATCACAACGATTGGTGTCAAGTGTTGTTCAAGAGCCTTCTTCAAAACGAAACGAGTCTGAGGCATTGTGCCTTCGAAAGCATCAACGACAAGTAAACAGCCATCAACCATTCGCATGATTCGCTCAACTTCGCCACCGAAGTCCGCATGTCCTGGCGTATCCAAGATGTTAATCTGTTTGTCGCCATATCGAACGGCAGTGTTCTTCGACAGAATGGTAATTCCCCGTTCACGTTCGATCGCATTCGAGTCAAGAGCCCGATCCTCAATTTGTACGTGTTGATCAAGCGTATCTGATTGCTTCAACATTTCGTTAACCAGCGTTGTCTTACCGTGGTCAACGTGGGCAATAATAGCAATGTTACGAATGTCGTCGCGTGTTTTTAATTTAGTATCCAAGTCGTTTGCTTCCCTTCATTTAAATCAAACCGAATATTGTACATCATCATTATTCATTATTCGCATAAAAAAACTGTGACAACCGTCACAGTCCGATCATTCACTTACAATTGTAAGAATGTCTTGATGTGCATTTCGTGTTGCTAACAATACTGGTGTTGATGATAACACATCTAATCGCTGTCCGTCAATAGTTGTCATCTTAAGTCCAGCAGTTTCACACAAAATTCTGCCTGCCCCAAAATCCCATGGCTTAAGGTAAGAAATATAACCAACTAATTCACCACGAAGAACGGAAATGATATCAATCCCAGCACTACCGTAAATGCGCATCCCCAAAGACTGTTGGGCGATGTCGACCATATTATAATCATTGTGTAAAACCATTGGACCACTCAGGCCAATTAAGCCCTCTCGAAGCGGCGTGTCCTTGACCGGTGGCAGCGGGTGTCCGTTATCAAAGACGCCGATGTCCGGGCCGCCAGACAACAGATGCTTGCCAATAACGTCCATCACGTAGCCCAGAACACCCTTACCATCTTCATAAAGCGCAATCATGATGGCAAAATGATTCCGCTGCTTCACAAAATTCATTGTACCGTCGATCGGATCGACAATCCAAATTCGACCTTCAGTCGAATGGACTTGGTCGCCAAATCCTTCCTCGCCTAGAATCTGGGCTTGTGGATCAAATTCGCGGATTTTGCCAACCAAAAACTTCTCATTTTGCTTATCAATGTTAGTGACTAAATCACGTCGACTCGTCTTCGTATCGACTTTTAAGCGAGTGTCGATTTTTCTCAAAACGTTATCACGTGATTCGTGCAGCCATCCCTTAACCGTTTTATCAATTTGTTTGAGTTCGTTAATTTCCATCCTATGCCTCACGTACCGTCAAATTAGCCAGTTGCTCATCCTTAGAAAGTTTGATGACTTCATAGGAATCATATCCTGAACGATGGGCAAATTCGGTTTCCAATTGCTTCTGTTCCATCTTTGCGGGGACCACCTCCTGGAATTTCCGATAAGTTTTGATAAAATCTGCTCGTTTAATTCCTGCCGTTTCTTCATATGCCTGTTCAATCGTCTCAAAAAAATTAACAACGTCAATAATTTCATCAACATTCAAACCATCAATTAATGGGTACTCATACCCCTCGGCCATCTTGCTCATCACTCCGATCATTACCAAGTTGCCTTTATTATATGATAGATGAGGACTTTGTGAAATAGAAAAGGTCGATGTTGTGTGAGTTTTTCATCTTCGAACAACCAAAATGATTGCCATCATTGATAAACAACACAAAGAGGCTGGGACATAAGTCCCGCCGATAAATAAACTGAGCCGCATTTTCCACTTTCTCTGGAAGATGCGGCTCAGTTTTTCTATCCAACCAAAAATATGAGTTAAATTGGCCATCATTTTGGCCAATTTATTCATATTTGCTGCCATCA
>NZ_BDGB01000081.1:0-2123 GCF_002157585.1 Lentilactobacillus parakefiri
TTTAGATAGACCAATGAGGGAAGTAAATTGATGAACAATATTGTGAAGCTCGTTTTCTGTATTTTTTTGACTTATAATATTCATGACGTAAGTCTCCTTTGTATCTTGGTTTTGGTCGACTAAAGTATACAACGCAGGAGAGCTTGCGTTTATTTTTTTGCCAAAAAAGCCAATAACCACACGCCTTTGGCGTGATTATTAGCTTTCAAGTTTCAGTTCAGAATGTTAATTAACTCAGCATACTGTGAATCCATCCAACTGACATAATTCTTATTAGCTGGCAAGGTTTCCGTCACCGGCAATACCGGCACTTTGTTCTTCTTAGCTAATGCCACCAAATTATTGACGGTTTTGCTATCAACCTGCTTGTTGAAAACAAAGAAGGCAATCTTGTGATTCTTAATTCCATTTTGCATTGTTCGAATGGTTTGTGGTGACGGGTCGACACCCTTTTCAGTATCATTTTCGAACTGCGTATCACCAACTTTAAATCCGGTTGCTTCAAGCGCATAGTCAAATACCGGCTCACTGACATAAACGTCCTTATTCTTCTTAGTTGCAGCCAGCTGCTTCAATTGTGCAATCTTATCGTTGATTGGTTTTAATGAGGCGATGTACTTCTTGGCGTTCTTCTTGAAGTAGGCCTTGCTCTTTGGCTGCAGTTTGCCTAATTTTGTCGCAATGGTGTTGGCTAATTTAGGCATCGTCGCTGGATTGTACCAAAGATGTGGATTATCGCCATTTTTCTTGTCCATCAGATCTTCGCCGACCTTGATATAATCGACTTTACTGCTATCCTTCACTAAATTATTCATCCAACCATCATACCCGATTCCGTTGGCAATCACGATCTTTGAGCCAACCGTTTCCTTGGCAATCTTGGTTGACGACTGATAGTCATGGGGATCCACGTTCGGATTGGTAATAACTGACGTCACGTCGCCCTTATTACCAGCCACTTTTTTGGCAACCTCCCCATAAAAATCGGTTGTCGCCGTAATTTTAATCTTGCCATTAGAACTGGATGAACTGCTGGAACAGCCTGCCAGTCCGATCCCAAGCGCCACTACAATAAGGGCAAGCATCAGCGCCTTAATCCTCGAAAGTTTATGTAACATGAAATATCCTCTCCTCTGTAAATCGTAATCGTTACTCTTTTGACAATAATCTAAAATAGTTCGATTGTAAAGTGGATTTTTAATATTTCACGCCAATCAACTACAGGTTGTGATAATTGGTCAACACCAGCTTATAGAACTGAGCCATCGTGTATGCCTGATGAAAGTACTTCTTGCCGCGGTTCTTATAATAACCAACCGGATTGGTATGATCAGACCCACCCAGATAGTGGGCAACGGCACCATGAGACCAGACAGTCCCCTTGCCATCATAACAGGCGTCGTTGGGCTTTAAGTGATAAGTTTTCAAAATGTGGGCCGTGTAATAGGCCGCATTTTCCACTTCGCCGGAGAAACTGCGCTTACTATGGATCTCAACTTGTTCAAATTGGACAAACCGGGCATTGCCGGGATAACCGACACCCCAGCAGAGGTACTTGGTGCTGGCAATGTTAATGATGTGGTCATCATCAATGAAGGTGTGAACAAAGGCATTCCGATAATTTTTCTTCATATAAGCAATCTCGTCAAAAATCGTTGAGTTGGCATTACCAGTCTCGTGAATCACAACCCCCTCAGGCTTATTTTTGCCATGACGGTACTTATAATGTGGAAAGCCACCCCAGATTTTGCTTGAAACTTGATTATGGGAAATATTGTGGTTTGCTATGTAATTATTCACTTTGGAACTGGCTTGCGAACTAATAGAGGCTGGGACATAAGTCCCGCCGATAAATAAACTGAGCCGTATTTTCCACTTTCTCTGGAAGATGCGGCTCAGTTTTTCTATCCAACCAAAAATATGAGTTAAATTGGCCATCATTTTGGCCAATTTATTCATATTTGCTGCCATCAAGATAATTCCTAATTCATTATTGACTTGTCTTAATCCACGTACCGATAATCTACGGAAACGCAAATTAGCCTTCAGGTTACCAAAGGCTGGCTCATCCTCAAGTTTTCGCTTAGCGAAAATGGCCTGGCCCTCTGGGCTTGAAAGCTGTT
>NZ_BDGB01000081.1:2213-2621 GCF_002157585.1 Lentilactobacillus parakefiri
CACGAATATATTCTTTTTGGGATTCCCAATTCGGGTTAATGTTGATTCTGCGTTGGTTACCCATGCGGGTGGTCGACCAATAGTAACCTTCGGGGTCATCGTAATCGTCGGCCCGATAAACTTTAAAGTTGCGGGTAAACCCATTTTTATCAGTTCGATGGCTCATGCCGTAATATGAAAAGCGGATGTGGTGATTATCCACGTAGTAATCGTCTTTGACATGATATTCCCAATTCATCACTTTACTCAGATCAGTACGATATTTCTTCGATTGTTCTTTCAGATACATGGTGTAAGGAATCAAGGGAATCTTACCCAATTTCTCTTTAACGAATTGATAGTTTGGCTCACTGCCGTAGCCCGCATCGGCAACGATATAGTTGACGGGCGTTTGCGTGAAATTCATTG
>NZ_BDGB01000082.1 GCF_002157585.1 Lentilactobacillus parakefiri
GACGCTATAATACTGCATTGGCTGGAATGGGCATCGTCCATAGTATGTCGCGGCCAGGAACTCCAGGGGATAACAGCCCAATGGAAAGCTTCTGGAGTCACATCAAGACGGAATTTTTTGCCTTCGAACAACCGTTATCTGAGATCGAGATAATCACTTTAATTCAAAAGTGCATTAACTGGTACAACAACGAACGACGACAAGAAACACTCAACGGCATGACCCCAGTGGAATACCGGAATCATACCGTTGAAGAAACTGCATAACAGTTTTAATTATTTAATTGTCTACTTGACCCGGGGTAGCTCCCATTCCCGGTTTTGGAATGATTGCTTTTTCTCGTTAAGCGGCAGGGATCTGCCGTTTGCCATGTAGGCTAGGCAAGCGATGCTGGCCGTTGTCGCAGCTTTTGGCAAGATAAAAGTGGTGACCAAAGTCGCCACTACAAACGCTCAAAGGGTTATGTTCCAACCCCTTTCCAAGTGTACCGATTAGCCCATAGATCAATTCGGCCTCGACTCACCTGACAAATTAGTTTTGCTTCTCAATTTTAGTCATTCCGTGCATGTATGGCCGCAATGCTTCAGGGATCGTCACACTCCCATCTTCGTTTTGGTAATTTTCAAGAATCGCAGCCACGGTTCTGCCCACAGCTAATCCAGAGCCATTTAGAGTATGGACAAAGTGAAGCTTACCTTCGTCATCGCAGTACTGAATATGTGCCCGACGTGCCTGGAAATCCGTACAGTTCGAGCAGCTGGAAATCTCTCGATACTTATCCTGTGCTGGGAACCAGACTTCCAAATCATGGGTCATGGCTGCTGTGAAACTCATGTCACTCGTTGTCAAAGTGATGACATGATAGGCCAGACCTAATTTTTGAAGATTAGTCTCAGCTTGATGAGTAATCTCTTCCAAGGCCTTCCACGAGTCTTCGGGCTTGGTAAATTTAACCATTTCAACCTTATTAAACTGATGGAGTCGAATCAGGCCCTTGGTATCACGGCCTGCACTTCCGGCTTCTGATCGAAATGCTGGTGATAAGGCCGTAACCGATACCGGTAATTTTTCTGTCGGAATAACTTCATTGCGATAATAATTGACCAGTGGCACTTCCGCAGTGGGGATTAAGGTCAAGTCACTGTCTTGAATTTCATAACCGGCCTTAGTCTCCAAAAACTTTGGAAATTGGCCAGTACCATACATCGAATCATTATTAACCATGTAAGGGGGGATGACTTCGGTATATCCGGCTGCGGTGTTTTGGTCAAGATAAAAGTTGTACACGGCGCGTTCCAGTAGCGCGCCATCACCAATATAGTAGACAAATCGGCTGCCAGAAACTTTGGCTGCCCGCTCAAAATCGAGGATGCCCAGGTTTTCACCGATTTCCCAGTGATGCTTTGGTTGAAAGTTAAATGAAGGGATCTTGCCGATCTTTCGAAGTTCGACTGATCCTTCTTCGGTTAATGAAACCGGCACATCATCATGAGGGATATTTGGCAGATGGGCAGCCAAATTGTGTTCATCTTCCTCAACCTGACGCAACTGTTCATCGAGTTCCTTAATTCGTTGACCAACCTGTTTCATCTGGTTAATAGCTTCTGAAGCATCTTCTTTATTGCGCTTCTTTTGGGAAATTTGATCAGAAACGGCATTTCGCTGTGCTTTAAGTGACTCCGACTCAACAATCAAATCACGACGTTTGGCATCATAACCCACCAATTCATCAATGGTTTCGGGCTTGATTCCTCGAGTCGCTAATTTTTCTTTGGTAAAATCCGGATCTTTTCTGATTTTCTTGATATCTAACATTTCAATTCCTCCCAAATTGTATACAAAAAGGACCCCTCGTCTATGGGACGAAGGATCCTTTTCGCGGTACCACCCAATTTCTCGACAGTATCACGCCGAGCTCTCAACGTATGGTAACGGTATACACCGTGCAGCATTACCTGCCCGTTCACATGTGCTGGAATATTCGATGACAGTTCACACCACCCACTGTCTCTCTGAAATCTACTTAATAGGCACAAAACGTTTTATCTGAAATCGATTATAACTAATCGACCCCAAAATCACAAGGTCAGGCGGTGATTAAATTGCCAACTTGTCAACTTGCGCATCGATCATGTCGATGACCTTATGCTTGTCGGCGTCGTTTTCAACAAAATCGTATTTATCCCCGTCGATTTGAATCTTCGGTGACTTGTCATATTCTTGGTACCACGTCTGATAACGGGCATTCAGATCTTTATAATACTGGTACAAATCAGGATCGTTATCGATCTGCTCATAAGAACGACCGCGTTTTTGGATTCTTCGAAGCATCGTATCAAACGAGATGTTAATGTGGATCAACAAATCGGGGTTCTTACTGTGGTCGGTTTGCGGCATCTCCTGCATCATGTTGGCCAATAATGAGTCGTAGATTGTTACCTCAGTTTCGGTAGCCCGGCCCAAGTCGGCATTCAAGTGGAAGAGCAGTGAATCTTCAAAAATCGATCGATCCAACACACTTTCATCATTCTGCCAAGCCTTTTTGATGTCATCCATCCGGCGATTTAAGAAATCAATCTGGAGCAAGAAGGCATACTTCTTGGGGTCCTTATAAAACAGTGGCAAAATACGATTATGTTCAACCGATTCATAGTAGGCAGGCGAGCCCAGATGTTGTGACAGCATTTTAGTCAATGATGTTTTTCCTGCGCCAATCGTTCCAGCAAGTACAAGCATAGTTATTCCCCTAACGTTTTTTGCGTGCAATGGTCGCACAATATTTTATCAACGCTACATATTGTACTAGTTAGAAGAGATGGGTGCAACATATTGTGGGAATTTAGTTGATGTTCGAAACATCAACCACTTGAATATTGTCCAAGCCACCATAAGCTTCAAACCACGGTGTCGCATTCTCAGATAAAATTTGGGTTAGTTCAGTGACATTCTTGGTCCCTTTGCGTTTGAGCCAGTCAACCAAGCCGTCCTTACCATCACGAATGTAAATATCAACACCCTCCAGCCAAGTTGCTCGGCCGCTTAAGACACCGTTAAATTTAGCTCCGGCGTCTCCCGCAAGTTTTAATTCACGTTGGAAAACGGGTGTCGGCACCCCGGCACTCAAGAAAATAAATGGTCGACTAGCTTCATCGCTTAACTCTTTGAGATAGCCTTTGGCTTGATCTTCAGTATACGCGTAATCCCCGCCATCAGCCCATTCTTTGACATAGGTTGGGTTAAATGGAATTTCCATTTTCAAAACGTCGATATGGTATTTCTCTTTTGTGAATTCCATCATCGACTGCAACACCAAATCAGGTTTGATCTTGGCAAAGTCTAATGACTTACTGTCATAACGATCGTCATATGTGACGATTTCAAAGAAAGTTGGGGTCTCGGCTGCTAATCCTTCGGTGCCATACTTTTGCGCAAAGGCCTTTTTGACATCATTAATTTCATCTGGATCGTTAGGATTGTAGTAGACCAAGACTTTGAGTGCATCTGCACCCTTCTCAACCATGATTTGAGCTGATTGATCAGGAATCAAGCTGGGTAATCGGCCCGGCGTATCGGCATCGTACCCCGTCTTTTCATAAGACATGATCAGGCCAGTGTCTTTGTCCTTAGCTTGGATGCCTTTGAATCCCATCTGTTCATCCAGAAGTACGGCCGAACTCAGCGGGCTCAGGATTTCAGAAACAATTTCCTTGAAATCATAGACCATCTTCATGCTGAAAAGCTTACCGTATTTTTCGGAGGCCGTTTTCATCCCCTTTACCAGCGATCCACGTTGATCTAACGCCAATGCGTCGATAATATTTTGATCATTGGATAGTTTGTTCATTCTTTCAAATTTACCTTTTGACATAACCTTTTTCATATATCTTTCACCTCATGTTTTTAATATACCAATTGCTAAAATTGTACCAAACATCCTCACCCAATATCAAGCTTTAGGCCGATAAAATAATAAAAAATGGCCTATCCAATATGGATAGACCAATTCATAATTAATATATTACTTTTGATTCAATTTTGAAAGATCCTCGTCTTTATGAGCGGGGGAAACGTCAACCTGATCCAGCGGAATGATTTTCGTGTGGTGTTTGAGCTTATACCAAATGTACAAAATTAAGACTAGCGGCACACTAATGTAAGTAACTAGAATCTGTTTCCAGTCAAAGTTGGCAAAGGCTTGCGGGTTTTGACCAACAATCACTAGAATACAGAGAATCAGGCACAATACCGGTCCAAACGGGAACAACTTAGCGTGATACTTCAATTCACTCAAGCTGTGTCCTTGACGAATAAATGCCCGTCTGAAGCGATAGTGTGAAATGGCAATTCCAAACCAGGCAATAAAGCCGGTCAATCCGGAAGCGGCCACCAGCCACATATAGATTTGTGGACCGGCAATACTGGAGATAAAGGTCAATAGTGAAACAAAGGTCGTTACCAGCAGTGAGTAATAAGGAATGCCGTTAGCAGCGGTTTTACCCAATGATTTTGGCGCATAACCGCTGTTAGAAAGTGAATACAGCATCCGGGTTGAAGCATACATACCAGAATTGGCTGAGGAAATAACGGACGTCAGGATAACGGCGTTCATGACACTGGCAGCAGCGGCCAAACCAGCCCTTTGGAAGACCAACGTGAACGGACTAATCGCAATGTCAGTCGCACTTGATCCGAGCAGTGAATGACTAGTGTAAGGAATAATAGCCGCAATCACAAAAATCGTCAAAATGTAGAACAAAATGATCCGCCAAAAAACTTCATTAATGGCCTTTGGCACACTATGTTGGGGATCTTGAGACTCCCCGGCAGAGATTCCAACCAGCTCGGTTCCTTGAAATGAGAACCCGGCGACAACGAAGACACTGAGGATTGCCGGAAAACCACCGACAAATGGGGCCTGCTTGATTGAAAAGTTACGCATGCCGACAAAATGGCCGCCCATGATCCCAAAGATTGTCAGGGCACCAACAGCAAGGAAAATAATAATGGTAACTACCTTAATAGCGGACATCCAGAACTCCGTTTCGCCGAAGGTACTAACTGACATCGCATTAATCAGAAAAATAATTACCAGGGCAATGGCGCTCCAAATCCACGCCGGCACGTTGGGCAACCAGAACTTCATCACCAAAGACGCCGTACTGATATCAACAGCCACCGTGATGGCCCAGTTGAACCAATAATTCCAGCCCATCGCAAATCCCAGTGCAGGATCAACGTATTTGGATGAATATGCGGCAAACGACCCGGAAATCGGCATATTCGTGGCCATTTCACCCAAACTGGTCATCAGGAAATAGACCATCATCCCCATCAAGAAGTATGCCGTTAACGCACCACCAGGTCCTGCCTGGCTGATAGCCGAACCGCTGGCCACGAATAATCCGGTCCCAATACAGCCACCCAAGGCAATCATTGACACGTGACGGGCTTTTAGCCCCCGCTTGACCTGTCCGTTGGCTTCTTGGCTCTCATTTTCGTTCATCTTTTCGTCTCCTATATCCAATAATTTCAGATTCTCACTAAATCTACAAAAAAATCTCTTTCAAAATATTGAAAGAGACAGTTTGCGTTTCTCAACATCTTGATAGCTCTCCGCGATTTGTCGCGACAGTCCCCAGCTTCTTCAACTGGACCCCAACAACCAGCTGGAAGGCAACTGATCATTTCGGCACTCATCCCTTTTTACTTCAGTCATAACTTCCTTCAAGTTCCTGAAATATACTCTTGATAAATGCGCCTCTACTCGATTGGATTGATTAATTTAGTTGTTAATAACTTCGACAATCAAAATTGTAACTCACTTGGATTGAATTGACAAACCAGAAAGCCATTTCTCATCGCAAAGCGCGTTGATAAATGACCTTCTCTTTGCTAACCAGTGGGTCAATCAGCGTTGTCTTTTTCTGAAACCCGGCCTTTTTCAAAACACCTTTGGAAGCTTGATTGCTGCTGAACACCTCGGCATTTAAGGTCTTAATCGTCTTGCTGGCAGTGAGTTCTTCAATTAACTTTATGAGTGCTTCAGACATGATGCCTTGATGCCACCAATCTGGGTGAAGAAAATAGCTGAGTTCCAAGTTGGCGTGATCAGGTTGATAATCGAAGCCAACTTGCTCATGTAGGAGAATAGCACCGACCAGTCGGCCTTTGACTCGAATGCCAAACGAATTTGGCGCGGTAACTTGTCTTCTCGCCACCGCACCCAGCATTTTGGGGTTACTGACCAAATTAAAACCGGCACCAACTGAAATTTCGGGGATCATAATCAAGTTTTCATAATCAGCTAAATCTGTCAGCGTTAGTTCAGTTAGTCGAAGTCGAGTAGTCTCAATCGGTAAATCCATGGGGATCTCCTTTCAAAAAAGCGGGTGAGACAGAAGCGTTTGCCGTCTCACCCGTGCTGTATAAGTTAAATATTTCTTTGTGGAAGCGTGAAACACAAGAACACGCTTGTTATCCTCTTTTGAGCTACCCGTGGCCTTCAAAATACGCTTCGACGACCCAGATGCTAACGTGTAAGGCCAAAAGGATTTAAATCCAAGACCCGGATTTTAATCCTTTTGGCCTTACACACCGCATCTCCCGGGTCTCGTCGCGCTCTTAAAATCTAAATTTTAGTATGCACCACAAACCGATAGCGGGCAACTTGTGGCGCATAGCTGGCATACAGCATTTCAGCCACCAACAGCCAGGAGTAGCCAACCAGGCAGGCTCCCACTGTGTCCGTTGGGTAATGGGCATTCAAGTAGACTCGTGAGAGCATCACAAGTGCCAGCCCAATAACGAGTAGGACTTTAAGGACTATCCGGATGGATGCCCGTTCAATCAACGGCAAGACAATAATCCATAGCACGCCGGCTACTAGGAAGAAGCCCAACACATGGCCGCTTGGGAAACTATAGCCGTTATCAACGCCTAAGTGAAGGGGTGGCCGATGACGTCTGACCAGTTGCTTGACGACCGCGCCAATCACATCACCACCAAAAATCGTGCCTAACGCCCAAAGTGCAGGGACTTTATATTTAAATCCCCAGAGGAAAAAGGCAACGATGAACACCCAAAAGATGTCCATTTTCGGGCTGGCCAGAAATGTGATGACCGAATAAAAATGTTCCAGTCCCGGTGTCGGTGAGGATCCTTGGATAGCCGTTGTAAAAATCGAGTCTAAAAATTGCAGATAATCAAAATTAAACGCCACTGAAACTGACAGTAAAGCTGTAAAGCACAAGCTCACAATCAGCTTGACCAAACGGTTTGGATCACGTTCCATCAGCATGTAGTCTTCGTTTCCGTACATTATTTTAACAACCCTCTCGTATGTATTACTCAAGAGGAGTATATCACAAATCGAAAACCTGGTTTCTGGTTTCTGAAAATTCTTAGCTATCTTTTAATTATTTGCAGAAAGTGTATAATTTTGTGAGTTAGAGATAGGATTCAAAAGAGGAGTGAAAGACTTGATAAACTATGCTTTATTGATGATTGCCATTGGCATGTTCGCTGGCTTTGCCGGGGCCATTCTTGGCTTAGGTGGTGGCATTATCCTAACGCCCATTTTGACATTATTGATGGGTGTCGACATCAAATACGCGATTGGCGCTAGTATCATTGCCGTGATTGCAACCAGTTCCGGTGCGACCATTGCTTACCTCCGCGACAAGGTGCTCAATTTGCGGGTGGCCATGTTCCTGGAAATTGCCACCACTTTGGGGGCGTTGAGTGGTGCCCTGTTGACTGGAGTGATTGATCCCAAATATTTGTACATACTATTTAGCTTACTGCTATTATTCTCTGGATACAATATGATTCGAAAGTTGATCAGTCACCAAGAAGTCCTTCACCGGGCTCATCCCGATCAGTTATCATCCAAGTTCAAGTTGGACAGCAGCTACTTCGATAATGTTGAAGGCAAAACCATCAACTATCAGGTTGAACACATCCCCGGCGGCTTGGCGGTGATGTATGGCGCCGGGATTGCCAGTGGCCTGCTTGGCATCGGCTCAGGGGCTTTCAAGGTCATGGCAATGGATACGGTCATGAAAATGCCGCTCAAGCCATCGACTTCAACCAGTAACCTGATGATGGGTGTCACTGCCGCCGCCAGCGCTACCGTGTATTTTTTCAATGGCTCGATCAAACCAATGATTGCCGTTCCTCTGGCCTTGGGAATTTTAGTTGGCGCCCGCATGGGTTCTCGGATCATGCGTGACATGTCTGCACGAACGATCCGGATGATTTTCGTGCCAATCCTATTTTACATTGGCATCGAGATGTTTATGAAGGGAATCGGATAAGATGGACAAAAATACGAAAGAGCAAATGACTGAAGAAATGGCCGATGTCCAGCTGTTAATTGGCAAGATTCTTCGACTGGGCGTCATGATTTCTGCGACTGTGATGATCATTGGCCTAGTTCTTTTGATCGTCAAAGGTAATGGCGGCTATCCAAATAATGCCTTTCCGACTGACTTTTCCCAAATTTGGGCGGGAATTGCCGAACTAAAGCCTTACGCGATTATGATGCTGGGAATTTTCCTGTTGATTTTGACACCGGTATTACGAGTGGTGGTTTCAATTTATTCCTTCTATCGCGAAGGTGACAATCTGTATGTTTGGATCACCACCATTGTGCTGGTGATTTTAGGGATTAGTTTTGTGTTTGGGATTTTAAGATAATCATCGAGCACTAGGCGCAACTGTAACTATTTAAAGCCCCGCAAAATCAGTGAATTTAAATACTGATTTTGTGGGGCTTTCTCGTACAATTAGATCATTCAAAATGGTTTTCCTTTATCGGACAGTAATATCGCCACCATCAGAGGTTAGTCGGTAAAGAATTGATTTTTTCTGTGCCATTTGCCATGAACTTCTAGAATGACCGAAGAGTGAAACGTCACCACCGTCTGTATTAGCACTTACTTGACCTTTTTTCGGGTTCGAAATTAGCGCATCAATATCCCCACCATCAGTTGAAACGGTACTGCTTCCGCTTGAAAAGTCCGCATTCTGATAAGTTAAATCTCCGCCATCACTGGTTTGTGTAACATCAGGCGCAGTCACATTTTTCAAAGTCGTATCGTCAGTCCCCTTCAAATTAAGTGTCGACAGTGTTTTTACGTGTGCCATATTAATATCGGCCTCACCCGTCAACTCAATATTGTTTGCATCTAAATTAGATATTGACACACTATCATCGCTGCGGCCACTAATTTCTTTAAGCTTGGTTTTCTTAGGAATTGTAATTAAGACATGACCGTCGTCATTGTCATAACTTTCAATACTGAAACCAATAATTCGAGTATGGTGCTGATGATGTTGACGTTTACCAGTGATTGTCAATGCACTTCCATCTTGCTTAACGTGATTATTCTTAGAGTATGAAATGCTGAGCTTTTTCACATTTCTGGTTCGAATTATCACTTGACTCTCAGTTGCAAACTTGATCTTGTTCACCGATCCGCCAAGTTCTTTAACGTTCATCTTTGTCGCTTGTGCTTGCTCGTCCTCAACCCTGAACCCATTATCCCAAACGATGGTTTTAAAGCCGGTATGTCCTAAGGCAATTGCCATCAAAATGCCACCAATAATAGTTATGGATAACCCAACGATCACTGACTTTTTCATTTTTGAGGCCCCTTTCCGTGTCTTTCAGCCCGATTTTTCGGTATGAGTCTTCGATAGGCCCATCGAGAAAAATTGGTGACACCGCGAATTACACCGTTAAACATCGCCGAAAATACTGGTGACATCATGACAATGATCCCAACAATCATGAGGCCAGCTCCAATATATAGAAGGCCTAACCATGGATCAGCTGTCAGGACACCAATCCCCACAACCAGACCGCCAAGGCCGCCGACTACCACACCAAAGAAAAGTCCAATCAAACCAACTATCACTCCAATGCGGCGGCAAATACCCCTATCGAGAGACCAGCTATCCCTAATGCCAAGGGGATTGTAACCGGTGTTGAAAGGATTGCCAAGACTATCAGCCAAATGGTTTTGACATCATTCTTTGGTTGCTGCTTTCGAGATTGCTGCGACACCGGTGCTTCCAGCGTCCGAATCGAATAATCGGCTAACACCTTTCGAGCCAACTGATGGGGCGTGCCCAACTCCCTGATGCAGTCGTCATAGGTCTCATAGCTGCCATCTTGGAGATATTCACGATAAAAATCGACCGCCTCGTCCCGCTCTTCTGGACTCAACTGTCCCAGCAGCGCCCGAAATTCTTCAATATAATCATTCATCCTGATCATCCCCTAACATATTATCAATGCCCTTCTTAAATTCCTGCCACTCCTGTTGAATAATGCCAAACTGCCGTTTTCCTTCCGGCGTAATTTTATAGTACCGTCGATTGCGGCCTTGATATGGCTCATCATAAGTCGACAGCAAATCGTTCTTCTTCAAACGTCTTAACACTGGATACATCGTCGATTCCGAAACAGAAATTGACTCTTGAACCTTCTGGGTTAGCGAATAACCGTAGTAGTCCTGACTATTCAGAATCCCCAGTACACATCCATCTAATAATTCTGAACTTATTTGGATCGCCATATTGTCACCTCTGTAGTATTATACGCTATATAATATTATCCAAGGAAAATAATACACCGTTAATT
Source organism: Lentilactobacillus parakefiri (assembly GCF_002157585.1). Classification (GTDB taxonomy): domain Bacteria; phylum Bacillota; class Bacilli; order Lactobacillales; family Lactobacillaceae; genus Lentilactobacillus; species Lentilactobacillus parakefiri. Next base: position 10,649 of record NZ_BDGB01000082.1, read on the forward strand.
GAGAATGTCAATCAAGCAATCACAAAAAAAGGATGGGCTATTTATCCCATCCTCTCGACACATATTTGATTTTAATGCGGATTTTATTAATTAACTCCGCCACGATAAACCCCAAGGCAATCGACCCGGCAATCCAAACTACCTCTGAAAGATAGTTAAAGGCCACTTGATAATCACCCAAAGCAAAATTTTTAATCGTATTATACGCTTGGCCTCCTGGCACTAACGGCACCAACCCAGGAACGTCAAACAAGATACTAGGCATCTTCTTAAGGTGGGCAATGACCACTGAAACCAAGCCAATGGTCAAACCACCAAAGAAATTGGCGGCGCCCAGTCCACCCCAGGTGTTGATAATCCCGTAATACACCAGCCAACTTAAAGTAGCTGTAATCCCAGCGACATTTAAAGCCCTGTGCGGCAAATTAACGATTAGGCCAAAACCAATCCCAGAAAAATAAACACAAATACATTTAATGAAAAACAGACTCATAAGCATTCCTCAAAAGAAGTGCAGCGCGATTGCCACACCAAACCCAAGCGCACAGGCACTAATCAGTGCTTCGATTCCTCTGGCCGGCCCACTAATCAAATTACCGGATAACGCATCTCGAACAGCGTTAGTCAACGGTATTCCAGGCACCAGGGGCATCATGCCACCAATAATGATATCGTCTGCACGAACCCCCAGGCCGGCTTTCACAGAAATCAACGCAAGCGCACTAACGACGACGGCAGCCAAGAATTCACTTAAAAAGCGGATCTGGATATAGATGTTCAAAAAATAATAAACTGCCCAGCCGAACATGCCGACAATAAACGTGATCCAAAAATCTGGCAGATTATTTTGAAACACGACAACCAAAGTGCCACTCACCAAGCCGGCACCCAAGGTTTGTAACCAAAGTGGAAATGTCGCTACTAAGTCATCAATATGGACAAGATCGTCACGGAACTCATAAATATCAATCTTTTTGGCAGCGTAAGCCCTGGATAATTCATTGACCTTGGCAACTTTTTCCATGTCAAACGCCCGCTTATCAATTGAGCCGACCTCAGCCCCGACTTCTTTGACACCGCCTGACATGATAATTCCCGTCAAAGTCGCATAGACCTGAGCATCCTTCAGACCGGCATTTCTGGCGATGCGCATAATAGTGTCGTTGACCCGGGACATTTCTGACCCCGATTCAATCATGATGCGGCCAGCGAGCACACAGGTATTCAAAACTAGATGGTTATAATTCTCCTGCCGAGTTGCAGTGTCAGCCATTCCAATCACCTCACGAAAACATAATGGGCCGTTTTAAAGCCAATCACCAATTTCTTCTTGTCCGTCACATTTTTAACGGTTACCGAACCTTCGAAGGGATCGTGAGAAATTATTTTTAACTTATCACCAATATCGAGCTTGATATCACCCAGCAGGGTTAATAAATCGTGATTGTCAATAAATCGGTTGACGATGACTTCCTCACCGTCCTTTGCATCAGTGAGCAATTTATCATGATCCGGGTGGTAATGACCATTTCGATCCGGAATCACCCCGCCATGTGGACAACGTTTCGGATTGCCCAAAAAATCGTCCAAGTGGTCAATCATCTTATCAGAGGTGACGTGCTCCAACAGTTCTGCTTCATCGTGAACGTCAGAAATGTCATAGTGCAGCGTGTCCGCCAAGAATGTCTCCCAAATTCGATGCTTGCGAACCAATTCTTCAGCGTATCGCTTCCCCTTCTTGGTTAGCTGCACACCAGAATAGGGTTGATGAGTCACTAATTTTTCAGCAACCATTTTATTCACCATTTCAGTCACTGAACCGGCCGCGATGTTCAAACTAATCGCGATCTGCTTATTACTGACTAAATCGTCCGAACCACCAAGTTCAAATATGATTTTTAAATAATCCTCTTTCATTGGGGTCATTAAGCTCAAAATCTCCTATATTTATGGAATATCATTACCGCGGTCATAAATAATGTCTTCATGCTCACCGCGGGTCGTTTCTGCTTGAATTGTCACGTGACACATGTGGTACTTGTCCTTCAATACCTTGCTGATTTCTGAATAAATTGGTTGGGCCTCACTCAATTTCATATCATGCATATTCACATGCGCTGAAAAAATGAGGTTATTCTCGTCGATCATCCAGGCATGGACGTGATGGACGGAAAAAACGCCATCAATTTGCAGCAAGTCATGCTTAATTTGATCATAATCCAAGTTCGGCGCGCCCTGCATCAGGATTCTGAAAGTTTGGCGAATAATCGGGATTGACTCATAAAAAATGTAAACTGCCACGATCACCGTCACGATTGGATCCGCTAACGTCCAATTGTACAAATCAATCAAAATTCCGCCAAAGATAATTGCTATCGATGATAAGGCATCACTTAAAATATGTAAATAAGTTGCCTTTATATTCAAGCTGCTCTTTGAACCTGAGTTCAGTAAAAATGCAGATAGTAGGTTTGCTGCCAACCCGATGACAGCAATTATCAGCATGAGGTTGCCATTAATCGGCTGAGGATTACTAATTCGTTTGACCGCTTCAATAATCAAAAAAACACAAATAAGTGCAAGCGCAATTGAGTTCAAAAAAGCGGCAATGATCTCCGCTCGTTTATAGCCAAACGTATTGCGGGCATTTTGCTTTCGGAGACTAATCCTGCTGGCAGCGTAACTGAAAACGACCGAAACCGAATCTCCAGCATTATGAAAGGCGTCAGAAATCAGTGACAGACTGCCTGATAATGCCCCACCAACGAACTCAGCAATGGTAATAACAACATTTAGCACGGTCACCCAGAAAAACTTGGCGCCGGCTAATTCTTCGTGACTATTATTTTTTTCAGCCATCCACTAATCACTCCAATCTATTATCATTATTGCATTAGTTGGTGAAAAATTCCATAATCCCTAAATAAAATGTTTAGGTCACCAGAAAAAAGATCGTCAACAAGCATGCGATCGCCGTTTGCGGATCCGGCGAATGATTGTGAGCCGGCATCCTGTGGTAACAATGATAGCGCTTTCGTTTACTTGACAAGAAAAAGGCCAGCGCAAATGCACTAACCTTTCCTATGGGGAATCGGCAACTCTAATGGTTTTAATCAAATATCACTTCGTTCATATTCGAATACTGATCCGGTTTATAACCGAATACTCAAAGTGCTTTTATTCGCACGATGGAACTCTTTTGTCACATTACTTGTGCAATCTAACAGTTATACAAACGATCATCTAATTAATGACTTAAAGAGTGCCGATACCCCACGTGTTTAGAATATCATTCAATTCTTGGTTTAACAATAACTTTGTTCTATATATGACAATGTTTAATCAGTTGTTTGACGTCTTCTAATGATGAGCCATTTTCGATAAAACAGTTGACCATTTCCATCCAGTACATGTCGGTGTCGTCGAACTCTGTCCCAACTGTCACCTGAGGTTTACTCGGAACCAGGCCGTTTTTGATATAATCGTCAATCACGTCCGGGCTGACGTTAAATTTAGCTGCTGTTTCATTCAAAGTCAATTTCATAACCGTTACTCCCAAATTTCGTTAAAATTCAAATCAAATGATAGTCTAACAGCTTGCTGGCAAAATGCAACAGTCATTATTCGACCATTCGCCAGTTACCCTCATCGGCTTTGGAAATTTGATCTAAGAAGTGCAAAATTGAGGCTGCCTTGTCCTGGTCATGCTTCACCAGCATGTTGAGTGCTTCACCCGTAATAATCGGGTTACTCAAGGAAAATTGTTCCCCCTTCTTTTCACCGGTAGAAAATGCTAACACGGTGTTGCCATCGTCAATTTCAGTAATGATAAAGAACATGCTGAAATCATCATTATCTTTCATGTAGGCCGGCATCGCCCAGATACCGTCGCTAATTTGAACCAATTCTTCGTCGTTGAAGCGGTAATCCCGGTGATTCTGCTCATTGACCGGCTTGTCCAGCACGAACATCATTTTGTTAAAAACCGGGTTGCCAAGTTTAATATTATCTTCCATACTGTTCCCCTTTGCATTCATCGTTATTCAATCACGCAAAAATCATTTTACTGATAATTAGGTGTTCATGCAAGTTCAAACAAGTTGAATGGAAGAATAATTAACGATTACATAGCTTACTCTTTATAGATTTTGGTCGTAAGTATCTCATAGATCGCGATTGCGATCCCAAAAAACAATCCGCTTCTGGCATCAGACCAAATGACCGCAACATTTTCGATAGTTTTGACCGGACTGGTGTCATCAAAATGCCAGTCAATTAAAACATCTGCGAACAACATAAATACGCCAAAGTAAATGGCCAAGCCGATTCCTTTTAAAACTGCTTTTCCAATCACCTGCCGACGACTGGTAGCTCGAATTTCGCGTGTCGCAATGTGTGCTCGCATCATGGCAACAAGGATATAAATATTCACCACAAAGCCAACCATCACAATATTAATCATGACCAGCCACATCAATACTTCTTCCGGGTCTTTTTGGCCCACAAATATGGCGACGATGCTTGAAACAAATAAGTAGACTGCCAAAATCATGTAAGCGTTGGTGCCGATCCTGCCGATTTGTTGGTGCTTGTATTCATCAAATGGCCGTTTGACTCCAAACCAATGCATCAATAACCTTGATCCAAAGCTTTCTTTAACTTTCATTATTTCTCCCTCTTTCCATCAGATTCCACGACCACAATATGGCTAATTGCTTCTCGGGCCTCCCAGACACATGCGACGACCAAGAATAAGAAGGCAAAGATCCCCGGAAATGGCCGATCAGACGGACTGGCATTCATCCAAACTGCAAATAAGATCACCCCGCCGAGAAAACCAACCCAAACGCTGCCAATGACTGCATCCTCAACCGCGTCATCATACTGATTGGGAGTCACCTTGCGGACATCTAAGTGCAAGTTGGCTGCCCGGGTGCCGCCAACACCAATCAGTAAGCTCAAGTAGACAAACAGCAGCCAAGATCCACTGCCGGTGCTATTCTTAGCAAACAGCAAAACGCAGCCGTTAAATACCAATATGTATAACCACATAAATAAAAATGCTTTTGCGATAGCGGCATTCATTTGTTGACGGGCTTCTTTGACTAACACCCCTCGAATATGGAAAAAGTATCGGAATAATTTTGTGGAAATCGTCTCGTCTTGTCGCATTATTTTCCTCCTATTCAACCTTAACAATGTGGCCAATCTCTCGTTGAGTATCCGATGTCCAGCCAACAACCACCAAGAACAACCCAACCCCAATACTAAAGATTGAAAGAAAACCGTTAATTTGGGCAAGCATCAGATACGCAATCACGCCATAGCAACAACCAAACCAGGCACCATGGATCACGGCTTTATGAACCGCCTTTGGATAGGCTTCAGTTGAGACCTCTTGGTAATTCAGTTTCAATGCGGAAACTTTATGAGTGACATAAAGGCTCACACCGCCCAATCCAATAATCATATTAATCAAAACAAATCCATTGATCATCGATCTAGTCTTCATATTCTCCGGTAGCATGAGAACAGTCCCATTGGCAATAGGCGTATACATCCATAGAAACACAAAGGCGTTTATCGCGACTTTGCCGACTTCTCTAGCATTGTGCTCATTCAGTACACCGCGAATACTGAAAAGGTATCGCATCACTTTAATCAAGACACTCTCTTTCATGACTCTTCATCTACCTTCCAAAATAGTGTGTTTAAATCCGTCCCCAATTCCTCGGCCAAGCTGATACATAGTTTTAATGACGGGTTATACTTGTCATTCTCAATCAGATTAATGGTTTGCCTGGCCACCCCGACCTTTTCGGCCAAAGCAAATTGGGAAATGCCTACCTGCTTTCGATATTCCCTGACTCTGTTCAAATTAACCGGCCTCCCCTGGCTACTTTGTCACATATATGTGTCATCAATAATATAATGCTACTACCGAACAATGTCAACTATATATGACAAAAAGACCTGAACAAAACTGACTGTTTTGTTCAGGTCTTTACGTATTCTCACTATTATTTCGCTGAATCGTGGAAAAATGAGCAGCTTCCGGCCGTATAAGGGGGGGGCAATCAAACATCCAAACCCTGGATATTTGATTGCCCCCCTTATACTCTGGAAGCTAACCGCTCATTTTTCCACACTATCAAACGTACAACAAACTCCGCTTCTCGGCAGCCTTCTGCATATGATCATACAAGTGGTCACCAATCATTTGCGTGCCAACTGTCTTAAATCCTTTTCGTTCATATAATTTTTTTGCTTCAGGATTTTCAAAATCCACATTCAAGCCAATCACTGATTTACCATCGTTCAACGCCATTCGTGGCACAGCAGCGAGTAGCTTGCTGCCAATTCCATGGCCCTGCCAATTAGGATCAACGGCGATGGAATCCAAATACCACTCATCAGAATTGGTCTCAGAATCAGGGATATACGGCTCTTTAAAGTCCGCACTTTTTTTCGATAAATTAATCAGAACTTTATTGATATCGTCCTCATTTTCGCTGGGGTAGCCAAAGACGACCCCAACAACTTGGCCATTGGCCTCGGCCACCACGGTGGATGCCTTACTAGACAGATACGTGTCTGTCTGGTAAGCCCTCGTGATGACCTTGGCTAATCCAGGTTCGGGAACGTCTTCTAATTCGTCAAGTTCCATCTCATCAAAAATAATATCAATTAACGGGGCTATCTGGCCGGCGTCATCTTGCTGTGCAACTCTTACGGTTATCAAAAAAATCCTCCTAATAAATGAACATTCAGTATGTGTGTTACATCATATATTACTGAAGTTTTCATTTATTGTCAAAATTGAGGATGAAACTACTCATTGTTTTCAGAATCATTTTCATTTTTCGGTTGTTCGTTTTCATTCAAATCACGCTTCGGATTACCAAATTGATTGCGCTGAATCATATCAAGCTCCGTGCGGATTTGGCCGAGAATTTCAATCTCCAGCTTTTGAATTTCCAGTGAATGCGGTAATTGATTTTGCGTCAAATTATCAAGCTTTGCATGTAAAATTCTCAACTCATGCTCCGATTTTTGGTTCACATGATAATCATTTTCAGAACTCATCCGATCACGGTCGGCAGCCCGGTTCTGGCTCATCATAATAATTGGGGCCTGAATGGCGGCAATACAGCTCAACGCTAAGTTCAAGAGGATAAATGGATAAGGATCAAAGTGCATCCCAAACAACTGCAGGCCATTGATACACATCCAAGCGATTAACACGAACGTGAAAACGCCAATGAAACCCCAACTACCACCAAATCTGGCCACGGCATCAGAGACTTTTTGACCAAACGTTAGACTCTTGGCCAGATTGTCGTTCACATCGATAATGTCATAATCATCGCTTTGCATCGCCTTGGTCAGCCGTCGATTGATCTTCTTGGTCTGCTTGACATCAGCATTGACCATCCCATCGACACGCATTAATTGGTACTTCAGCAAATCATGATCACAAATAAAATCGGTGACCTTCGCTTTCGGATAATCGCCCTTAATCAAATTTCGCGTTGCCGGCTCTAAATCCTTTAGATAACGACCATCAATCAACATGTGTTCCCGGTGGTCGATAAAGCAAATCGCTGTTTTAGCTTCTGGCATGTTCTCAATCCCTCCCTAATTATGTACACAAAAAAGAATGTCTCACCGATTATTATATCAGTAAGCCATTCTTTTAAAATCATTTAAATAGTCGTCTAAAACTAGTGCCTAACCAAAGCTTGAAACATTATGCCTTAATTAAATCTGATTTTGCTTTCAACAAAGCTGCCTTCAAAGCACGGATGTGCTCGCGGGTCTGCTTGTCTTCCTCTGCGCCCTTCATCCATGATAATACAGACAAATTAGTTTCCATCTCAGCAATAATTTTTTGAACCGTCTGATCCGATTCACCATTGGTAGACATATCTAGTCTCCTCCTTAAGTTAATACCCATACTATACCAGAAGCCCGCGAAAATACAACGGAAATGAACTCGCTTTCATTGAATTCTAATTTGGAATAAACCGGGCTCGCAGAACGACTGGCCTTATCATGTTCATTTCTGCACAATATGAGTATTCCTCTAATTAAGAAGTGCTGAAATATCTTGTGGGAGTTGGGATTTAAAGTTCAACCCCCTATCGGAAAATGGATCCTGGAAACTAAGTTCGGTCGCATGCAACGCTTGACGATGAATCCCCAAATTCATCGGTCCCTGATACAGCTCATCGCCAAGCAACGGATGGCCAATCGCAGCAAAATGAACCCGAATCTGGTGGGTGCGACCGGTATGCAAAACGACGTCAACCAATGTCTTATTGGCGAACTGATGATTGACCCAGTATTCCGTTTGTGCCGGTTTGCCATCATCTGCAATGATCTGCCCATAACCGATTGGGTCCTTGGCAATCGGCCGATCAATGAATCCGTGTTCCAGCAATCCGACCCCCATCACCACGGCCTGATACTTTTTATGAAGCGTTTTGTTCACTAACAGCTCATTTGCTAAACTATTTGCCAAACGGTGTTTGGAAATCAACACCAATCCACTGGTAAAGCGGTCCAGCCGTGTAATAATGTGGGGGACCAAATCTTCAGCATCATGATCAACTAAATGGCCCTTCACCCGATTCACCAGCGTATCATCGCGGTTGGCCGGCCCTGGCACCACCGTCAATCCTGCGGGTTTGTCGACAATCAACCAGTTGTCGTCCTCGTAAACAATCGAGATTGGCTGGTGGCTGACAGCAACGTTTGGATCACTCAGCTCGGCGGGTAAAATAACTGTTACTTGATCACTGACACGTAGGTTAACCGCAGCATCGACTTCTCGACTGCCAACCATGAATTGACCACCACCGATTTTGGTGCTCTTATACATCCGGTGACTGATACCTCTAGTATTCAAGAATTTTTTCAATGTTTTTGGGTCATCATTTGTTACTATCCAAGAAAATTTCAAAATGGCCTCCAAAAAAATGTTTTTATATTGTGTGCAACTGTTTTGTCTGCGTTATAAATCCCAGTCTACCAACCATTGAGCTATGTGAACCGCATTGCATAACAGAAAAAGGCTTTTGTCAAGGTCTTGACATCGCTTGCACAACTTGTAATATGTAAGTACAAGCAAACGCTTGTGAATCTTTTATAAAACGAAGGAGAAGTTAATATGAAAGTTGCAGTTATTGGTTGTACCCATGCAGGAACCTTTGCCATCAAAACAATTTTAGCAGAACACCCAGACGCAGAGGTCACCGTTTACGAAAAGAATGATAACATTTCGTTTCTTTCATGCGGAATCGCTTTATATCTCGGGGGACATGTAAAGGATCCACAAGGCTTGTTCTATTCTAGCCCAGACGAACTTAAAAAACTAGGTGCCAACGTTAAGATGAACCACGAAGTCACCAACGTTGACCCAGCTTCAAAAACAATTGAAGTTAGCGATCTTAAGAATGATCAACAATTTGAAGACACTTATGACAAGTTGGTCGTGACGAGCGGTTCATGGCCAGTCATCCCACCAATTAAGGGTGTTGATAACAAAAACGTTTACTTATGCAAGAACTGGAATCACGCCAAAGAACTCTTTGAAACAGCTCCAGAAAAGAAACGAATTACCATCGTTGGTGCCGGCTACATCGGTGCCGAATTAGCTGAGGCATACAACACCAAAGGACATGACGTGACCTTGCTCGACGGTGCCGACCGTATCATGAGTAAATACTTTGACAAGGAATTTACCGACGTTGTTGAAAAAGACTTTACCGATCATGGCGTGACCCTTGGCCTAGATCAACAAGTAACCGAAATTTCCGGTGAAGACACCGTCACGATCAAGACCACCAAGGGATCATACGAAACTGACCTGGTTGTACTCTGTGTCGGCTTCCGTCCTAACACCGGCCTATTTAAGGGTAAGTTGGCAATGACCGACAATGGTGCTTTAATTACCAACGAGTACATGCAGACTTCCGACCCAGATATTTACGGTGCCGGCGATAGCGTTGCCGTTCATTACAATCCAACTCACGGCTTGGCTTATATTCCATTAGCAACTAACGCTGTTCGCCAAGGAATCTTAGTCGGTAAGAACATTGAAAAGCCAACTGTTAAATACATGGGAACTCAATCATCATCTGGTTTGAAATTATACGACAAGACCATTGTTTCAACTGGCTTGACCATGGCTGCCGCAAAGGCACAGAATATCAACGCTAGCGAAGTCATCATCACTGATAACTACCGACCAGAATTCATGCCAACCACCGAACCTGTCTTGATGTCACTGGTCTACGATCCTGATTCACGTCGAATCCTTGGCGGTTCCCTCTTGAGTACCTACGACGTTTCGCAGTCGGCCAATACCCTTTCAGTATGTATTCAAAACGAGAATACCATCGACGACTTGGCCATGGTTGATATGCTGTTCCAGCCACAGTTTGACCGACCATTCAATTACTTGAACATTTTGGGTCAAGCCGCCCAGGAGCAAGCAGACAAACTTACAAAGGCCGCTTCAAAATAACGGTTACATTTCTAAGTGTATAATTTTTTGCGGTAAGTTGAATAAATAATTAAAAAAGCTCAAATCCTTTGAAATTGGACTTGAGCTAAAACAAAAAGACCAGTAGTCTGATGTTAAGAACAAAAAACACATTAGAAGCTGGTCTTTTATGGAATCTATTATAGCTGATATCGTAAAAATTATTAAGTCTGAAAATAATGTTATTGCCCGTGAAAAGGCATTAATGTGCTACTTCTTTGATTTGATTAGAGAATTAATTAAATTAGCACTAGAAGAAGTTGATGCCGGCTTAGTTGAAGAAACTAAAAAGCAAGGCTATCAGATTGAAAAGAAAAATAAGCGCTCAGTTGTGACTGCCTTTGGTGAGATTAGCTATTGGCGCAGAAGATATGTCTGTCCA